>NZ_JACSMP010000010.1:0-80570 GCF_018618725.1 Exiguobacterium sp. s80 | reverse complement strand
CGCTTCATCCAGGACGATGACCGTGAGGTGTTCCTCGTCATCCTACTCAATACGAAGAACCGCGTCATTGCCGTCCATCGGGCACACGTCGGTAGCATCAACTCGAGCGTCGTCCACCCTAGAGAAATTTTCAAGTCCGCCATCCTCAACAATGCGACGTCGCTCATCGTCAGCCATCAGCATCCGAGCGGTGACCCGCATCCATCGAGGGAAGATATCGAGGTGACCGAACGGCTCGTCGAGGTCGGACGCATCGTCGGTATTCAGCTTCTTGACCACATCATCGTCGGTGCCGGAGACGAATACGTCAGCTTGAAAGCACAAGGTGTGCTGTAAAGAGACGATAGAGCGTAGACGGACGGGATACCTCCGTCCTGTCCGCGCGCGCAAGAGTATGGACGAAAAACGACGTCGTTTTTCTTTTGAGAGAGCGCAAGCGAGTAAGGAATGGATTCGTCCCGAATCCAAGGGCAATGAGAGACCCGCAGTGGACGGATCCACTGCGGGTGAGAAAGTCTATCGGATCTTTTCTATATAGAAGGGTGTGATGGAGGATACAGTAGTGAGACAAGTAGTGGAGTGAATGAAGGTTCGAGGAGAGATAGCTGATTGAAGTGAATCAATCCTCCTGTAGATAGGTAGTGATGCTCTTTCTACATAATGTACAACATCAGGAGATTTGTCGGGCTCATGCGTGAGGTTGTAGGCTGCACGCAGCAACATCCTCATCGCACCGCTGCCCTCCTGCCGGACCGATAACGAGAGCTGCACATCGCTTGCGCGAGGCATCTCTACGTTCCTGTTCCTTGCGACGGAAGGCACGGAGCGTTTTAAAAATAGAAATAATTAATTTAAAATATAGGTCTTATCACAAATACTTGGTTATTAATAAAAAAAACCAACAGCCAATTGACTGTTGGTAGAAGAGGAAGTATGGGGAAAGGGGAGGGGGTTAGTCTACTTTAACCAAAAAAGCGAATTGTCCGTCACCATTGGACCACTTTGCTTTGATTTCATAGGCATACGTTCCTGTTTCTTTCGGGACAGTAACGGCATCGCCAGTTAAAGTAACTTTTTCAGCATCTTGCTTATCTTTCCAACGAACGATCTCAATAGATTCCGGTTCGTCTTCAAACGAAATATCGATTTTTTTATTTGAGGATACTACAGTTGGTTTGCTTTTTTTCGTCATATCGAGTCCGTCGACATATACTTTATCGACACATTGGTTGCGCAATAGACCATCCCAACAAAATGATCCTTGAACCGTTGGAATATCTTTTCCTTGTGCTTCTACTTTGGGGTTTGGTGGTTCCCCACGAAAAGGGTCAAACACAAAAAATAGAACAACCAATACTACTAAAACACCAATCCATTTAAATTTACCCATAAAACGCTCTCCTTTGATAAAGATTATTTTTAAAAAAGTTTAAGTGTTCTTATTGAGCGGCTTGTTCCTCAACAAATCATTCTTTTAACTCGAGTTCATCGTGTCTCCCCATGATAGGTGAGATCGTTTGATTCTCAAATGCAGTTTCATACGTATCAACTACAGTTTGAATATCTTCGCCATCTTCAATAAGAACTTCTCCATAAGCAGGAACTGGGTTGTGCCAATCCATTTTCTCATCATGGATTGTTGCAAATAAATATACTTTTCCAGATACAAGCATTTCTACTCTTCATACGTTCACAATACTTTATTACCTTTTATAATATAACGATTTTATGTAATTTACAATTGTATACAAAGTTATATTTTGGAAAAATTATTTTGTGGCAGAATTGAAGAAGTTTTGCAATGCATGGATGAGCGAAGAAGTGAGTGAATGGACGGAGTTCTATGGATAGAGGATTGATGTTTCCATAGTAATGCGGACGACATAAAGACTTTCGAGCTCATGCGTGAGGCTGTAGGCTGCACGCAGCAACATCCTCATCGCACCGCTACCCTCCTGCCGGATCGATAACGAGAGCTGCGACTCGCTTGCGCGAGGCATCTCTACGTTCCTGTTCCTTGCAACGGAGGGCACGGAGCGTTCCATAGAATTATAAAAAGGAAAATAAAAGGTTAGGATGTAGAGGAAGGAATGGCATACTATAGGAAAGAGTCTTGTCCACGTATGAGATCGTCGTTAATGCTTCGGTCATGAATGATGTGTCGTATGCGAGGATATCTAAAAAAGGAGAAACTACATATGAAATTTGACGGATCGACCAATGTATTAGGTGCAGCACTTACAAATGTCCCTCTACTCTACCTTGTACCGATTGCATTCGGACTTTTCTTATTGATCGATTTCTTGTTTACAAAAGAAAAGAAGAGCTTTTTGAGCCGAACAGGTAAAATGATTTTGGTTCCGTTCATTCTAATCGTAGGTGTACTTATTTATCTCTATTGATTCGATATGCGTAATAAGAATGATCATTTTTATGACAGAAACGATTTTAAAAAGGTCGTTTCTTTTTTTATGCGTGAAAAATCAATCGTGCATTGTTTCGTAACGACTCAGTTATCTTACATATCACTTCGCTTACCTTATCTAAGGTAGTTCGTACAGACTTTTAAATCGTTCTATGCTGTGCTTAACAAATCGGTTAGGGGTGGAGTACATGAATATAGTAGAGATGTTTGAGGTCATGGAGCAAGCGAAGGGGAAACAGATACCAGATAAGGTAACATTGATTGATGCCCAGCTTCGATTCATACGAGAGGTAGACGGATCGATTGAGTACGTGACATGGTTCATCGATGTTGATCGACTGACAGACTTCATGCAGACGCATTTTACTAAGCAGACCCATTGAGGTCTGTTTTTTTGTCTATTGATATATAGATTAACCTATCAATAAAAATAGGTGGGTGGGAAATATAACCAACTTTATCCTGGTATTCACTGTATACTGAAGATAACTTACAAATCAGGAATGGAGCGATGAAAGATGAAACGAAAATGGATGGGTGCCAGCTTAGCGCTCGCAAGTATTGGATTACTCGTCGGACCACTGCAAGGTGCAGAGGCAGCGACACCAAAAATCAAGGTTCACTATATCGATGTTGGTCAGGGCGATGCGATCTACATCAAAATGCCGAGCGGTGAAGATATCATCATCGATGGTGGCAACAAAGGGAAGGGCGATGCACTCGTCACTTATCTGAAGAAACAGAAGGTCGATGATATCGAGGTGTTGATCTCGACGCATCCGGATGCTGATCACATCGGGGGGCTTGATGAAGTCCTCGACTCGTTCAAGGTCAAGAGCGTCTATGCACCGAAGGTCAAACACACGACGCAAGCCTACAAGGACTTCTTGTTGGCGGTCAAACGCGAGAAGCTGACGATCAAGACGGCGAAGGCGGGCGTCTCACTCCCGGTTAAAGGCGTGAAGGCGCAGTTCGTCGGACCGGTCAAAGACTATGCGAAGAGTGATCTGAATAACTGGAGCGCGGTCTTACACGTCGCTTATAAGAAGAATACGTTCCTGTTCACGGGAGACGCGGAATTGAAGTCGGAAAAGGACATGATCGCGAAGAAGAAGACGTTACGTGCGGACGTCCTCAAGGTTGGACATCATGGGGCGAAGACATCGACGAGCGCGACGTTCCTCAAGTACGTTAAACCGAAGTACGCTGTCATCAGTGTCGGGAAGAATGCCTATGGACACCCGACGAAGGAAGTCGTGACGAACCTGAAGCGAGCGAAGGCGACGATGCTGCGGACAGATAAGAGTGGCACGATCGTCTTCGAAGGGAACGGATCGTCCTACACGATCAAGAAGTCGAAATGACGAAACGAAAAGGAATCATCGACCGGATTGAGGGGAAGTGGGTCGTCGTTGAGTTCGATGATGGGATGCGCGATATCCTGATTTCCCGCTTCCCGATGACAGTAGAATCAGGGGATGTTATTTGGATGGATGAATATGGTCATATCGAGAAGGATGAACAAGAACGCCAGCGACTGTCGGACGAAATCGATGAGCTGATGGAAGAACTATGGGAAGACTAAAAAAGAAATGAGCTGAAGCAGATGAATAAGTTAGGACAAGCGGTCGTTATCGTCGGGTTAGGGTTATCACTCGTTGGATGCGGCACACAAGAGACGATAGAAGATCCACCGAAAAAAGCAGCGAATCCGACTGAAAAGGTCGAGGTGGCAGAACCGAAAAAAGAAGATGTCTATTTTAAAGACGACACGCTAAAGATCGACATGGCGACCGTCAAGATTCTTTCGACAGAAGTACTTGAGCCGAGTAAAGAATACTTCCGCGAAAAGCCCCAACTCGTCTTCACATATGAGACGACGAATGACAGCAAGAAGCCGCTTAATGGAATGAATGTCTGGATTGCATGCTTTGAAGCGACACAAGAAGGAACCGATACAATTAACAAGCTAGAGGTAGGGATGACGCCACAAGAAGAGAAGTATGCCTCTTATTTAGAGCATCAGCTGGATGATATCAAACCGGGTGGTACTGCAAAAGGGATTATGGCTTATGACATTGAGGATCCCAAGGCAGTCGTCACCTTGAAAGCTACTCAAGGACTATCAGGAAAAGAGCTAGGAGAGAAAAAGATTGAATTGAAATGAATCATGAGTTAAACGAATAAGAGAGAAGCAGCGTAAAGTTGCTCCTCTCTTATTTTTGTTGCAAATGCAATAAAAATAATTTAAAGTTTATGTAGCTACTCAACGACTCATACAGAAGCGAGGTTCTTTATGAAAGAGATTCTAAGAGAAATCGGAATGATAGCACGAGCCTTAGATTCAATTAGTAATTTGGAGTTTAAAGAGCTCAATCTATCTAAAGGACAATATGTGTACATCGTGCGTATCTGTGAGAATCCTGGCATTATTCAAGAACAATTAATCGACTTGATTAAAGTAGATCGTTCAACAGCAACGAGAGTGTTACAAAAGTTAGAATCTGGTGGTTTCATCGAAAAAAGACCGGATGATCTTAATAAAAAAATTAAAAAAATCTTTCCGACAGCTAAAGGAAACTCAATCTATCCCTCCATCATTAAAGAACATGCATATTCAAACGATGTGGCATTGACTGGGTTTTCTGAAACTGAAAAACATGAAGTATTCGAATACCTTTATCGTATTCGAACGAATATTGAAAAAGACTGGGAGTATGTGAAAAAAGGAAACAAACGAGATTATTGAGAAAAGAGGATGCGAGATGATTAAACGTTTTACAGAAAACGATGTAAGTACTTTACAAGAGATCAGCATTCAAACTTTTTCGGAGACATTCGAACATGATAATGAAGAGCAACATCTCCAAGCTTATTTAGACAAGGCATATAATATTGAAAAATTACGTGAGGAGTTATCGAACATATATTCTTTTTTCTACTTCATTAAGCATCAAGATACGATTGCAGGATATTTAAAGGTAAACGTAAAGGACGCGCAAACGGAAGCAGTAGGGGAGAATGCATTAGAGATTGAACGTATTTACATTCGAAAAGAGTTTCAAAAACTGGGTCTTGGAAAAGAGCTATTGAATCATGCATTTGCTGTTGCACATGAGCAACAGGTAAGTAAAGTTTGGTTAGGCGTATGGGAAGAAAACAAAAATGCGCTTGCTTTTTACAAGAAGAATGGATTTATCAAAAGTGGGCAACATTCCTTTTTCATGGGGGAGGATGAACAAATCGACTGGATCATGGAAAAGCAGATTTCGAAATAAGCTAGAAGGAGAACAGGTGAATGTATATCCCTAAGTATTTCAAAATGAATGACTATAAAGAAGTCTTATCCTTTATGAAAGAGCATGCGTTCGTGACATTAGTCACCACTCAAAACGGTATTCCTATTGCTTCCCATATTCCTGTTCATCTGTCAGAAAAGAACGATGCGCTCTTTATTACAGGTCATTTAGCTTATGGAAATCCTCAATGGCGAACACTGGATCAGGAGACGAATGTATTAATCATATTCCAAGGTCCTCACGCGTATATCTCTTCTTCTTGGTATCAAGAGGAAAACGTGCCGACATGGAACTATCAATCCGTTCATGTCTACGGTGATACTAAATTGTTGGACGATGATGAGTTACGATACGATTTAAAATCAATGATGCTGAAGTATGAACAAGGTCGAGAAAATGCGTATACATCCGAAGAAAGAATGTCTAGGTTAATTGAAAAAGAATTACCTGGTGTTAAAGGGTTCAAACTTAAGGTGACAGACATCCAAGCTCAAAACAAATTGAGTCAGAATCGAAAAACAGAAGATTACATGAACATTATCGAGCAACTTCCGAAAGAACAAACTATGAATTCGACAGAAATTGCGCATCAAATGAGTCGACTTAAGCAATTGGATATCAAATAATATGATCATCAACAGAAAGGACGCATCTAAACATTAGATGCGTCCTTCTTCTTATCCTCTTAAAATGATTTCGGCTTTTTTCTCAGCTGTCTTCTCATCCGTCCAGTCCATCTCAGACAACATACTTGCTTGAACCTTTTCGATTTGTTCATGCGTATAGCCAAGTTGCTCCATCGCGATGGCAGCATAAGCAATTGCTTGATTATTAGTCATGATTATTCCTCCGTCTTGTCTGTATTGTCATTTTTATCCTACTTTTTTATAGTACTTGATTTTAAAAGAGGAGAGGACATCTTTTTAGCGGCTACGGAAATCCTGCTCCGGTACATTGAAGTGACGCGTTACGATTTGTCGCACTTTTTCTAGGTCACGATCTTCTGTCGAAATCATCTCGTCGTACCATGCCTTTTCAAGTACTTGTTCGGTCTCCTTACTGACGACTTCTGTGTTCAGGATGTGATGGTACGGACCCATCGCATCATCGAGGATGCGGAAGTGTTGGCTGATCGGTTCTTCCCCCGGGATAACCAGCGTATAGGCGACTGTTTCGTGCTCATCAAAGTCACGATCATTGGCTTTCGCGAACGGTTCGAAGAAGTCTGTTGCCCCATGGACCAGCATCATCGGTTCGTCAAAAGACGACAGGTCTTGCTGCGTGTCTTGCTTAGCGATGCTCGTCAGGTAAGCACCGACGTCCTCCGATGAATGTTGCATGATTCGTTCTAGCCGTTCAGCTAATGGTAATCCGTGTTCTGTGATCTGTGCTTTCTGTTCGATGTACTCAATCATTTTAATAGGTGATGCTTCGCGTTCCAAGATTTGCTCCTGCTCGAGTGAAGCATGGATCTCACGGATGAAGTGACCGGATGTCTGATGGACTTCGTGCAACAAGTCTTCCTTGTCGCGCAAGTCTCTCCCTTGCGTCCAATTGGCGAGATACGACAATGAAAACTCGTCCGTCGGAAAACCAAAATGTGCTGCGACCGTGTAAGCGACCATCTCCGCTTGGAATTCCTTCTCATGTGGTTTTAACTCGATTCCGCGTTCTTCATTCCGTTCCATGTTGTGCAGATTGGCATGCGCGAGTTCATGGATCAGGATGGTCACGTTCTCAATATCCGAGTTCCGCGGATTGAGAGCGATCGCGTTCAGCTCTGGATAAAAGCATCCTTTCGCGGTATCAAGCTCGTTCAGTGGCTGGTCGAGTATTTTCACGTCTTGTGTCTCGGCAATCCCGTTCAACGCGCGGCGAAACGATTCCGCCTCGCGAAGCGATCCATTTCGATGATAGGAAGCAAACAGTTCAGAGACTTCAAGTCCCTTTTCCCGTGCATCGGTCTGTGTGTACTCGAAGACATGACCAATCTTGTAGTACATCGCTTTCCGCGTCGGAAGAGAACCTTCTTTGGCACGTTTTTGCTCCGTCTTCGTGGCGTCCTTCCACGCCACCCACTCCGTCTCTCGTTTGATGAACGTAACGGGGGAGGGAACGAAGATTTTAATCCCTTTCTCACCCTTTTGGACCTGGACACCTTGCTTCTCCCAGTACGCATAGGAACCGACGGCGCGGGCACCTTGGAACTGTTCCTCGATCAACAGCATGTTCCGCGTTGAGTAACGATGGAACCGGCTCATGAAGTCGAGATGTTCCTTGATGCTCTCCTGACTGACGAAGTGAGAAGCGAGCTGTGTCTCCATCTTGTCGGTCAATGCTTGGACTTCCTTCTGGTAATCCTCACGCGTCTTCTTCTTGTATGCCATACCACTCACGCTCCTTCCGACGAAACGGACGAATCAGCAGCACCTTCAAAATCGTTTAACTCTTCTAATACCATCGGGTCGGTAGCCAGTCGATCCAGTAGTAGATGACGGCGATCACGTGATACCGAGAGTAATACCAAGGGTTCTTCCTGTAAGAGTTGCAGTAGCGCGTATTCCTCCTGTAAAAGGGGAATGTCGTAGCGCGCTTGATGAATCATGACGGTGACGTGGGTCGAATGCAATTCGAGAAATGTCGCGAGTGTGAAAGCTTCGAGTCGTCTCATTTGTGAGTCATCCTTTCTTTATCCGAATGCTTATGTTGCTTGCGTTGGTCGATTAGCCGTTTGACAGCCGTCTCTGCTGTCTCGAGGAAAGAGGGACGGTATTCGGTCGTCGGGATGATGTCCTCGATGCTCTCCGTCTGCATCAAAGCTTGTACCAGTTCGATCAATACCTGTGTTTGAAAATCCGTCTGTTGGACGCTTTTTCGTAACGGAGAAAGACTATTCGTGATCTGTTCATCCCAAAAAGACGTCAACTCTTGCTCGATTTGTTTCGAGACGGAACGACTGACATAGTTCAAGTCCCATTGCTTTTTGATCATCTCCTGATAGTCGCGGATGATGTGATCGATGGCTGGACCGATCCCGGACAACCGTTCTCGCTCCTGATACTCTTCTAAAAATTCAGCGGTCACAGCACTCATCCGAATTCGTACTTGCTTCGTTTCCTCCATCTGTATGCTCCTTCCTATACAATCATGAACTGTAAAAATGGCTGCCAAAGAAACAGGACTCCGTTCGAATGATATGATGAACAGATAAATTAGTTAAAGCGAGGTACAAACATGTCAAAAGTTCATTTTTACGATTCTATTCTATTGATTGATGCCCCTATTGAAGAGGTATACGATTACCTGACGAAGAATGAACACATTCTGAGTTGGAGCAATATGACTAAGGATCATATCTATGCAAACGGAGAACCATTGCAATATTCATACGCAGGTCAGAAGCTTCAAGTCATCCAAGAGCATCGTGGAAAAAGGTATTCCGCTGATGCTTGGATCGAGAAAATCGAAGCACCTTCCTTCATTGATCTCAGAACTGCGAATGAGATCGGAACGATGATTGGTCAATACCATTTGCAATCGAAACAGAATCAAACAGAGCTACAAATCGATTTGATAGTGGATACACCGAAATGGGTGTATGCTATTCTTTACAAACTCTCCAGATCAAGATTGAATCGAATATACAATGAAGAATTCCAGCGTTTGAGTGACTATGCGATTCAAATGAATCGCCGATAAAAAAATTCTGGTTGTCATCCTTTTGTCGTAAGGGTGACTTTTTCTTTTATCGATCATGATCGATTTCTTGCTGCAGAAGTTCAAACGCTTTTTGATTTTGTATGTGTTCCCACTCATCGTTCATGTGTCGTCCGATCCGATAGAGTGTCTCTTGCATGATCCGTTCACGTCGAAACGCTGACTGGATTTTTTGTCTAGGTGAGGATGTCTTCATCTTTGCAAGCTCCTGAGGTGACTTAGACGATTCACGCATCTCGGACAGGATGGCGTTTCCCATCCGCGTGTAGAGATCCTGTTCTTTCGTCTTCCGATAAGCCGATGCTTGAGATGCCGAACCGTAACTCCGTTCGTAGAATGCGACCTCCGTATCGAGTCGTTGCTTGAACGCGGCGTGTTCTTTCTCGAAATGCGTCGCAAGATATGTGTCGGTGAACTGATTGAGTGAAGGACGCAGTTCGTGCATGCTGTTCATGTTGTAATACCGTTGCCGCTTGTCGTCCGGTAGTCGTTTCTGAATCGCTTTATACTGGCGTACGAGTTCCGGATGTAGCACGCGATTTGAAACGGATAGTGTTGCATGATTTCGTTTGTGCGCGAGGACTTCATCACGGATAAAGGCATTCAACTTCTCCTGTTCCCGTGTCCGATCGGCGAGTGTTTGGACGACTTGTGCCTTCATCTTCTCAATCGTTTTTGGTTTACGTTTGCCCCGTTCACGTGGATGAACTGTCTCAACTGTCGCGACATGGACGTGGATGTTATCCGTGTTGTAATGAATCGCAGCGGTCCACGTCGCATGCAGCATCTGTTCCTTTTCGATCATCAGCGCGGTCGCGTTCCGTGTCGCCTGCATCAACCGTTGTTCATCGATGTAACGATTTTCTTTGACGCCGACTTCCTGTAACCAGGCTTCATCGAACGAGATGACGTCTTGCCAGAGGATGCTACCGTTCTCTTGTGCCCGACGGAAGATATCGCGTAACTGCTCTCGTTCCCTCGCATTCAATCGGTCTTGCGTCGCCGTAAACAGACCACTTGATTTCAGTTCGTCTTCCATATAGTCGTGGTAATTCTCAAATTGATGCGATTGTGCTTTCGTCTCCGGACGATCGATGTAGCTGAGGTAGGTCGTGTAACGATGCGAACGTCGGGTTGCTTGCGGCAACTTGAACTTCGACTTGATGATGACGCCTGGAATGTTACTCATCCTGCATCACCTCACGGAAGAGTGTAGTCAAGAGTTCGAGTTCGGTTGCACTTCGCTTCAGATGCAAGGTATTCGCTTCAAGCTGTCGTTCGAGGCGTGCGACCTGTGTCGACTGGATGCCGTCCGTGCACCAGGTCGTCAACAATCCTTTCAACAATTCTTGTCGGGAACACATCTGTTTCTCCGCCTGTTCGTCGAGTTGTTTGACGAATATGGGGTCGATGTCACGAATCAAGAGATCCATTCGTCTTCCTCCTTCCATCAGAAAAGTCAGTCTTAATGATTTAAAACAATGAAAAGTTTTCCGAACAATTCACTCGTTCCTCCTGTCATTAGAAGTGAGAAAGGTGATCCTACTTAGACGAAGAACGGAGGAAACATATGCAACCCATCATCGAACACGGTTACGCACTTGGAGAAGCCGTGAGCGTCTCCTTGACCGTCGAACTTTTGAAAAATATCTGGTCGAAGATACAGCATCATGAGATGAAAAGAGTCGAAAAAAGTGACGTAACAGAATCAATCTAAGAGTTGATGAAGGTCGATAGAATGACTAAATGTACGTCGATTTTTTTAGAGGAGAAAAACCAAAAATAGTTCAAAACTGTGAAAAAGAGCATAAGGGGAAACTGCTATCACTCAGCGTGCTAGCCTAGGCGGAGCCTAGTGTTTCCCTGATATCATCAAAATCGCCAAAAGGTCACACCGCGTGCCACTAAAAATGGCATTTTGGCACGGTGTTTGCCACCTTACCATTTCAGTTCACGTGCTTTAACAAGTAGCTGATCCTGTCTTTTTTCTTCTTGCGTGAGTTGTTCTTTCAATTCCGTTTGTCGTAACAGTGCGTCTTCTTTGTCCTGCTTCAGATTGAAAATCTCGTCCTCGCGTTCGACTTGTTCATCGAGTGTCAGGTCGGGTAAGGTGGCTTGTTTCGTCTCGATATTCTGTTCGATTTGCTGGATGAGAGAAGCTTGATCCATCTGTTCGCGTTTCATTTTTTTGATCCGTTTTTGACTTTGCAGGTGCTCGTCAGCGAGAAAAAGTTGTGCATAGTCATCTGCTTGTTGTTTAGAAAGTGATGTCTTTAGGACACGTCGCTGATCCATATAGAGTGATTCGACGAGCGCGTCTTCTCGCTTCGTAGCACTCAGTTTCTCGAGTGACTGTTCAGGCTTAATGACATACAAGCGTAGTGCTAGCTGATCAAAGTCACGCGGTACATCTTCGATTTCGAATACGTAGTGCTCGTCCTGCTGATAGACGACACGGACGCGTTGCTCATCCGTCGGGCGTTCCTTATATGCGATTCGTGCCACAAGCTTTGACGCGTAGTCTTGAGGTTGATCGAACTGGAGACGGACCCGCATTTGCTTCCGCTCCTCATCGTGAGACCAGTCGAGAAGCGTGACGGTCTGTCCATTCGTCAACCGTTGTTCTTCGCCGATGGGTGTCGCATTGATCGGTTGTTCCTCAGCAAAGAAGAGGGAGGAGAAGCCGAAAAACAGAAACCCAATCAAGAAGAACAGTCCTGCTCCGAGATACAGCTTCGACCAGTCACGAGTCAATGTCTTTCGTTTTCCTGCGTGCATTTAGACACCTCCTGACGTTTGAAGACTCTTCATCTGATCGACGATGTAATGTCCGTCTTGGCGTGTAAAGGTCAGTTCAACTAATTCATCAGACGTCTCTTCATAACCATTGGCATCGATCGTCAACGTCCGTTGGAAGCGGACGAGACAATGCTCCGGATCGTCCCGACTTGGAAAGACTTCGATGTCCGAGACCGAAGCGCTGAACTTACTATCGCTTCCGCTACTCGCGAACAACGTCTGTTTGAGAGACTCCGACATATACTGGGCGGCTTGTCGTTTGCGCGTCGGATAGGTCCCATCTTCCCATGTGAAAGCGAACGTAATGAAGCGTTCCGCGCTCTTAGAGATGGTCGAATCGTGCTCTTGCTTTTGTTCGCCACTCGAGATGGTCGAATCTGAAACCGTCGTTCTTGGTAACACCTTCTTCTCGTCTTTCTCGACGATTCGATGCGGTTCATCTAATGCGATGGAGCGATATTGATAGACATTGGCACTGATCGACAGCAGCAAACAGAACAACACGAGCCAGAGGAGATGACGACTCGTCAATGCCATGATGAATCCCTCCTTATAGCGAAAACAGTGGTGCCGGATCAATGTGTCCGGACCAATCACTCGTCTTGAATTCGATGTGCAGATGATTGCCCGTCGAACGTCCGGTCGAACCGCACATCCCGATCGCCTGCCCGGCTTCGATCTTTTGCCCCGCCTTAACCTGGCGTGCAGAAAGGTGGGCGTAAGCGGTGATCCAGTCGCCTTGTTTGATTTGAATCAGCTGCCCATACGGTCCGCGTAGACCACTATAGGTGACGGTACCGGAACGGACGGCGTGGACGGTATCGGTATCGCGACAGCTGAAATCGATGCCCGTATGGGCGTCCGTCTTTCCAAAAACAATCCGTGATCCGAATCCCGATGTCATCTGTAGCGGGATGTCGAGCGGAGCATGGAGCTTTCCTTTAATCGGTCCTGTTTTGCCTTCCGCTAGTACGGTCGGTGTCAGATAACGAAGGACGGCATCGACATATTCGATATCGCCATAGCAGGCTTGATGCTCGATTGCGCTTGGGCGATGGCACTGATAGATGCCGCTCTTCTTGACGCGTTGATACATCATCTGTGAAAAAGAAATCGCGAGTTGTTTCGTATAGCGTCCACCGTTCCCTTGGACGTAATCGATGAAGCCTCCGCCGAAGTTGTAACTCTGGAGCGTCAACTTGACGTCTTCGTTCGCTTGCCGGAAGACAGATGCGAAGTGCTTCACGCCGTAACGAATGCTCTCGTCGGGAGAAGTGATGCAACCAATCCGTCCGCACTTCGATTCACTCGCTTGCATCGGATCGTTTCCGCGTCCGCCGCTTTCCTGCATCATCAATGCAAGAACGACGTTCGTCTGTCCCTCAAGTTGCTCCTTCTTTAATTCGCGCGCAATCGCTTCACGGTATTGTAAGACATCATCACTGACTTGCAGACTCGCATCCGAGTAAGCGATCGGTGTCTCCGTCGCCTGATCGTTCTCGATCCCGGTCAACGTATCGAGAATGCCTGCGACGATGATGATCAGCAGGAGGAGCAGGAGCGCGATTCCGAGAGCGATCAGACGATACTTCAAGGTCAGGAGTCGCCATTTCATCCGGACGGCGACACGTGCCGACTGCCGGACCGTACTCCACATCAGGCACCACCTCCGAACAAGGTCAGCTCCTCGGGTGAGACATCGACATCGAAGATCAACGTCTTCACACCAGAGATACTGAGGACGATCCGTCCCGTCTCGAGCGACGGGATCAACCGCGTCTCACTCTCGGTCAACTGTCCGTCGAAGACGGTCTGGATCGTCGGGATGCTCTCGGCATCCTGTTCGCCGATGAACTTATACTGCGTCAGCTGGAACAGAGTTTTGACGTTTTCCGCGTTCTCCGACTTCGAGCCGGTCGGGACAAAGTCGGTAATTAAATGGGAAGCGAAGAAGATACCACCGAAGTATTTCCGTGCTTCGCGCATGAACTGTTGCAGGTACAGGATCGCCGGTTGGGCGATATCGCGCGTATTGATTAGATGATGTGCCTCATCGATGACAATCAGATATTTGAAGGCATCTTCGATTAATAACTCGCCCTGGTTGTAGCTGCGGAGTTGTCCGGCACCGTTGAGAATCATCCCGTCCCAGAGCATGTTCATCAGGTTGAAGACCTGTGCCTGAAAGATTTCATCTTTCAGATTGGTTAGGTTGCGTAGCGGAAACGAGACGATCGCTTCTTCATCGAATCGTTCAATCGAAGAGTGCCCGTCGAAGATATTGCCGTAGTTGTGGACGAGGTTCGTGATCGCGAGCTCGATGTTCTCAAGACGACGGATACGGTTCGTACTGATGCGCTCACGGATGGTCGTCCGCGTAGCGTCCGCATACAATTCGGAACGGACGAGCGCTAAGAAGTCGGAGAAGACGGGGTAGGTATTCGCCGGATGCGTCGTGATTGGTGCGTCACCGTCTTCGTTCCAGAGCCCTTTCTCGAGGTAGAGTTGCCGGAGCAGAATCTCGAACTCGTTCGCTTCTTCTTGCGTGGCTGCCGGATTGATGTAGTGATAGAAGACCGCAATCTTCGACAGGTGTTGCATGAACGAGAGCGCTTCGTCTGCCGAGCCATCAGCGTGCGTCACTGTCTTATAGACATGGAGTGGATTGATCCGACCAGCGGAACCGTCAAGTGCGATCTCCTTCCCACCGAGCTGTCGGACGAGGTCGGAGAATTCGCCAGTCACGTCCAAGATACGAACATGATTCCCTTTGATGGCTTGATCGAGGACCGTCTTCTTGAGTAAGGTCGATTTCCCGGAGCCCATCTTGCCGATCATCAACGCGTTGTAAAACTTCCGTTGCTTGTCCTTATGGAACAAGTCGAAGATGACGCTCCCGTTCGTGTCCGTCGTCCCGTAGTAGGTCCCCGTTGGATCCTGTAGCGACGTGAAATGAAACGGATAACCACCTGCGATTGAGAGAGACGGAATCTCTTTGCCGCGACGTCGGTTCGGTAGTTTTTGCTGTTGCTCGTAGCTGAGGAAGAGACTCTGCCACTCCCATTCCTGTTCATTCAGGAAGACGGTTGCGCGGAAGTTCCGTGCCTCCAGTTCTTCCATCACGTCCTGGACTTGGCGTTCGAGTGTGTCGAGTGTCTTTGCTTTGACGTAGAGCCGGAGATGCAAGTACTTCATCGTCTCCCCTTGCGTAATCTGTTCGTAGAGTTCGTTTAGTTCTTTGTAAGTCTCCCGCGCATCAATCCGGTCGACATTATCCTTCGCATTCTCGAAGCGCGTATTCTGTTCAGCCATCGACTTATTGATGGTCCGGATCATCTCCCGTTTGTCCGCCGTTCCGATGTCGAGCGTCGTCAGGACGCCAGGGAGGTTGAGGATCGGTTCGAGCCAGAAGTCGTAGACGGTCGATTGATACTTATAGACATGGAGGCAAGCGAGATAACCGTCGCCGGTCCGGACATAGTTCGGCTCGAAGCGAATTCCGCCTTGCGGTTGGATGGTTTGGACGAACGTCGGATTGTAGCCATTCTGTCGTTTGATCGTCTCCGGGTCTTGCTTCCGTAGAAAACGTGTGCGCCACATGGGACCATCACTCCTTTCCGTCCTGAGTCGGTTTCGTATTCGGGTTGTGTAGCTGGAATAACACATGGATCTTCTGTTCGAGTGTCAGATCGACCATCGGGTTGCTGCGTCGAAGCAGTTTCATCAATTGGTGTTTCCGTTCCCGCAACATTGCCTCATCCGGTGCATAAAAAAAGAGGAGATAATCGCGATTGGTGCGATGCTCCTCAAGGTAGATCAGTTCTTGTTTCTTCTTTTGCAGGAACGGGCGGTAGGCGGCGTTTTGATTCTGCCGCAGCTGTCGTTCGATGCGTTGTTTTTGTTTCTCCAGATTGAGTGGTGTATTAAGTGGGATCACCTTCAACGGATGGATGTACGCCTGTAACAGATAGGCGAGGGAGAAGATGTCATGATCCTTCTCCGTCTCGGACAACCCGTAGATATCCTTTGAAGTCAGTTGGATGATATCGCAGAACGTCCCGTCCTGCATCTCGAACATGTCGAATACTGTCGAATCGACAATCGGTAATAGCGAGGCGACGGATGGTGGGATCCGGACGCGTTTTTCCTTTCGTGTTGAAGATGTCGTCAATTGCATCTCATCGAGCCAAGTAATGTCTGTCGTCGGAACTGTTTTAGATCGTTTCTCTTCCGATAAACTCATGCCATCACGCTCCTTTCGTTCCGTCCTTACTGTCTGTCAATGCGATATACGTGTCTTTCTTCTTCATCAGCGCGTAATAGAGCACGTGAATCATCCGTTTCTCTGGATTCGTCGTCGGTCGGATGACGAGGAAGAGTCCGAATGCGACGAGGAAGAACGTAAACGGAAGATGCAAGACGTCCGGGATGAACGGCAGGGCAATCAACCGGACAATGATCAGAGCGACGAGAAAGAGTAAATCATAGAGGTAAAGCATCTTATTGATCTTCAATTCGGTCGTGACTTCGTTTGGAATTCGGTACTGGCGCTGTTGCATGTTCTCACTCCTTTTTCGGGTCTAGCCGCGGGACATCCGTCGAGTACATACGGGACAATTCTGACGTCACACGTGTCTGCGTTTGTTCGACATTCTTGAGTTCTTTTTGTGTCGTCGTCTCCAGTGTCTGATAGATCGACTTTCGTTGCCGCTGTGTTCCGGATGATGTCTCTTGCGACTCAGTGATAGAAGGTGAAGAATTGCTCGCGCTAGAAGAGGGTGCAATAGGTGCTGCCTCTTCAGATGTTATGTCAGCTGTTGATTCTGAGTGAATAGAAGATGGATTAGGTGCACGTGATCCAGTTGATTGTTCCGACGATGAAGTAGGCTGTGATGCGACAATTGGTTCAGAGCTATTGAATGCATCAGGTGAAGTAGGTGGTTGTTCCTTCATCGATCTATCGGGTACCTTCGATTGTGCAACAGACGTTTGCGATGATGGCGGAGTAGTCGCAGGTGATTGTGGTGAGACATCGTCCGAACGACGTGGCATGGACTCTTTTGATGTTGTTGCAGTCGGACTCTCCGAACTCGTGTCGTGCGTCGATAAATCAATTGATTCAATGCGTTGGTTCTCTTGTCCGGTTGATCGTGAAGTGCGCTCTGGTGCTTGCGAACGTATTGGCACACTATCGGACGAACGATCCGGACGCCCCGTCGGTGTGCCACCACCTGATGGAGGATTCGTTGGTAACTTTGTACTGGCAGCTTCTGAGGCGGATGGAGTAGAGCGTGATGTCCTCTTCATCGTCTGTCCAGCGACACGAGCTCCGACTTTTGCCGTACCTTTCCCGACAGCATACGCACCAAGTGCGACACCCCACCCGCGTTTCAGACCCGCATCGATCCCGAAGAGGCGTTCGACCATGTTCGGTCCATCAATCAAGGCAGCAGAGAAAGCAATCAATGCGATCAAATAGGCAAGTCCATCGAGTGTATCAGCAAGATAAGCCGTCCCAATCGTGTAGAGCTTGATCGAGACGAAAATCAAGATAATGACGAGGAATGTATTCAGGATGCTTTGAATGACCTTCTTCGTCTTTTGTCCGCTGTGTAGGTCAGCAGGGGCGACTAAAATCGCTAGAACATAATTAAAAGCCAACTCGAACGAAAGTCGAGCTAGCTTGTAGGCAATCGAGAAAAGGGTGAAGCCCATCACGCCAAGCGTGACAAAGATCGTCAGCCAGTTCGGATGATAGCGATAGTAGTACTGGTTGTTCCATTCAACACCGCTCTGGTCTAACTCGGTTTCGGTCATTTCTTTCCCATTCCAAGCAAGTTTGTTCTGAGAAATATCTTCACCTTCTTTACTCAATCGATACTCATCGCTATCAAATACATCATTAATGTCTATATTCTTGATTTGGCTTGCTGGAATAGAGTTTGGAATTTTAATTTTTGTATCTTTGAAAGCAGTTTTATCATATTCGACTAAATCATGTACATTTTTTTGGAGCACTGATTGTGATAGAGTATGATCCCGATTTTCATATACTCCATCTTGATTGATGCTTGTAATGGCTTTGTCTGTGAACTCACTTGTCTTTATCATTGTCGGAGATAATAACCCTAAAACTAACAAAGTGATAAACAGATTGATGAGAAACCCTTCTCGATCAAATTTTTTCTGAAAAATCATCAAGTAACCGGTGAATAAAAAGCTCCCGGCTAAAATGACATATAAAAAAGGTTGAATCGTCTGAACGAATTCAACCACTTGAGGATTATTAAAGAATGATTTTATGAGGAGGATGTCGTTTGTAATCTGTTCAAGACCATCGATGATGAAGGAGAGACCTCTAACGAGAAGCCAACCAATAGAACGAAGCGCATCTCTCACTAAATCACTGATGCTCAATAAGTCTTGAAATTCCTCCAGTTTGGATGCTAGATCTCCATTAGCCATGATGGTCCTCCCTTCTCTGTCTGCTTTTAATTAATAAAAGAGGTGACTTCATCTTCGATTGCCTTGTCATCTAACGTAGTAAGGTCAAGAGAACGAACTAATTTACCATTCTCTAGTTTGTACAGACGACCACCCTTTAATTCTCCATGTTCATCTGTAGCACGATTTTCTAAATCTTTTCCGTTAGGTTGAAAAGGATTAAACAAGTTTACTTGTACATCTTCTTTCTCAGCGATATCCTTCACTTTATCTACATAAGGCTCAAATTCTGCTTTACTGTCGCTATCAACAAGTAAGAAATTGCTTTGATCACTATCTTTTAGTTGATCAATTTCTTTTACAGAAACTTGTTTAAGGGACTTTGCTTCACTATTTTCACTACAACCGACCAAAAGTAACGCAGAGGAAATCAATAGTCCGGAGAGTACTCGTTTCGCTTGCATGCCTCCACCCCTTTTCCGTTTATGACACCTATTCCGGATCCGTTAAATCGCTATTACTGACGTGGACTCGGAAATCGAATGTGTCTATAAGCGTAACAGTTTTTCGGTCGCCTGAGTCTGGGTCTTCTTCCTCAAATATAACGAGAAAGCCGTCCCGGGTCTGGATATTCAAGACTTCACCGCGGCGGAGACGCTTTTTATTCTCCTTGATGATAGTTGCGATGACGCGGAGTTCACGCTGGACGCGTTCCGTGCGTGTCAGTTCTGTCATTTGATGCCCTCCTTAGACGCCATGACGAAGTTTCTCGAGTCGTTTGCTGATGATCGTCTTCAAGAAATGGCGCTGGTTGTCGGTCACAGGAATTGTCTTATCTAGGATGCCTTGTTCGAACAGATCAATCGGTAACGTATCGTATTCTGTCGTCTCGAAGATCGAACGTAGGATTTTTGGCTGCAGGACATCGCAGACGCGCCATTCTGTTGCGTCAAGTATCTCCTCCTCCGTCTCAACCGTTTTCGATGCAACTGAGGCGCCGAGATGGAACGGGACACGAAGCGTATTCAGGTCGAGATGGGCATGAGCGCAGGGAATGACGAGATCGTTGATGGAACGATCCGTGTTAAAGTCATCCACCAAGTATTCATAGCGGTATTTCATCGCCGTCCGTCCGGTCAAAAAGAGAGGATAGGACTGGATTCGTTTCTGTTGTTTGTCTTGCCGCTTGATGACACGGATAATCAACATCTCGCCTTCCTTCAGTCCCATCACTTCGGTTGCCGTCAGCAAGCGGCGACCATCTACACTCTCCGTTTTCGACTTCGAGAACGAGAACGTCTGTCCGGAACGGGACTTTGTGACGATCGTTTGCTCCCCGAGCTTCTTCGAAATCAATTCTGCCGTCGACTCATCTGCTGTCAGTAGGTAGTGCGTGTTTCCGCAGTTCCCGTCGATCGTCTTCCAATCCTCCCCGTATAGGTTCTCGAGTTGTGCGTAGGACTGGATGACGAGATTGAAGCGGATGTTCCGTCCGAGACAGACGGTGATGATGTTCGCCATCCCTTCAATCGCTGGCATGTTCCCAAATTCGTCGAGCAGGAAGATAACCTGACGTTCACAACGTCCGCTCGTTGCTTGCGAGGCGACGCGAGCGAGCGAGGTATAGACTTGTTTGACGTACAGTGAGGCGATGACGTTTAGCGTCGGATCGTAATCCGGAACGATTAGGAACACGGCGACGGGGCACGGATGCTGTCGAATTTCCCGGATGTCGATTGGAGCATCCGTCGTCCAGTCGAAGAGACCGTCCGTCTCGTCTCTCCAACCTGAGAGTGACACGGTGTACTGCTGTCCTTCACTTTCTACGGTGATATCAGTATCCACTTCGAGGATTTCTTCGTGATGGAGTACAAAACTCCCGTCGTCGTCCGCCGTCAAGGCGAGTTGTTTCCCACTTGGGAAGGAGAACGTCAACCGTGACAAGGGAAGGGCACGTCCGCGAATCCAACGGTTAAAACCGATCAGTTTCATATCAAGTGAGTTCTGTGCCGTCAAACGTGCCGTCGCATCAAGCGTAAAAATCCCGAGCTTGGCGTTGGTATTAGCGAGGATGCTCGCGCGCGTCTGCCCACCGGAGAAATGAAGCGTCGCGTACTGCATACGTGCCGGATGATTCTCCGGAAACGATGCGAAGAAGGCATCGAGTGCCGATTGTTCCTGTCCCATTTCATCGATGATCGTCCGTGAGCCGAGATCGGACAACATCAAAGCGACGTTATACATCGTGATCTTCTCCGGTTCATGTTTGGCTTGTTCGCATAATCCGAGAATCAGGGCGGTGCAGAGGTCCGTCGAAGAGTTGCTCCAGAACGGATCCTTTGCCTTCGGATCATGGTAAAGCATGTAGGCGACCGAACGGGCATACTGTTGGGCAAGGGAGTAGTTCTCGTCCAAATAAGCGTCGATCGTCAGCTGCAGCAGGTTATAGGACATTGATTGCGACGGGTTCATCAAATTGAGGACTTCGACTTGATAGCCGCGTGCTTCGAGTGTCTCTTTAGAGGCAGCGAACAGTTCACCTTTTGGATCATTGATAATCAAGCTCGCTTGGCGTTTGGCACGGCTGTAGAGATCGATCGTCGAGAAGACGAACGTTTCACCTTTCCCGGAACGAGTCGTCCCGATGACGAGATTGTTGACGGCACTATCATCGATGTAAAGCCGATCACGATAACGACCGACCGGGACACCACCAGATCCGCTATAGGTCTCCTTACGGTCCGGAACATCGCGATACTGCTGTTTCAGCTCTTGGAACGTCGTGAAGCGGGCACTTCCTTTTTGTGCTGCTTTGAGATCGCGGAAGTTGAGCCAATACTTTAATAAGAGAAAGCCACCAAGGAGGAAGCAGACACCAAAGATTACGAAAGCGAGGGAGGTCGACCAAGCGAGTGTCGTCCACCAACTCGATTCGTACTGAAGCGGAGAGCCGGTCGTCAACTTCCCGTCCTGGAATAGATTTTGGAGCGTCTGTTGCAGGAGCTGAAATGCGACGTTGAGTACTAAGAACAACCCAGTCGGTAAAACAATCAAAAAGGCAAGACATCGCCACAGCCAAGCGGAGGTAACGAGAGAACGAAGTGAGAAGTTCAACATTATTTCAATCACCACACTTTCATTAAAGAAGTGAAGATACTTGTCGTTGCTTCGCTTCGAGCGACGCATTGAGCTTTTCAAGTTCTTTCTTATTTTTCTTCTCTGATAACTGGCGCTTTTGATCCTCGAGTCCTTGAATCTCGTCATCCAACTGGACGAGTGTTGCCACTTGCTCCTTCAGCTTCTCGTCTTGGACCGTCTTGACGCTTTCTTGAGCCTTCGTCACATCTTTCAATGCGATGTAAGCGCGTGTTTTGGCTTCTTGACGGGCTGTCGTCATCTCGACGCCCGTAAGCGAGACGACACGTTTATAGTCTTTCTGCAAGATAGCAAGGTCGAACGTTCCTTCGTCCGTCGGATAAACGGCTTGGAAGGCTTGTAGCGTATCCTGACGATTGGTCGCGAATCGTTTCGACTGCATGATGATCATCTCGACATCGATTGGATCCTTCGTCACGGAGACCGCTTGTTTGTAGTCCTGTTCTTCGACATACTGTGTAATCAGAAATTGCTGTTGTTCGTCATTCAGCGACTTTTGTTTTTCTAGGCGCTCGACGAGGGAATCCGTTTCTCCCGTTAACGCGGCTTCATAGAGCGGTTGCCAATCGGATGCTTCCGCTTGGACGCCGCTCGGTGGATCCGACTGCACGAGTTGGACAACGGACAATGCACCGAGGAGCAAGAGACTTACACCACTGACACCGTAGACGAGACGACGTTGTCCGCGACGTAAGCGAGAGACGTGTGTCGCATTCGGCTGTTGCTGAATCGCTGACGCCGTCATCGTTTTGTAGGATTCCGGTGTCAAACGTTCTAGGTTTTCGAGTAATAGGATCTTCTTCGTCGCATCCTCCTTTCGAATCCGAATACACGGGATCCGATCCTTCAGCTGCAAGTAAAGATTGGGATAGATCAGATCACCGAACTGAAACGATCCTTTATAGACAAGCTGGTCGGTATCATCGAAGATCCGGAACTCACTCGCGAAGCGTTCGTTCGCTTGCTGGGCTTCCTGATGGACTTGTGTCGATAATAAAAGCGCCTCCTCATATGGGAGACGCTCATAGTTCGGAAAGCTATCTTTCGGTACATCTGTGAAACGGACGAAGAGCATACATTCTCCTCCTTTGAAGCGAGACATCGTAACGAGGGCAATAAAAAAAGCCATCCAATTTGGAATGACGGTCTGTGCAATCACTTGTTCAATTAGAATTTGATATTGTCGTTGACCATCTCCGCCAATGTAAAGGCACCCATGACGATGATCAGACCGACGGCACCACCGACGAGCCAACCGACGGCTTTCGAGCGCCCACGATCTCCCCCGAAGATGAAGTAGAAGCCTCCAACTGCGAAGGCGATGGCTGCCGCGATGACAGCGAGTCCTTGAAAGAACTGGAGTAAGCTGAGTCCTGTTTCATTCAACCCCATTTGTTTTCCTCCTCTCAATCCCGTGACGCGGATGCAGGCGATGTGAAGTTCAGTTTCGAGTCGAGTGCTTCTAAGATCAGTTCCTGGTTCTCTTGGATGACGAGTTGATGCTGGGTGTCGAGCCACTCCTCATAGTCTTTCCCTTGGATCCGGAGCAACTTCTCGGCAAAGGTCTTGTTCTGCTTCTGTTCACGTGTCGGCATAACGTACACTCCTTCCTTGAGGTCGATGCGCAGCAGCACATCCTTAAGGACAGTCGGAGTCGATCAGGGCGGTGGGTTTGGAGCACGTTCCCCCACGAACTCTGACATCCGATATTGGACGTCTGTTTAGGGTTTCTCGATGACCCTCAACGAATGCGTGACCTGTGGGCGAGTTTTAGGCGACTCTCGCCAAACCATTTCTGCGTATATCCCGCTCACCCGGTCACTCGTGAGGGACACGCCAATATGTGTTTGGAAGGACTGTCCTTAGCGATATGCTGCTACGGTCATTAATTTCTTTTATCATTGCTTCATGTTATTTCATAAGTAAATACGTAATCATAGATGGTTTACTGATGAACGAGTTTACGGCGTGAGACATGAATTAATTCGTCATCCGGATGCTTCCGTTTTGCGATGACTTGATTTTCTCCAACAACGGTCCGAATACGGTAATAGAGTTGCGAAATTTCTCTCGTCTCCTTACTCTCTTGTTCGATGGCAATACGACCATGTAGTTGATAGATCTTACCGTCAAACGTGCGAACGGAATCCGCAAGCGGAAGTTCAGCCAAATCGAAGCGTTCTTGCTTCAGGTTCGACCAATTTCGTTTCTTTTCCGTCCTCAAGTCGAACTCATCCCAAGGGATGGATCCAAGCGTCTGTTCACAGGCTGTCGCAAGGATTTGGACATCGAGGATGGAAGGAAGTGAACGATTCCGCTCATAGGCGCTGATTGCCGCCTGTGAGATTTCTCCATCTGTCTTTTCAGCCAACTCTACTTGACTCCAACCATGCTCTAGACGTTCACGTCGTAGCCATTCTCCGAATAGGTACATAGTATATGCTCCTTTCCTTAGATAAACACTATATGACAATGTCTTCCTGGTGATAGTTAGAATATAGCAGATTATTCTGTTAATTCAACTTATATTTTAATATGTCAACTTTATTACATATGTCGAATAATGACGACTTTAACTACATCAAGGTCGCTATTATAAAAAGATATAAGATATAGTGGTTATGTATTGAAATTGTAAAATAGTCTAAGTAAGAAAATGTATTAATTATGATTTTTCATCACACATACGAAAAGGCATTATGAGTGTTCACTCATAATGCCTGAGGAATAGCATGCAAGATTGATTAAAGATTCATTTAATTCAAAAACAAATCGATTATTATCATAATTGATGATTTTCTATTTTAACTTAATTAGATCATTAGTGGAAAAAATCAATCAAATGAGGGTACTACTACTTAAATCATAGTATTGTAACAAAAACTACTGAATGACCTGAATCCAGTTAAAAACCATACCTAATCTGTAAATGTTTTTTTGGTACAGATTTTTAGTTTAACATTTTTCATTCAAATATTGGATTTATAAAGTGAAAACTTGTAGTTATTGGTCTTATGAAATTAAATATCATATCTTATTTAGTTACTCTTCTTTTATAAAATGTAAAATAAATTCTTTCATTTTTACCCATTGTTTTTCAGAAGTATTATCAAAGTAAGATTTACTTTGATATATTAATTTTTGTAAACAATTTATGTCTTTGTTTTTTAGTGAGTCAATAATAAATTTTGTCAAAGTGTGCTTTTTTGGAGTAGATATGTCTTTAATAATCCAAACCTCGTACAGTAGTTCTCCAAATAATTTATTTAAATAATTTTCATTAATTCCATCTAATTTAAAGTAATTAAAAAGAGTAGAGATTTCTTGAGATATTTCAAAATCATTTTTGTTCAAAAAATGAATAAGTACTTCTGCTTTAACAGGAATAAAAGCGTAGCCCATCATTAAAAATTTCCCCAGATATTCGTTTTTTCTTTCATTATCAATTTTATTGGTTATCGAGAGAAAATTAACAAAATCTAATGAAGAAAAACAGTTTAATCCAAACTCTTGTTCAGCGTATTCTTGTGTAAGCAAGCTATCAACTAGCATAGTTAGATTTTTTTCTTTACATATTTTAAGCGGATTATTTAAGAAGTTTAAATTATCGCTTAAAAGATTTTCATTGTAATGATCATCAATTTCATTTCCTATAAATGTACAGTTATTTTTAATCCAATTCATTAACTGTTCTTGATATTTTAAAGTATCTTTTATCTGATCAGATGTGTATTCAATTAGTTTTAATCCTTCGTTGTTACGAGATAATAATTTTAAGCCTTTTTCTAAATAAGTTTTGTTTTTTGTATACTCCTGAAAAGCTAAATCAAATTGTTGCTGATGTATAAATAAATGGAAATTTTCATTTAAAGTCTCAAGTAAACTTAGATTTTGCAGAGTAAGTAAAGTAGTAAAATCACATAAGATATCACCAGAAAACAATGCGGTTGCAGTCCCTTTCTTTAAATGATTGACAGTACCATCAGTTATCCATAAATAAGTACTATTTTCGTTTACTACATGCCCCCAACTTTCAAAAGGTCCTTTATTCATTAAATTAACAATAACACTAATAGGAAATCTTTGTTTTGTAAGTGTGGTTTTTATATGCGAAATTAAATCATCGCTTTTTAATACTTCTGCCAATAATTCATCAGGTAATGTACCTTCTTCTGATAATGTAAATGATTTAAAAAACGACTGTTCATTAGGAAATTTCTTTTGAAAGTTACTAGTAACATTTTTATATTCATCCATCCACTCTTTTTCCGGATTATCAACTAGTTCAATTAGCTCAGTCATTCTTATAAAAAAGAATTTCCAAATTTCCGGATTGTCGTTTTCATACAAAAAGGCTAAAAAGGCAAATTCCATTGATTTTCGATATTCTTTAGCATCGAAAAAAGCTGAGCTTAATAACTGATAATCTTCAATCTCACCAGATTTTTTAACTTTTAATTCTGCCGAA
This sequence comes from Exiguobacterium sp. s80, assembly GCF_018618725.1. NCBI lineage: Bacteria > Bacillati > Bacillota > Bacilli > Caryophanales > Exiguobacterium > Exiguobacterium sp. s80. Next base: position 54,262 of record NZ_JACSMP010000010.1, on the reverse strand, counting down.
AATAGTATCTCTACACACTCATTAATATCTCCTGAGCGATACAAACAATTTGCATAGCGTAATAAATGATCTAAAGATCCTGAACGTTGATATAAGGATAAGTAACGCTTTTGTGCAGTCTCATACCAATGAGTTCTATAATAAATTAAAGCTACAATATTTAAGAAAAATATTGACTTGGAAGATATTTTTTTTTCAAGTTCAATAATTGATTTATATTCCCCTAATTTATATAATGCTTCTACATATCTATCGGATAAGAATTCAAATTGGACCCAATGAGTAATGCTTAAAATTATTTTTTTCAATTTAACTAGATTTTCTTTGGTACCTAAATTGATATAAGCGGTAGTTAAACAATTTTGACATTCTAACAACTCATCTTTTTCTAATCTCTCAATAGTAGGTTCCATGTATTTTACTACATTATCCCACTCATGATTTTTATACGAATAAAATCCCTTTAATATATTTAATGATTCAGTACTAATTTCTTTTTCCTCTAAATCTTTAAATAAAGATTTAATTTCTTGATGTTTTAAAAGTGAAATAAGAGCATTGATATAAGAAAAATAATAATTATAAGGAAATTTTATTTTTTCATAAAAAGAAGGCTCATTAGCTTCTAAAAGTTCTATAGCTTTTTCTCCTTTTCCTGTTCGAATGTAAACATCAGCTAATGTAAGAATATCAAATTGTGAAAGCTCTTCTGTTAACTGTTTTTCTTGTAACAAATTGATTGCTTTTCCCCAGTCATTACTGTATAAGCAATTTAATAGAAGATTATTAAAAAGAGTACTTGAAAAATTCTTTTTTGATTTAAAAATTTCCTCTAAAAGGACTTTAGCCTCTGAATATTGAGAATTTCTGAATAACAAGCTCGCTTTTAATTCTTTTACTCTATCTGTAATAGCACTATTTTCACTTTCAATTTTTTCGAGTATAGGCATAACAATATTTATATTTTTTTCGGAATTAAAAATGTTGTTAGATTCTATATCATATTCAAATTTCAAAATAAATGCCTCAGCTTTAGTAATCAACCACTCGACATTTAGTGGATCTGTTTTTAACATCTTATTAGCCATTTCAATAGTTTCATCAAAATTATTTAAATTAAGCAGTACGTTAGCTCTCAACAAATTAAATTCGACTTTTGGATTATTTACTAACAATTGATGTGCTTCATTTATTTTACCTTGTTCAATAAATATATTGATTTGTATATTTAAACTTTCATTAGAAAATCCATCAACTTTAATAGCTTCTTTAATAAATTTATTAGCCTGTTCGAAGTTTTTTTGAAATAAATATATTACAGCTTTTAGTCTATTTCGTTTAGGTTCACTATCGCAATTTGTAATTGCGGTATATAAATACTCTACAGCATATTCATTATTTCTACTTTCAATATAAGTATTTGCTATTATTAAATTTAACTGCATAATCTCGCTGCGTTTTAAATTAGGCTTTTTTAGTCTTTCAAGAGCTTTTTCCCGTGTAGAAACTACTTTTCCTAATTTCATTAAGTCATTCAAGTCACTAAATTCGACCGGTGTTAAAATTTCTTGTAAAAGTAAATTATTTTCTTTTGTAACGTCTAGTGTCATTTTTTGAGTAAAATTTATTGTTTCAAGTTTTTCTTCTAAACCGTCAATTTTGTTGATTATTTCCAAAAACTCTGGGTCCCAATGTTTTTCTTTATAGTCATATAAACTTAAAAATATAACCTCAAAAAAAGGCTTTATTAAATCCTGATATCTAGGAAAATTCTCTATATAGGGTTCGAAATTTAGATTTTTTTCGTCAAAATCATCAGATGTATTCTTTAGGATCCATCGGAATACTTCTTCTCTATTAATTGGATCATCTAATAATCGAAACACTAACTCATCAGGTAATTCAATCGAAGATTTCGCATCGTCAACAGCAGCTTTAAACATCATTGTTGTTTTTTCAGCATAATTATCTCTTCTCCACTTTTCTTGTAAATCTCGAAAATATTTTGAATTTTTTACTTTAGGTAACATGAAAGAAAAAAACCTACTTCCAAACATTTTTATTAAAGTACTCAACTCAATTGTTCCCATCAAAAGTCACCTGCTCGCTATATTATCGTTAAAGCTAATTTAAAAATAAAACCATAGATAGTGCTACATCTATGATTTTATCACACCTATAAGTTACATCTTGAGTACTTAATTTATAGAATTTTCTTCAACTAAAAATAAGATACTTGAACAACACTAATCTTTTAGTTGATTAAAAAATATTAATAAGTTAATCTGAAGTCTTATTATTTTTGAAATTATAAAATCACTTTAGTAATTTATGATAGGTAACTCAGTGACTTGAAGATACGTAATTTATAATCACTGAAGTTGATCTGGTGTCCCAGGATGTTTTTCCAACACTCAGACCTACGACTTATTGATTGCTCTGGTACATACGTACAGAGACGAACCCGGTTATAGGCAAACCTTCAGCGCATTGTTCGCGAGGTGATTGCATAAGATGGAAGCCTTCGCGAGGTGCTTCTTTTTATTTAAGGAGACCTTCTTGTCAAGTGTTTTTAGATACATTTTAAAAATATGTCCAAAGTACGTAATAGAATATACACGATATAAAAAAAGACCATAATTATAGAATATGTAGGGCGATTATGGGTGTCATTGTCTTATTTAGGGGAGAGAGGGTTGATTTGGATGACGGATTTAAGTCGGAGAGTGACTTGAAAGATTTGGGGTAAGATGATTGAATAGTCCGATAGAGATAAAACGGGGGAAGACGTGTCGTTTTGAACGAAGGTGGTACGGCTCGTGGTTGATTCAATCGATGGAATTAAGAAGGTCGTCGATTAGAATAAAAATATTATGAGTAATCTACAACGCGAAGAGATGTTTATCACCTGGTCGTTGAGTACGGAGATTTCGCCGAAGATTGTAAAGACGTTGTTCTACGTTAGACTTGCTATGACGATGGGGATCTTCGTAACGACGCATTAAGAAAACATGGGTACGATCTCATCATGTACGAACGAGTGGGATGGAAGTAAGTACGGAAATTCAAATTAAGAGAAGGCAGTAATTAAATTAGAGAAAAAATGAAACGATGGCACCCGTCATCTTTTTTATGGGAATTTTCGGTCGTTTGGTATGATTAGTAAAAAAACAGAGGTGTCTTATTTGGAAAAAGATCAAAACATGAACAACTCATTCAACATTTCCATTGTCGTTCTCAGTATTATTATCATCATTGCGACAGCAATGCTTCTTTATATGTTCCCGTCAAACTTCGAGCTTATTTTCGGGAGCGGGACCGTTTTATTTGTTTCGGTCGGTATTTATGTCAGTTTGCAGTCCTTGAGCACGGCGAAGTCCGCACGAGAAGATTCTCAGCGATCTGCTACATCGGCCGAAGAGTCTGTTGTGGTAGCGCGCGACGCTTTAGAAATCGCCAAAACAGAAGCCGAGGCGAACATCTTAAGGTACCGAGTGGAAAAAGGTTCTTTTTTGACTTTGAAAAAAAGGGACTTTTATGTCCCGTTGTTTGGTCCACTTTCCTATAATGCAAAATTTCATACGACGGAAGACTTGAACGCAAGGCACAATCCGAGCAGTTTTCTTTTAGTGAACAAAGGGATGGGTACGGCAACGAACGTCGCCTTTAGCTTCCAACTTTTAAATGCACGTGACTATCACAACTTGAAATTCGAATCAGATGAGGACGCCGATTTCTCTACACTGGACGAAAGCTTTTACAATTCGCACCATAGGGGATTCCCAAGGTATTCTTTAACTAGCAAGATAATCACGCACAATCCGAGCAGACGAGATGGCCTGTTACTGATGTGTATAGACAATCATGGGAAGCTAGCGGAAGAACCTGGACCTAAAGAAAAACGTGCAATACAAAGACCGCTCTCAACCCAAGCGACTCATATAGGTTATCTGGACAAAGAAGAAGATGCATGGATCCGCTTGCCGGAAATCTTCCGAGTCTTGAGTCATCAGTTCTTCCTAGAACGAAGTATGTTGAAAGAAGAGAATTGGAAAACCAACAATCCTGAGCTATTGGTGCGGGTCGAGTACACAGAAGAAGTTTCGGAACACATGAATCGATTTGATGAGGCAAAACGTGTGAAGGAATTCAGGGTCACTTGTTCAAATAACATAACCGTTGTCCATGAACCTTCCGATACGCCCCACTTTCGTACGAGAAAACTCTTACTTTGCCAGTACGTAATCGAGGCGTTAAGGGACAAACCACTTACGAATGGAGAGATTGCAGATACTGAAGTGACGACCGATGGAAGCGTTGGATCGATTGAAGGATGACCTGGCGATCAGTACCGATTGGAACGTGACGATCACTGTCAGCAAGAAAGACCTGGAGAAGCTCGTTGCAACCTACGAAACATTGCGAGATGAAAAGGACGAAAAAAGAAATAAGAGGAAACGCCCTCCGATTATGAACTGCCCCATAAAAGTTGGACATAAAAATCCAATTTTTATGGGGTGTTTTTTATGGTCAAATATACAAAGTCGTTGAAAGTCCAGGTTGCTGAGCGTTATCTGACGGGACGAGATGGATACCGAGGTGTGGCGAAAGAATTCGGAATAGCGCGTAACCTGGTCCGTGAGTGGTCACGTCTCTATGAGCGTTGGGGGAAAACGATCTTCGATCCTTCCTATACAACACACTCACTGACATTTAAACTGGAGGTATTAATCGACATGGCGACCAATAAGCTGTCCAATAGAGAGACGGCCGTAAAATTCCGAATTGCCTCCTCGGGAATGATCTCGAGATGGCGATCGACGTCTGATAAGAAGACACGCGGATGTTCATCGTCGATGACCGTGTTCGACGTGATGAAGGCACCGTATCTCCACTTTCTGGTCTTGACACATTTGCCACGCAACGGCAACACGCTCGGGTGATGGACGGTTTTCATGCATGCACCTCGGCGTAATGTGGCGTATAGATCTTGAACATCATGTCGTATCGATCGGCGAACGCGAAGCCGGCCATCTCATCGGATACCTCGTTTCCTTCATATAAGGTCAGCTCGTTCGGATGGACGAGACTCGTCAAATTGTCCGGTCCGAAATAGACGACGAAATGATTGATGAACAGGTTGTAACCAACGACCTTGCCGATTTCCTCGATCTCCGTCTCCTCGGACGAGTTCAGCTGGTAGATCATCATCTTGTAGGAGACAAAGTCCTCATGTTGAATCGGGCTGCGAACGAGTGCCGGAAAACTGCGGAGTGATTCGATCATGTCGGCGCGGATTTTCTCGACCGCTTCCTTTGCCGCGGGAGTGGAGCTTTGCCTTGAGTGCTTCGAGCAGACAATTGCTGTGCTTCGTGTTGTTCATGATGCTTCCTCCTTTTAGTGTGATTCACATTTCCAATCACAGTTAACGAGACGAATCACGGAACGGTCACAAAGTCTATCCGAGTGTCGCGAACACCAAGGGACGTACGACGAAAAATCGGGCATCGAACAAAAGATATCGCTCCCAATACATTATTTCGTCAACGAATGTCCTTTTTATCGCGTTTTTCGCAAGTACGGGTGTAGGGGGAGAAACACGCTCGCCGTTTAAATCGTTCAGCATCGGCATCAATTTCTCTAGTAATATCAACGTTTCATTTTTCGGCATCTCTCCTAATGAAGTAGCGCTTTTTCGAATATCATGACACAATGACGTACACGAGGAGAGCATGCTTCAAAAAAGTCGACGCTCCCGTTGCATCTGCTCATTTTCCCAAAAATAGATATCATATAAGAGGAATTTTTTCAGGGTGGCGATGTATAGAATACAGGGAGAAAAGGGAGTGCTCTTTTGGGAAATCACCAGACACCTTTTCCCAACTGCTCGAACGTCTGAGCGGAATTTTCATAAAGTTTGCGAAGTATATTGACTTTGAAACTTCTAATGGTTTCGATGAGGTAGTATCGGGGGTGACAAGCCATTTTGGTCACGCGGCGGCCTTTTGTTTCGAGTTCCCAGTCCAGCATCTGCATACGTTTCGAAACACAATTCGCACCTGACCGGCTGACGAACAAGCAACGAATACCGCTAAATGGGTTCGTTAAAGCCGCAGAACCACTTTGCTACAAATCGGGAGATTCTTCGATTTCGTCACAATCATACAACTCTTACACTGTGAATCGCATTTCGAGCCGTTCGCGGTCACAGTTCTCATATATGCTCTAAATGTTTCTTGTGGAGGCGCCATCGGTTCAGCTGACCGGTAGCGGATTCTTCCACATCATGATACTGATTTTTTGGGTTTCTTTTATATGGTGATATATGAAGTAAACGGGTTAAACAACAACGGATTCCAGGTAAAGAACTCATAGATAAGACGAACTGGAAAGCCAAGTACTTGTTCCAATTCGGATACCATATTTCCTTGCCATACCAACGAATTCATCGTTTTTGATCTCGGCGCCAAAACAGAATGTTCGAGCTGAATTTTAGACCCTGTGACACAATAAGAGTCATGAAGGGCACACGGCAAGCGATAACTCGTGTTGAGGATGTTCGGTCAAGCCGGTTACTTCGTTTTTTCGATGATGTCAGCAATACCAACGAAACGCAATGCGGATCACCTCTTCTTTACTCGACGTCGTTCATCAATGAGTCGAACTCCGGTCGCGAACCTGTCATAATTCAATCTATGATGTACACATGATGGATTCTTCAGGGGAACGGTTAATGGATTGCGTTAACTCGACTTGGTTGGAGTATTTGTTTTACTTCGAGACGGATCAATTCGTCCGTACGATGACCGTTGAAAGATGTCTTTTTTTGAACATAAGAGGACGTAATTCCGCCATTTGATGCATTCCGTTATCTATTCGCAAGACATTGTCCGACATCCACAAAATTATTGTATGTAGTACAATAAAAAACATGTTCCAACTGGAGTGATTTTTTCAGAATTTAAGGATGGCATGACGTCGTCATCCGCTGTCTGAAATGTGAGACCTTTTTGTCGGATAAGCAGTACGTTTTGAAATCGAAGTAGTACAACACTGTTTCAGGCAATTTGCTTCATGTCGTCTGAAATGAACACATCATTCGTTACAGAGGTGAAACGTCTGGATCGGCCATCCGTCGAATCACCGCAAGATCTACTTTCAAAGTAGATCTTGCGACAACCGAGCTCACCCCTCATGCTTAAATATAAGGTGAACTCACTTAAAAAATCGTATCTTTTACTATATGTTACGGTGTAGCGGCGAAACGCCGATACGCAACACTCGGACCATCCTGATCAAATGGTCCGAGTCATCCTATTCGAACGAAGTTCGTTCGGAACAGACGCAAAAAACGAAAAAATCAATAAAATGTGACGCTGGGAGCATCAAACCGTATGCAGAGCCTTGTTAGCAGTCTCTTGAAAACGTTCTAGTCATTAGCTTTCACTTTTTTAATCCTTCATAATGTAAGTACAAGGTAACGCAGTGCTGACGCCATTCCCGACGAGGTACCCGTTGTGAAGAGCGAGATTGCGGATCATGAATCCAGGGCATGAAATAGGAACGTAAGTTCCTTTTTTCAAAACCCAGAGGAGTGATTCATAATGACGCGATACGTCGACCGCGGCAACTTAAAATGGATACCGTTTCTCACGCTTGAACACAAGACGATACTCAAACAGTATTACCGGGAAGTACATCAATTGGATGTCCCGAATTACGACGAGCGATTAGATCCACAAATTGAGAATGTGTTGAATGATGCCATCTTTAATAGAGGGCTCCTCCGGATCGTCGCGCATCACAACGGAATCGAATTCAAATTCGATGCCTATGTTGAGAAACTCGACTACAAGACGGATACCATCACGCTACGCAAGACTAACTACCAAGAAGAAAAAGTAAGGTTCGATTAGATGATCGGAGTATCGAAAGTATTCTGAGTATATGTCCGTCACGCACGGTGATTTCCGCACAACGCGCGGATTCGTCGAAAGCGAATACGACACGAAAACGTCCGATTTAGACAGAAAATTGTCGAAAATGGACAGAAAATGAGCGAATTCGCTTGTTTTGATGTTCGTATTCGGGGTAATATACTTGTAGAAGGATACAGGTACTATCCGGACCCGCCCAGGGGCAGCACGTCTAACGCGCTGATAAAACATACTGAGGACCATCCCGGCTGGTGATTGTCCAGTCGTACCTTACGTTTAATTCTCGGGAGTGACTCTGCTGATGCGGAGTCACTCTTTTTGCGTAGAATTTAAATGAATTGAGGTCATTGATCATGACTAATGATAAATATTCGACGTTCAAAACGGACGTCACATTGCAAGAGCTGACGCAGATGTTCCGCGATATGCTCGTTAAAAAAATCTTGCATCTCGACGTGGCACATAAAGGCACGCCGATTCGCATCAAGTTCGACGAAGGTCATCTGAAGCATCTGCTTGGTCTGCAACACATCATCAAGTCGAAAGATAAGAAGTATCGAGCGGAGAACTTGTACCGCAGCATGCTCGATGGCAGCTTCACGATGGAGATGCTCGAAGAAATGAACCCGCAAGAATTTCGTAAACGATGGATGCGGATCCAGTGCTTCCAGCTCTTACCGGAGTTGCTGGAGAACGGGAAGTGCGGTGAAGGTACTGCTCAGGGTGACATGCGCAACATTAAGTTCTTCATTTATGATGAAGCGCTTGGTCGATACATTTACATTGGTATCGTGAAAGAAAAGACATCTGATTTTTACGTACCCGTGACGTTTGTCGAGGATGATAGCAACTATCCTCGATATGCGAACCGGAAACAGGCACCGATCAAAGGAGTTACAATCTATGATCAAAACTCGGTGCTCGATCAATAGACACGCAATGAGGGACGTCGTCATGACGTCCTTTTACTTAACGATGGAGCGATACTATCAAATACATTGTGCCTCTGTTATTGTGAAGTGGGAACTATCCAATTATAAAAGTTGAACGACAAATCTTACGTCTGAACATTATGCAGATGTCTTTGAACGGAATAATCATCGTCATTTTACCAAATATCGGCGAATTCTTTCTCCCGCATATGGATGGAAGACGGTCTGACACAAATTTGACTAACCATACATAAATGAAAAGAGGATGACAATACATCTTCTCCCCATTCAGCCTTAGATTCAGTGATTCTTAGCCCTGATTTTCCGGTTAAATGATTTTGTTCAGAGGTCTTGAAGACCGTCGTGAATCACGTCCATGAACGAATCTAGGCATGCCTTAGTCGGTGTCGATTGACAATAAGTTCGTCGCATATAGATAGACGGATTCCTTCAATATCTTACTACTGTCAATAGCACCTTACACATATCGATGGCATTAAAAAGGATAATCAAAACACATACGCTAGGAAGATATAGAACAAGAGGATACAAGACAAGAAGCTGGAAACTTTTTTAGAGCAAAAGAAATCTTGACATTATTACATCTCTAGTTCGTAAGTTCAATCACTTCAGAAGCAGGCGAGAGACCCCTTCTTTTCTTGAGAAGGAAAGGTCATCTGTATATCCCCTCCCCTATACGTCTGCCTCGTTTATCCAAAGGATCAGTCATGTCTATACTATACATCCATCTCAATAAAAGAAGAAATCTATAAATTATGAGACAATAAATACATCAGGACGGGAATAGTAGCTGAGGGAATGAAGTCACCCTATCTCGCCCTCCTGAAGTACTCTCCCACTACATCTGACCAATAAACGTGTTATGTCACCTTAAAATATTCTTTCTAATTCACTTGTGATAATTACCTGTTATCACAAGTAGTTATTTGTTATACTGAATATGGATAAATAATGTAATACAATTACTAATTACTCGATTACATTTTAAATACGCATGTATATCAGTCATAATTGAATGTAATACGTAAATAATCGGTGTTTTACTTAGCAAATGAACAAAAAAGGTGTCAAAAGAGGAAGCGTTGAGCAGAGAGATCGGAGGATAGTTGATGAACGAAGAAGAAATGAACGAAATCGTGATTAAAGAAGAAGCAGCACTGGCATTTGCCGATAGCCGGGAAAAGCTACTCGCAGTGCTTGAGAACGATCATTTAAATATGGAAGCACTGAGCGATCTTGAGATCTTCGAACTGTTCTGGGCGACGGAGTTGTTTCCGATTTATAGTCAAAAAAGCCCGCATACGAAGCGGGCCTACAAACAAGATCTCGATTATATTCTCCGCTTCTTTGTGACGAAGACACAGGGCGTCAAGCAGCTGACGATCCTCAACCTGCACGAGTACTTAAAAGACGTCCATGACCAATATGCACCGCGGACCGTCAAACGACGCAACGCCATGTTGCGGCGTTTCCTGCGCTTTCTACACGTTAATGATTATCACGCGCGTGATCTGTCAGTACAGGTGAAGGACCAGATGAAGCCGGAGCCGCTCCGTCGCGAGATCGATTTCGATGAGATGGAAGCGATCGCTCTCGCCTTCCGTCACACGGTAAAACAGAAAAAGCATCGCGAGCTTTTGCAGCTGCGGAATGAGACAATGGGCTATCTGTTGTTGACGACAGGGATGCGTGCCAGTGAATTACTAGCACTGCAATTCAGCCAGGTTCAAGAACACTCCACTAATAACTACATTGAATTTAAGGGGAAGCGTGGTAAGTGGCGACGCATCCCGTTATCCCAAAAATCAATCCATCTCATCGACCGGCTAAGGAAATTAATGCAAATTGAAGGAGTAATGAATCCTTATATTTGTTTTAATATTCGTTCTAAAGATTCTTCTATCTCGTACGAAGCATTAAGACTTATTGCCCAGTTATCCTCAACACAATTGACATCACAAAAAAATTCACCGCACTGGTTTCGACGTTCTTTTATCACAAATCTGTTAACGAATGGTATTCCTTTATATGAAGTCATGAACCTTTCCGGTCACGAATCTATCACGACTACGAATGCGTATCTTCAACAGTTAAAAAAAGCTGACGTTAAAGCATTACCATACGATTGAAGTTTTGAAAACTGTACAGATTTATTTTAAGGTAATGCAATCAATCCCAGTCCTCTTTTATCAGCATTCTTTGAAACACTGTTGATAAAAATAGGTATGAGCAAATATTGAAAAAAGATATTAATAGAACCAATTGAACAAAGATGTAATAGCTGATAGTCGAATACACCTTCATAACATGTATTATAAAAAAATTATCTTTAGGTTCATAATTCGCTCGATGCTTGCATATGTTCAAACTAAGTCTGCTACCGAATACGTAATTCAATCAAGAATTTGCACATACCACAAAATTAACTCCATAAATCAGTAAGAACAACATCATCACTATTAGGTCTTAGATTTATTTCTTTAGGTATTTTAACAAACACAGGAACTTGCATCGAACTCCCATCGGGGACGTTCTTAACCATGACGACGGACGGGGGTAAGGAGTTCAGCTGTCATGAAAGGATACGGGATTTTCTGGGAATCCCGATGTACTTCGCGGATCCCTATTCTTCATGGAAACGTGGCAGCAACGAGAATGACAATGGTCTTCTCTGTGAGTCCTTCTCAAAGGGAAGCAACTTCGGAATGATCAACAAGACAGAATTAAATCACGCACTTTCTAGAATTAACAATCGACTAAGAAAATGTTTGGATTGCTCATCATCTTCTCAAACAAGTTATTTATACGCGCCCCAGAGGGGTGAAAGGAATGTTAAAAACAAAAGACTTTTACTATGACGAACATTATGACTGTTATTTATGTGAAAACAATCAAGTTCTCCGTTACCGAACGACGTCGCGAGACGGGTACCGTGAATATGTCTCGAATCCTTTTGTATACGAGACATGTCCTCTTCTCTCCAAATGTACACAGTGTCGCGACCACAGAAAAGTCATCCATCGCCATCTCTGGCAAGAGGCGATGGATGAAGTGGAGCACCTCAGACATACAGTTGTGAATCGTGAGTTGTATCGAAAACGCTAGGAAACAATTGAACGTGTATTCACAGACACCCAAGAGAAGCATGGCATGCGTTGGAGCCGCTATCGAGGGCTGAAAAAAACGACGCTTCAAGCGATGCTTACTTTCATTGCCTTGAACCTCAAAAAGCTTGCGAATTGGTCCTGGGATTCCCTTGGGAATCCATGTCTTCAATACGTTTTAATAGGGAGTACATACAACAAACCCTCATTCCGATCACGAAATGAGGGTTTGTCTACAATCTGAGCGAAGAACTTAAGAGTTCTTCACTTTTTTGTTTTTAAGACCTAATGGAATTGCAATAATAACAAGAATTCCAATGATAATAGTTAAATAAAATGGCACGCTTGATCCATCTTTATTTAGATCATCAGTTAAAGAACCCGCTTTGAAAAACAACATGATTGAAATGACGGCGAGGACTACTGTATTAAATGATATGTATACAAAAGACGAAATTTTAGATGGAATAACCAAGAAGATTACATTTAATAAAACCAGAAAAACTAACAAGTAAAAAATTGAATTCAAAGAGTCAAAAGTACCAGCCAAACAAAACTCCCCCTTTAATTAGTATAAGAAAAATATAGCATTTTAATTTTAAAAATTGTGATTATCATATTACAAATGTCGCTTTTTAACATTTAAATCAGTGTGATTATATTTTTACAGCGCGATAATCGCGCCTCTGAGATTTCACGATATAATTCAATATCCTCTGGATGCTGAGCTTCCCATTTGAGATTTTGCAACACTGAGATTTGTATCGTTCCTTTCATCTAAATCTTAAAGTTCGTAAATCTTAAGTCACGCCGATTCATATTTGATCTTCAAGGCTTTCTTCGAAATCTTTTCGGAATTTAACTAAACTTTTCATCTAATTTAATCGATTAAACCTAGATGCTCTCTAAATGTAGTACTTTGATAGGACACTTTAAACAATCCTCTTTTTTGTAATTCAGGAATGATCATGTCTACAAAATCTTCTAAACTTGACGGTAGTGACGGCGGCATCAAGTTGAAGCCATCTGCTACTCCCTCGTTAAACCAAAATTCCAACTGATCCACAATTTCTTCCGGAGTACCAATCAATGTCAGGTGTCCTCCTCCTGCTGCTAAATAGCCTAATAGTTCTTTGAGCGTCGGATCTGTATCATCGATAATCTCTAGAATCGTTCGGTAGCGTCCGATGGGTCCGGAAAATTCCTCGATCGATGGTAAGGTCGGAATCTTTGCTTCGAGATCCCATGTGGAGCAATCTTGCTGCAAAAAGAAACTCAATTGTTTCAACGCATTTTCAACCGGTAATTTTTCATCTAGTTCGGCTTTTTTGGCTAGTGCCTCTTCTCTTGTTTTACCAACATACGTTACTAAGCCTGGGTATATCTTAATCTTTCGATCTGGTGATTCAGTTTGTGTAATTTTCTTATGGAGTTTTTCACGAAAAGCATGGGCTTGTCTAAAATTCCATGACACAGAATATACGGCATCCGCATGTTTGGCTGCAAGGGCAATCCCTTCTTCAGAAGCCCCCGCTTGCATCGCTACTGGCTTTCCTTGGGGACTACGCGGCGTAGACAAAGGACCTTTTACGCTGAAATAGGCTTCAGAATGATCGATAACTTGTATACGTTCAGGATCAATCAATTGGTTATCTGATCGATTCGCAAGAAAAGCCGCTTGATCCCAAGATAAAAATAGCTTCTCCATCAATGCTGCGAATTCGTTCGCCTTGTTATACCGTTCCTCCCTCGGTGGAAGTGCATCCATCCCGTGGTTTAACGCTTCCCAATCCGTCATCGAGGTCACTAAGTTCCAGCCTACCCTCCCCTTCGTCACGTGATCTAGGCTTAGAAGTTGCCTTGCTGCTGTATACGGATTGGAGAACGTGCTCGATACCGTAGAAACTAATCCGATATGATCCGTCACTTGAGAAATAGCCGTTAGATTAATTAAAGGATCCAACCAAAAGGCAGGTAAATCAGTTGCATTATTAGCCGGAAAAGATTGATTATCCGCAAAAAATACTGCATCTAAACATCCAGCTTCCGCTATTTGAGACAAACGCTGATAATAGCGGCTCTCTCCGATCTCTTTAATCGCAGAATCAGGCATTAACCATGCGGCTTGATGATGACCACAACCATATAACAAAACGCCGATATTTAACTGATTTCTATTCGTCATCTTCTATTCACGAATCCCTTCTCTTACAAGCTGAGAATTTTTTAAAACGCTCGCTTTAATTCATCGTTAACCCACCATCGACTGTTACGTTTTGACCGGTAATCCCAGATGCTGCTTCTGATGCCAAAAAGGCAACCAGTTGAGCCACTTCTTCTGGGCTCGTCACTTTTTTCAATGGTGTCGATTGAGCAATAAGATTAAATACTTCAGCGGATGTCACAGCACTCGCATCTGTGACTTTCAATAACCCACCGGAGACGACATTCACGTTTATACCGTATTGACCTAGTTCTGCGGCCAGGTTGCGTGTGAAACCAATTAAACCTGCTTTTGCTGTTGTGTATTCATGATAAGGAACGACGGGGTTTTGATAGAGGTTTGTTCCAATGCTGATGATACTACCGCTCTTTCGTTCCATAAATTGTGGTAGGACACTTTGGATGGTGTGAAAAGCAGCTTTTAGCGTTCCATCCAGTTGCTTTTGATAATCTTCCCACTCTAAATCGATGAACGATTTTTGAGCAACCGGATCAAATTTAAAATCTACTAATGCATTATTGACGACAACATCGATTTGACCGTAATGTGCTGTTGCGGATTGCATCATGCTCTCAACATCTTCCCGCTTCGTAACATCGGCATACAAGGCAAGTGCATTCTCTGCTCCTAGTTCGCTCACAAGTTTTTCTGCCGCCTCTTTGCTTTTGTAGTAATTAATCACCACTTTAAATCCATTGTTCACTAACACCCTTGCAATCGTCGCCCCAAGTCCTCGGCTACTTCCTGTCACTAATACTGTTCTGCTCATTCTTGTCCACTCCCTCATCCATTTTTGCAACTTAAATAGCGAAGTAGTAAACAAAAAACGCAACTCTCCAAAAGGAAAGTTGCGCACGTCTAAATAACCACATAGCAAAGAGCGACATCATCGTCTCCGCTTGTTCATCAGAGTTTACACTTTCCTACGCTAGTACGACCTAGTTCAGGTTCAAAGGGTTTGAGTAGCTACTCATCTCAGTTTAATAACACCCCTAGTGATTCTATTTAAGTTACCTTCACTTTAGTAGTCTTGTGAACACCTGTCAATGATGATGAAAGCGATTCGTTAATAGTATTTCTTTAAAGATCGAGCGTAAAAATAGGATTATTATCTAATTCGGATTACTTTGTTACGGTCACATCTTATACTAGGCAATATTAATTATCATTTTTTCTTTCTTTAATGATGTCTTAATATACGAGCGATTCGATATTTCTGATCAATTACGTGATCTAGTAGTCCGAATCATTTATGTTTGCAATGTATAAAGCTTATCTTGCGTAATCATCTTATGAGGGCCATTAAGTAGTAAGTATGTCGTCTTCTCTCTTCAGTTTATATTTAATTTTTTTCGTCTTAAAGTATACGCACTCTATTTTACGTTTTTACTACTTTTTGAATAAAAACGTACCAATTCAATCAACGATTCATCTTCTTTCCCATACAAGCATTGGAGTTCTGCACAATTACGTAAGAGTTAAGTTCTTTGATAAGTTAGATGCCTTTCTCATTATCTAAGTTATGAATCATTTTTTCCTCTACCGAGTCATTCACAATTTCCTGATAGACAGTCCTTTGTGTATCGACTGCGAAATACAGCCTATTCTGATTACTTTTAAGTCACTTAGATTGATGTAAGTTTATTCTCTTAAAAGCTATCAACTATGTTTGATCAGTAATTGCTTATACTTTATTCAAGTTAGTATTCGAGCTTTACAAGCTTTTATTTTAGAAAAGAACTATAAATTCCTAATCTATTTTCCCTTGTAAATATGTACAATAAAACTACAAATATTCTTAAAGGAGCTGAACTTATGAATATCCGAAAAGTATTATTGCTCGTCGTGATTGCTATTGTCTATCTTTTACTCTTCACTATCACCTTTTGGAGTCTCATTGGCTTATTCATCTCAGCAATTGGTCTATACTTTTACTTTAAACCAAGGCTTCGAAATCCAGTGAAGTACCCAACCTTTATCGTTTGGCTAGGTGTATTCATTGCTTTTTCAATTTCTATCTATATGGTAGACCGAATAAATGAACCACGAAAAATTGAAGCCGGGTCTTCTACCAAGGAAACAAAGATGTTGGAATCAATAAAAATAGAGTCAAAAGAGTTAGAAACATCTTTAAAGGACACGCAACTTAAACTAAAAGAGCAGCAACAAGAAACGAAAAAATTGAAAGAGGAGTTAAAACGAGAAAAAGAATTACGTTTGCAAACCGTTGAAAGCTACAAGGAAGAAGCAGACAAACGTACTGCTTTAGAGAGTAAACTCAAAGAAGAAGAGGCGAAACACAGTGCTGCAAAAGAGAAAATCGACGAACTCGAAGCCTCTTTAGCAAGCAGCGAAATGATAAATGAAGATGAGAGTATATCTGATGAGGAATACGTTGATGAAACAGATACAGAAGTAGCAACTGATCTTGAATACGATCCTTCTGGAGCAGATCGCGACTGTGGTGATTTTTCCAGCGCCCAAGCCGCTCAAGATTTTTATCTAGCTGCCGGTGGTCCGGCAGTTGATCCCCATGATTTAGACCGCGATAACGATGGAAATGCATGTGATTGGAACTGACGTCAGTAACAAACTCTCCTTCGTATTTGAACTTCACAAATGCCTTTTTATTCTAATTTAACTTTATTTATGTACACAATTTAAAATTGATATACGATGAATAAAACCACAAAAGATATCAATCATACGTTCTCTATTGAAGAGGTTTCAGATCAAATCTCTACCTCTTTATCTCTATCAATTTGTTGTCTTATTCATTCCAAAAAGTGTGCGCCGGCGCACACTTTTTTATTACATAATTTATGGTAATTCTGAAAGACTCATGAATTATGTCTCAAGTAGCTAATCGGAGGACCCTTTCATTCACCTTCCATCAATCCACTTCGTTCTTCAAACGATCAAATCATCTCATTAAAAAATGTGTATTAGAGTTAATATTATCTTGTTTCACGTGAAACCTCTTTATCCATTCAAGGTTTTTGATTCATATGTACCGTCCTTGAACTTTTCTCATCATATTTTATGAACATCGTGATGATGATCTTTAACCTCTTCACTCCAGTCAATTAAAGAATAAATGATATATTAATGACTATTCGTTTCTTTTCGAAGGTTAAATTAAACATCAGCTATTCCTCGTGGTAAATCAATTTTTTATGTTTAATATGGTACGTGAAATAACAAAAAGTATGCGCCGGCGCATACTTTTTGTTATTTCACTTTCACTTTTGAGGAAGACTTACCTTTCTTATGCTTAGTTTTGAATTTCAATTTTAAATTGTTCTCTATGTTACATGATCATACCTTAGTCTCATACGTTCAGAGATAATGATTTTATAAAGCGAATGAACTTCTGCAGACTTTTGCTACGTTTCCTTTTCAGGCTAACTATAGATTCTATTCGAACAGGCGTAGATAAATCAGATTGGATGATTCCCTGTATCGTTTTTCGATTATCTAAAATCCGCTTCGGTACGACACTCATGCCCATTCCTGACTCTACAGCATTTAAAATGGATTCGAGTGTATCGAACTCTATTATTCTAGGATCTGTATATCCCTTGTCCTTCGCGACTTCAATTGTTTTGTTCCGGTACGTACACGTAGTATCACTATTGACGATGCGCGTCGGGCATCCATCTTCTTCAAATTTGAAGTCTTGATGTGACAAGATTACTATATCTTCAGTTAAACTATGTACGGACTCAAAGCGCTCTTCGTCGAATAATCCGTTGACAAACATGCCGTCAATTTCACCATAGAAGAGCATTTCTTGCAATTGTTGCTTATCTTGTGTCTTCATCGACATACCAATGTCATTGTTCTCTTTCATGAAGAGCAAAAAGAGTTTTGGAAGCAACGCCGCCGATACAGTCTGTGTTGCACCTATGACCAAGTATTCTCTCCATTTATTTTTATCGATTGCGGATTTCGCATCCTGCATCAACTTCAGGATATCCTCAGCATATTTGTACAGCGTAGTTCCTTCTTCTGTTAATTTCACTCCACGATTACTCCGAATCAGTAAACGAGCACCTAGCTCGTCTTCAAGAATCTTTATCCGCTGACTGACGTTCGATTGAACATAACCCAACTTCTCAGCTGCTTTCGAAATCGAATGTAGATCTGCTACATGCTTGAAAATCAATAAATCCTAGGTATTCAATAGCATCATTCCTTTCTGATATCACTCGTAGTGATATCCCGTTCATTATCAAGAATTATACTCTCGTCTCGAATAGAAGCATAATGATATCAATCACATAGGATGAGAGGAAGATTGTCAATGAATTTGAAAGATAAAGTAGCTATAGTGACAGGAGCTGGATCCGGTATAGGGCGTGCAACAGCGCTCCGTTTAGCCGCCGAAGGAGTAAATGTTATCGTCAATTACAGTCAGTCTGAAGAAGGGGCATTAGAGGTCGTAAAAAAAATTATGAACGATGGTGATGTGGCAATTCCTTATCGAGCAGATGTCTCATTAGAACACGAAGTTCAGGATATGGTCACTCATACCCTCATGGTGTTTGGAAAGATTGATTTTTTGGTGAACAATGCAAGCATCACGTCACAGATTCCAATGAATGAACTGGATGAAGTGACGGGAGAGGTATGGGATTCTCTCTTTGCTGTTAATGTAAAGGGCATGTTCCACTGTGTGAAAGCAGTCGTACCACATATGAAAAGACAATCCACAGGTGTAATCGTCAACCTTGGGAGCGTAGCGGGAGTGAACGGTATCGGTTCTTCCATTCCTTATGCAGCCACTAAGTCAGCCATTCATACGATGACACGCTCACTTGCTATCTCACTTGCACCTGACATTCGCGTTAATTGTATCTCTCCGGGAGCTGTCGCCACGCGTTGGTGGGCTGGGAATGAGGAACGGATGCATGGTTTAGCGGGTCAACTTCCATTGAAAAGAATTTCTACACTGGAGGATATCACAGATACTTTCTTATTTCAGTTAATACAATCGTTCATAACGGAAAAAGTCTTCGTGATGGATAACGACCAAACGCTCTAAAGTTTAAACACTGTAAGATAGATCTAAATCGATGTCTACTTTTAAAAAGTGTGCGCCGGCGCACACTTTTATCTAATTTCCCCACTCCTCTTCAGACATGCTATGCTAGCTATATCGAATTAAGGGGGCGTGCATTATGGACTCTACCTCATCCGTCCAACATAGACAACTTGTTGTCTCTCAAGCAGCAAAGACACTGCTCGAGAACGATGTTACCGAACAACTGATTTCCATCGATATCATTGATGTCGAATGCTATGTCAATCAACTTTATGAAGAATTTTATGAATTTCAAAATGAAGAAGATGTTTACAAAAAGCTACGTTATTATTCCTTTAAGAAATTAAAACGGCGCTGGGTACGGGCAGCCGTAAAAAACTATGTTGAGAACAAAGGTCCGATGAAAGAACTACGTGGCCTTCATAAAATGTACCTTGAGTATTGGGACATTGCGGGAAAAGAAGGCTTTCAAAGAAAGTTCTCCGCTGATAGTGTTGAGAAGTTGATGCAAGAACACATACAGGAACTTGAAGAATGGGCTGAAAATAATAACTTGCTGATTCATACGTATCCACATTGGAGACAAAAAACGAAGAACCAGCAAACGACAACGATGCGGACTGATATTCTAATGGTCATCGGAGAGGTTGCGAAAGAATTGAAACGTGCGCAGCCAAAGGCACATGTTGCCACTTCTACCTCGATTACGGTACCGTTCTTTGGAATCGCTGATCGCATGAAAAATACGACAGAAAAGTTTCATCAAGGAGAAGGTATGTTGACGGACTTATCTCTTGATCTCCACGACTTCTCTGCTGTCGTTCCTAAATACAAACAAGGTATCCCGGCGAATTTATCGGTTCTCGTCAGTAACGAGTTTCTTGCAGAACTCGACGGAAAAGTCCCGGATCTTGATGCTCGTGATTTTGAGGCCTTTAACGAGATTCTGTCATATCGCGATGTGACGTTTCAAACGAGTCGAAAGATCGTCTTCCCAATCTCAAAACTTGTTAAAAAGATTTATGGGAACGATAGCGGAAAAAGCTATACCCTCACAACCCAACGTCTTGTAAAACTCGGTTATTATCGCGTAGCTGTTAGAAATGAGGAAGGGGATCTCTCGATCTTCGGTCTCTTCTCCTCTGTTAAAATTAGTAATGCTTCTTCTGTTAAACGGGACACGCAAATTACTGTCACTGTCTCAGAGGAAGTCTATGATGATTTGTTAAAACAACAGATCATCAGTATCTATGGAGAACAGATTGAGCGATTAAAAGGAACGTTCGCTTATCATTTATCCTTTGTACTTCAAAAGGAACGACTTAACTCGTATCAGTTAAACGAAGCAATGCCCGCGAAACGGCATTGGCGCCAGTTTACACACTCGATTCGATTTAATAAGAGTCGAAAAGCAGAAAACTTGAAAGAGCTTGAAACTAACTTGGATCGTATCAAAGAACTTGATTTTATCATTCAAGATTGGCATCGGTCCGGTGACTACTATTTCTTATACTTCCATCCCTTGGAACGCTGGGAACATGATGATCGCCGCAATGCCCTTCTCCTATAAGGAATATCGAACAGATCAATAGAAAGTAGTCTTCTTCCATTCTTCATAAATTCAAATAAAAGAGCGTATGAGATCATGAATCTCGTACGCTCTTTTAAATACTAGTTATGATTTTCCTTGAAACTATATGATAGTAATAAGCGTTTTTTCTCATATGCCTAGCCTACATTGTCTTTGTCCTATTAAATCGAGATTAGCAATCGTGTCATGTTGCCATTGAAAAATATGGTCGCTTTATGATCGCTTTAACAGCAATACACTAATCAAAAATAAGTAGCATCAAGCACTCAGCCATGCTCATGTAAACTTCGACAATCACAATCATATATTTATACAAACGATCATTTCAAAAGATCTGTAATGTAGTACCAACATAGATGGTAGTATATGAAGTAGCAAACACAAAATAAGAACATTTGTTCTTATTAATTTTTCTACATTTTTCCTTGTTGTAAGAACTCACTTATTAATTGGATGTCTTATTCTCCAGAATATCTATTGATCGTACATGTCGAATCGTGTCGTAAAACGACCATTTTTCAAATTCAGAGGTTATTCACCGTACTGAAACAGCACTTTTTCTTATATTTTTAGCATTTTTGTCGGATTTGACCGTACTGAAACAACACTTTATGTATTTAGGTCGCCGATCACCGTACCAAAACAACAGTTTTGTAATTTTGGTCGTTGTTCCCCGTACCAGAATGACACTTCTGCACTTTAGAAGAATTTTTAAAAATTATTTTAAAGCGGTTATCTGATCCATTTGGTCGTCATATACCGTACTCAAACGACACTTTTGAACATTTTAGTCTCTTTATCCCGTACTGAAATGACACTTTTAATCATTTGGTCGTTATGTACCGTACCAGAATGACATATTGCATCGCTTCATGTATGAATTTACCCAAGAAAAACCTCTAGAAAGCGCATCATATAAGGATTTCAGAGATTCTGGTCGTTTTTGACCGTACTGAAATGACATCTTTTTTATACTTGAAAACGGCTTTATATCAACGTTTTTAGCACATTGGTCGTTTTTGACCGTACCGAAACCGCGTTTTGACAGTTCCTTTTCTGAACAGGATACTAGTAATAATAGTTCAGAGTAGGGGAGGTGTAGGTATGTCATTTCAACATGAAAATCGTCATGTATTGGTCGCTAATAAATTACTGATCGCGATGAGCGGTTTAACACGTTGGACAAAACGTCAAGACAGTTTCTTATATGAACAGCATCACTATAACATTCCAGGACCTTTCTTAGCATTGAAGTGGACAAAATCTCGTATTCGTCATTTATTGACGCTTTTATCTCATTGCGATGATCAAGGTGTTCTCTCATTAATGGAAAGTGAAGCATTGGCTCACTATGCGCGTACGTCAGTTCGATCGTTACACAATAACCTACGCCTTTTTGAATCAGTTGGACTTATTCGCTACTCGATTCATTTCTCTGGAGTCGTCACCATTGAACTCGTAGATTATCTCGAAAACTACCGTGATCTTTTTGAAGAAGGTGGTACGTATACATCGAAGACCGGTTATACGTCTCTTTGGTGTGAAATGGTGCGCCAACTGATGGATATTGAGCATGTGAATATCCTTCGCGTCGCGTTACGTGCTCTTGTACAAGTAGAGCGGGACGTGAATGTCCAGTCTCAGGAGAAAGCAACTTTAACCTATGATGAAGTACGCGGATTCCTACCGCGTTACTGTGGACATCGCTTGGCTGTAAAAGGGCTGCTCGATCAACTATCGCAGTTCTTTAATGTGCATTTGGTTGAGAACACGAAAGATTTCTTATCTGCTGTTAAAGAGAATGTCTCGCTTAAAAAGCGCATACATACCGTAACACGTCCTTTAATGTTTCACGTGAAACTCGAAGACCAGATCAACAGTAAGCGTATCCGGGAAGCGGAACGGGCGCGTACGTTGATCAGTTGGTTCGATCTTCGAGAAGTCGCTCGTGACTACGTAAATTTTGATGCACTGGAAGTTCCGCAAACATCGCTGCAGTCGTTGAGTGATACGTACGGATTTGCTGCCTGTGATGCAGTCATTCGTTCGATTCGAAACGATTTCTACCAATACGGGGACCGTCTTGAAGATGCAGAACTCTATCGCCTCTTCTTTGAATCACCAATTCTCTATCTAAATGAACGACTCCGAGTCGTATCGGAAAAATTGGCCATTGCATGATGGTCTATTTGTCATGCTTTTTTTTGAAAATAGTCGTGAAAAGATAACAAAACCGCGCCATTTTAAGTCTTTTTGATCGAATTCATCGTCATGCTACTCATTGTATTGATCCATCCAAGGACAATATCAATATGCCATACGATTTAGGAAAAAAAACAAATTCTATTGTTATAAAAACAGGTTGTTGAGTTGCTTATTCAATAGATTCTGAACGAAATCATTAAATGAATGCTTAAAAAACAATACTCTTTGAATTTCTACAAATTGTGCTGTTCGTTTCCCAAATTGCAAAATGTCTTGTTTTTGTTGGTATTAAAGGCTTGAGGTAGTGAAGTCTTTTTCTAATTCTTATTAATTCTTTATTAATCTTTTTAATCTCTTCCAATGTGTTGAATGATAATAATATGGTAGATCACGGATTATTATGATGAAGAATAAAACAGGGAGAAGCATTTTAAAAACATATATAAAAACATCTAAGTAGGAAAACTTAAATAAGCTGTAAACATTTCGATGTCGAAATGTTTACAGCTTATTTAATAATGTATACATAGGATTGCATTCATATTATCTTTTGATCATCGATAATCATTGAAATTATGATATTCATGTGCCATGATTAATGAAGAAAGGGGAGAGACGATGAATATTATGACGTTTTACATATCAAAAGGAGGATCCGGTAAGACAACCTGTTCGCTCAATATGGGTCATGCGCTTGGTGAACTAGGATATCGGACGCTTCTCGTTGACTTAGATCCGCAGGGATCATTAAGTAAGCTAATGCTGAAAGAGTCGGACACGATTCAATACATGACGCTGTACGACGTCCAAGCAAAAGGATTAGCGATTGAAGAAATCTTATTTGATGATGAAAAACACAACATTAGTCTTCTTCCCTCCAATGAACGAAATGCACGTTTAATCAATTTAATTTCTGAACAAGATAAGATTTTTCTATTAAAAGATTTACTATCTCCTCTTGCCCATGAGTTTGATTGGATCATTCTTGATTCAGTTCCTTCAATCAATGAATTATCTAAAGTCGTCTTATCATGCGCAGACGAGGTCGTTATCCCATTTATGCCGAAAAAGCTCGTTTTTGATCAGTTAGGAAGTACGGTTCGAACCATTCGACAAGTGAAGAAATATTATAATGCTTCGCTAGAGCTAACAGGCATTATGCCAGTCGCAATCGATCTTGGTTTAAAAGGGGATCGCGAATACGCAGAGGCGATGGAGCAGTTGGCAACAACAGAACAATTACATGTGCTGCCTTCTGTACGACGTGCTGCTTTTATTGAGAAGGCAGCAGATAGCGGAAAGAGTGTTTTACAGTACAAGTCGAAAGAAGGCATGGAACTGGCACAGCCGTTTCGTGAGCTAGCACTTTTGATGACAGGAGGTCCGAAACATGAAAGCGCGGAATAAACAAATTCATAAAGTAAGACCACAAGACCAACATCCTTATCGGAGTGGATTGACTGATCTGAGTTCTGTCGTTCAGAAGTTACCGGTTTCCCGCGATTTAGAAAATCTCGCAGTCGAGATTAAAGAATTAGCGAAGATTCAAACGATCTCTGTTTTCGAGATTGGTAAGCGCTTGTCGATTGCTAAATCTGAAATGCACGATCAACAAGAATGGCGCACGTTTTTAGAAGTCGTTAACATGTCAAATTCACTTGCCTCCCGATATGTTAAAGCGTTTGACACCCTAGAACCATTTGAAGAACAACTCCAAACGTTACCGGCTTCCAAAGTATTCGAACTGATGTATGTCGATGATCCAGAAGACGTTGTTTTAAATGGTTTACCTGTAGAAGAAGGTCGAAAGTCTTTAGAGAGTGCGACAGTACGAGAAATTCGTGCTACTCGATCAAAGGCAGCGAAAGTAAAAGTAAAATCATTTCACTCACTTGAAGCGACTTCGACTGTTCTTTCTACACGAGTCCCGACAGAAACATCAGAACAGATTCATGTGCTAGCGCGTGCTAAAGGACTTAGCATTAGTGAATACATTTCAAAAATGATTGAAGAGACCATTCAGCGGGATATTATAGAGGATCATAGTGAAATCGTGGAAGGAGAGAAGGAACAGTGAAGAAAATTGCCTTATATAATCGAAAAGGTGGCGTCGGTAAATCAACGACCACGATTAACCTCGCCCATGCGTATGCTCGACAAGGATTACGCGTTCTGGTCATTGATGCGGATGACCAAGCTTCGACAACGAATGGACTTGGCTTAACCGATGATTACGATGGGAAAGTATTGCTCGATTGTTTGATTGAAGAGCACGATCCCTCATATGCACCGATTGAACAAGTCATTGTCACTTGTGAATATGAACTAGGTATCATTCACCTCGTACCCACGCGCCGTTCTGCTTCTCCTACAGGACTGACGAGTCAGATGGGGTACGAATACCGCTTGATTGAAGAACTAACGCGACTGGAGGACTTATTTGATATTTGTTTAATTGACTGCCCGGGATCAACATCCGCTTTAAACCCGTACGCTCGTTGTGCTCTTGTTGCGCAGGACCGGATCGTCATGCCGGTACAGATGCAGAAGTTTTCGATGGATGCTGTGTACACAGCTCCAGAAGAATTGGAAGAAATGAGACACGGATACAAGGAAGATATTCATATCTCAGCGTTTATTCCAACAATGGTGAATGCGCGCTCTAAAGGAGATATGACGACTGTGGACGAGTTAAAGGAGTTAGGGGAAGAAGTTGGAATTCCTGTACTAACGACAATCCCATACATCGTAAAAATTCAATCCTTACAACGAGAAGCACGTCCTGTCCTTGACCATAAGAGTCCAGCGACAGATGCTTACTTACAGTTAGCAGAGGAGGTACTTGCCCTATGAGCAGTCGACGTAAAAAAGGACAAGCAACATTCAAAAGCTTTCAGAGCACAGTAGCTGAAACAACGGTTCAAGAACAGGGAACAGAAGCGTTACGGGAAGAGCAAGTCGAAGCGGTGAAGAAATTTGCTGCGCCTGCGATGTCAAATCCGTATCAGTCGCTTCCAGCTATCGGCTTATCACGCGTGCTATCAAAACGTCTTCCGGAAGACATGGAAGGTATTATTCAGTACTACAATCATATTGATACGATTCAAGCGACAAGTTTTGTTGAAAAGTGTCGTATTTTAGCACATGCGAATGAAGTATTCCGTGACGCTGACACTAAAGAAGCGTTTCAGCAGGAACAAGGAAGTTGGAAAGAATTTTTAAATCGAATCGGAATGTCTCATCCTCAAGTCAATCGCTTTATTTCATTTTGGAATGTATTTGGACCAACTATCTTAGACAAGGCGATTCAACAGGACTTTAGTGCTTCTAAATTAGCTGAACTATTAACATGGCCAGAGGATCCAAAAGTCGCCTTACTAGAAGAACGAAAGTATACGACGAACGATGGGGAGTTCACGGTCTATGAAATGACACGTGAGCAATTACGTGAAGTGAAAAAAATGCTGAATGAGCGTAAAGAACAAAGCGTGATTGATGCAACTCCTATACAGCCAAAACCAGCACGCGTACACGTAGATTTCTCCGATAAAAATGATCCATTGTACCAAACGCTAAAAAAGCGAGCGCAAGATCAAGGCATGAAACCGGATCAAATCATACGAGCAGCTTTAGAACAATACTTACGCACGTAATTAGATGAAAAAGACCGTCCTACATCTCAGTAGAACGGTCTTTTGATAATTTCAGCTTAATCGATTACTCATTTTCACTATCGAGAGATGATTGTGTACGCTCTCGTAATACAGCTAGCTCAACTTGTTCGTGAAGGCGTCGTTCGAATGATTCTTGATCCCGTTGCGCAATGGTTAGCGCTAACGACAGTTTTCGGTTTTCTTCTTCTAACTGTTCGGAACGCTCGGTACGTGCTTTTAATTCATCAATTCGATCAGTTAATGCTTTGTTCTGACGATACAATTGATCGCGTTCTTCTTCGAGTTTAGTAAGATTACCTTCTAAGTGAAATACTTCTCGTTTTAATGATGTGATTTCTTCTTTTTTAGATACTTCTATTTTTTCTTGTTGATCTCTTGCCTGAACTAATTCATTTTCTGTCTGTTCCAGTTTTGTTTTCATGTCTTGAAGTTCTTGATGATGATTAGAGACTTTTTCTACGTATTCTGCTTCTAAGTTTTCTTTTGCTTGGAGTACTTCTGACTCTAACTTAGTGACTGTCTCTAGATGACGAGATTGAATGCGTTGATTTTCGTGTTGGAACGCTTCAAGACGTGCTGCACGTTCTTGAAAGAGAAGCGTAATCTGTTTGAGCGATGCTTCTAATACAGCATCCTCTTCAGTGAGCTTTGGATCAATTTTCTTTTGTTCAGCGAGTACAATAAACTCTTCGAATAACTGATTGGTTGTAATTTGGCGTCCTTTTATTAATTCACCAATTTTGTCAGTAACGTCTTCAGAAAGACGGAACGATTTATTTTTCATTTCATTGGATGACATATGTATACCTCTTTCAACTTAAATGTTTATAGACAGTATATCATGTGCTAATTCAACATATTAACCTAAAAGAAATTATCATAAGAACGAGCTAAAAACTGACTATAAGAATAAGTAGCTGCATTTTGATTACTAAGGGCAGATTACATAAGTTCGTGTAATTAGTAGGTGTTATGTTCAATGGCGTTTCGAAATCGAACGTATACAAATCAATTTATTTTAAATGCGGAGCATCTACAGTTTAGAAGTAATTTCTTTGTTTATCGTAGAAATTACTTCTAGCACATTTTCATCGTGTTCTGAGCATTAATAAAACACAGCCTATAGCCAAAAAAGGCGAGGTGGAAGGATTATCCATACAAATTGCATAGTAATCGGTATACTAATGATTAAGAGATGAATTAGATAAATAATAATAAATTGTCTCTATATTTAAATTGAGGTGATATATATGGTATCCGTCACACAACGCATTAAAGATATAAAAAAAATTAACTCTGCTAAGCAACCCAGAGGTGGTTATATTCCTCCAAAAACATTTAATAGAAGATGTTTTGATGATGGAATTGAGCTGTCTTTAAATGAGAACATCCATCCATCACTGATTGGCATTGTCGTAGATTATTTGACTCGCTTTTGTCAAGGTGATCATAAAGCCTTTGCTTCCCCTATATCTGGAGCGTTGATGATAAAAGAGCTTGAATACGCAGGAGAACTACGATCGGAGATACACGGGTTAGATGAAGAATCGATTTTTAATGCGTGTAGATTATGTGGGTATGAGAGCGTAGCACGTGCTGGAAAACATACGTATGTACCTGTCCAAACGATTAATCCAGACGATGCAACGATTCAGAATATCAAAACAATGGTAGCGAGAAGCCTTCATTTTTTTGAAGAGTATGGACCGGTGAACCAAGAAAGAATTAGTTTTGAGGGTGGTTATACAGATATTATTACTAATGGGGATGCAGACTATTTAACTCCGCATGCTCTATGGGAAATGAAAGTTTTAAAAAGTAGCCCTACTACTGACCATACACTACAATTATTGATCTATTACTTAATGGGATGTCGTTCAAAACTTAAAGACCGCTTTGATGGACTATCCAAATTAGGAATATTTAATCCAAGACTAAATACAATGTACATTTTAGATATTGATTTAATTGACTTGGAAACGATTGAAGATGTGTCTAAGCATGTCATCGGTTATTCAAGCTAAGGTAGATGTCTAAGTTATCAATTTATTTTAATCTATATGGGTATTATAAGTGTATTAAAATACACGGTAAGTTGAGGTGAATAAGAATTGTCGAATGTAGACACACTGTTTCAATTGTTTTTGAGTAGTATTAAAGAAGACAAGCGATTATGGAAAAATGAATACCTAGTTTCAGAAATTGGAG
This sequence comes from Exiguobacterium sp. s80, assembly GCF_018618725.1. Taxonomy (NCBI): domain Bacteria; kingdom Bacillati; phylum Bacillota; class Bacilli; order Caryophanales; genus Exiguobacterium; species Exiguobacterium sp. s80. Next base: position 25,319 of record NZ_JACSMP010000010.1, on the reverse strand, counting down.
AAAAACTTTTTGATTTAACTAGAGGGAGTTATAAGACCGCTTCTTTTAACTATGCAATGACTAGCTTATTTAGTAGACAAAAAAGTCAGAATTACTTTATTTTAAAGAATAAAAACCTGCATTCCGAATTTACACGTTTAGCTAACGATGCTAATAGAAATAACTCAAGTTGGAAAACCGTTTATGGAACAGAAAAAGTAAGGATTAATCCATACTATTTAATAAATCTTTTCCCGTATTCAAAAGGCGATAGCATTCGAATATTACCAATGTCTAATAAAGACTTAACATTTAGAGATAAAACTACTGCAGAAGTTCAAATATGGTTTCAACATACACTCCCTTCTGAACTGTATCAATTTAAAACTGGAATGAATATAGAACGGGGATCGCTTGTATTATTTCAGTGGAACTCTCACTTAATTGCTTCTGCCGTTTTAGAAGAAGTAATTAAATATTCTTCTCCAACCCAAAACGGTTATACGGGTAGCTATAGATTTTTCCCTTCTTCAATAGCTACATTTATTCCTATTAACCTTCAGGAGGTTCAACAATCTGGCATTCATCTAAACAAATTTAGTAATGCTAAAAGAATAATTAACACTTTGTATTTTTACAATATGATGTGCTTACTTTTATCCAAAGAAATCACATTTACATCCCTAGGCAAATTAGAGGATCAAGAGGCAATGGAACGTATTGAACTGCCACATCGTGATCCTGAAGATGAAGATATTCCAGTTCAACGGATCAGAATAAATAATATGAAATCAAATCAAAAGTGGGTCAGAAGTAAATCTATTGTCAAAAAGGCTTTAACTGCTTCCGACTATACTTGTGAATACGATGCATTACACCAGAACTTTATTTCTAAAGTGACAAATAAAAATTATGTCGAAGCACATCATCTAATACCAATGGAGTTTCAAGACGAATTCGAGTATAGCTTAGATGTAACTGCTAATATTGTAATGCTTTGCCCAGTTTGTCATAAACGAATTCATCACGAAAGCATTACTCAAAGCAAAGAAATAATAAAAAAACTATATGATCAAAGAATTGGCAGAATGAAGCAATGCGGAATTTCCATACCGTTAAAAAAGCTTCTTTTGTATTATAGGTAATCTCAAAGGGATTATTTAATCAAAAAATTCTTAAGGCAACTGAAATATTAATATATTATGATAGTTCGTAATCAAAGGAGAAAAATGATGAATCGGCTGCTATTAGAGGGTTCTGTTCGATTATCTAATAATATGACAGAAGCTAAATTTTACGAAGAGTTACAAAAATGGATTCATGAACAAGGAAGTACATTTGAAATAGACTTGCAAAGCAAGGATCAGGAGTTAAGCATTCAAAATGCGCAACATAAGGCTATTTTTAGTAAAGACGGGATAAAAAGATATAGTTTACATATTAAGTGGAAGACGAATGAGGAGTGTCAGAAAGTTAGCGTAGTTATGATGAATCCTAGTCATGCTAATGAAAGATTTAGCGATCCAACAGTAACATTTATGACAAAATATGCGCAAAAGTATTTTAAGGCGGGTAGTCTTACAATTGTCAATATGAGCCCAATTATCAATCCCGACTCTCAAGCTCTTAATGAAGATCACTTTATCAATGATACTATTAATGAGAAGGCAATCGAAGAAGCGATAGAGTGGGCTGATACTGTGTTTTTAGCTTGGGGCGATCTAGGTAGATATGGCGTTGAAGCAATGGGGAATAAATTCAGGAATTTACTGAATTCAAATCATCAGAAGTTATATTGCTTTGCACAAAGTCAAATGGGTCAGCCAAAACATCGAAATCAACGACCACCTTACCAACTAATTCATAGACCAATAAGAGTAAATCTAAATGCGATCTTTTAATTATTATGAGCTGTTTTTCAAATGATTTTTTTATCTTTGATAATATGGGGTACCGTGAGTCTTTCATATATTTGATAAAGGAAACAAGCACCGTTTCTTTAATGTTACTTGAATGATCGGTAGATGTATTATTGATACTAGACCAAAATTACTTATCTTCTATATGTGAATATATATTATAAAATTCCCCTTATCTGATAAATAGGTATCATAGTCTATTCATGAAAAGGGTTGTACATTTTTTGTGCATAAGAATCTTATTTATTTATACAAACAGAAATTAATAAAGAATACAAAGGCATATAAAATAGCATAATTCAAATATCTAATCAAAAAATGATAAGATAAATTAAAGTATACATTTCGATGTCAAAAAATTAAGCTATTTTTTATTTTCTAGAAGTTTAATAATAGTGTATGCTAATAAAAGGTTAGTTTAAAATAGCTGATTTTATTATGATCTCATGAACAGCTTAAAATTTTATGTACTTAGAAATAGTGTGATTTTAAATACACAATTTTTTGAACGTAAAAAGTATCTAACAAATAAAACAGTTGATTTTTGATTGAATAAAAGTATAATAAAAGTAACAGCAGTCAACTAACGCCTCTTAACAATGCGAAACACAGTTGGCCTTTTTTTATGTCAAAATTCAAGGCGGAGTTTTTTAAAGATGGATAATTCCAAAAAAATTAAATTTGTAGATGTTGAACAATTATTTTATACAGATGAGCTTTACGATGTAAGAGACATTGACAAAATTAATTTTTATTTTGATCAACCACAAAAAACAAAGCTTCTTATGAAATCTCCTTATTCAATAGAAGAAATGATTGAAAAATTGAAAAGAGATAATATGTCTTTCACATTGGAAGAAGAGAATGAATGTAAGGATTTTTTAAGAAAAGTAAATTATTACACGTTCAAATATTATTCAAATGATTTATTTGGTAAAGGCATTGAAAAAAGCTTTACTGCGGTGAAAGCAACTTATAGTTACGATCATTACTTAAGAAGTTGGCTACACGACTTGATTTCTAGACTAGAAGTATTCTTGCGGTCTTCCATTATCGATATATTAGCTCAAAATTATCAATCAGATAATTTTCAACCTGCTCAATTTTATTTAGATGAAGATATTTATTTCGAGGAGAAAGGGAAACGTTCTAGAACTAAGAAGGAGAGAGTAGTTAGAGTTAATAAATTATATGAAAATTTCTATAAAACGATCCAAGCTAATAAACAAAAGCATGAAGCGATTAAACATCATGAACAGAATTATGGTGCTACACCAGTCTGGTTATTGTTTGATTTAATGACTTTAGGTAGTCTTTCAACATTCTATAGCTTATTGATTCCTCAGTATAAAACTCTTGTGGCTCGAAAAATGACTTCGAATGCCAAAGAAAATAGGCTATTAGGCGATTTATTAGCAAGCTGGATTGATTCATTAAGACACTTAAGAAACGTAGTATCGCATACAGGTAAAATTTACGGTACTAATTTCAACTTGATTCCAAAAGAACATGAGAATGACAAACTGTACATAGAAGAACTAAGACGATTTCATTACGATAAGAGATTAATAATTCACTTATTATTTATGAGAAGACTTTTTATGGTGATGACTGATGAAGATCACACCATATGGAATGAGAAAATCGAAGAATTGTATTCAAAGTCTAATGAGAGTGATTCTGTTTTACTTTCCAAAATCGGATTTGTTGATGGAACGAAAGCGAAATTACTTATTAATGAAATACCAGAAAAATCATAGAAGTAGGCAGTTTTATTCGTTCGACTGTCTACTTCTATGAGAAAACCGTAGTTATAGATTATTTGTTAAAAGAACTGATAATTATACCTTGTATTTCCGTTGACGATTAAATACCACCTTCCAGCGCCTTGTACAGATATGGTTACTGGAGATTTTGTTTGGTGACCGCCAAAGTACTTAAAACGTCGGCCGCTTTTATAATGTTGATAGTTGATGCTATCTATTAAAAACACATCTGCTGCATGTTGCAATTCCACTCTAACAGTTAATGTAGAGTCTGTATCCACATAAGGAATTCGATCCATATTATCACCTCCTTTGAATGGTAATGAGCTTATGTTAATACTAATTCAGGATTAGAGGCTTTAAAGTGTGTTCTGATTTTAGTTTCATTTACAAAACTAAAAGGTATGATTTCTCGAGACTTTAATTGTTTCAAGTAGTGCGCTTCACGAAGTGAAACAAATGAAGTCAACTTCCAAATCTTTGAATCGTTGAAACCAATCGATCGAATGTTATGCATGAGGCGATCAATTGTATTAGGATCCTGCAGCCATATAACCTTTGCTTTGATACCATAAATTATTATCCTCATTTTTCTTCAGATTTTGACCACACATAGTAGCCGTATCAATTCGATCAATCATCGCAATGATATTACGAGCGCCAATCAACTTTCCTACTTTTCTTACAACTTCCAAATCTACATGTTCGCTATCAAAATTCATACAGATAGTGATATCTCCAGCAGCAGCAGCTTTAATCAACGTTCCCGGAACTTGTCTTACTTTCTCGCAAATATTATCAAGCGACCATTTTTGGATTTCTGAATCGTATAACTCATGTAGTCTGACTTTCTTTCCTTCTGATGTTCTCCACTCTCCACGTATACATAGCACCTTGAGATACACTGAATATCGCATTAGAGCGAAATATAGGAATGAGTATTGGTTTTTGAGTGTTCACAATAGGGAGTGAACTGATTTTTACCAATGGTCTAATTAAACAAGGTATATCTAATCTGTTAAGTTTTATACATATTTTCATTATTTGTTTGTTAGTAGATGGATTAAATATTCATATTACGAATGAGATTGATTCAGAGAATCGATCTACTAGCTGATTATTATTTTTTTATTGGGATATTGATAATAAGTTGTGGACTTGCTTTGTATATATGCTCTTCTTTACTTGCTGTTCTTAATGATGAATTTATGATTAAACTTAGCAAGCGAACAAGCTGGAAGCTGGCAATAAAAAAGACATGCGGAGAGTGTACAGTCTTTTGTATCGCGTTTTAAATGGATCAAGTGGTATCGGAACGTTATTCGTCCATTGTTTTTTAGATATTTTAATTGATATAGTGTCTCGCATTTTTGATATGATTAAAATACCAAAAAATTGACACGAGAAAGGGGTCTAATGGAAAAAATAACAAAAATTGATTGATTAACTATCGTATCACGATCCACTGTACCACGCGTACTAAATAATCATCTTTGTGTAACAGAGCAAAAAGAGAAGCTGTTTTAGAGGCCATTCGTTTGACCAATTACGATACAAACAAATTGATGGGCTAATGGTTGCTTCAATAGTGACTTCAGCATCAGCCTTGCCGGAAATCAGTAAATTCGGTTCGATAGTATCATGTGAGTGGTCGGAAGGAGATCATTCTCAAATATACATTGATCATTCCGATGGAATTGAACTAGCCATGAATCACCTTTAGGAGAGTAGATATCAAAGCGTAGCGCTTTGTTTAAGAAATTCAGATAGCAGTGTTGGAAAAAGTCGTAAAAATGTATTTTATAAGTATATCCATTAGAGTAATTTTAGTCGGAAACGATTATGTGGCAGCAGGAATCATTCACCAAGCGAGACTGTTAAAGATAAAGATTCCAAAAAAATGTGCTGTGACAGATTTGATAATCAATTGATTACTGAAGCAATCGATATTACCACTATCGATCAGCCGATTCATCAATTAGGAGTGCAAGTAGTCAGAATGATAGATGGTTTAATTAATCGTCAAACAATCTACTTAAATGTGAACTTAAAAATACATGTGCAAGGAGAGCTGATTAAATGCGAAAACTGATTATATTCCATCAAAATAATTACAATCCAAAGACTAAAGAGAGATTTAAAACGAAAGAGTTTTTATTTAGTATTCTTTTATTATGTGGTTTTTTAGTGAGCATTCTTCTTATCCCACTATTATCTAATTATTTTGTACTTCTTGTCTCATGGATACTACCAGCTGGTTTTGCGATAGGAACATATCGTTACTTTAATTATTTAGAAAGAGAAACAGATTTTTTTGTAAATAAGAATGAGGAATACAAAATAGCATTAAAAAAACAGTTAAATGAAGAAAGTATAGTTAACAGTGCTCAACTTGATGTACTTATAAAAACATTAACTGAAGAGCGAGATGGAAATCAGAAACAGTTAGGTGTCGCTTTTCCATTCGTCGTTCTAGGCGTCACCTTAATTTCGACTCTTTCCAATAAGGGGCAAGTCACTAATGAAACATTAGCTTTATATTTTGTAATCTATTTTTTTGCCGCCTTAGTGATACATGCTATCTTAAAAATTTGTGAGCCATTTTTTAATTTGTATGCAGATCGTGTGGCTACATTGATTAGTTTTTTAAGGGAAATTCAAATCGAGTGGCTAAATGATCGTTCAAGAGAAACTGTCACTATTTTAGATCAAGAGGAAAGAAAAAATGAGAAGAAACTTTCAGTTGAAATTGAATCTGCAATGACTAAAACTTCACCAGTAGATACTAAAGAAACAAATCCATTAGTTTAATGTAATAAAAAATTAAAAACGACATTTTAATCAGCAAGTTGTTATTATCGTATAAATTACCTCTTTTTAAGACATAAGACAACGTTCTTATAAAAACTAAAAGGAGGAAATAGACAAATGGTTAATTTAGCAGTTAGCAACAAAAAAACTGCACCTAAAATGTTAGCACTAGGTGCATTGGCAGTTTTACTAGCAACAACGAGTGTTTCAGCAGCAACATCTACAGCATCACTAAACTATACAGCAAGTGCTGAGGGCGGAAAAATTAATATTCACGATGGCTCGTCACGTATGACAGTAACTAATAGCGGTGGAGGACCATTCCAATTAATCGGATACGCTAAAAAAAGTATTGTAGTTTTACCTGATCCAACTGTTCATACTAGCTATGCTCGCCCTGTTACAGAGGTAAAATCATCATTTTCTCCAGCACCATCCACATATTACGCAGAAGCATGGGCAGAATATAGTTCTAAAGATATCCGCGGAACTGTAAAGATTACAGATTAATGATATAAGACCTTTCTAATAATTAGAAAGGTCTTATTATACTAATTTCATATAGAAGGTGTGAATAATTTGAAGAAAATCATAAATTCATTCGTATTTTATTCAAAGATTAATTACAAAAATCCATTATTTATCGTATCTTCACTTTTTGGCTTTATCTATCTATCAATAATGATCTATACATACACGTTGTCCGAGATCTCTAACCCCGGGAACTTTCTACAATTGTCGTCTTTCTTAATACAGGGGAGCATGCTAGTATTTGTTTTTTTAGGTTATCATGCTGCAATTACTGAAACAAAAGAAGATATTAATAACTTTTTTAGCTCGATACCTAATAGTATAAGTGTCAAAAGTATTTCAAATTATTTCTTTGTATTTGTAAATAACATCTTATTCTCAGTAGGATCTACACTGATAATATTGATGATATTCTATTTTTCAGGATACAGAGAATCAGAAATCTACGTTAACTCAATCAAATTTATTATGCTGTATTGGTTCTTCCCAAATTTAATTATTTCTTTAATTGGATTTTACATCGGACAAATTTCAAATAGTAAAATTAATTATTCCGTACTAATTTTAATATGGCTGGTCCTTTCTCCTACAAACGTTTATGTTTTAGAACCATTTTTTAATATACTCGGCGTGAAAGAGATCCCTGCCTTTATTCATCTTGGAATTGATAATCCTCAAATGTCTTACAACGCATTAAGCGGGTTTTTATTTCCGCAAGGAGATCTAACAAATAAATACGTTTGGACGTTAATGCTGTTTCTATTAATAGCAATCAAATTATTTAATAATTCGTATTCGTTTTTTAAATTCCAAAAAAGTTTAGCACTAACGCTCATTATACCGGTGTTAGTAGTAGGATTTTCAAATTTTCAAAAAAATGAAAAAATTACACCTGAAAAATTTAACAAAAGAAATATCAACGAGTTGGATTACTATTACAACTATACTCCTGAAAAAGTAAACTCGTTAAAGAACTTTGATTACGACATTAAACAATACGATATTCAATTGAGCATTGAGAATCAGTTAAAAAGCGAAGTGAAGATTTACTTTAAAGACGAAGAAAAGGGTGAAAAAGTTTTTTCTTTATATCATCAATTTTCTGTATCTTCTATAAAAGATGAGGAGAGAAAAGTAGTTAGATTTAAGCAAGATAAGGACTTTTTAAAAATTTACTTAGATAGACCGACAAAGTCCATTGTTATTAATTATAAAGGTAGTTCATCTCCGTTTATGGAAGCTAAAGCATCACATGCATACTTACCATTTTATTTCTCGTGGTACCCTGTAAAATCAGTAAATCCTGCAATGAAAAGTGTTTACAATTCAAATACGCGATTATCAGTGTATGATACATCAAAAATAAAGTTCAATTTAAAATTGAATGGCAACGTTCAATTAATGGATAGTCTTGGAGAAAAAAACAATAATACGTATCAAATAACAAGTGATAGCGGGATAAACATTATTTATGGTGAGCTCAAAGACAAAACCATTAATAATTATCGTGTTGTGTACCCGATTACTTGGGAAAATAATATTGAGACTATAGCTAAATACATTGACAAATTAAGAGAGACATTTAATCTTATAAATCAAGTTTTTCATAAAAAAGCTTATAAATTTCCTGAAAATATTTATATTGTACCTGGAAGAGGCGCAAATGATGTTTTACCTACAGAAACTATGTGGTACCAAAAAAACAAAAATCTATTTATTTTAGTAAGTCCTTATGAACATCACAATAAATTAACTTTTGATATCATGAGCAAAGATATTTCATATCAACTCGTAGGTGCTATGACATGGAAAATACAAAATAACTATACCGAAAATGACAATATTCCAATCATATTTAATGTCTTAACAACAAATTACATTAATAAAATGCATAAAATAGCAAAAGAAGAGTATTCGGAAGGTGATTTTTGGATCAGTGAAGTATATGACAATGAATCTAAAAAAAATAAAAAATATATTGAAGAAATAATCAACTTTATTAGCACAAGTGATGATGACAAAGCTGCAAGATTATTAAGAAGATGGAACGATTTAATGATGAACAAAGAACTCACATGGTATCAATTAAAAAATCAATTGATTAAATCAGGAGGTAACAAATGATTTATATTAAAAACATTTCAAAAATCAAAAATAAAAAAAGTATTTTAGATGATGTTTCACTAAATATTGAAGGAATATACGGGTTAATTGGACCAAACGGTGCTGGAAAAACAACATTGATGAGAGCTATTGCAGGCATTATTAGTGTTGATAATGGAACGATTGACTTAGAGCATTCAGATGATCTTAGTATAAAACCTAAGAAGATTAAAGACATTCGGAATCTGATTGGCTATCTTCCACAAGATTTTAATTTATACCCGAAAGCAACTGTACAAGATTGTTTAAATCATATTGCAATACTTAAAGGGTTAAAAAATAGTGATGAAAGAGCAAAGAGAATTGATTATGTACTAAAAAAAGTAAATTTACTTGAATCAAAAACTAAAAAAGTTGGAAATTTATCTGGTGGAATGAGAAAAAGACTTGGGATTGCACAATTATTTTTAACTGATCCTCAAATTATCATAGTTGACGAGCCGACATCTGGATTAGATATTTACGAAAGAATACGTTTTAGAAACTTATTGAAGGAACTTTCTAGAGAAAAAACTGTAATTATTTCTTCGCATATTGTAGAAGATATTGAATTTTTATGTACAAAAGTAGGGATCATTAAAGAGGGGAAATTACTTGTTGAATCAACCCCCCAAGCGCTTGCTAGCTATGCGAAAGGGTTAGTTTGGGAAATGAAAATAAATCATGATAGTTTAAATGAAATATTAAATAAATATATGGTTATTGAAGTTGATGAGATCAATATAGATACAATAAAAGTGAAAATTATTTCTACAGAAAATCCAGGAGGCGCGGTAGCAGTAAATCCTCGTTTTGTAGATGGTTATGTATCTATTATTAAAGAGCTAGGTGGTGAACAGTTTAGTGAAATTTCAAATTAAAAGTATTGGCTTTAATTTTTATATTCCTATTATTATAGCTTTATCATTAATGATTTATCTTTTAGGTTTCTATAACTCTAAATTTGATGCACAGTTCTTTTTAGTTCTTCAGATCATTTTTGTTCCGTCAATTTCATTATGGTCGTCACTTTTAGTGTACAGTCTCTATCATGAAAATTCAGAAGAAATAATGATTCAACTACCAAGTCAAAAAATTGCTAAATATAATGCTTATTTTATAAGCCTATTTTCACTATTGATCATTATTTTAGTTACTATATTTTGTATTAAGAGCGAAAGTTTTTCTTTTATCAGCTTATTTTTATTATTATTTACTCAGTCCTTGATACTATCAATTACTTCATTTTTAAGTAGTATACTTTTTAAAAGTGTTGAGGTGTCTTTACTAATAGTAATTATGTACTGTGGATCAGAGGGGTTGACGGGTGGGAAATTAATTCCATGGCCACATATTTTTTATTTTGATACTCAATTTACCATCAAAATAATTATTATAAATTTATTTGTTACTTTGATCTATTTAAGTATATGCACATGGATTTCTATAAAATATTTGAGAACGATTGAAAGAAGAATTCCATTTATTTAAATAAGTATAAATCAAAAATGACTTGTCCTTTTTAATGAACTGAGCCCCGTAAAATGGACAGTTTAATAAAAAGACCAAGTTTTCTACGCTGCGATCAGATGGTTCCGATATTGTTTCGGGGTCATCTTTTTTAGGTTCCATTGACCGCGCTCGCAGTTGTAATAGCTGATGTAGTCCCCGACTATCTCTCGGACCTCCTCGATTGATTCGCACGAACGGTTGGTGACATAGTCCTTCAAATGACCGAAGAACGATTCGATCGGTGCGTTGTCGAGACAGTTGCCCCGACGGGACATGGACTGAACCAGTCCGAGGTCGCCAATGAGTCGCTGGTAGCTCGGATGGGTGTAGTGAAAGCCTTGGTCTGAATGAATCATCGCCTCGGGATGTCGCTTCTCTTGGAGATGCTCTTCGAGCTTTTTCATCGTCTGAAAGACGAGGTCCATGTGAAGACTCGTGGACAATTGGTGTGCCACGATCCCGCGTGTGGCGACGTCCTTCACACAAGACAGATAGACGTTCTCGCCGGAGGCGATAGGGAGGTAGGTGATATCGGTCACGAATACCTTCCCGGGCTCGCTCTGCCGGGAACTCGCGGTTCAATCGGTTCGGCACGACGCGGCGTGCGTCGCCCGAGAGAGCTTGTGATAAGAGTTCATCCTCCGGATTTTGGTCACGGTGTTATATTTGCGCATCAGCCGAAGAATCCGTTTATGGTTGATCGGGAAACCGAGGGTAGCGAACACCTCCATGTACAGCCTCCGATAACCGACTTTGCCTTTGTGGCTATCATGGATTTTCTTGAGGAGTGTCGCATCTAGATAATCATGCTCTTCCCGAAGGGAATCCGCCTCGGCACGGTTCAACCAAGCGTAATAGCCACTGCGGTCACTCCGGCAATCTCACATAGTGGGCAGACGAGATTCTTAATCTGTGCGATGCGGATGACGGTGTTGATGGCCTGATATTTCTCTGCTGGTGTCAGTTCGTACGTTTCGCCTGCCCCTCTAACTGCTCTAGCTTTTTTAAGAGCTCGTTCTCTGCCGTCAGGTATTTGATCCGTGCCTCTGCCTTCGCCAACCGTCTCTCCATCGACTCGTCTGTCTTCGGGCGTCCGCCTCCCAGAGCCTTTCCACGTTTGTCGTTCCGGAGACCCTCCTCTCCGTCTTTTCGGAACGTTTGGCGCCAGCGAATCAACGCGGAATGCGCTTTTCGTTTCCCGATCACCGTCAGGTCGAATCCAGCCTCCGTGAAGATTTGTTGAGGTCCTTTTCCTTCCATATTCTCACGTACAGCTTTGACCTTGAACTCGGCCGTGTACTGGATTGAACGTTCTGATACGGAAGCGACGTTCGGATTTTCTTCGAGCTGGTTGATTTGAGTCATAGTGAAGGTGATTTTACTCATGGTTGTTTCTCCCGTCTGAATGAATAGGTTCATTATAGCGATTCGTATGCACACGAAAAACCCCGAATGATACACTTTTTTATAAGTGTTTATCATTCGGGGTTCAGTTCATAATCGGATTAAGTCATTTTTTGATTTATTTTGAATGAGAATAGCTTGGCTATATTTTTAATATGAGTACAAAAACTTGATCTGACATTTGTTGAAAGACTTTAAACATTAATAAATAAGAAAAAGTAGATGTAATAGGTTGTATATGTTCTACTATAAACTTCTTTCTATAATATCAGCTGATAATAAAATGAAGGGAAGATGTTAATTTATGCTTATCGGTAAACGGTTAGAAGAACAAGAAATTAAATTTATTCTACATGACATCAAAGAAAATAAGAAGTTAAAAAATCTAATTGAAGAAATGAATCATAAACAAAAATTTGAATTTAATCCTCAAGAAGTAAAAGTCATTCAAGCAATTGAGTTTGATGCGAAAAAAGAAGAAGATGTTGTAACTGCAAAATCGATTTATTTTGAAGTGGCCAGCAATGTAAAGATTCGTTATATTACTCGATATCGAAATAATGATTTATCGACTCAAAATGACTTTTTTGTAGGTGAATATTATAACGAAGATAATGATGAAGTTACATTGAATAATTATACTGCTCGAAGCGAAAATTATATTAAGTTTTCAGAATCGACTTTTGATCAAGAATTAATCGCCTTGTATAAAGAAAAAAATGATAAAGAAGAAAGTGAGTTTCCTTTTTATCAAGATTATGTACCTGGAATGTTAAATGGAGATGTAGAGGCAAATGGTGTTTTTGATGGCTGTTTAGCTGGAGGTTATATTTGGTGTGGTCAAGCTTGTGGTGGTTCGTCAGCTTGTACTTCAACTAAAAAAGGAATTAATGGACTAGATAATTGCTGTAAAACACATGATTGCTGTTATACAAAACGAGGTGTAAGTTACCCTAACTGTTACTGTGATCAAAGATTATGTGACTGTGCTCAAGCAGCAGGTAAAACATTTAATACACCTGTAGTAGAAGCAGTAATGTGCTTTGTTTGCTAATAAAAAAAAGGAGAAGGAGATAAAAAAATGGAAAAGAATAAAAATGATGTAGAGGCTTTAGTATCAAGTAACGGAATTTCTATCGCTATTGGAGATAGAGTGGTCAATGGAACAAAAATGAATTTTACAAACGGTCTGGCACGAATCTCTGCTAAGAATACAAGTTCAAATGCAGTAATGGGTGTTCATATTGTAGACGTGGCAGGATTCGATGAACCAGTTAAAGAGTGGTTTTTGCAACCAGGGCAATCGTTAAATCAGTCAAATATTAAAGTTAAAAAGGATTATTTGTATCTTCGATTGACAAGTTACAGTCAAAATGCGACAGGTCATGCTACATTGACTAAACTGTAAAAAATAAAAATTTCTCAAATTAATTAATCGAATGAATATAAATATAAATCCTAGTATTAGTGGTCATCTAATGTACTAGGATTTATATTTAATAAAATATTACAGGATTCCTAAAAATCCTAAAATTGATAATACAAATAGAAGTAAAAGAATACCCATTGCTATAAAAGCAAGATTTTTTCCGATACCTTTTTTACTAAACATAGCAGTTAATAAAGCTAACAGCATACCACCAATTAAATAATTTGTTCCCCAAAATCCGTTGACTGGAAGTACGCTAAATGTAATTAAAGTAAAAATAATTATCCCAATAGAAATCCACCCAAGATTTTTTGTCATGATGAAACCTCCTTTTATTACTAAATTAATTTTAGTATTTAGTATATAGTAACACATAAGTGTAAAAATAAAGGTTATACTATTTGAATTATTTAAGAAGATGATTATTTTTAACTAATTAATATTTCTTATGAATAGGACTAAAATATCGATATTCCATAAAAAAAGAATTTCGTGAAATGGTGCTTCTTTAAAAATTTTGATTAATGAGTAGAGTAAAAAAACCTTTAATTTACTAACACGACAATTTTATATAAATCCCAAATTTAGATTTTTTCGAAACACTTTTAAAATGTAGTAACTAAACTGAACTTTAGAGTTTAGAAAAAGTATTTGAATTGATTTAAGCTGCCATTAAGATGACTTCGGTATTGTACCGGAGTCATCTTTTGTCGTTTCCATTATTTTCGTTCGTTACTGTAATAATCAATAGATGCAACAATCATAGTTATACTTCATCGAGATTAGCTACTAATTACTAATCGAAACATCTTTAAAGCACCCAAAGAATACTTGGATCAGGACATTATTCAGTCAGTTTTCTGTATGCGACATGTATATAAACATTCCAACTCATGAATGCGTGATTAATAAGCAGGATAGGTATTTGAACTTCATTGGAATGTATTATGAATTGCGAGTAGCATATATTCTCGTGTAGTCATTCTACGAGTATATTCCTTGTATGATGCAGGTTTCATATAAAAGTTTGTAGATTCATAATATGCCATCATTTCAAGGGTGCGGAATCTTTCAAATAAGAGAGATAAACTACTTGGATAAAGTCAATACGAAGATAAGTGTTGTCTATAGCAAATATCTTACTATTTCTCTGATCGAGCTGACGGTTTGAGTCGTTTGATCCACTCTCAGTGTTATATGTCGCTATAGACATTTTATGCAAAATGCTCTGCCTACGGATCTTCATCGCATTCTTCAAGCAAGGAGAAATATGCTAGTGCCAAATAATTCTTGCGATTGACCTTAATGAGCATATACAGAGCCTTGGCAATCGGTTAAATGATTGCCTTCGTAAAAAATATAATGGTCATATAGTGATCACACGTCATTATTTTAAATTCTTCATTTCTCTTTTAAAACCATAAATTTGTTCTTTGCTGTAAGGTACTTAGTTCGTACTTCAGATTTCCCAAGGCTTCATCCGATGGAAGCTTCCTTTTTCGGTTAACGTCAAAGTTGAATCTTTCACATTTATCATTAAAACTCTTTTATCCATATATAAATTGTAGTGAACCATACTTTCACTACTTCGTTTGTTGTTTACTTAGCAATCATGTTACAGGGTAAAGAACAAATTGTATCGGCGCTTACCAACTGGATTCGAAAGTATCGCTCGAATTTTAAATTCTCCTTTGAAAATTTGCGATCTGATATGAAGGCGATGTGGAAAGTTGTTTGCGTTGATCTGTATTAATGATAAATCTGTTCATGGATAGTTCTCCTATTTAAACTGAGTAACTACAATATATCGATAACTTTAACTAACGTTTTAATCAAGGGGCCACTGCTCATTGATTAGTTTAACTTTACAGCTGATGTGTCACTTTTTACTTTTTGAGAGCTTAAATAATAAATTGAAGAAGATGATTATTTCTGCGAAGAATTTATTAACAAAAATTTTCATATCATAAAAAACATAAATAAAATAAAAATACATAATTATTTAATTTAATTCCAATAAAAAGTTGTTATAAGGCTTCTTAATACCTCTTTATAGGTTATTAAAGGCAATTTATGGAGGTTATTAATTGGCTAAAAAAGATTATGTGTCACCAAGTGTGTTGTCTGTAGGAATCGAAACAAAATGGCAAAAAGGATTCTACGGAGAAGGAATAGTCATTGCAGTTTTAGATACCGGTTGTGACGTGATGAACTTAGATCTGAAAGACAGAGTGATTGATGGATATAATTTCACCGAAGAGTTCAATGGAGATACAAATAATTATGGAGATACAAATGGTCATGGATCACATGTAGCTGGAATAATTGCAGGATCTAACAATAATTATGGCATTCAAGGTATTGCTCCCAAAGTATCTTTACTGATAGTAAAGGTGTTAAATGGTAGTGGAAAAGGTTCACTTGAACTTCTTTCTGAAGGACTAAAATATGCAATGAATTGGCGAGGTGATAATAATGAACGTGTCAAGATTATTTCTCTATCATTAGGAGTTCGAAAGTACGATAAAAAGCTACATGATCTTATCAAACAAGTTGATAAAAAAGGAATAACTGTTGTTGCAGCAGCTGGAAACGATGGTGATGGAGATTTGACTACGATGGAATATCGGTATCCAGCTTCTTTTAAAGAAGTGATTTCAGTTGGTGCAATTGATGAATCAATTAAAAATATAGCTGATTTTTCAAATTCAAATGAATTCGTAGATGTATATGCTCCAGGGGTAAATATTTATTCAAACTCCTTGAATAATGAGTTTATCGAAATGAGTGGTACTTCAATGGCAGTTCCTTTTGTAGCTGGATCCTTAGCAATTTTAATTGAGGAATATGAGAAAAAAGCTACTAGAACTATTTCTACAAAAGAAGTATTCGAAATTTTGATAAATCATACAACTATAGAGTTTATTGAGAAGACAATGATTAAATCTTTATATTTAGAAAAGTAATAAGTTGGAGGTGGCTTTGTGAAAGAGACAAGTGAATTGATTTTAAAATGCTTTTGTGAAAGTCGAAAAACACAAGCTTTTTTCTCAAAATGCTTAAGTGAAAATTTAAGCGAGACCGAAAGAAGTTTCATCATTGAGCTCATAAAAGATTCAAGTAACTTATCTGAAAAAATTAGCAACTACTGTAAAGAATAATTTTTTTTCGTTAATATAAGAACATACGTTTTTATTTCTTTGGGGGAAACTATGGATAAAGATAGATTAAACAGTTTAGATGAGAAAATAGTTGAATTTTTTGATGCTAATCAAGAGTTTTTAAATAACAAAATTATTAAAAATTTTTTAAATAACATCGAAAATCAAGAGCTTTTACTAAATGTTATTGAGAATCCAAATGAGAATAATAAAAATAAAATTGATGAATCGTTCAAAAAATTTTATTTTAACGTTCGATTTATCTCATTTATATCTCAGACTATATACTTTAGTGCAATTAATTTTGATAAGAAAATAAGACTTGTAAATAGTAGATTTCCGTTGATCGCTGATTCTAATTTAAAAGAAGATGATCAATTATCAATTAAAGATTTAATAGTTGATGATAAGGCCCATATCAATATTGAACAAATAATAAATGATGAGAATTTAGAAAAATATGTCGGAGACGAGAAATTACTACAGGCAATTCTTCTACTAACAGAAACTCAAAAAAAAATCATTAGTTTATCCTACATTGATGGACTATCAGATACTGAAATCGCTAAAAAGCTCAACAAGTCTCAGCAGACTGTATCAAAAACTAGAAAAAAAGCGCTAGAAAACATACATTCTCATTTAAATTTAGTTGAAAGGAGAACACTTGAATGACGGTAATTGAGTTACCACAATGGATTTCAATACTTGGAAATTTTGGATTTCCTATAGTGATTACTATGTATCTATTCATGAGATTTGAAAAGAAAATTGAAAATCTTGAAGTCGTAATTAGTCAACTATCAAGCGTAATACAGACGCATAAAAAGGATTGATTAAAATGGATCTATACGAATTAGTATCGAAATCAAAAAATGATGATCTTGCTCTTGAAAAAATCATTACTATGTTTGAACCCAAAATAAAAAAATCTTTGTCACTCACGACAAATCAGAATAAAGATGATCTCTCACAAGAACTGAAGTATAAATTAATAACCTCGATTAAACAGTACGATGTAAATTCAACTCCAGGATTTTGGGAGATTTATAATAAATCAAAAAAAAAAGTAGTTTAATTAAAAAGGAGAAAAATAAAAATGAAAATTACAGTATATACATCTGAAAATTGTACGTTTTGTAAATTGCAAAAGGAATTTATGTTAGAGAAAGGATTAAATTACACTAATGTCAACATTTATGAGAGTAAAGAAAAGTTTGATGCATTTAAATCAGAGGATAGAATAGGTACTCCATTAACGATTGTTGAAAAAGACAATGGTGAGAAAGTAAAAATTCATGGATTTAATTTATTAGAAATCGAAAAGCAATTACAGCTGAGCGATAATAATTAATTTTCATACTTCGTGTAAGAAAAATCATGAAGGAGTTTCAGATTGAACTTTAGGTACTATATGAAATTGATGTGTGCTCGTTGATTATGATTTTATAAAATGATTCTGATTTTGTATAGAAATCATTTTAATTTTATAATTCATGTTTAGAGTTCCTATAAAAATGAGCTTCAAATAAGTCGTTCTCAAGAAAAAAATGTAAGTTCAATAAAAGCACCCTTAACGTTTCAAGCTGATATGAGATGGCTTCGGTATTGTACCGGAGTCATCTTTTGTAGTTTCCATTGTATTGTAATAATCAATGTAAGCATCGACCATGGCACAAACCTCATCGAGGTCAGATACTAATTAATAATCGACATAATCTTTCAAGTGCCCAAAGAACGACTTCATCTGGGCATTATCCAGGCAGTTTTTCTCTACGGGATATGGATTGAAGCATTCCCATCTTAACTTATACGTGTTTGATAAGCAGAATGCGTATAATGGAATCCTTGATTGGAGGGTATCATGGCTTCTAGCGAACATTCGCTTGGAGTCGTTCTGCGAATTTATTCGTTGTATGAAGGGCGGGTTCCGTATGGAAGCTTGTAGATACATGATGTGCCATCATTCCACGTCGCTCACTCCATAAATGCGATATATCTTCCACCACCGTTTTAACGCTTAGTTCTTCGTTTGCTTACCAATCATGTCCAGCCCAAAGCCGCTTTCCTCAAAGGTTTGTATCGGTCGCTTAACAGCTAAATTCTCCTTTATATTGAATTGTACGATCTAATACAGAGGCTATGTGAAGATCCATTTCAAGTTGTCTGGTTTGATCTGGATTAAAGTCGCGTTTGCTCATGAATAGTTCTCGCATCTAAATTGAATAGGCACAGTATATAGATACCTTTAAACACAAAAAACCCGAATGGGGTCTTTTATTAAGTGTCCACCATTCAGGATTCATTTCAAATTCTACGAAAGGGATGCTTTTTATATAGAAGTTAATAAAAATTAAATCTTAAATCGATTGGTTCCTTTTTCCAAAATATCAGTCGTTTTGTTCAGCGTGATAACTAAATCATGTAAGGATGTAATCGTACCAATCATCTGTTCCGATGCAGCAGCGACTTCTTCGTTTCCGGCAGTATGTTCCTCAGCGACCGATGCAATCTCACCTAACGCGTGACGGATGCGGTTCTCGGATTGCAGCACGTTCTGCATTTGAAGTGCCATGTGTTTCGTGGACTGAGAGACGACCTCGACGTGTTCCGTCAATCGACTGAAGGACTGATCTGTTTCGAGGATGGATTTTTTACCCGCTTCTGTCTCATTGACTGTTTCAGTGAAGCTTCTTTCCATTGAACGCGTACTGACGAGAACGTTGTTAACGATCGATGAGATTTGACTGACGTTATCCGCGACGTGCATGGAGAGGTTCTTTACCTCCGAGGCGACCACGGCGAATCCTTTCCCTTGTTCACCCGCGCGTGCTGCTTCGATCGCGGCGTTCAGGGCGAGCAGGTTCGTCTGCTCGGAGATATCACGGATGATGGAGATGAGACCTTGGATCTCTTCGGATTGTCGATTCAATTCCTGTACCTGATGCGTCGAATCTTGGACATGCTGATGGATGACGTTCATCCGCTCGACGGACCGATGCATGTGGGAACGGCCCTCTCGCGTCAGCTCGTCCATCTCAACCGTCGCCGTGTTGATGTCATGACTGACCTCGTCCGTGCTCCGGATCAGGTCGGCGAACGCGTTCATCTCCTCGTTGAGGGAGTGGGTGACGTGGGTCTGGCTCTCAGTACCGACGGCGATTTCCGTCATCGTGTGCGCGATCTGACGTGATCCATCGAGGACCTCCTGGGAGCTCGAGTCGATGGTCTCGCTGGTACGGGTGATCAACGTAGAGGTCTCCTTGATCTCGCCGATCATCGTACTCAGCATGTCATTCATGTCTTTCATCGATACGGCGAGGGCATGGATCTCGTCGTTCGCCCCCGCCTTCAGGTCGCGTAGGCGATGAGCGGCACTTTCCAGGTCACCTTCCGTGATGAATTGAGCGACCTCCTGCAGCGTACGGATCGGGTCGAGCTTACGCATAAGGATGAAGCGTAGGAAGATGAGCGTGATCCCGAAGAAGATGACAAGACCTAGGAAGAAGAGTGGGAAGTTTTGTTTGGCGAGTGCCATCGTTAACGCATGTACTTCGTCCGCCGAGATGTCGCTGCCGAGAATACCGATGACGTCACCGTTAGTAGCCTTGATTGGGACGAAGATGCTGATGTATTTTCCATATTTCTTATCTTCGATGATGTCGGTCGCATGTGTCTTCCCGGATAAAACATCCTTCACATCTTTGAGGGAGGCACCGGTCGCCACCTCACCAATGTTGCTCGCGCTCTCGGAAGAATTCCCGTCGACCATGAGCTTGACCTGACCGTCCTCTACGAGTGCTGTGTATGTGTAGAGAAGACCGTTTTGCTGGCGGAGTTTGTCTAGTTGAGAACGAAGCACGTCGTAGTCCTTCCCTTTTTCAGGTCGAGCGAGAAAACGCTCATATGCTGTAGGGTCAATCTGGCCAGCGATGCGTTGTGCATCCAGGGTGGCTGTCTTTTTGAGTGTGGAGAGGGCAGTTTGAGTAGTGTTGAGGTAGAGTGCAATGTTACTGAACAAGAAAAATAGAAGTAGAATGATACCGATGATGAGGGAGAGTCTGTTCCTTAATGAATGCTTACGTTTGCTGTGCATAAGAATCCTCCTGAGTTTTTTTCATACAGCTAGTAGTATCGGTACCTGCTGCCATTTGTTTAGGTTTTGATCAGAAGTAAAAATTTTCAGAAAGTAAATAAATGTAAAGTCTTCTGTATATACAATCTGTAATTGGTAAACGTTCATCTGACAACACTCGACATCTCAGTAAGTCGTTTTATGTCCTCTATGTGACGTTTGATAGGACCATGTCTTTCTGGCATAAGCGGGGACCGGAATGCTTTGGACTTGAGGAGCTGCAGCAGGATTAAAGTATATAAGGATGCAATATCATACTTCCAGTCGGCATACATCATGCTTATATCCAGAGATTAGGATTGTATACGTTTCGACGTCGAAATCCGTTTGAGTATCATTAAAAGAGATCGTAATGCAAAATAATAAGATTGAATTACGAAGAAAAAAATATCATTTTTCAGTTCAGGTATCTAAGCGTCTGTCGAATTCGAATTATCTAAAGAACAAGATCTATTATTTTGATGAATGAGAGACGACATGACGCTGAAAACATGGATCAATCGCAAATGGTTTTCCTAACTCTCTGTACTATAAGTAGTAGTCGATGAGCAAATTCTTGAATAGAATACCGGTGAGAGAGGTACAAGGGACAAAGAGATTTGGAACAGGAAAGAACAAAAAATGTCCATCAATCCGATTAGGACGATGGACATGATGATCAATGGAACATTATGTACAGCATTTAACAGCTTTCTTTTGATCTGATTTCGGTATGTACATGATATCGTTTTTAACTTGTACCTCAATATCATTTTCTTTCAGTCTTTCGACGTTTGATTTGTTATATTCGCCCCACTTGATCATTTCCTGAGTATTATGTTGACTTCCGCACCCGGCTAAAATGCTTACGAATGCAATCGCGACGAGATTTTTCATCATGTTTCATCTCCCCCTTAAAAATTTTATAGTCTTCTAAACTGATATTTATGAAACTAAAGCTATTATATCTTGTATACATAATAAAATTCAAAGAAGTATTTATCGGGAAAAATGTTATGTGCTACTTCGTTACTGCTCGGCCAATTCTATCTTTGGGATCAAAGAGACTAGGTCCATGCCTTCGGAGAGCAAGAACGGAATCAAATCAAATATAATCAAATGATGAATCAGGTACGGAAAGAGATCGACTCCATGGATCTTGATGCATCGGTCGTGGACGAGATATCTTCTGAAAATGTCGAATCGACATATCATCACGTTGGATATGAACCAACGCGTGTGATATATGGAAAGCGTCTTTGATATTGATCTACTGGAAAAGCAATTATCGTTGGTGTAACTCGTATCAGATTATATCCGTCAGTCAGAGATACATCTTATTTATATATATATAGAATGCACGTACTAAAGTTGGACCGAGAATTATCATCGGCTTGCTCAAAAAGAAGCGGCGAATTCGATAGTAGGTTTCCAACGAAATCCACCCGTCAAAGAAATACTCAAGTTATACATTAGTTGTAGATACTTGATACGTGCATCAGTAGAGACACCAGTCTGATTGAGCAGAGTCTCGCGCAAGGGATGATGACTCTCGATGAAAAATTCGTTTCTTCGATGAAGGCGCTCCAAATATTCCAGTGATGGAATACGTGCGAACTTACCATTCGATCCTCGATTACAACTTTGGCATGCCAATACTAAGTTCCAGACGCCATTCAAATCCTGCTCGAACTCGGTGCCTAAGATATGAGGAATGAAATGATCGACATCAGCTAAGTTCAGGTCGCCTGATTGAATGCTGATGTCACGGAAACAGTAAAAACATTTGCCTTTTTGGTAACCATTCAGGGCGTCTCTGGAAGAAGTGATGTCGATTCGTCGATTTCGATCCGTCTCTTGGATGAAGAATTGTTCTTTGATGGCATCGTGTTTCACGTTTAGTAGGGAAGGGGCGATGTTCAGACCCCAAGCTGTCTCAACTAGGCGCCATCTGGCCTCCACTTCGAGTGAGAAGTTCTCCATTTGAACAGATTGTAAGATATTGTACATATCGTCGGTCAAGACGATACCCTTCGTATTCCCATGTTTTTGTACTTGACGATTTGTCAAACAAAAAAGAAAACTCACATATTTCCTCAGATGTGAGTTCTACCTGTCTTATTTATAGATATCACGACGATGCCCGATCTCGAGAATCAAAATCACGACTTTTTCATCTTGAATGTCAGCAATCAGACGATAGTCGCCAATGCGATAACGCCATTCACCCGATCTGTTCGAGACGAGCCCTCTACCATGACGACGCGGATCATCCGTCCCGACCAGATTCTTCTTGATCCAGGACATGATAATCCGCGCTTGTTGGGGATCCATCTTCTTGAGAGACTTTTGGGCTCCGCGCTCAAACTCCACCGTATATGCTGTCATTCTAAATCAAGTTCCTTCATCATATCGCCGAAAGAGATCGCTTCTGATTTTTTACGGTGTGCTGCCATCGAATCATGATAGAGTTGTAAATCGATTTCGTCTTCGATGCGGTCGAGGACAGCATCGCGAACGAGTGTAGAAATCGTGATGTTCTTTGCTTTCGCATATTCCTTGATGAGTCGTGTATCCTGATCATCCAGACGTACGGAAATGGTACTCATGATTATCAGCTCCTTTGTAATACATTGTAATACAAATTGAGCTTTTAGTACATAGAATTGATGATGATTCAGAATGAACATTCTCTGCGAGATGAAACCCGGCTACTGAATATCTTGAATGAGTACGATTGAGTAGATTGAATCATGTTCAAATTGTTCTAAACATAGTCATTCTATCTTATTTTGACTATGTTTAGGCAATCGATGACCATGATTTTTTCAGCCCGATAGAGTGACGCTCAATATTTGCTTGAAAGGAACAATCTCGACGTCGAGATTTCGTTTGACTAGGTAGACCTCCTCCTGCACATAGTCGAGCTTCTCGACGAAGGCATCGAAACGATGCGTCAACGGACCGTTCATCGCCGTCACCGTGACGATGTCACCGCTGAAGATGGCGTCGTTCAACGCGTTCTCGATCGTCCCGTCGATCGGTCCCTCCGTATCCTCGAACTTGAGATGATGGACCTCTTGGTAATAGCGTTTCAGCAATCCTTTGTGTTCGGGCATGAGGAACGGGATCCACTTCTTATTGCCTCGGTCTTCATAACTCATTAAAACCACTCCTTTTCATAATAAGAACATTTGTTCTTATTATGTTCCTCGTTTCTCCTGTTTTCAATCCGCTTTTTCGACGTCTCATCAATGCCTCCGTTTTTGGGAACGAAAAAAGGCGCGACGAGTATCTCGTCACTGCCCTAATATGTTTCGCCTATTCGATTGGGTGGAGAATTCATTCTCCGACCATGCCGTCATGGTCATTGTCCCGCATATATTGGTACAACCAGTGCTTCTCCGTGATTGGCATCGCAAAGCCTGCGTCCTTCGCTTCCTGGATCGTCACTTGACCATTGCCGTCGGTATCGACGCTCGAGACATCCTCGGTCGCTGCAGTATCGGGAGTCGACTTCGCTGTCGTTTCTTGTTTTGTCTCCTTTTTCTTAGTTAAACCGAGTGCCGCATTCGTCTCGTCCGGATTGTCGTTCTTGAACCGGTCGACGACAGTGTTTCCACGGACCGTATAGGTATACTGATACGCGGATGGAATCATCGTCGACGTATCCGGATAGGTAATCTGAGCTTCGAAGTCCGTCGCGCCACCTGCCTTGCGGATGACGTACTCCATGTACGCCTGATCACCATGACGGTTCAAGGTGCTGTCCTGCGGAGTGATGTTGTAGGCGTTTGAGACGCCACCGAGCGAGTCGGCGATGATATGTCCTTCATCGAGATCCGCGCGTTCGACGCCTGGCACTTTCGCCTCATCAGAGTAGTAGCGTCCGTCATGCGTGACGTCTTCCGTCGCATCATTCTGAAGCACGATCTTCTTCGCGATGACGCGGACCAGCTGACCGTGCTCATTCGTGAACGCCCAGTACTTCCGGTCACCGAATCCGATGTCGACGACGACGTTCGCCTGCCGACTACCGGACAGGTCTCCGCCATCGACCGTAATCTTTTTATATCCTGTGAAAGAATCCTGCGGAGTCGTCGTATTTGATTCTGCCGATGGATTCGTCTCCTTTGGTTGCTTGGTTGTACTCGTATCAGCCTCTTTTTCTGGATGTTGATTAGAGTCCTTCTTCGCATCGGTCTTTTGTGTAGTCGTGTCGTCCTGTTGCGTCACTTGCTCTGTTTGATCGGGTGGAGTTGAGGTTGTCTCCGTATCTGTACATCCTGCCATCAATAAGACGGCAAGGGGAATCGCTATGTAAGAAATCTTCATGAGTGTACTCCTTTACTGTTCAGTCTGTCATTGCGTCCTTCATTATAACGCTACTTCACCGTTCTTGCTGTCTTATTCGGTATTAGTAAGGCGATAAAATGATTCTTTCAAAGGCATGGAACAGAGCGATCCCGCTCTGTCTGATGGAAAGAGACCGCAAGCCGTCCTGTTTCCGTACTCTAGCTCGCTCCTCGTCGGCGCAAGGGTCATCAAAAAAAG
>NZ_JACSMP010000009.1:0-131094 GCF_018618725.1 Exiguobacterium sp. s80 | reverse complement strand
TTCCCATGCCGAACACGGAAGTTAAGCACTTGAACGCCGAAAGTAGTTGGGGGCTTCCCCCTGTGAGGATAGGACGTTGCCAGGCAATTGAAAAAGACCGATCTGCATCTTGCAGGTCGGTCCTTTTTCTCTTTAACAGACAGGCAATTCGCTACTCATTGTCTGCTAGGACAAAGTCGATAGGAAGGAAAAAAGAAAAAGATTACTATGTTGTCTACATGCTGAATCAAGCTGACAGCTGCTTAATTAAAAGCAAAAAGAGCATTTTCTGAGTTATTTCAAGAAAATATTTAAATAAAATTAATGAATTCCTTGTAATTCACGAAACGACATGTTATATTAATATCTGTCGAAACGTTATATCATCGCGGGGTGGAGCAGTCTGGTAGCTCGTTGGGCTCATAACCCAAAGGTCGTTGGTTCAAATCCAGCCCCCGCAACCAATTTTTAAATAATTCAAATCCGAAACGTTTATCGTCGCGGGGTGGAGCAGTCTGGTAGCTCGTTGGGCTCATAACCCAAAGGTCGTTGGTTCAAATCCAGCCCCCGCAACCAATTTTAAACTTAACTTCAACTTTACTACGAAACGTTCAGCGTTTCGTATTTTTTTTTGTCTTTTTTGTTCGGTACAATAGATACAATAGAGAAAGATGACAAGAGGAGGGACGCAGGATGATAGAACTTGAAATGGCAAATCTAGAAGAGACGACGGCTCTCGCAGTAACACTCGGACACCGTGCCTTCGCGGGGATGGTCATTACATTAGATGGCGATCTTGGAGCGGGAAAAACAGCGTTTACGCAAGGTTTCGCAAAAGGACTTGGTGTGACGCGTAATGTCAACAGTCCGACCTTTACAATCATGAAGGTCTATAATGGTCGTTTGCCGTTATACCATATGGATGTCTACCGTCTAGAGGGATCGGGTGACGACATTGGTCTTGAAGAATACTTGAACGGCGACGGGGTCGCAGTCGTTGAGTGGTCAGAGTTGATTGCAGACGTCTTGCCTCCGGAACGGCTCGTCATCACAATCGAACGGACAGGAGACCATGCACGACGTTTCCGTCTTCAGCCAATCGGTGAGGCGTACATTAAGATATGTGAGGGATTAAGCTTATGAAAATCGTAGCGATCGATACATCAACAAAACAACTTTCTGTTGCGCTGTCGGACGGAACACAAATCATTGCGGAAGCATCGTATGTGACGTCCTTGAACCATGCAACGAAGTTAATGCCGTTACTCGAACGATTGATGCAAGAAGCGAACTGGTCACCTAAAGAATTAACACGCATCGTCGTCGCAGATGGTCCGGGTTCGTATACGGGACTGAGAATCGGAGCGACGACGGCCAAAACACTTGCCTATACACTTGGCATCGAACTGGTTGCCGTCTCGACGCTCGAGCTGATGGCAGCATCAACAGGACGGACGGGACGGGTCGTCGCGATTCAAGATGCACGCCGCGGAACGGGCTTTGTTGGTATGTACGAAAACGGTGAGCGCGTTGGCGACGAACAACACACGACAGTCGCTGACTTTGTTGCGACGTTACCGACAGATACGTTGATGACAGGTGATACGGAAAAATTCGTTAAAGCGCTGCAACCGTTTGAAATCGTTGGGCCTGCGTTTCGGACGCCACGCGCAGGTGTATTGGCTTTACTAGGCGCGACACGTGTCCCGGTCGATGTGCATGCATTTGAACCACGCTATTTACGCCTTGCCGAGGCAGAAGCGAAGTGGATTGAGGCGCAACGTCATGACTGACGCGCGTATTCGTAAAATGACAGTCGCCGATGCACCCGGTGTGCATGCGGTCGAACTGGAGTCTTTTGCGACACCTTGGACGCTCACAGCCTTCATCGCGGAAATGACGCAAAATCCGAATGCCTATTACCTTGTCGCAGAAACGGACGAAATCATTGGCTTTGCCGGACTTTGGCATATCGCGGATGAAGGTCATATCACGAACGTCGCTGTGAAACGTACGGCACGTGGGCTCGGGCTTGGTGAAGGGTTGCTAGAGGAATTGATTGAAGTCGCACGGGAACTCGGTCTGCGGGCAATGACGCTTGAAGTCCGCGTCTCGAATACACCGGCACGTACCTTGTATGAAAAACTCGGTTTTTTATATGCCGGAACACGCAAACGTTACTATCAAGACAATAATGAAGATGCAGCCATCTACTGGTTGGAACTAGAAGGAGACGAGACATGACACAACCATTGATACTTGCTATTGAATCAAGCTGTGATGAGACGGCAGCTGCCGTCGTCCGGGGAGGAACGGACGTCTTATCGAACGTCGTCTCGTCTCAAATCGAGAGCCATAAACGCTTTGGCGGAGTCGTCCCGGAAGTCGCATCACGTCATCACGTCGAGCGGATCACTTATGTCATCGATGATGCTTTGACGGAAGCGAACGTAACGATTGACGACATCGATGCGATTGCGGTTACGGAAGGGCCAGGTCTTGTCGGTGCACTTCTCGTTGGGGTCAGTGCAGCGAAGGCACTCGCTTTCGCGCACGGTAAACCATTGCTCGGCGTCCATCATATCGCCGGACACATCTATGCGAACCGCCTCGTCCAGGAACTCGAATTTCCGCTCGTCTGCCTGATTGCTTCAGGCGGTCATACGGAATTGATTTATATGCCGGAAGATGGTGTGTATGAAGTGATTGGTGAAACACGTGATGACGCAGCAGGCGAGGCATACGACAAAGTCGCACGGACATTGAAATTACCGTATCCCGGTGGACCCCGGATTGACCAATTGGCACAAACAGGACAAGACACATTCCACTTCCCACGGATTTGGCTCGAAAAAGATTCGTATGATTTTAGCTTCAGCGGCTTAAAATCGTCTGTCATCAATGCGGTGCATAATGCAGAGCAACGGGGTGAAGTGATCATCCCGGAAGATTTGGCAGCAAGTTTTCAAGCGAGTGTCGTCGAAGTGCTCGTCGCTAAATCGATTCGTGCCGTCAAAGAGAAGGGTGGAAAACAACTCTTACTCGCAGGTGGTGTCGCGGCGAACAAAGGGTTACGCCACGGATTGACGGAAGCTTGTCAGCGTGAAGGGATCACCCTCGTCATCCCACCGATGCACTTATGTGGCGATAACGCAGCGATGATCGGAGCCGCCGCGATTCATCCCTATCGGGCGCAACGCCAATCGACACTTGCCATGAATGCAGAACCTGGGCTAGATTTAAAGTAAGGAATACGAGAGACATGGGGGAACCAACATGAAAAAAGTCATTATCGTCGTACTTGGTATACTCGTCGTGGTTGCGATCGGACTACAGATTCGCGAAATCGTCGATGCCTATCAAGTCGCTTACAAAGAGGAACTTGTCCCGGATAAGAAAGCAGTCGAAACGAATACGAAACAAGAACCGTTGTACGAAATCGGTCGTGCTGAAGGAGAGCAAACGCGGATCGAGAAGCTGTATGCGTTTGACCGGACGGTAAACGGTGAACTAAAAAATGTCGTTCTCGTCGACCGGAAGTACGGATTGACGAACAAGGCAAGTGACGATTACTTCACGATCGCACCGGGGAAACCGGCGACCGATGCGGAAAAGGAATCCTTCCAGCCGATGGTCGACCGTCTTGACGCGGAGCAAGTACAAGCAGAAGTCATCTCAAAGCACGAAGTAGTCGCAGTCGAGAACAATAAGAAACGCACATTGACGCTCTATAAAGTTTTTTATAAAGATACAGATCAAAAAGAGTACCTCTTCTTCATCGAAAAAGACGGTGGACTGAAGCTAGATCTCTTTAAAAAAGGATATTCGCGTCTTGCGAATTACTAAAAAACAGCCGATTTTCCTCGATGTAACGGAGGAGTATCGGCTGTCTTTTTAATTAACTTCATTTCCATTCGAGCAAACCGTTCAAGTCGTCATAGATGCTGTCGGGGTCGAGGTTCAGTTCTTCGACCGGTAAGCCGGACCGGTTGATCCAGGCCGTCCGGAAACCGAAGCTCTTCGCTCCGGTGATGTCCCATCCGTTCGAGGACATGAACAAGACTTCCTCGCGTTTCAGACCGAGTGTGTTCAGCGCATGCATATAAGCAGCAGGCGTCGGTTTGTATTGTTTGATGTCATCAACGCTGATGATGTGATCAAACAGTGATCCGAGTCCGGACTGTTCGATTAACGGGTCAAGCATATCGTGGGAGCCGTTTGAAAAGACGGCCAATTGTTTGCCGCTCATCTCTTGTAAGACTGCTTCGACTTCGTCGTAATGCGACAGCTCGAGATAGGCCTCCATTAAGGCAGCAATGTTTTCTTCCGTCACATGCAACTTCAATTGTAAGAGGGCATAACGGAGTGCATCACGCGTCACTTGACTGAACGGAACGTATTGTCCATTCAGTTGACGTAAAAAGGAATATTCAAGTTGTTTTTGACGCCAGACTTGGCTGATGTCTGCGCCATGCTCCGGATAGAGTTCTTCTGCTTTGACTTTAACAGCATGAACGTCAAATAATGTACCATAGACATCAAAGACGAGTGCTTTTATTGATTGTGTCATAGTTATCACCTTTCTATTTTCCATGTTATCTTTTAGTAGTTCCCAAAATCGTGAGCGGCTGAAACGCATATTCAATAAATTGCATTAGGTATAAGAAAATCGATTGTTGGGAATTCTATATATACCGCGTTCATATATGCTCAATGAAATGGAGGAAATTATGTCACGCCAACAAAAAGGAGTACGTCTTGCATTCGTGTTACTCGTCATCATCGGTCTGATTTGGTTCAGTCGATCGTATTTAAATGTTAGTCCGACAGACATCAAGGAATGGATTTTATCGTTCGGGATGTGGGCACCGATTCTTTATATCGTCCTCTATACCGTACGTCCGTTGATTTTCTTTCCGGCGTCTGTCCTGTCAATCACAGGCGGACTCGCCTTCGGCGCCTTGATGGGGACGGTCTATACCGTCATCGGTGCTACACTAGGAGCAGTCGTCGCCTTCTTAGTCGCAAAAAAACTGGGTAAGGGATTTATTAAGAACGGTGCCGGAAAAGTCGATCAAATCCAGCAACAGCTCGAGAAGAATGGGTTCATCTATGTCTTAATTTTTCGGTTGTTGCCGATTTTTAATTTTGACTTGATCAGTTACGCAGCTGGACTCTCGAAAGTTCGTTTATTGCCGTTCTTCTTAGCTACGCTGATCGGAATCATTCCCGGAACGTTCGCCTATAACTTTTTAGGGAGCAGTATCGTCTCGAAAGACCCACGAATCATCATTGGTGCAATCATTGTCTTTTTAATTTTGACAATCGTGCCGTGGTATCTTCAAAAACGCTGGAAAGCGAAAAAGAATCTTGGTTAAGCATTACATCACGGGACTCTTCCGACATCGGAAGAGTCCTCTTGTCTGTATAGCGATTGCTTCTTGAATGCGTTCTTTGTTAAAGCGTTAGTTCATGACAAGCTGTTCGACGTGCTTGAAAAATTCTTGTGCAAATGACCGGCAAGCCTGTTGTTTGTCGG
Organism: Exiguobacterium sp. s80; assembly: GCF_018618725.1. Lineage (NCBI taxonomy): Bacteria > Bacillati > Bacillota > Bacilli > Caryophanales > Exiguobacterium > Exiguobacterium sp. s80. The sequence continues at coordinate 125,576 of NZ_JACSMP010000009.1, read as the reverse complement.
CCGTATCCGGGTCAAATTCAATCTTTAGACCAGGTAAGACGACTTGTGCACCAGCTGACGTCAGAGCTTGTTCAAGCAGATCGACGGCCGCACAATATTTCGGATAATCGCGGTCACCGGAACCAAAGGCAGCAGCCGGAATCGCGATTGAACTGGCAGCGAGCTCATCGACGAAGTCTTCTGCTTCATAGGGGAGATCACCGTCGCCCCACGTGTAAGAACCAAGCAGGACGGCATCATACTGCGCTAAGTCGCTTGGATATAGTTGATCGAGTTCTTCCGTCTGCACCTGGCAGCCGTTTTGCTCGAGTTCTGATTTAAGTAAGTGCATGATGTCTTCCGTGTTGCCAGACATGCTGACGAAACCAATCATGATTTTCATGACGTGACACATCCTTTCATGGTAGGACACGACTTCATTCTAAATGAAAAGGATTCTCAATGCAAAAAAGAATAAAAAAAGACACCACATGCCCAGCATGGATGTCTTCTTTTCAGTCAATCTTGTAACTCAGCCCATTCTTCGATCGAACGAATTACAGGCTCAAGCTGACGACCTTTGTCTGTCAAACTGTATTGAATTTTTATCGGACGTTCCGGAATGACGGTCCGGGCTACGATACCTTCCGCCTCAAGTTCCTTCATGCGTTCCGTTAACATACGACCAGAGAGCTCGGGAATCGCATCTTGAATTTCATTGAAACGACAGGTCTTCGTCAAGAGATGACGTAAAATCAAACCCGTCCACTTCTTGCCCAATATTTCAAAGGCATGTTCGACTTTCGGACAAAGGGCCGTCGGAATTAGTGTATTCTCCATCAGCGCTCATCCTTTCTTATATATGTAGTATACCCACTTTGACGCTAAAATACGAATTATTTTACTTATAGTAATAAAAATAACGAAAACAAATCTATTTACTTTTAGTAAGTGATAGTTTAGTATCGATATTAAGTTACTAATAGTAATTAAAAAAACATTAAGTAAAAGGAGTTTTATACATGATGGATTTAGGATTATTTCTGATTCGGTTGATTATCGGCTTAACATTTGCGGCACACGGAACACAAAAATTATTTGGATGGTTCGGTGGACATGGTATCGCAGGGACAGGCGGTTGGTTTGAGTCCATCGGGATGAAGCCAGGGAAAACACTTGCACTGATGGCAGGGATTGCTGAACTGGTCGGAGGATTATTATTCGCCGGTGGATTATTCCTGTGGATTGCAGCCCTCCTGATCATCGGTTCGATGATCGTCGCAATCGTCAAAGTGCATGGGACGAATGGTTACTGGGTGACGCAAAACGGGTACGAATACAACATGGCACTGATCGTCATCGCCTTAGGCGTTGCGATGATCGGAGCTGGAGACTATTCACTCGCAGCACTTATCGGGTGATCGAAAAGGACGGTTTTTATGAAATTTGATGCAGCAGACTTAAGTCCAAAAGAAAACTATAAATTGTTGATCGGCAGCATCATTCCTCGACCCATCGCGTTCGTGACGACCAAAGGTGCAGATGGAGTCGTCAATGCGGCGCCATTTTCCTTTTTCACGGTCGCTTCAAGCAACCCGCCGCAACTGGTCATCGCCGTCCAGCAGACGGAGCAAGGGCAAAAGGATACCGCAAAAAACATCTTGCTGAATCAGGAATACGTCATCCATATCGTCAGTGAAGAAATCGTCGAGGCAGTCAATGAAACCGCGGCACCACTCGCATATGGTGAAAGTGAACTCGAACGGACGAATTTGACGTTAGTCGATAGTGATTTGATCGATGTTCCGGCTGTCGCAGAAGCGAAGATCCGCTTTGAATTGAAGCTGACGAATCATCTCGAACTCGAAGGGGCCAACCTCTTGATTGGGGAGATCGTCCGGTATCACGTCGCGGATGAACTCGTCGAGTCGTTCCGGATTGATCCGGATGGTTTAAAAGCGATCGCCCGTCTCGCAGGTAACGACTATGCGAAAGTCGGAGACATCTTTACGATTGCCCGACCGACGAGCTGAAGGCGGATCGACGAGTAGGACTAGTATTTTTTAGAAGCAAAAAGGCACGTCCCGAACGCGGGACGTGCCTTCAGCGTATAGCCAAACTCTTATAAATCACGAAAATTTTACATGAGGATGCTGTCAGTTCACGCTTCCCTGTCTCGCCTCGTCTTCAAAGCGGCAATCTTCCGCGCCGCTACAGCAGAGCTGCAGGGTCGCGACCGATTGCTTTTCGCTTTAAAAGCGATTCGAGACGGATTGCGCTCTAAACCGTCTGCAATCTAAAAAGCGTCACGTTTCGTTGACTCCTACGGGAAAAAGTGCGTTTTTATGTCGGACAACTGAAGAAGTTACTCTGCATGGTGACGTTTTTCGTACTGGAAACCATCGAGTAAAAAAAAGAGAATCGCCAGTGCCCAAATGCCGAGACAGCTGATCAAAAAGGCGACGAGCGGTGAAACGGCTCCGTAATAGCTGATGATTAACGGGTCATTCAGTTCAACGAACATCTGGGTCGTCAGCAACGTACAGATTAATCCGGATAAGAGGCTGATGAAGAGACCACTCCACGTCTTAATCACGAGGCCGATCATGCACGAGATGAGGATGAACAACAGGACGACGGCATTAAAGGCATCCGGCCGGATGAAGGCCGACACGTAGTCGGCATACATCGGAACGAAATAGAGCACCCCGGACAATAACCCTTGAACGAGGTTGATGACATAACTTTTCGAGCGCATTAGTGGAAACTCTCCCATCGTTCCATCAGTTCGAGGAGGTCCGTATCAATCTGATCCCGTTCTGCCGATAGCGCCGTCGCCTTCGGAATATCGTTGAAGACTTCCGGTTCGCAAAGCAGTTGTTCGATTTCAGTTGATCGAGTTTCCAGCCGTTCGATGTCTTGTTCGAGTTGTTCGAGCTGTTGTTTCTTTTTTCGTTCTTCTTTTTGCGCATCTTTGTCGATGCTTTTCGAAGCAGCGACTTTGATTGCTTTTTCTTCCTCTGCTTCGAGGCGGGCGATTTCTTCTTTCTCGGCCTTCTTCTCCATATAGTAAGAGTAGTCGCCGAGATAATCCGTCACACCGTCCGGATTCATCTCGATGACGCGTGTCGCAACCCGGTCGATGAAGTAACGGTCGTGGGAGACGAACAGGAGCGTGCCTTCATAGTCGACAAGTGCGTTCTCAAGCACCATCTTCGAATCAAGATCGAGGTGATTGGTCGGCTCATCGAGAATGAGGACGTTCGTTTTGCGTAATTTTAACTTCGCGAGGGCGAGGCGTCCGCGCTCGCCGCCGGATAATTCATGAACGAGCTTGAAGACATCATCACCACTGAACAGGAATTGACCGAGGACGGACCGGACTTGTTGTTCCCGCATCAACGGCCACTCGTTCCAAATTTCATCGATGACCCGGTTGCGGTCGTTGAGCTCGGCCTGCTCCTGATCGTAGTAGCCGACGGAAACGCCGGTCCCGAAACGATGTTCACCGAATAACGGTTTAATCCGGTTGACAAGAACTTTCAGTAACGTCGATTTTCCGATTCCGTTCGGACCAACGAGCGCGAGGGATTCGCCGCGTTGTAAGCGGAACGTGATGCCTTTTGAGACGGCTTCTTCATAGCCGACCGCGAGTTGCGTGACTTGTAACACATCGTTCCCACTTTGTTTTTCAATCGGGAACGACAGGACGGTGCTGCGTTCATCCCCATCCGGACGATCAATCCGGTCGACTTTTTCAAGACGTTTGCGGACGCTTTGTGCGCGTTTCGTCGTCGTCGCCCGTGCGATGTTACGCTGGATGAAGTCTTGCATCTTCGCGATGTCTTCCTGTTGCTGTTCGAACTGCTTCATCTCTTGTTCATACAGTGCTGCCTTTTGTTCCAAGTACTTCGTGTAGTTGCCGGTAAACTTCCGGCAGACGTTCCGTGACAGTTCATAGACGACGTTGACGACCTGGTCGAGGAAGTAACGGTCATGGGAGACGATCAAGACCGCTCCACGGTAACCAGCCAGGTAACTTTCGAGCCAAGAGAGTGTATCGATGTCGAGGTGGTTCGTCGGCTCGTCAAGAATCAACAGCTCAGGTGCCTGGAGCAACATCTTCGCCAGTGCGAGTCGCGTCCGTTGTCCACCGGATAGCGTCTGGATCCGGCGTGAATAATCGTCCGGATAAAAACGCATCCCGTGCAGGACGGAGCGGATGTTGGCTTCGAACTGGTAACCGCCGGCGTCCGAGAAGTCATGTTGGGCCTGATCGTATGTTTTCAACAGACGGTCGTAAGCAACAGCATCATTCAAGATATGGTCCATTCCCATCTCAATCTCCATCCGACGGAGCGAACGTTCCTGCTCTTGCAGATGCTCGAACACGGTCAACATTTCATTCCAAATCGTTTCATTCGACTCAAGACCACTGTCCTGGGCGAGGTAACCGATTTTCACTTCCTTACTCTTCATGATCTCACCAGAGTCATGACTGAGCTCTCCGGCGATGATTTTTAAAAGTGTTGATTTTCCGGCACCATTTCGTCCGACGAGCGCAATCCGGTCCCGCTCCTGCACTTCGAGTTTAATATTGTCTAAAATCGGCTCAACACCGAATGATTTTGATAGTTGGTTCACTTGTAAGAGAATCATAAAAACATCCATCCTTCCACCCTTTAGTCTATCATGAAAAAAACGCAGGAGTCCCGTGGAATATATTATTTGTTAGTCTATGTGAAGTGGTTTACAATCAAAGAGAATAGAATTCTTTGCATTGATTTGGGTGCCACGTCAGAACGTGGCCGAAGGGGGAACTGCAGTATGAATGGGCCAGACACAAAAATACCACAAGCGACGGCGAAACGACTGCCGTTATATTATCGTTTCATTCAGAGTCTTTATAACTCAGGCAAGCTGCGCGTCTCTTCAGCAGAGCTCAGTGAAGCGGTCAAAGTCGATTCAGCGACGATCCGCCGCGATTTTTCCTACTTTGGGGCGTTAGGGAAAAAAGGATACGGTTACAACGTACAACATCTATTGACGTTTTTCCGAAAGACACTGAATCAGGATGAAGTCACGAATGTGGCACTTGTCGGGGTCGGACATCTCGGAACGGCGTTTGCAAATTATAACTTTTTAAAGAATAATAGTACTCGGATAGTCGTTGCGTTTGATGCGGACGAAAACAAGGTCGGAACAACGACGCAAGACGTTCCTATCTATCATGTCTCTGACATGAAAGAGCAAATCGAAGCGAACAAGGTTGATGTCGCCATCTTGACGGTCCCATCCCAGTTCGCACAGTCAGTAGCGGATGAGTTAGTTGAGTATGGTGTGACCGGAATCCTGAACTTTACACCGGCGCGGTTGAACGTACCGGCCCATGTTCGGGTCCATCACATCGATTTGTCGATCGAGTTGCAGTCACTAGTTTATTTCATGAAGCATTATTCGCAATCAGCTGAAGGAGTGAAATCATAATGGAAAACCTTATTCCATCAACCATCGCGTTCATCGGACCAGGGAGCATCGCTTTAATCGGTGCCGTCGCGTTGATCATCTTCGGACCGAAAAAATTACCGGAGCTCGGTCGTGCTGCCGGTCAGACGTTAAAAGAGTTCAAGAGTGCGACACACGGCATCATGGACGATGATAAAGACAACAAGGATGAATCGAAAGAGAAGTGATTAAATTATGGCGATTGATCAAGAACAGAGTGTGACATCGCATCTAGACGAGTTGCGCAAGCGGATCGTCTGGTCACTCATCATCGTCGTCGTCTTGTTCGCCGCGGCCTTTCCGCTCGTCCGACCGCTCGTGCGTTTTCTGCAGTCGGACCTGAAAGAGCTCGGCATCGGATTGAATGCCTTTAATGTGGCCGATCCCCTGATGTTGTACTTGAATTTAGCGTTCATCATCGCGGTCGTCCTGGCTTCACCATTTTGGATGTACCAGCTATGGGCGTTCATCCGACCCGGTTTATTCGAACAGGAACAAAAAGCGACCTTGACGTATATTCCGGTCACGTTTTTCTTATTTTTGTCCGGAATCGCGTTCTCTTATTTTTGGTTACTTCCGTTTCTACTCAAAGTATCGACGGAACTTGGGCAAGAGCTCGGCATCGAGCAAGTCATCGGGGTCGAAAACTATTTCAGTTTCTTAATCCGGCTGACGATTCCGTTCGGTGTCTTGTTCCAACTGCCGGTCGTGACGATGTTCTTGACCCGTCTTGGACTCGTGACGCCATTGTTCATGCGGAAAAATCGGAAATATGCGTACTTTGCGCTGTTTGTCATCGCGGCTTTAATCTCTCCACCGGATGTGACGTCACATCTGATGATTTCGGTACCGTTGTTCGTCCTCTATGAAATCAGCATCATGATTTCAGCCCGGACGTACAAAAAAGTACTGATTCTTGAGCAACAGGCGGAGCTTAAGAGACAAGCGGATTTGATGCGTGAGTTGAATAAGTAACAGTCTCCTCTCGGTCGTTTCGGCGACGGAGAGATTTTTGTTTGGAAGCGCTCTTTTTATATTGAAAAAGTGAATCGATATGGTTTATACTGATTACAAGAATATGAGGGGGCTTAGCTCAGCTGGGAGAGCGTTTGGCTGGCAGCCAAAAGGTCGTCGGTTCGAGCCCGATAGTCTCCATATGTACATCACTTGGCATTTGCCGAGTGGTGTTTTTTGTTATAGTGGTGGCGGCAAAACAGAAGCTTACAGCCTGGATGATGTTGATGAACCGATTGAAGTCGTTTTCTGTGTTTATCCTTTTGAGGGAATGGGAAATTTCTTAATAGGTAATCAAGAGGGGGAAGCATTATGAATCCATTTACGACGTTAATTGCCTTCATCGTCGGCTGTCTTGTTCTGTATCTCGGAATCCGTGATAAGAACGGTTGGTTGATTGGTGTCGCGCTGATTCCGTTAGCAATTGTTGCGTATAGCGTCATCTATCTCATCATTCAAGTTTCAGCCTAGAAACTCCTTTTTTAAGGAAGTTTCTTTTTTTTTGAAACATAACTGGTAAACTGTAAGTATATGACAGTATAGACAGTTGAAACGAGGGAGGGCATTTCAGGATGGAACAAACGCTCCGCGAGGAACGATTACAGGCGTTGACGGTTGCTTATATCGAAAAAAATCAATTGCAGAATAAAAGTTGGGTCATCGCTGCCTTGATGGCGACAGCAGGAACGTTTACGGAAATCTTCAGCACGACCATGTACTTGAGTCTGTTACCGCTTGTCTTTCTCGTGTTTGATCTCCCGTTTCGACTCGAAAAACGAAAAATCCTGGCGCGCTATCTCTCAAGCGACCAAGTGACGAACCAATCGTTGCTGTGGCTCGGGATTCAATTCGTCTTGTACGGTTCGCTGTACACCGTGATACTTGAGACGAAAGAGATGTCGATCTGGAAAATTGCCCTTTGGATGCTGATCATCCTCGCACCGGTCTATTACGTTACGGACTGGTTGTTTAAAAAGATTGCCCGGTCAGGCGATCCCGACTTCGTCAGTGATAAAGAAATTCATGCGAATGTTAAAGAAGTGGAGGAGTGACAGGGTGAGTACATTGATTGAAAAACATACACGGCTCCAGCTGTTGGCAGCGCCGATTAAGAAAGTCCAGATGGGGGTGTTAATTCCCTTACTTTTGATTGGAGTCCTGTTTTGGTTCATCCCGAGCTTGCGACAAACGGGTTTATTTACAACGTTCGCACTCTCTTTACTGGCGTTAGGTGCTGCAGTGAGAGAAGTCATTCGCCTACAGGTTTTAAAGCAACGCCTCGCGAAGGACGTCTATAAAAAGACGGTCTTGAAAGTGGCACGTGTGTCGATGATCGGTTCGTTCATCCCGATCCTTCCACTTTATGTGGGGACTGTTTTTCCACAATACGCCGGTATTTCTTTTACGGTCTTTCTTATGTCGATCATCGTCGCCTATTTGATTGTGTCCCGATTGAACAAAAAAGCGAAACAACTGGATCCGGCATTCGTCACGATGCGTGAGATTGAGAGTTACCGTAAGTAAGCGAAACACACAAGAGGAGTGAACGGATGAGAAACACTTTAAGCACGTATCAAAAATGGACAAAAATCAGCCGGCAAATCCGGACGTATGTAATTGCGGGCGTATTTTTTGCGGTGCTGTTCTTCTCCGGAAGCGGGCACCTGACGGATTCAGCAGTTGGATTTTTGATTCTTACGCCGTTACTCGCCTATAATGGCATGCAGCGAGTGATCCAATCCGTTCTGTTAGTTCGGTCGAAGGTACAGGCGCGACCAGTCAGTCTAATGTTTGGTGGGATCACTTTACTCGAAGCGGTCTTTATTGCGGGTGCCGCAGTTGTCGCCCCGCACCTTGGACAGTGGGGCTATCTGTTTCCGCTAATGTTGTGGATTTCAGGGATGCTGCAATTTCAAAAGTGGACGGACCGGACGGTAGCGAAGCTCGATAAAAAGGATTTGCTTGAGACACCGAACCGAAAAGGAATCGAACACCGTCATCCGACGGGCGAAGGAATCGGGATGTAACGAGGAGGCAGACGATGGAGAGCATGCAACGCGAGCGGAAAATGGATTATATCCGATTTTCAAAACAGGCACGTTACATTCAAACGGTCTTGTTTGGACTGGTATTGTTTGTATTTCTCTTTTTAGCAGACGATTGGCATCTGACAGAATCATCGTTTCAGTATTTTTTGTTAGTCCCTTTGTTGTCCTATCAATGGATCGTCCGATTCCTGAAGTACCGCTATTTCAAGAAGCGATTTGACGGGCTTGAGGCCTGGGATCATCTCGGACTACCGTATATATTGATCAGTATCATCGAAGTACTGGTCGTCGTCCTGGGGCAAATCATCACGCCCTACGTAGCGCGTCCCGAATACATCGGACCGTTCCTTGTCTTTTTCCTAACGGTGCTGTCATTGGACCGAATTGTCGATAAACGGATTAAACGACTCGATCCGACACACTTATCAGAACAGGAATTGATCCGGGCGGAACGGGAAGAAAAACGAATCAAATATTGACTGGTCATCTTAGAGCAACAAAAAAACGCAAGAAGGCGGCGGATTCCGGATTCGCCTACTTCTTGCGTTTTTAGTTGTGACCGCATCATGTAGAGGTTATTTTTTTGACAGCAAATAAATGAAGTAAGGAGCACCGATGATCGCAACGACGATTCCTGCCGGGATGCCTTGCGGGTCAGCGATGTTCCGACCAATCGTATCGGCGAGGACGAGTAACCATCCGCCAATCAAAACGGCGATCGGTAAGAACAGTTGATGCCTTGGACCGACGAGGGCGCGCGCGATATGGGGCGCCATCAAACCGATGAAGGCGATCCCGCCTGTTACAGAAACGGCGGATGCAGCGAGTGCGACAGCGGCGAGTAACAGTTGGATGCGCTCCTTTTCAATCGCGACGCCGACGCCGATCGCAACCGGTTCATTCAGCGCCAGCAGATTGAGTTTGTTTGCCTTATAAAACGTAAACGGTACGAGAATAAGCAGCCAAGGCAATAACGCGTAGACGAATGTCCAGTCCGTTCCCCAGATGTTCCCGGCGAGCCATTTGGCGATGAAGTCGACCTTCTCACGGCGCGCGGATGAAATCAGGACGACCATGATGCCGGATAACGCCATCGAGAATCCGACCCCGGTCAAAATCAGACGAATCGGTTGCAGGCCACGGACACGGTCATACGATAAGGCATAAATGGCAATCGCTGTGATCAATGCCCCGATGAAGGCAGCAACCGGTAACCCATAGATGAACGCACCGACATCGACCGGGAAGTAAAGGAAGAAGGCGGCGATGGCGACACCAGCACCTGTATTGATACCGATGATGCCGGGATCTGCGAGTTCGTTGCGGGTGATGCCCTGAAGAATCGCACCGGATAAGGCGAGTGCCATGCCGGCGAGTACCGTGATTAAAATCCGCGGCAGGCGGAGTGAGAACAAAACAAACTCTTCTTTGAACGATCCTTGACCGAACAGTGTCGGCAGAAGCCGGTCGTACGAGAGGGAGGCGGGCCCAAGCCCGATACTGATGATGATCGTTCCGAACAATAACAGACTAAAGACGATAAAGATCAACCGCTGACGGCGGCGGAGCGATGTTTCAATCATGAGAACGCACGACCTCCTTTGCGGACGATGAGTAAGAAGAACGGCAGCCCGAGCATCGAGACGATCGCAACGACCGGTGTTTCGTATGGAGCATACAGTGTCCGGCCAATCGTGTCCGCGAGTAACATGAACGTTGCACCGAAGACGGCGGTCATCGGGAGGATGAAGCGGTAATCGGTGCCGACGATTGCGCGGACGATGTGCGGAATCATCAAGCCGATGAATGCCATGTTACCGACTAAAGCAACGGCGGCCCCGGCGAGCAGGATGACGACGACGTAGAGTACACCTTTAATCCGGGTGATGTTTTGCCCGAGCCCGAGTGCGACTTCTTCTGATAAGCTTAAAATCGTTAATTGACGTGAGAAGATCATCGCAATCGCGATGCCGATCAGGATGACGGGGGTGATGATTTGCAGTTGCCCCCAGGTCGTTCCAATCAGCCCGCCGGATGTCCATTGCGAGACGTCTTGAGCGATTTTGAAGTAAATGCCGATCCCTTCTGCGATTGCGTATAAAAAAGCAGAAATCGCGGCCCCGGCGAGGACGATTCGAAGTGGTGAAAACCCGCCACGTTTTGAGGCACCGATCCCGAAGACAAGTAGGGCACCGGCTGCTGCTCCAAGGAAACACGCGAGCATGATGCCGTAGTAATTGATACCGGGAATGAAGACGAGCGCAAGAGCAAGGGCCGCGTTCGCGCCTGCCGTCAGCCCAAGCAGTCCGGGATCGGCAAGGGGATTACGTGTCATCGCCTGCATGATCGCACCGGAGACACCGAGTGCAGCCCCGACCAGCACCGCAGCGACTTCGCGTGGTAACCGGATTTCCTGAATGATTTTTGCTTTATCGTTCAAGGGACCGAACGTCAAAGCGTTCCAGACCTCACGTATCGTCGTGTCGGCGGCACCGAACGTCATCGAGATCCAGAACATGACGACGAACAGGAGTAAACCGAACATGATTTTCAGTCCGAACGGGAATCGACCGGATGACATAGTTATCGTCTCACTTTCATTAGATAGTCAAAAAGGAGGGACCGAAAAATCGGTTCCCTCCTTATTTTTGTTACGCGCCAAGGAAACTTTTCTTGAAGAACTCGAGCTGACGTTCGAGCGTCAATGGATCATTGAAGTAAAATTCTTTCGAATCGACTTCGAAGACGTGGTTGTTTTTAACAGCAGGAATATTTTTGTATGTGTCTGTTTCTGTGAACGAGTTATCTGCTTCTGCCGTCTTACTGAAGATGAGGTAATCCCCTGCATATTCAGGTAAGACTTCCGGTGATAGCGCGTAATAGCCGTCTTTTAAAGCCATTTCCGTAACTTTTTCCGGCATCTTCAATTTCATTTCCTGGTAGAGGATTTCTGTACCGCGTCCCCAGTTGTCGCCGAAGACGTAAAGCTGTTTATCGAAGCTTTCGATGACAGAGACCGTCGCATCGTCACCGATTTTGGCTTTAATCTCTGTTCCGGCGTCCGCTGCGCGTGTTTGGAAGTCTTTGACCCAATCGCGTGCTTCTTGTTCTTTATTGAGCAATTTACCGATTTCGATATGTTGTGTCAAATAGTCGACTTTGCCGTACGTGTACGTGACGGTTGGAGCGATTTCTTTAAATTTATCGATGTTTTTCGTTGTATTGTAGCCGATGATGAGATCGGGTTCGAGTTCGATGACTTTTTCGACGTTTTCTTCTGATACTTCCTGGACGTCTTTCAAATCAAACTTCGGATTCGATTTTGACCACGAATCGACACCGACGAGAGGGACGTCGAGTGCCATGACGTTTCCGGCGAAACCGGCAAGGACGACGACGCGTTTCGGATCAGCCGGGACTTCGACGTCACCTTCTTCCGATTTATAGGTGATCGTTTCTTTTTTCGTATCGGAAGACGTATCTTCTGTTTTATCTGTATTGCCGCAGGCGGCGATGACGAGCGCTAAGAGTAATAAAATCGGTAAGAGTACTAGTTTCTTCATGTGGTTAATCTCCCTTGATTAAGTTGTAGGTGACACACATCGGCTTATTCGTCCGTGGATCACGACCGATTTCGGCATCGATATGGAATACTTCTTTTAAGACGTCATGCGAAATGACTTCCTCGCACGTTCCGGCTTTGACGACTTCGCCTTCTTTCATCGCGATGATGTAGTCGGCGAAACGGGCGGCCTGATTTAAATCATGTAACACCATGACGATCGTCCGGCCTTCCGTCCGGTTGAGATGCTCGAGCAGCTCGAGGACTTCGAGCTGGTGGGCGAGATCAAGGTAAGTCGTCGGCTCATCGAGGAAGATGATATCCGTCTCCTGCGCCAGCGCCATCGCAATCCAGACGCGTTGCCGTTGACCACCGGACAAGGCGTCGACCGGACGGTGTTTGAATGCCGTCGTATCCGTTGCCTCTAACGCCCAGTCAATGATCTCGTAATCATGTTTCGTTAAACGACCAAATCCTTTTTGATAAGGAAAACGACCGTATGAGACGAGCTCTGCGACCGTTAGACCGCTTGCACTTTCCGGTGTCTGAGGCAGGATCGCCATTTTCCGGGCAAGCAGCTTTGTACTTTCCTTCGCAATATCGAGACCGTCAAGCAGGGCACGACCAGACTGATGGGGGATGATTCGGGTCATCGCTTTCAATAAGGTCGATTTACCGCAACCATTCGCACCGATGATTGTCGTGATTTGCCGATCCGGAATCTGAACCGTCAAGTCTTTGACGATGGTACGATCTCCGTATCCGATACTGATTTCTTCTGTTGCTAGACGTACCATACGCAGAGGCTCCTTCTCGTTTAAAGCTGTTTTCATTGATAATGATTATCACTATCGTCTTTCTAACCATACCAGTCTCATAAAAACGCTGTCAACATTTTTTCTTGTCTTCAAGAGATGTTCACGTTATCATTGGGAATGAGAATGATAATCAGTCGTAGTCGAGAGCGAGGAGTGAGTGAGATGGAACAGCAGGAATTGTTTGATGTAACGGTAATTGGTGGAGGCCCGGCCGGGTTATACTCGACTTTCTATAGCGGATTACGCGGGATGAAGACGAAAATCATTGAATACCAGGCAGAGCTTGGTGGCAAGATTCATGTTTATCCGGAGAAGATGATTTGGGATGTCGGGGGACAGCCGCCCATTACCGGAGCGAAGCTGATCGAGCAACTCGTCGAACAAGGCTTAACGTTTAATCCGTCCGTGCACCTGAATGAAAAAATCATTTCAATCGCAAAAGACGTATTCGGAAACTTCGTCCTCGAAGCGGAGTCGGGAGAAATTCATTATTCGAAGACAGTCATCGTCGCTGTCGGCGGCGGAATCCTCAATCCCCAAAAACTGAAGATTGAAGGGGCCGAACGGTACGAAGTGTCGAACTTGAACTATACCGTCAAATCGATTGAGCGGTTTAAAGATAAGACGGTCCTGATTTCAGGTGGCGGGAACTCAGCGATCGACTGGGCGAACGAGCTCGAACCGATTGCGAAAAAAGTTTACGTCACATACCGGAAAGACTGTTTCACAGGTCACGAGGCACAAGTCGACCAACTCGTCCGAAGCTCAGCCGTCTGTCTCCTCAACACGACGATTCATAAGTTGATCGCAAGCGACGATCACCACCGGATTGCGTCCGTCGAATTGATTGATTGTGCGACGGACGTGACAAACATCGTTGACGTCGATGAAGTCATCATCAACCATGGCTACGAACGGGAAGCAGAGTTGCTCGCGAACTCGGAACTCGACATCAAACAAGTCGACGACTTTTACATCGCCGGTAACGCGTCGAGCGAATCAAGTGTACCGGGATTGTATGCAGCAGGAGATATTTTGACGCATGACGGCAAGGTGAACTTGATTTCGGGTACATTCCAGGACGCGGCAAACGCCGTCAACCGGGCGAAGCAGTTCATTGAACCGGATGCTGCCAAAGTCGCGATGGTCTCATCCCACAATGAAGTTTTCAAAAAACGGAACCGTGAATTGATTCAAGAAATGGTCAACGAAAAGTAAAAAACACCTGTCTTAAAGATCGCCCCTCGTCACATGGACGTCGGTCGTCTTTAGAGCAGGTGTTTTTTTTGTTTAAGGATTAATCTTCATCTTCATCTTCATGCTCGTCGTCCGAGTCATCATCTGAATCATCATCTTCGTCCTGACCTTGATCATCGTCTTGCTCGTCTTCTTCAACGTGACGGTGCTCTGATTTCGTTTCTTCGTGATCGAAGTACTCGAGTTCAATCTCCAACTCGTAAGAACCAGAGAGAGCGAATAAGCTGACGAGTTGTGCCCGTAATTCCTCTTCCGTCATCTTCGGATGTGACTCGATGAACTGAATCAATTGGCGGACACGGGTTTCATCGACCGTTGCGTCATTCGTTTTGACACGCAGCTGACTCTTCTTCTTTTTAAACTGGTATTTAATCTGACTTTGCATCGTCTCTGTCGCGAGAGCAATCTTCATTTTTTTCAGCATATCTTCATAGCGGTGACCGGCCTTGTTGCGTTCTTTGCCATCGAGAATTCCATCACCATCAGAATCCCGTTTATATGGTTTTGTCCCAAGCTCGAGTTCGATGTCGTTAGTTAAGCCATCACGGTCCGTATCTTCATGTGCGTCGCTGATCTTATCGCGGTCGCTGTCTTTCTTCCGTGGATTGAGTTTGAGCTTATATTCGGTGTAGTTGCTTAAGCCGTCATGGTCCGTATCTTGCTGCGCAAGTTTTTTCCCTTTAAGCTTGTACTTCTTTTCCCAGCTGTCATGGATTCCGTTCTTGTTGCGGTCATGCTTCGATGTTTTACTCTTCGCGTCGATTGAGCCGAGCGGCGTCAGCATCAAGGCACAAGCAAGACCGGCAGTAACGACATAATTGATTTTTTTCATGTGAACGTAGTCTCCTTTTGTGAACTTCGGTAACTGGCAAGCATAGCTTGAAGCGGTAGCCCCTATAGTTTTGCGTCACCACATTTCTGTGGGTTTGCCCGTTCGATTCCGGTGAAGAACCGTATCTTCAGTATAAGTGATTTGTTTCTATGGATAGATAAGGGTTTTTGATAATGAGTCAGTAAAATATATGTTTTGTACGAAGGTTAATTCATGAAAGAGATGCATGCGAAAAGATTTTTCTTCTCGTGCTTTCCTCGGGCGAGGCGTAAGCCGTTGCTTCTTGATTCTAGCGAACAAGAAGCAGGGTCTTACTTGCCTCTGACAGCGCAAGGGGTCTTGCGCTTTTTCCCGTAGGAGTCACGAGAAGTAACTCTTTTTTTGGTCACTTCGATTATTTCGAAACGGGAACAAGCTGACGATAGCGCGTCTAAAAAACTGTTCGCCTGATTTTCGATAAGGATACAGTGAGCAAGAGACAAAAAAATCCGCCCTTTCACGAACTGAATCGGTCAAGAGGCGGACAGGTTACTTATTCTTTATCATTTTTTTTGTTTTGTTCCTTCTCAATCATCTTCTTCGCAGCCATCCGGAAGCGGAAAATCAAGTAAAGACGGTAAAAGTCGATCGCTGCGAACAGTGTCAACAGAATCGTCCAAAAGTTAAAGACGGTTCCTGCCTCGATCGAGTTGCTGTACGCGAGGTACATGAAGAGAATACCGAACAGGGCATAAAATAATGCCATGAAGTTTGAGCCTTGGCGCATGAAAACACTACCTTTCGTAAGTTAAGTCATTGCATAGAGTGCGAGTACGACAATTCCGTTATTGAAAACGTGAATCGCAATCGGTGCTATGATGCGGCGCGTTTTGACGAAGACGAGTGAGAAAACAAAACTCATTGCGACATAAATCAAAAACTTGTTGTCTCCGTGGATGAACCCGAAGATAACACCACTGAGAACGAAGCTGAAGACGAAGTTCAGTTTTGTCGACAAGTTCCCGAACATAATGTGGCGGAATAAAAATTCTTCCATAATCGGTCCGAGTAAGACGACCATCAGCTGTAAAATCGGGATGACTTGGATTGCTTTCATGATGTCATCCGTATTTTGTGATTTCGCGACGTTTTCGAGTCCACCAGACATCCAGGCATCAAGAAGGTTGACGCTAATCAGTAAGGCGTACAGCAACACGATTCCGATCCCGATCCACTTTAATGTGTCGATCGGATCCGTCTGATTGCCCTCTGCTTTCCACTTCTGCCAGTCAGGACGAAGACAGAAGAACGAGACGATGACAGCGACGGTAAAGCCAATCGCCAGCCACCAGCCGACGACACTCGGAATTTGATTTTCAGGGATGAAGTATCTGAACGTACCTGGAACAAGCTGGACGATCAAATAAATCACAATCGGAATGATGTGACGGATTTGCCACTTATCAGCCATGTTGAACGGCAGATTGACGGAATTTTTCATCGGTCGGGACACAACTCCTTTGTATTAAAGGTACTGTCCCGATTGTAACAAACAAACCGGCCGGGCGCACGAATGGTGATGGTTCAAAGATGGCGATTTCGGGAAAACGGATAAGGGTTCAGGGTTGAATTTCGATTGAAAACCGTTTAAGATAAAAATATGTTAGCACTCCATTAAAGTGAGTGCTAAAAAACAGTCATTTTCAAGGAGGATGTTTCGCATGTTAAAACCACTTGGTGATCGCATCGTGATCGAAGTCGTTAAAAAAGAAGAAACAACACTCGGAGGAATCGTTCTTCCTGGGTCAGCGAAAGAAAAGCCACAAGAGGGTAAAGTCATCGCTGTCGGTACAGGCCGTGTGACAGAGCAGGGTGTACGTGTACCACTTGAAGTGAACGTCGGCGACCATGTCATCTACGCGCAGTACGCCGGGTCAGAAGTCAAAGTTGATGGCAATGAATACTTAATCTTACGCGAAAGCGATATTTTAGCAGTAGCACAATAATAAAAGGGGGATTTCAGTCATGGCAAAAGATATCTTATTCAGTGAAGAAGCACGCCGCGCGATGCTCCGCGGTGTCGACGCATTAGCAGACGCAGTCAAAGTGACGATCGGACCAAAAGGACGCAACGTCGTTCTCGAACGTAAATTCGGTTCACCACTCATCACGAACGATGGTGTGACGATCGCAAAAGAAATTGAACTTGAAGACCACTTTGAAAACATGGGTGCGAAGCTCGTCGCGGAAGTCGCGTCGAAAACGAACGAAATCGCAGGGGATGGTACGACAACAGCGACAGTCCTCGCACAAGCGATGATCCGTGAAGGACTCAAAAACGTCACAGCGGGCGCGAACCCGATGGTCATCCGTAAAGGAATCGAAAAAGCGGTCCGTCGTGCCGTCGAAGAGCTCCACGAAATCGCAAAACCGATCGAAGGCAAAGAAGCGATCGCACAAGTTGCGGCGATTTCTGCTGCTGACGAAGAAGTCGGTCAATTGATCGCAGAAGCAATGGAACGTGTCGGTCAGGACGGTGTCATCACGATCGAAGAGTCACGCGGCTTCACGACAGAACTCGACGTCGTTGAAGGAATGCAGTTCGATCGTGGTTATGCGTCACCATACATGATCACGGATTCAGACAAGATGGAAGCTGTCCTTGAGAACCCATACATCTTAGTCACAGATAAAAAAATCTCGAACATCCAGGAAATCTTGCCGGTCCTTGAGCAAGTCGTCCAACAAAACAAACCGCTCTTAATCATCGCGGAAGACGTCGAAGGCGAAGCACTAGCGACACTCGTCGTCAACAAACTCCGTGGAACATTCAACGCGGTTGCGGTCAAAGCACCAGGCTTCGGTGACCGTCGTAAAGCGATGCTCGAAGACATCTCGATCGTCACAGGCGCAGAACTGATCACTGAAGAGCTCGGTCTTGATTTAAAAGAAACACAAATCATGCAACTCGGTCGTGCGTCGAAAGTCGTCGTCTCAAAAGACAACACGACAATCGTCGAAGGACACGGACACAGTGATTCAATCGAAGCACGTGTCGGCGCCATCCGTGCACAAATCGAAGAAACATCAAGCGACTTCGACCGTGAAAAACTGCAAGAGCGTCTCGCGAAACTCGCGGGCGGCGTAGCTGTCGTCAAAGTCGGGGCAGCAACAGAAACAGAATTGAAAGAACGCAAGCTCCGAATTGAAGATGCACTCAACGCAACACGTGCAGCCGTCGAAGAAGGAATCGTTGCCGGTGGGGGAACAGCCTTCATCCACGTGACGAAAGCCGTCGAATCAATTCTTGCTGTCTCAACAGGCGACGAAGCAACAGGCGTCAACATCGTTCTCCGTGCGCTCGAAGCACCGCTCCGCCAAATCGCGGAAAACGCCGGTCAAGAAGGTTCAGTCATCGTCGAACGTCTCAAACATGAAGCGCAAGGCATGGGCTACAACGCCGCGACAGACGAGTACGTCGACATGATTGAAGCGGGAATCGTCGACCCGGCGAAAGTAACGCGTTCTGCCCTTCAAAACGCAGCGTCTGTTTCAGCAATGTTCTTAACGACAGAAGCCGTCATCGCCGACAAACCAGAACCAGCCGGATCTGCTCCTGCAATGCCTGATATGGGCGGCATGGGTGGAATGGGCGGCATGATGTAATAAAAAGAATTAGAGGTTTTTCAAAAGTTCTTTAAACTTTTGGAAAACCTTTTTTGTTTATTTTTTTATATACATATATGAATTTTGTAATAAATAGTTCAATGAAGTTTATATGAAATAAAAAAAGGCTATTATTTCATTTTTTGTTATAATAAAACAGTGTTTTTGTATTGTTCAAAAATTCAATTATATTAGATTTACTAGTTTAGAAAGGACGTGTAAATATTGGAGCTAAAAAAATTAACAGTAAAAAATTTTCGTAACTTTAATGAAATACAAGTAGAGCTTACTAATCAAAATGTTATTTTTGGAATGAACGATGTTGGTAAAACTAACTTATTGTATGCACTAAGATTTCTATTAGATCGTCAAATAAGAAAAGATGGATTTAAAGACAGTGACTTTTTTCAGAAAAATACTGATTTAACTGTAGAAATAACTTTAGAACTGAGTTTAACAGATAGAACATCTAGTAATGATACCCAGCATCTCATTTCTAAAATAAAAGGAAGTCGAAAAATAGAAGAGCTTGAAAAATTTTATATACAAGTTAAGGGAACGTATGATGAAACTGAATATTTTGGTGTTCCAAACTTATTTTGGGGAAGTGTGTTAAATGAATTGGAACCTATTCCACAAAATGGTTTATTTTCTGATTTAGATAAAATATTTAAGGTTGTGTATATTGATCCAGCTATTGATTTAGAGAGTACTTTTTCAAAAAATAGGAAAAAATTATTTGATCAAAGAAAATTAAATGAACCTGATATTACTTTATCCAATAAAATAAAGCAAATGACAGAAGATATGAACAAATTAATTGGTGACATGGAACTAATTCAAGAATTTCAAGAAACATTAACATCTGAATATAAAACTTTGAAAACAGAAGAAATTAAAATAGAAATGAAATCAGAAATGGCTATTAATGGATATTTCAGCGACTTAATTCCTTATATAAAACGAAATAACGATGATAAACACTATCCGACTTCTGGAGATGGAAGAAAAAAAATATTGGCATATTCATTATTGAATCATTTAACCAAAGAATATGAAGCAAATAAAATCGTTATTTATTTAATTGAAGAACCTGAAAATAGTCTCCATCGCTCAATGCAAATAGCGTTATCAAAACAATTGTTTGAAAATAGGGTTTATGGCTATTTCTTTTTATCTACACACTCGTCCGAATTATTATATGAGGTAGATAATGCTTCTTTAATAAGGGTGTTTTCTGAAGAAAGAATTCAATGTGCTTCTCACATTTACAAAGTTGATGAAGAATATGCAGAAATTAAAAAAGAATTAAATCGTTCATTGTCTACAGCATTATTTGCTAATAAAGTCTTGTTGATCGAAGGTCCATCAGAACGAGTACTTTTTGAAAAAGTACTTGAAGAAACCTATCCAACATATGAATTGGAAGGAGGATACATTTTGGAAGTTGACGGTATAAAATTTAAGCCTTATTACAAAGTTTTAAAAGATTTAGAGATTGAAACAATAGTAAAAACTGATAACGATTTAAAGTCTAAAAGCAATAATAAAACGAGCTTTGATTTGATAGGACTTAATAGATGTTTAGAATTGATTGGGCAAGATAAAAAAGAAGCGGTCAAAATAGATTATTCTACAATAGATGAACATGGTAAAAAACAATGGCTTAAATCACGAAAAGAATTATTATTAAGAGCGAAAAAAGAAAGAATATATTCTTCTGAAGTAAAGGATATTGAATTATTGAAATCAAAAGATATTTATTTATCAAAAATTGATTTAGAACATGACTTGTATGAGGTTATTGATGATGAAATGGTAGAAATTTTAGGGGATAACCCTGTGAAATATTTACAAAATTCAAAGATGTTAAATATGATTACTTTAACAAAAGGATTAAAGAAGAAAGACTGTGAAAAGATAATAAATCACGATTTATTTAAAGCTTTAAAAAGGTTGGTAGATTAACATGGTTTTAGTCGATCAGATGGCTAGAGATGGAATTCTAAATAATGAAGGTAGTATAGCGATTTCTGCTAGTGCGGGTTCAGGAAAGACTACAATAATGATAAAAAAAATCAAAAAAATCTTAGATAGTATTGACAATCATAAAACAATTGCAGCAATTACTTTTACTACAAAAGCTACTTCAGAAATAAAAAGAAAAGCAGAAAGCGAAGGAATAAATAAAGAATTTGTTGCTATGACAAATGATTCCTTTATTGAACAAGAAATAATTCGTCCATTTATTTCAGACACTTATGGTAATGATTATAAAAAAGATTTTATTATTGATTATAGTTATAAATTCAATAGTTTTGAGGAAGGTAAAGCTGTTATCGTAAATCAAAATAAATTAGGAGTTTTCGAAAAAATTAAAGAAAATTTCAAATTTAGATTAGCTCTTGATATTTTAAAGAATAATATAGCGGCTCAACAATACATTCAATCAAAATATAAAATGGTATTTTTAGACGAGTACCAAGATTCAGATTTAGATATGCATAATCTATTTATGTATTTTAAAAATGAGCTCAAGATAAAATTATTTATTGTTGGCGATTCTAAGCAAGCCATTTATCTTTGGAGGGGTGCTCAGAGTAATATATTTGAATTACTAGAACAACAGAAAGGCATAGAGACTTATGAGCTTATAACAAACTTCAGAAGCCATGATGAAATAGTTAATTATGCTAATCTACTTCACAATAAGAGTTATTTCAATAAGAATTATAGTAAAACTGTCGAACGTGTAATTCTTCATAAAACCTCAGACTTTGTAAAAAGCTTTACTCAAATGATTGAATCCAATGAAATAGATTATGAAAAAGAAATAACTATCATTATTAATATTAATGAAGAAGCTAAGTTATGCACAAAAATCTTAAATGAAAGTGGTTATAATTTTCAATTCATCCCTAAAACACCTATCGATAATAATACACCTAATAGTTCTTTACTTCATTACTTAGCTTGTTATGTGCTGGATGATAATTATACGATATATGATTTTGTAGAAGATACTAATTTAGATTCACGAAGACAAGCAATTATGAGATTGAAGGATGTTATTAGTATACTTAAAAATGGACAAGAACTTAATGAAAATACTATTAACACGACGATTACTGAACTATCTAATCTAATGCAGATAAACGTTACAAACGATGAACTTGAATTATTTATACAGACTATAAGGAATGTTGAATTCCATAGTGCGTTTGTAAAATCTGACGAAAAACACAAAGTAATGACAGTGTTTGGATCCAAAGGCTTAGAATTTGATCAAGTAATCAGCTTTTCAAAATATTATAAAATATATATTGATCGAGACCTTCAAAATCATTATGTATGTATCACTAGGGCTAAAAGTAAATTTATTATGATTTCTAATAATGTATATAATGATCATATAGTGCATAAATTAGATTTGACAAAAATGAAGTGCCTTAACAATCTAGTTAAGATTATTTATTGAATTTTTCAGTTCAATATATAAAATTAACTTATTAATAAAAATGATTTGTCATCAAAGTTAAATACAACATTACTTCTTAATGAAAAATATTATATGTAAAAGATGGATATGATGAAATGACTAGAAATAATCTTTGGGTAAATAGCAAAAAGCGATAACCATAACTTTTGCTTAAAGCTTCAAAAAACTTTGACTCATGATAGTTTTTAATTTAATCGGATAATACTGACGAACAAATTTATATGGATAGAATAAAAGGGGCCGGAATTAAAATCCGACTCTTTTTTATTCGTTTCATAAAACTGATTGTATCGTGTGAATCAATTAAAGAATTGGTTGCAACAAAGCGCATGGAAAAAAGATTTCTTAAATTCTTATTGTTTCAAAGCATTTTGGTCAGTGATTTTATCCGATAGTTGTAATCGCTCTCTCACATCCTTCACCTGACTGCGACAGAACTTCATCTCGACTTTCTTTTCCGTCAATACGTAACAGATGCCGTTGCCGGCTTTTTCCTTTAGGTTCGCTTCGTAATAGTAGTCCTTGTAACGGAACGAACCGTCACAGAAAGCGGTCAGATTCGGTTCGTCATCGAGCAGGGAGTTGCCCATCATATACGGGGACTCGAGATTGAGTAAATCAACGATCGTCGGAGCGATATCAATTTGTCCGCCGTTCTCTTGGATGATTTCTCCCGTGTCTTGATTTGGTTTTTTGATGAATAACGGCACTTGGCGGTCGAGGGCGAAGGCATCGACGGCATTGTCGATCTGCGCTTTTTGTTGCATCTCACTGCCTTCGTTCGTCAAGCCGCTGTCGTGATCGCCGTAAAAGATGACGAGTGTCTCGTCCCACATGTCTTTTGCCTTCAACTCATTGACCATCTGTCCGACGGCCTCGTCGACATAATGGACGGTCTGGTAATACCGTTTCAACATCGGATCCTTATATCCGGACAGATCAAGCGTCTAATCTTCCTGATCGATCTATACGGCGTATGACTCGTCAGCGCGACTAAGAACGAGAAGAACGGTTCTTGCAACGTCTCCATGTGATCAATCGATTCGAGAAAAAACTGTTGATCGTTTAGCGCCATCCCGATTTCCTTCTCTTTTGAATAATCCTTTTGGCTGAAGAAGTGCTAAAAACCGATGTTCTGATAGACATCGTCACAGTTCCAGAAACCTTTTTCGTAGGCATGCATCGCTGCCGTATCGTATCCGCTTTTCTCAAGTAACGCAGGTAGTGGTTCGAATTCATTCAATGGATATTGCGTATAGACGGAACCTCATTTTAATGGATAAAGCGATGTATTCGTAATGAACTCAGCGTCCGAAGTCCGTCCTTCATGCGTCTGATGGTAGAACGACGAGAAGTAGAGTGATTCCTTCTTCAACTGATTCAGGTTCGGTGTCACTTCTTCACCATTGATGGTTTTGGTTTGGTCGATGACTGAAGCCTGAAACGACTCGAGCTGAACAAGAATGTCTAAGCTTAGATTCGTGCTCTTGTCTCTAATAGGCCATTATTTACAGTCTGCTATTATTAGAAATAAGTGTGCCAATACTCTCATCAACAAATCTATATATTTTGTGATAGATTAATACTCCGTGCACTCTTCTGTTTTTCAATATGTTGTAGATTTGTATTAGAAAAGACGAAATTAAAATATATTAGGAAGGCGGGAATATATGAAGAAAAACGTAGAAATCACAATTCAACCTTTAACGGAACAATCCATAACTATCATCAGCGACACAAATGAATCGTTCCCCGTCATTGGTAAAGTCCTTCCTCGTTTTTTTGACGGCATTTGGTCTTACGAAGAACAGTTATACGATACTCCATCAGAAATCCGTTTCCCGGATGACAAACTGGATTGGTCTACTTATATCGACAGCAGTGAAAAAATTATTTTGTTAGCATTTCATGAGAATGAATGCATTGGACAAATCCGTCTCGTCAAGGACTGGAATCGTTTGGCCTACATTGAAAATATCGCTGTCCGAAGCAGTTTCCGGAAAAATGGTGTCGGCCATTTGTTGCTTGAAGCAGCCGAAACCTGGGCGAAGGAACAGTCGTTGATCGGCTTATCGCTTGAAGCGCAAAACGATAATTTGATTGCCTGCCGTTTTTACGTAAAAGAAG
Organism: Exiguobacterium sp. s80; assembly: GCF_018618725.1. Classification (NCBI taxonomy): domain Bacteria; kingdom Bacillati; phylum Bacillota; class Bacilli; order Caryophanales; genus Exiguobacterium; species Exiguobacterium sp. s80. Next base: position 101,290 of record NZ_JACSMP010000009.1, on the reverse strand, counting down.
GATTTGTTCTTGGTGGGGTGGATACGCTGAAGCAGTCGGCTAATCCGGAAATCGATATCACATTGTACTGGTATAAACTTTTTTAAACGGTTATTGACGCACACACTCATATGAACAGAACAGAGGGAGCCGGAATTAACATCCGGCTCCCTCTGTTCGTTTGATAGAAATCATTTGATTCACGCGACTCCTACAGGAAAAAGCGCAAGGTGACTTGCGCTGTCAGAGACAAACAAGACCCGCTTTCCTGTCCAGAGAGGACAGGAAAACTGGCTTGTGTCTCGCCTGAGGAAAGCGCGTGAAGAAAAAGTGATTTCTTAATTCGTTTATTGTTCCAAGCCGTTCTTCTCGATGATGGCATCCGACAAGCGTAAATCCTTCCGGACGTCCGCTTGTTTTTTACATAAATCAAGGTCGACTTCGCTTGTCGTCGAGACGTCATAACAGACACCGTTCCCGGCTTTTTTCGTTAAGTCCGCTTCATAATAATAGTTTTGATAACGGAACGAACCGTCGCGGAACGCCGTCACGTTCGGTTCATCATCGACGAGCGAGTTGCCCATCATGTAGGATGACTCGAGGTTGAGCAAGTCGACGATCGTCGGAGCAATATCGATTTGTCCGCCGTTTTCTTTAATTACTTGTCCGTCCTGTTGATTCGGTTTCTTGATGAACAGCGGGACTTGGCGATCAAGTTCGAACAGGTCGACCGGATTGTCGATTTCGGCTTTCTCCCGCAGTTCGCTGCCTTCGTTCGTCAAGCCGCTGTCGTGGTCGCCGTAAAAGATTACGAGCGCGTCATCCCATATGTTTTTCGCTTTCAATTCGTCAATCATCAGTCCGACGCCTTGATCGACATAATGAACGGTCTGGTAATACCGTTTCAGCATCGGATCGTCGTACCCTGTTAAGTCGAGTTCGCGTTCGTCTTTTGGAATCTCATACGGCGTATGACTCGTCAAGGCGACGAGGAACGAGAAGAACGGCTCTTGTAACGTCTCCATATGTTCGATCGACTTCGTCAAAAACTGTTTATCATTTAAGGCCATTCCGATTTCTTTGTTGTCCGGATAATCTTTATTACTGAAAAAGTGATTGAATCCGAGGTTGTCGTAAACTTTGTCCCGGTTCCAAAACCCTTTGTCGTAGGCGTGCATTGCGGCTGTGTCATAGCCGCTGTCTTTTAACAGTTGCGGTAAGGCGCCGAACTCATTGTCCGGGAAACGGGTGTAGACCGAGCCCGACTTTAACGGGTACAGCGACGTATTCGTAATGAATTCCGCATCCGACGTCCGTCCTTCGTGCGTTTGGTGATAAAACGACTCGAAGTAGAGCGACTCCTGTTTGAGTTCGTTTAAGTGCGGCGTCAGCTCCTGCCCGTTAATCGTCTGTCCGATGACGGACCCTTGGAAGGATTCCAACTGGACCATGATGATGTTCGGTGTGTTGACAGCACCAGCCGTTTCATCCGGTGCGGATTGTTCGAGCCGTCGCCGCTCCGCTTCCGTCAATGATTCGTCCGGACTGATGGCCCGCGTGATTCCACGGGCGAGATCGACACCGTGATATCCCCAAAACCCGAGCTGGTAATAGTCCCGCATGTCGGAGATCGACTGGTCGAGCCGCTGCTCCTGTTTGACGACGGCATAGGTGAGCGGTGCTGCGAACAGCACGATGCCGGCGAGAAAAGCGGCAACCGCCGAACGACGTTGTTGTCGCTTCGCAACAGTAAACCGTTTCTTCCGTAAGAAGATTAAAACGAGTCCGAAGATGATGCTATCTGCGAACAGGAAAAAGTCGGTCGGGACGATCAGTGCCATGAAACCACTGCCGACATCACTCATCTGCAGCATTTGCGACATCAGGGAAACGGACAGTAAATCGTCAAAGTAGCGGTAATACCAAAGATCTGAGACTAACAGGAAACTATGTAGCACTAACAGACCAAGCCAAATCCAGCGCCGTTTCTTCCACTGAATGAGCAAGGTCCAGCTCGATAACAGCAACATCCCGGCCAGGTTCAACAGGACGAGCTTAAATGAAACTTCTGTGTTCGTATAAAAGCTGAAGAGTGAAAATTTCAGCATACCTAACAGTAAATAAAATGCATAACCGAATCCGATCATCAAAGCCAACCTCCTTGTCTGTATCATCGTTGTATGATGCTATTTACCCTATAACAAAAGCGAAGGAACATCACGATGTGCTAAAAATTGTGAAATGGTATATTCGTTTATTTTATAAAATATAAAAAAGGGGTTTGGAATAATTTGGTGAATTTATTCATAAAGAACGATTTAGTAGGGGGAATAGCGATGACGAACAAAGAATTAGCGGTACGGTTTCAGACGTTCGCGGAACGCGAGTGTAAGGACTCGAGCCCGTTTTATGAGTACTTATCCCGTCACGTCGCGTGTGACACAGCGATCTTGACAATATGCCAACAGGCACGGGACGGACAACCGGTACCGAACCTCTTGTTTGGTGCCGTTCATTATCTGTTACTCAAAGGGGTCGAGCATCCGTTAGCCCGGTATTATCCGAGTGTGACGACGGACGCCGCACCGTTCGATGAGTCATTTCCGGCTTTTCAGGATTTTTGCCGGGTCTACGAAACGGAATTGATTGAGTTGCTGACGACGCGTCTCGTCCAAACGAACGAAGTCCGGCGCTGTACGTATCTCTATCCGGTCTTCGGGATGATTCATCAAGCCGAACAGCGTCCGCTCGCGTTACTTGAGATCGGTACGAGTGCCGGTCTGCAGTTGCTGTTCGACCAGTACGCATATGACTACGGAACGGGGGAGACGTTCGGAAATCCGGCGTCGCGTCTTCGTTTGACGTCGACAATCGAAGGTGAGCATGTTCCACCGCTTGCACGGACAGCACCGCCGATCGCGGAGCGAATCGGACTCGACCTGAATACCGTTGATTTGACGGATGACGACGAACGACTATGGTTAAAGGCATTGATTTGGACGGAACACCGTGAGCGGCTTGAACTGTTTGAACAGGCGGCACGTTACGTCGCCGAACATCCGCTCGAGCTGATTGAAGGGGACGGGATTCAACTTCTTGAACCATGTGCCGAGCGAATTCCGACAGCGCATATCCTCTGTATTTTTCATACCCATGTCGCGAATCAGTTGCCGCTTGCGCTGAAAAAAGAACTGCTTCACGTCGTTGAACAAATCGGACAGACGCGTGACGTCTATCACCTGTACAATAACGTCCAGGACCGTTATTTGCACCTCGATCTGTACCGGGACGGGGCACTCCAGGAACAGACGATTGCTGAAACGGACGGGCACGGGCGTTGGTTCAAATGGTTGTTGCCGACTGCATCCGTTCTTCCGAACTAAGAAAAAAAGAGAAGCAGGCATCGAAGTTCAGTCACAAAAAACCTTAGGATCAAGATAAAGGCGTTTTTTTACAGACAAAATGGGAAAAGATAACCTGTACATCCATTGTCCGTCACTGTCGTAGAAAAGGAGCGATTCCATGTCTAATGTGAAATTAGCAGTCATTTACTACAGTTCGACCGGTACCAATCATCAACTCGCCACGTGGGCGAAAGAGGCAGGGGAAGCTGCCGGAGCAGAAGTCCGCCTTGCAAAAGTTAAAGAAACCGCACCGGCGGAAGCGATTGCCTCGAATCCACTTTGGCAAAAACATACGGACGCGACACGTGACGTCGAAGAAGCAACCGTCGACTTACTCGACTGGGCGGACGCAATCATCTTTAGTGTGCCGACGCGTTATGGACATGTCCCAGGTCAATTCCAACAATTCCTTGATACGACGGGAGGACTTTGGGGACAAGGAAAACTTGTCGATAAAGTCGTCAGTGCAATGTCTTCTGCACAAAACCCGCATGGTGGTCAGGAAACGACCGTCCTTGCCGTCTATGCGACGATGTTCCACTGGGGTGCAATCGTTGCGGCACCTGGCTATTCGGATCCGGTGCTGTTTGCAGCAGGAGGGAACCCGTACGGAACGACGGTCACCGTCGACCAGGAAGGGAAGATGGTTGAGTCAGTTGAACCTGCCGTCCGTCATCAAGCAAAACGGACAGTCGAAGTGGCGAGCCGTCTCCTGAAGTAAGAGCGCAAATTCAAGCAATCAAAAAAGGACGATCGATAGCGTTTATCGATTGTCCTTTTTGTATGAAGTGTGTAGTTGAAATCAAGCATTCGGATGGCGCAATGGCAAGTCGACGGTGAAAGTCGATCCTTCACCTTCGATGGATTCGACGTGGATTTCACCGTCATGAGCACGGGCGATTTCGCGACAAATCGATAGACCCAGTCCAGTCCCGCCGATTTTGCGTGTATCCGAGTTATCGACCCGGTAGAATTTTTGGAATAATTCACCCATCGCAGAAGTCGGAATCCCGATTCCGTGGTCACGAATCGCGACGGAAGCCTGCGTATCGCGAACCGCTAATTCGATATCGATGGCTCCGCCGGCCGGTGAATATTTGATGGCATTGTTGATTAGGTTCCCGAACAATTGACGGATTTTTTTCGCATCGCCTTCGATTAACAGATGCGTTACATCGTGTGAGACGGTAATCACATGAGTCGTCGAAGAGAGACCGTGGAATTGTTTCAGGTCTTCAATCAGTTCGACTAAATCAAACGATTCAAACTCATATTCCTGACGGTCTGCTTCCATCCGTTGTAAATCCAGGAAATCGTTAATCAGTAGAGATAAGCGTTTTGTCTCTGAGTGAACGGCTTCGAGGTAAGTCTTTTGCCGCTTCGGTGACAGCTCACGTTCAATCATCAATTCGGTAAATCCGTAAATCGATGACAAGGGTGTCCGTAATTCGTGCGAAATCGTCGAAACGAGTTCATTTTTTAAACGATCGATTTCGACTTCGTTCGTGACGTCACGCATAACGAGCATGATGCCACGGAACTGACCACCGTAGTGGATTTTTTCAGAATACGTTTTGATGAAACGTTTTTCCTGATCGATCGAGAACAGGATACCTTCACCGGTTTCGTGCTCAATAAAGGTTTGATGCAAATAACGCTCAAACTCAGGCAGTTGGTCAACCCGGTATTTTAAATTGACGATCGATTCATCAATATCAAGCAACCAGTCGACTTCCGAATCTTGTTCGATTGAATGGTTGAATAGATCAAGTAACGGCCGGTTAATTAACTGATTGGAGCCGTCCGGTTCAATGTAGACGACGGACTCACGGATTGAGTTTAGAAGACGGGATGTCTTCTCACGTTCACGGTCGATCTCATCAAACGTTCGCATCCGAAGCAGGGATAGGGCGAGTTGACGTGAGAAGGTCGCAAGTTCTTCTTGTTCTTGTTTGTTGAAGGCCATGTCTAGACGCATTAAATAGATATAGGCAATGATTTCATCCGTACTCGGATCAAGAACCGGAGTAACGGCTAAGGCGCGTTCAGCATTTTGTGCCGTATGCGGTATCTTATCACGGCGCGCTTGACGGATTAATGGTTCAATCGTCGCGATCAAGGTGTCCTGTTCTTGATCTGTCATCGCGTGCGAGATGATATTGGTTACAGTCGTTCCTTCTTTAAAGATAAGTGATCCATGCGTCGACCCTGTAATTTCAACCATTTTTTCGATGACAGCAGGATAAGCCGTCACGGAGTCACGGGAAGCAAGCGTCTCTGTCAGTTGGTTCCGTATTTTTAGTAATGCTTCATTGCGTAACGTCACTTTGAGTGCTTGTTCCAAGTTATCGTTCGTCGACATCAGGCGATGCTTGTTATCAATCAGGGCGGATGCCATCTGATGAAACGATTTACTAAGTTCGCCGATTTCGTCAGAGCGTTCAATCGGAATCAGTGGTGCTGTATGTTGTCCTTGCGCGAGCAATTTACTTTCTTTACTCAGCAGTTGGATTTGACGCGTCGTCCGTTCGATGAAAGGACGAACGAGGAGTAACACGACGAGAAACAGGACTGCTAGGTTGATTAACCAAATCCAACCGGCGTATTTCGTCTGTTGAACGAGTTGGTCTTTTGCTGTTGCTTCCTTTGCGTTTAAGCTGTTTCGGTAACTCGTAAAGACACTTTCCATCGTGTTGACACTCGTGCGCATCGTTTCGCTATCGGAAGCATCCATTTTAAATTTCCGGTCAGGGTCTGACGGAATGTCTGGCATCATTGCTTTTAAACTCGGCATCTCAAGAAACGTTTCATCAATCGCTCCTGACTGTTTCGCTTGGACGTAACGGATGAGACTCGGCATGACGAATTTCGTATACGACGTATAGAGCGATCGGATGTCAGTCGCATAAATTTGATCAGCTTCATAAATCCGATTTTGTTCGAACCATTTCGTCTGGCGCTCGAGTGATGCTTGTTTCGACTCGATCACATCCATGACGGCGTCATCTCCGAAGACGACATAGCCCCTGACTTCATACTGAAGCGACTGCCATGTATCCCAGAGCTTCGTCGCGCGGTCTTCTCTGGTGCTGATATCGTCAATCCTACTTTCGGCATTAGCGACTTGATGATTTGTATAAAAGTAAGCAGCAATCGAGGTCGTTGAAAGTACAAGTAAGATAAGATAAAAAGCGAACATGATTTGCCGACTGATTTTTTTATTTAACCATTTATTCATATAATTTTTAAATGCTCCTTTACGTCAGCGTATATATGCATTAGATGTAACTTGTGTACATATTTTTCTTATCATAATCGTACATTTTTTAGACTTAAAAATATAGAAGAAAAGTTAAAATATCTTTAATATGAGAAATTAACATTAGAAAAGACATACTGATTGACAGTATGCCTGAGCGTAGAATTGACCTTAGTTAAGTTAGTGTTTTACTTGAATGGCTTGGGTGAAGTGACCGGATCATGCTTCTGCGACGACGACCTTCCCGATCGTCTTCCCACTTTCGACGAGACGATGGGCTTCTTTTAAGTTTGCTGCATTGATGTCGGTCAAGGTTTTGGTGACCGTCGTTTCTAACTCCTCTGCATCGATCCACGCCGCGACTTGCGTCAAGATATCGTGTTGGCGCATCATGTCAGGCGTTTGGAACAGGGACCGGGTGAACATGAATTCCCAGACGAAGTTCGCACTCTTCTGTTGCAAGGCACTTAAATCAAGCAATTTGTCGGTCTCGACGATGCTGCAAATACTTCCTTGCGGCGCAATGACATCGACCATCGCTTCAAAATGCTGATCGGTCGCATTCAAACAAAAGATGTAGTCGACGTACGAATAGCCGAGTGCTTCCAGTTGCGGGCGGAAGTCCTCATGGTGGTTGATCGTATGGTGTGCCCCGTGTGCTTTCGCCCAGTCAATCGTTTCACTGCGCGAAGCCGTCCCGATGACGGTCAGTCCGGCTTTGTTCGCGAGTTGCGTCGCGATGGAACCGACACCTCCGGCTGCACCGACGATTAAAATCGTCTTGTCGAGGTTCGACTTGGCGTCAAACGAGATATGGAGGCGATCGGTTAATGCTTCGTATGCCGTTAGTGTCGTCAGTGGTAAGGCTGCTGCTTCAGCAAACGTCAACCGTTCCGGTTTTTTCGCGACGATTCGCTCGTCGACGAGTTGGAACGTACTGTTTGATCCCGGACGATCGATGGCACCGGCATAATAGACTTCGTCACCGACTTCAAACCGTCCGACGTCATTCCCGACTTCGACGATGATTCCGGCAGCATCATACCCGATGACTTTCGGTTCTGTTTCATCTTGACCGTGTGCCCGGACTTTCGTATCGACCGGATTGACGGAAACGGCTTTGACTTCGACGAGTACATCATGACCAGTCGCTTCCGGACGTGGCAGTTCAAGATTAATCAAACTATTCTCTTCTGTAATCGGCAAGTGTTGGTGAAATCCAACGGCTTTCATCTGTGTCATCTGTCGTCATCCTTTCCTGTTTCAGGTATCTCTTCAAAATGTTCCACCGTGTAGCTGAAATGAAACGTCTACAGAAAGAAGGAAACGCTAACGCTTTGAATGCTAATTGTGCGTCAACAAAAAAAGCCCCATCGATCAGACGACGCATTTAAAGATGCGCAGCCGTGTGAGTAAGGGGCTTTTTGAATGAGTATTATAATGCAGGTGTTTTTGTCGGGGCGACTCCAGTAGTTGCGTAAGTTGCATCGATGTCTTGGCGGATTTTTTTGATCGGTGTTCCTTGTTGGTAGGCGACGATGGATTGTGCCGCGATATCGAGACATGTCCCGCATGTGATGCCGTGTGTCGTCCACGTCGTTTCACCTGCTGCTGTCTGATCGGCGATGAAACAGTCATAGTTACTCGTATGACCGGCTGTCTCACCGCATCCACAGTAACACGGCATCTTTTCAAGTAAGTCTTGATGCTTGGCGACGGCAAGATAAATCGTTTGGATCGATTCATCGGTTTCTTTTAAGAAAGCGGGTGCAATCGTCTTGGCACTCGTTTTTTCGAGTTGATCCCCTGCACCGTGCGTCTCGTGCTCTGCATGTTCTGTGCTCATCTGCTTGTCTGTATGTTGTTCCGCTGGGGCACAAGCGCCGAGCGCTAGACTTGCCGTCAACGTTAGTGTAAACCAACGTACTTGTCGTTTCATGAACTTCCCTCCAAATCGATTTCCTCTATCAGTCAGTATACCGTGTCGTTTAATCGATTTGAGAGGGGGATGATGACGATTTAATGACTAGCTCATTTCAATTGTTGTTCAATCGTATCGAAGTTCGCTTCCATCATCGTCAAATAGGTCGATCCGTCTTTTCCTTCGGCACCGAGTGAATCGGTGTAGAGCGTACCACCGATCGGGACGCCGGTTTCACGCGAGACAGTTTCCATGCTCCGACGATCGACGCTCGTTTCGACGAACAGGACGGGAATCTCTTGTTGTTTAATCAAGTCGACGACGCGGCGAACTTGATCCGGCGTCCCTTGGTTATCTGAATTGATTTCCCAAATGTAATCGGCTTTAAAATCGTAAGCATCGCTAAAGTATTTAAAAGCACCTTCGCTCGTAATCAGGTGACGTTGTTCTTCCGGTATCCGGGCAAAGCGTTCTTTTGCTCGCGTATCGAGTGTTTCAAGTTCTTGAATATAGGACGATGCATTTTTTTCATAATCAGCTTTATGTTCCGGGTCTTCTTTAATGAGACCGTCTTTGACATTTTCGACATACTGAATTCCGTTTTGAAGATCGAGCCATGCATGGGGATCGGTTTCCTGTTCTTTCCCTTTAGATGTCAGGTACTTCGGATCGACACCTTGACTCAGTTCATAGACAGGAGCATCTTTATCGTCTTTGTTCGTACTTGAACGTAATTTGTTGAACCATGAACCTCCAGCTTCAAGGTTGAGTCCGTTGTAAAAGACGACATCGGCATCTGCCATTTTTCGAACATCCGTCGGAAGTGGGTCATATTCATGCGGGTTTGCTCCGATTTTGACCATACTATGGACCTCGACGTGTTCACCGCCGACGACGCGGGCCATGTCCTCTAAAATCGAATAGGTCGTGACGACCTGAAGTTTATCGTTGTCTGTTGATTCACTTGAACATCCAGCGAGTAGCGCGCTGAGACCGACGAGTGGAATGAGCGTTTTTAATTTCATGAAGCAACCTCCTTTGTTGATGTTTTCCATTTCCGCATCAAACCGTGGCGCGGGGAAAAAATGAAGACGAACGCAAACAATGCGGTTGCGACGAGAACAATCGACGCACCGGAAGACAGATTGTACGTGAAGCTCAAGTAAAGACCGATGATGGCGGAAATCGTTCCGAAGCTGGCCGACAGGAAAATCATCCGTGAGAGCCGGTTCGTCAACAGATAGGCTGTCGCAGCAGGCGTAATCAGCATCGCGACGACGAGAATGATGCCGACGGTCTGTAAGGAGGCGACCGTGACGAGCGTCAACATCATCATCAGTAAATAATGGATAAATCGTGTCGAAAGACCGTAGGCAGCTGCCATCGTCGGGTCGAACGAGGTCACGAGTAATTCCTTGTAAAAGAGATAAATGCCACCGAGGACGATGATACCGATGATGAGGGTCATCCACATATCACTCGGACGGACGGCGAGCACGTTACCGAACAGGATGTGGTACAGGTCGCTGCTACTGCGTAAAAATGAAATCAGGATAATCCCGAGAGCGAAGGCGGACGTGAAGAGAATGCCGATCGCTGTATCATTCTTGATACGACTGTTTTGGCTGACGAATCCAATCCCGAGTGCCGTCAGCAGACCCGTTGCGACCGCTCCGATGAAGAAGTTGATTCCAAGCAAGTAGGAAATCGCGACACCGGGTAAGACGGCGTGCGAAATCGCGTCGCCCATCAAAGACATGCCGCGCAAAATGATGAAACATCCGATCACGCCGCAAATCACACCGACCATGATGGACGTGATGAGTGCTTTTTGTAAAAAATCGTATTGAAAAATCGCTTCGATGAAATTCATGAGGAGACCTCCGCTTTCTTCAAGAAGGCAAGTGGATTCCCGTAAGCCCCTTCAATCGTATCTGCTTGCAAGACCTCTTCCGGTCGACCGTACGCGATTACCGTCTTATTAAGGAGTAATAATTCGTCAAAATAATCAGCTGCCTTACTCAAATCGTGATGGACGACGATGATCGTTTTGCCTTCGTCACGCAACGTGCGCAGGAGATCGATGATGACACGTTCACTGACGACATCGACACCAACGAACGGTTCGTCGAGTAATAAAAGTTCAGCTTCCTGTGCGAGCGCACGAGCTAAGAAGACCCGTTGTTGCTGTCCACCAGACAGTTCACCGATTTGGCGGTCGGCGAACTCACTCATGCCGACGCGTTCAAGACAAGCACTCGCAAAAGCGCGGTGGTGTTTGTTCGGTCGTTTGAACAACCCGAGCTTCGGATAACAACCAATCAGTACAGCATCGATGACACGAATCGGAAAATCCCAATCGATGACACTCCGTTGCGGAACATAGGCGATTTGAGTTCGGGTCGCATCAATCGTTTGTCCGAGCAGGGTGATTTTTTCAGCTTGAGCAGGAATCAACTCCATCAAGGCTTTGATGAACGTCGATTTTCCGGCCCCGTTCGGACCGATGATGCCGACGAGCTGACCGGATAAAATGTTTAACGACACATCTTCAAGTGCCGTCGTCTCAAAATAGGAGACAGATAAGTGTTCTACTTCTATCGCGTACATCGTACATGCTCCTTTCAAATTTTAATGAAGGTATAAAAAGTTTCCTTAGGGCAAAAAAAGAACTAAAAAAATTAGATTGCATAAAGTCATGTATCATTCGTTAAACTATAAATGTTTCCTTAGGGCAAACTTTAACTGGTTTGTCTGCAAATGTCAACTGGATTCAAAGGGGGGAGCTTTTGAACATCTCATGCTAAGATAAAGAAGGAGAAAACGTGGGGGTGGTAACGTGAGTCAGTCGAATGAACAACAGTGGAAGTTATTGTTGCTGGATGCGCTGTTAAAAGAGCGTCGTGAACAAGCACAACAAGCGATTGAGGAAGTCTATCCCTATGACTTAGCAAAGCTTTATGTTGAGCTAGAACCAGTCGAGCAAGAACGGCTGCTTCGTTATCTCGATCACGAGCGTTTAGCAGATGTCATTGAGGAACTTGAGCTTGAACAACAATTAGAAGTCTTGCGTCGACTCGATGTCGAACATGCAGGTCACGTAATGGACTTGATGGAAAACGATGATTTAGTTGACCTCTTAGAAGAGCTGCAAGAAGAGGAAGTCGACCGCCTTCTGTCCGGTATGCGTCAGGATGAAGCGCTCGTCGTCCGAAACCTGCTGACCTATCCAGTCGAGACAGCCGGTCGCTTGATGACAAACCGTTTTATTTGGGTCCCGGAAGACTTCACGGTCGGAGAGACCGTCGAAAAGATGCGTGACTATATCGAGTATTCGGAAACGATTAATTATGTCTACGTCGTCAATCAGTTGAGTGAACTCGTCGGTGTCATCTCATACCGGAATTTAATTCTTGCGAATAATGCCGAGCAGATTAGTGACGTCATGGATCAAAAAGTCATCCGTGTATCGGCTGAAACCGATCAGGAAGATGTCGCGAAGATGTTCGAACGCTATGACCTCGTTTCGTTACCTGTCGTCGAAGGCGATGTACTCGTCGGTCTGATTACGGTCGATGATGCGTTAGATGTTTTACGGGAAGAAGCGAATGAGGACATCGAGAAGCTGGCAGCGTCCGGTAAGTCGATTGATTTTGAGACGAAACCACTGATTGCCGCAACACGTCGGTTGCCTTGGTTGATTTTATTACTGTTCATCGGCCTCGTTTCCGGTTCGATCATCAGTCAGTTTGAGGAGACACTATCGAAAGTCGTTGCGCTCGCCTTCTTCATGCCGATGATTGCCGGGATGACCGGAAACACAGGAACGCAATCACTTGCGGTCGTTGTCCGGGGGTTGATTACACGGGAAGTCGACAAAAAGGTCGTTACGCGTTTGATTTTACGGGAATTCCGCGTCGGTTTAATCATCGGGGTGACGTGTGGAATTTTAATCGCCATCATTGCCTATGTCTGGCAGGGAAATCCGATTCTTGGTCTCGTCGTCGGTAGTTCGTTAATCATCACGTTGATTTTCGGAACGCTCGCCGGGACAATCATTCCGCTGATTTTGCACCGGTTGAAGATTGACCCGGCGATTGCCTCGGGTCCACTCATTACGACGCTCAATGACATCTTGTCGTTACTCGTTTATTTCGGGATTGCGACTGCCTTTATCAATCATTTGATGTGAAACATTGAAGAAGCACGCCTGACGATATGTCAGGCGTGCTTCTTTCGTGTAGACGAAGTTGCAGTTGTGAAAGGAGAGCGTCGTTCTTTTCGTTGTTTTCCCCGCAGGAGTCAACGAAACATGATGCTTTTTAGGCGTGTCGCTTTGAAGACGAGAAAGCGCTATAAGGCAGTACACCTACATGAACTCTTCGACCTCGATAAGCGATACATCGCCTGAATCAAGGCGTCATCCGTGTCCAAACAGCGAGCGGACCGATATCATCAAATCCGGCTTCGAGTGCTGTGATCAGTTGATCGCCATACTCGTAGCCGACGATTCGTTGCCCGGGAAAATGGGCTGAACTGAGCCGAATGACATCGTCCCATAAGCGCTCGTCTAGATAATCCGATGTTAAATGCGAAAGTCCCGTCGTCTGTCCGTTCGAAAAAGCGATAAAGGCAGCTTGTTGTTGATCGGAGAAAAACAGGCGGACCTCTTTTCGATTGAATAGGTCACGTGGTAAGTCATGGACGTCGACGAGTTTGAAAAACTGTTCTGCAAGCCGCACGTTTGTCACGACCGTCCAGTCAGGCGGCAGGGCCAGACGATCATAAATCGGTTGGCGTGCAATCCACTCTGCTGTAAAGAGATGAGTCAGACCGTCTTTTGAAAAATCATAGCTCGCCGTACAATCTTTGATACTGCTTGCTGTATCGAACGTCAAGTGTTGATGGGGCGTCCGAATCATCACTTCTGGATACAGTGCAGGCACGTCTCCGGTCGCAATCCATTGATCGTCCGTTTCCTTTACGGTACAGCCGTGGAGCTCACAGATGAGCCGACACCAGTCGAAGTTGTTTTGAATCGCGGCTTGTCGCATCGGACGTTCTCCCTTCATCAATCTTCGTCGGGTTGCTTAATCAATACGTACGAGAGGGTAGCAATCAAGGTCAGGAACAGACCGCATCCAATCGTAATGTAGGCCATCGTGAAGATTTTACTAAGTGTCGTCGTCGGAACGAACGTCGGGTGACCAATCGTACTGAGCGTCGTGATGCAGAAATAGAGAGCATCGACGATCGATAAATTTTCTTCGGTGCTATAGAAAATTGTTCCGGAAACTAACGTCAACAAACAGAGGAACAGGAGTCCCTGGAAATAAGAAATCTGAAACGCTCGTCGAATGCCTTTGAACAACCGTGAAAAAATCGCTAAAAATGAAATCATACAAATCTCCTTAATGCTGACGCAATGTTTTGTCCATCGTATCATGAATCCGGTAATCATTTTTACCGTTGTTTTTGACGTCATACATCGCCTGGTCTGCATGGTGAATCAATGTATCAAGGTTGATCCCGTGGTCAGGTGAGAAACTGATCCCGATACTCGTTCGGATGTCGATTAATTCTTCAGCTAGCGTGAAAGGATTGACTTGGAACCGCTCGAGCAAGGACGTCGCGAAGTGGTGCAGCTGTTCTGGTGTCTGATCATAGAGCAATAAGAAAAATTCATCGCCTCCGACACGTGCCGCAAATCCGATTTCTGCAACATGTTCTTCTAGCAGCTGTGCGATGTGAATTAAATATTCATCACCGATTTGATGACCGAACGTATCGTTGATCGCTTTGAATCCGTCGAGATCGACGACGGCAATCGAGCAACTCGCGTGTTGTAAGAGTTCCGCCGCGGCTGTTTCGTAAAAGCTGCGTCGGTTCGGAATCTTCGTCAAGGGATCGTTATAGGCGAAGAAACGAATCGCTTGTTCCGCCTCTTTCGAAGCTTGAATGTCACGAATGAGCAACATCCCATGCAGTTCTTGTTCGATGAAAACGAAATCCCCATCCATGACGACATACCGTTCCTGTTTTTGAATCGTCGCGACTTTCGTTTCGTATTCGATGAATTGATTAGAAGAGTCAAAGTGGTGTGTGTAATGTTCGAGCCAGTCCGTTCGCTTGTTTTGCGGCAAGTAATCAAGGAACGACTGTCCGACGAGTTCCGTTTCTTCGAGCAGTTGATAGGCGGCCGGATTAGCACTTTCGATGACGCCACTGCGGTCTAGAAGAACGATGGCTGACGGGTTCAAGTTGTAGAGTGTCGCGAAGCGTGTTTGATAAGAAGCCAAGAAATCAAATCGACGCATTGACATCGTGATGGCAGCCGCCCAAAAGAGTCCGCCATACATATACGCATACGGTGGGATCTTGCCGTAAAACGAAAAGTAACCGAACAAAATGTTCCAGATGAGTGTGAGCGAAGCAGCGAAAATCAGTAAGGTGATAATCCCCCGCCGCGCATCGTTTAATTGTTTGCGTGTATAAACAAGTAACGTGAAGACCAAGGTGTGAAACACGTTTCCGACGGTGATTGTAATTAAATAAGATGAATTGAATTCTGGGTAGATGAACAGACCGACTTGTTCAAAACGTTGGCTGTTGATGACATTCGTTTGAAAGAGATAAGTTACGAGGACGATGAGCATCGGTGCATAAAAAATCCCGGGATACAAAAAACGGGGGATTTTTTTTCGAAGATTTGAGACACGAAAGATAAAGTGAAGAGACGTACTAAATACAAGTAATCCGGCATTTCCGAACCAGTACGTCACGAAAGCCGGACTCATTTCAATCGGCGAAGCATTTCGGAAAAATTCGCCTAAGAACATCATCCCGTAAGCAAATGTGAACAGACTTAACAGGCGGTGTTCCGCTCGTTTCGGGTTGCGTAAGAAAATGTCGACGGACATATAAAACATGATGAACGTGGGTAGTAGATAAACCGCGGTAAACAAAAATAATGTCGTCATGACAAGACCGCCCTTTCTAAGCTGTAGGTATATAGTCTCAGTATAGGACGTCTGACGAGAGGATGACGGCGTTTTTTTTACAAGAGGGAAATCATTCAAGATTTAATGTCAATTGACGTGTCTTCGTGATACCGATTAATCCAGACGGATCGGCAGATGTCTTATGCGCGACGAAAGCCTCGTCGACCGGTGTCGTGCGGACGCGCAGCGGTTTTGGTTCTTTCATGTGGACGAGGGCATAAACCAACTCAGCGATTTCACGCGATGCTTGGCGCGTCGCATGGTGTTTCCGGTACAGACGTAAATAATTTTCGACGATTGGTTTAAAATCATCCTCATGCAAGCCGCCTGACTGCTCGAGCTGGTCAAGAACGTTTGCCGTGAAGTTCGTCTCGACGGCACCGGGCTCAATCAGTGTCACATCAATTGAAAAGAACGGTTTGTAATAGGTCGCGAGGCTTTCGAGTAAACCTTCGACGGCAAATTTGCTCGCACAATAAATTTCATTGAGTGGTTGTCCGACGAGTCCGCTCGTACTTGAAGTCGCGAGCAAGTGACTCCCGTGCGGTGCCGCTTTTAACAGGGGCAGACACTGTTCAATCGTTCGCATCACGCCAAAGACGTTCGTCTCAAACAGTTGGTTGATCTCATAACTCGTCGCCTGCCCGATTGCCCGCAGTAAGCCTTGGCCGGCATTACAAAACAAGACATCGAGATGACCGACCTCTTGTTCGATTTGGTGAGAAGCTGCTTTCAAACTTGTCGTATCCGTGACATCAAGTGTAATGAAGCGAAGGTGAGTGGAACTAAAGTCTTCAAGTGTTTCCGTTCGTTCGCGTACCTCCGCGTAAACTGTCCATCCGGATTCAGCAAAGCGACGAGCTGTCGCTAATCCGATTCCTGACGAGGCACCCGTAATTAACATGGATTTCATATCGTCGTCCCTCCTTATCTAATGTGGCATTAGTTTCCTTTACCCGAATCTGGATACGTTTTATTTGCATTAAAATTGCAATTTTTAATGAAAAAAATTAAAATAAAGGAAAGAATTGAATATAAGGAAGGTGCTTTATGGGTCAAGCAGAACGATTACAAAAGATGCGTGAATGGATTAAGACGACGCCGGAGCTGACGCTCGATCAACTGGTCGAAACGTATCAAATTTCGCGGGATACAGCACGGCGTGACATCATTCAACTGGAAAGTGAAGGCGATATCATTCGCATCAAAAACGGGCTTGTTCGTGCGGGGGCGAAGCGCACCTTGAAGTACGATCAACGGACGGAGCAACCAGAGAAGGAACGGATTGCAAAACGGGCCTCGATGCGAATCAAGCAGGATGACCGGATTGTACTCGATGCGGCGACGACGGTCGCGAAGATGACGGCGTATATTCCGTTCTATTCCTTACAGGTCATCACCAATTCACTCGAAATCGCGGAGCAGATCGGCGAACGGGCAAACGTCGACTTGTATGTCACGGGTGGCAAGTTCGATCCGCATGCGAAGAGTCTCGTCGGTATCAAAACAGCGGATGACATCCTGCATTATCAAGTCGACCGCGTGTTCCTCGGAGCGTGCGGACTGACAAGTGAAGGGGTGTTCGCAGAAAATTTAGAAGAAGCGATCGTCAAAAAGGCGATGATTCGGAGCGGGGCAGAAGTGATCGTCTTAGCCGATCGGACGAAGTTTGACAAACGTTTTTTCCATAAAGTCTGTAGCTTAGAACAACTCGATGTCCTGATTACGAACGAGCGCCCATCTGCGGATTGGGAAGAACGACTACATCAAGCAGACGTCACGATTGAAGTGGCGAAGGAGGAATTGACATGACACCGATTCAAACCACGATTGTCGGATTCGGCTTTTCAGCTGTAACGTTCCATGCCCCGTTACTCGATGTGTTACCCGAATTCCATGTGCGACAAGTCGTCTCACGTGACGCAGGAAAAGTCCACCGTGTCTTTCCGGAAGCGCGTGTCGTTACGACGCTCGACGAGGCCTTGCACGATCAAGCGACAGAGCTCGTCGTCATCACGACGCCGACAGGTCTTCATTTCGAGATGGCGAAGCAAGCAATCGAAGCAAACAAACATGTCTTACTCGAAAAACCGGCCGTTGTTACGATTGAGGAAGGGGAGGCGCTACTGGCACTTGCCGAACAACATCGGGTGCATGTCGCCGTGTATCACAACCGTCGCTATGACGGTGACTTCCTGACGGTCGAGCAATTGATAGAAGCCAATGAAATCGGTGATTGGCAACTTCTCGAGTCACGTTTTGACCGTTACCGTCCGGTCGTCCGTGACCGCTGGCGGGAGAAGCAGGGAGCGGGTTCCGGCATCTTGTTTGATCTCGGTTCCCATTTGATTGACCAAGCGCTTGCCTTGTTCGGTGAACCGGACGAATTGACGGGTGACGTCTTGATGCAACGTGACGGGGCAGAGACGGATGACGGCTTCCATATCACGCTGCACTATGGCAAACGCCGGGTGATTCTTCGCTCGACATCGTTCGTTCAAGGACCGACACCACGTTTTGAGTTGCACGGTACGCGGGGAAGCTATGTGAAATACGGGATGGACCCGCAAGAAGCGCGACTTGCTTCAGGGCGGGAAGCGGACGGGACATTAGGTGAGGACGACCCGGAGGACTTTGGTCATCTGCAGCTGGCAGAACAGGCAGCAGAACGGCTGGAAACGCTATCCGGAAACTACCTCGGCTATTACCGCGACTTAGCGGACGGGTTAGCGACAGGACGACTGCCGGTCGACTTGCATGATGCTTTGAAGACAATGAAGCTGATCGAAGCCGTCCGCAAAAGCAGTGAAGATGGGCGGACGATCTGTCGGAAGGAGTGGGACAGATGAACATCGAAACTTTACTCGAACAAGAACAACAGCTCGTCTTGACGAGTTTGACGAATCAAGAGGCGATTGCTGCCGGACAATACGTCATTGAGCGGGCACTGCGCGAAGAGTTAGCGGTTGCCGTCGAAATCAAACGCAATGGGCAACGTCTCTATTACGCGGCACTCGAAGGAACGGCTCCCGATCAAGAAGAATGGATTCGCCGTAAATCAAACGTCGTCACCCGTCACGGACATAGCTCGCTCTACATGCGTGTCTACAATAAACTGAAACAACGGTCCTACCATACGATGTACGCCGTTGCGCCAGGCGATTATGCGGATGCGGGGGGATCGTTTCCGATTCGGGTCGCAGGCGTCGGGATCATCGGTACACTGACCGTGTCAGGGTTGTCGCAAGAGGCCGATCATCAATTAGCGATCGATGCGTTGACTTTTTTAAAACAACGAATGGCGTAAGGAAAAACCGTGTCCCCGATTCAGGGAACACGGTCTTTTCGATTGTTAAAAATAAAAAATGTTTCTTATATCTGTTTCCGATTGTTCGATTTTACTAGTTCGTGGGTGACTTTCTCACCGGATGCAGGTACGAATCCGAGGCGCCGATAAAAACCATCTGCGGCATCAGAGAAGAGTACGAGCCGGTCGTAACTTAAGAAAGCTTCCCGAATCATTTTCTCGAGTAAGCTCGTTCCGACTCCTTTGGACCGTGCTTCAGGTAAAACATAGACGTGGCGAATCCGGCCGGTCGAAGCTTCGTGCGGTTGTTTCGTATAACCACCACAGGCGATGGGTTGCCCCATCGGCGAAAGAACGATGAATAGCGCCTCACCGGTCTCTTGAAAGGTTTCATCGCGACGATTTCGTAACATGTACTCAATAAATTGAAATCCTTCCTGCGAGCTTTTCGCAAGTAAAGGCAACCAATTATAGCTGTCAAAATCGTTTACTCGTTCAACTGTCATCTCCATCGTCAATTCCTCCTTCTTCTCCCTCCATTATTCCTTTTTTAGTGAGGACAGAAACACAAAAATGAAGCAAATTAATCTTTTTTCGAATAGAGACTGGATTTTTAAAAGCCATTTTGCGTATAATGAGAAGTAATGGATTGAACGCAAATGAAAGGAAGTGGCCGTCACAATGAGCCTCAGCCGTTTGAGTAAAGAAAAAATTACTGAACTTTCACTGATTGAATTCGTCAATGAAATGCTTCAAGAAGCTGGCGAACAGCCAATCACTTTCGATGACATCACGAAAGAAATTGAAAAGTATCATTCGTTTACAGGTGAAGAAGACAAGTTCGAGAAACTTGCTCAACTCTATACAGACATGAATATCGACGGAAACTTCGTTAACGTCGGAGCAAACCGTTGGTCACTCCGTGCTTGGTATCCGTTTGATAAATCAGACGAGGATCTCGTCATCGAAGCACGTCAACGTGGTGAACTCGACGAGTTCGAAGAAGAGTTCAACTATGACGCAGAAGAAGATGAATTCGAGACGATCGAAGATGACCTCGATACATTCGCGAAGACAGCGGACTATGATTCAGCTGACGACACGGAAGACGATTCTTTCAAGAAAGTTGCAGCAATCGACGATCTTGAAGATGATTTAGAAGAAGACGATCTCGAAGACTTCGAGGACGATGAAGAAGAAGTATAAACAACCGTACAGCTGCGATTTCGAGTAAGAAATCGTAGTTTTTTCATTGACGGCTGACTAAGGACGAAAGATTTTTATTTGTTAAAAATCTGCTTGACGAAGTTTTCGGAATGACGTAAGTTAGTCATGGGCTTCTTTAAGCAACGTGCTTAATTTCAGCAAAAGTGTCTCCTGCAAATGGGGGCACTTTTGCTTTTTTTATTTTATTAGACCTCTGCTAGATTTTTGGACTTGAGAAGGGAGCATTTTATTCATGACAAAGTATATTTTCGTAACCGGTGGGGTAGTATCTTCGCTTGGAAAAGGAATCACGGCTGCTTCACTCGCACGGTTGCTCAAAAACCGTGGTCTGAACGTCACGATTCAAAAATTTGACCCATACATCAACATCGATCCAGGTACGATGAGCCCATATCAACACGGTGAAGTATTCGTAACGGATGATGGCGCTGAGACCGATCTTGATTTAGGTCACTACGAGCGTTTCATCGACATCAACTTGAGCCAAAACGCAAACGTGACATCCGGCCGCATCTATTCGACAGTTCTCAAAAAAGAGCGTCGCGGTGATTACAACGGTGGAACGGTTCAGGTCATTCCGCACATCACGAATGAAATCAAGGATCGTGTCTTCCGTGCCGGTAAAGAGACAGGCGCAGATGTCGTCATCACGGAGATTGGTGGAACAGTAGGGGATATCGAGTCGCTTCCGTTCATCGAAGCCATTCGCCAAGTCAAGAACGATATCGGAAAAGAAAACGTCATGTATGTTCACTGTACGCTCGTCCCGTATCTTGCAGCAGCAGGTGAATTGAAAACGAAACCGACACAACACAGTGTCAAAGAACTCCGCAGCTACGGAATTCAGCCGGATATCATCGTGCTTCGTTCAGAGCATGCGGTCCCGCAAGAAATGAAAGATAAAATCGCACTCTTCTGTGATACACGTCCGGAAGCCGTCATCGAAGCACAAGATGCATCGACATTATACGAAGTACCGCTCAACTTGCAACGTCAAGGCATGGATCAACTCGTTTGCGATTACTTCAAGTTCGATACACCGTCAGCTGACATGACAGCGTGGAAGCAACTCGTCCATACGGTGACGCATCTTGAGAAGAAAACGAAGATTGCACTCGTCGGAAAATACGTTGAGCTCCGTGACGCGTACATCTCAGTTGCTGAATCGCTCAAACACGCCGGTTTCGCCTTCAATAGTGACATCGACATCGACTGGATCAATGCAGAAGACGTGACGCGTGAAAACGTCGCCGAATTACTTGGTTCAGCAGATGGAATTCTCGTTCCAGGCGGATTCGGAGAACGCGGCATCGAAGGAAAAATCGAAGCGACGCGTTTCGCACGTGAAAACAACGTTCCGTTCTTCGGTATTTGTCTCGGCATGCAGCTTGCAACAGTCGAATTCGCACGTAACGTCTTGAACCTCGAAGGGGCACACTCGGCTGAAATCGACCCGTCGACACCATATCCGATCATCGACTTGCTCCCTGAACAAAAGGACATCGAAGATCTCGGTGGAACGCTTCGTCTCGGTCTGTACCCGTGTAAGCTTGAAGAAGGTTCAAAAGCACGTGCGGCGTATTCGAGCGAGCTTGTCTACGAACGTCACCGTCACCGTTACGAGTTCGGGAACGAGTTCCGTGAGCAGTTCGAAGCGAACGGCATGATTTTCTCGGGTACGAGTCCGGACGGCCGTCTCGTTGAAATCATCGAGATTCCAGAACATAAATGGTTCGTCGCGTGTCAGTTCCACCCGGAATTGATTTCACGTCCAGAACGTCCGCAAGCACTCTTCCATGACTTCATCCGAGCGTCACTTGGAGAATAAGAAGTAGGACGAGCAAATCAACCCCCTGTCTCCAAGCGGAAACAGGGGGTTTTGGCGTGTAGACAAACTCTTATGAAGCGTCAAGAGTCTGCATGAGCTTGCTGTCATGACAAGCTTTCCTGTCTCGACTCATCTTCAAAACGTCTGCATCACTTGTCTTTCCCTACGATATTGCCTAAAAAGCGTTTTTTTTCGTTTTTGCCGCTGCTAGCGCGAAATCGCATCTTTCCCTGTAGGAGTCACAGGCTACGAATCTATGATTGTGAAGGGGACATATCTCTAAAATTTCAATGATTCCGTAGTTTAAGGACGCTTTTTAAATTTATCTGCTATAATGATAGCGAATTCATTCCTACAAATTTAAGTGGAAGGTGTAGATAGCGATGACCGCCAAGTATAAGCAAGTTGCAGAACAAATCGAGACGGATATCGTAAATCACGTCTATCAACATACAAACAAGTTGCTCACAGAAGACGAATACGCGACAAAATATGGAATCAGCCGTAATACTGTCCGAAAAGCGATTGAGATTCTTGTGAATAAAGGATATGTCTATCAAGTACAAGGGAGTGGGGTGTTCGTTCGGGATCATTACAACAGCGATTATGTGAATCTCGAAAAACTCCAAGGATTGACTAGTGACTTTAGTGGACGGAAAGTCGAGACGCGTGTCCTTGCGTTTGAGCAGACGACAGCAAACGAAGAAGTTGCAGAACGAATGAAGTGTCCGGTCGGAACCCCCGTTTATTACGTCAAGCGTCTTCGTCTGGTCGACGATCATCCTTTTTCAGTCGAGGATTCCTATTTTCGTAAAAGTTTAGTCATTTACCTTGATGAAAACATCATTCAGAAATCAATTTATAACTATTTACGTAATGATCAAAAACTCGCGATTGGCTTTGCTGATCGCGTCATCTATGCTGATTTTTTGAAATTAGATGACGCAGTATTACTCGAGCTGAAAGAAGATGATCCAGCCTTGCTCGTCGACAACACTGTGTATTTAACGAATGGTCAAATCTTTGACGTATCACGTGCTACACATCATTTTCGACATGTCAAAATGCTTAAAGTCTCCAATATTAAATCATGAACGTAGGCGAGAGAGTCATCTCGCTTACGTTTTTTTGTTCACATTTTATTCAATAAGAAAGGGTTTACATAAAATTTAACGCGTGCTATTATCAACTTGTAGAATTTGTACCTATGAATTTTAGTTATCCATACAAAAAGGAGAGATACAATGGTTTCTGAAACGATTGACATTACACCGGAAGATATATTTGGTCTCATCGCCCTCTCGGGAGACGCGAAAGCCAGTTACCACCAGGCAATGCTCCTCATGCAAGAAGGGAAAGTCGCGGAAGCGAATGAAGCGGTCAAGACAGGGGATGCAACATTAAAAGAAGCGCACGGCATCCAAACGAAATTCGTCACGCTTGAAGCGCAAGGGAAAACAGCTACAGTAGGTGTCTTGATGGTACATGCTCAAGATCATTTGATGAATACGATTCTTGTAAAAGAAATGCTCGGATACATGATGAATATGCAAAACGAAATCAACCAACTGAAGGGAATGGATCAAAAATGATGAAAATCGGACTTTTCTGTGCAGCAGGTATGTCAACAAGTATGTTAGTGGAAAAAATGAAAGCGGTTGCTACTGAACGTGGTCTTGAAACGGAAATCGCAGCGTACCCGGAATCGGAAATGGAAACGTATGTGGATACAATCGATGTTGCGCTCCTTGGACCACAAGTCAAATATTTACTTGCGAAAGGTAAACAAATCTGTGAACCAAAAGGTGTTCCGATTGATGTCATCAATACGGTTGACTACGGCATGATGAACGGAACAAAAGTACTGGACCATGCGATCAAACTCGCAAATAAATAAACGGGGTGACGACTTTGAAAATGCCTAAAAATTTCTTGTTTGGTGCTGCTTCTGCCTCTTATCAAGTCGAAGGTGCATGGAACGAGGACGGGAAGGGTGTCTCGAACTGGGATGTCTTCTCGAAAATTCCAGGAAAGACATTTGAAAATACAAACGGTGATGTCGCGATTGATCACTATCACCGTTACAAAGAAGATATCGGACTGATGGCTGAAATGGGACTCGAGTCATATCGTTTCTCCATCTCTTGGCCACGCATCTTCCCGAATGGCACGGGGGAAGTGAATGAAAAGGGATTAGAGTTTTACAACAACGTCATCGACGAGTGCTTAAAACACAACATTGTACCATTCGTGACGCTATACCACTGGGATCTTCCGCAAGTACTTGAAGAACGAGGCGGCTGGCGGAGTCAGGAGACGGTCGCTGCGTTCGTCCGTTTTGCCGAGACTTGTTTTGAGGCTTTTGGGGATCGCGTCCGCAACTGGATCACCTTTAACGAGACGGTCATCTTTTGTTCGCTCGGCTACTTGTCAGGTGCACACCCACCAGGAATCGAAGGAGATGCAAAGGCGTATTTCCAAACGACGCATAACGTCTTCGTCGCACATGCGCGCACGATCGAAAGCTTTAAGCAGGCGGGTTATGAAGGTGAGATTGGCATCACACATGTGTTTAATCCAGCGTTCAGCATCGATAATGAGGCGGATAATAAGTTTGCTGAGATGCATGCGAATGAATTTTCGACACACTGGTTCTATGATCCAATTTTAAAAGGAACATATCCGGAATATGTCGTCAAACAATTGGACCAACAAAATCTTCTTCCTGACTGGACGGAAGAGGAGCTCGACTTGCTCAAACGGACAGCTCCGATGAATGATTTCATTGGTCTTAATTATTATTGCCCGCAACGTGTCATGAAAAATGATACAGCACTCGTCATGGCAGGCGGACGTGAAAATTCGACAGGTCGCCCTGGGAATCCGTCGTTCGATGGTGTTTACAAGACGGTCTTGATGGATGATAAAGTGTATACGAAGTGGGGCTGGGAAATTGCACCGGATGCTTTCCTCGAAGGAATGCGGATGCTAAAAGCCCGTTATGGCGATATCAAAATCTACATCACAGAGAACGGACTTGGTGACGTCGATCCAATCGTCGGCGAAGAAATCAAAGATACACCACGAATCGAATACATTGAAGGTCATTTACGTGCGGTGAAGCATGCCGTTCAAGAAGGGATCAACGTCTCGGGTTACTATGCGTGGTCGGTCATTGATCTTCTGAGCTGGCTGAACGGCTATAAAAAACAGTACGGCTTCATCTATGTCGATCATGTAAATGGTCTTGCTCGTAAAAAGAAACAGTCGTTCCATTGGTATCAAGAAATCATCGCCACGCGCGCTGCAGACCTATAAGGAGGTTTCCGAATGAGCCGTCTAGAAACCGCATTCGAAAAAGTCACACCAGCTTTTGCTCGTTTTGCGAATGCAAAACCTGTTCTCGCTATTAAAGATGGATTTATTTTGACAATGCCGATGACTATCATCGGATCACTTTTCCTACTGATTTTGGCACTTCCGATTCCGGGGTGGGCAAATTTCATGTCAGGGTTATTTGGGGCAGATTGGACGTTACCGCTGACGCAGGTCGTTGGAGCGACATTCGACATCCTCGCTTTGATTGGTGTATTCGGGATTGCCTATTCCTACGTCAAAAATGAAAAGATTGAGGGGGTGCCGGCTGGTATCCTTGCAATTATCTCGTTTTTAATCATTACTCAAGCTTCAGTCCTTTCGGAATCAGGAGAAGTCGTAAACGGGGTCGTGCCAAAAGTTTGGACAGGCGGACAAGGGGTCATGGCAGCGATTCTTGTTGGATTAGTTGTCGGGTTCGTTTATTCGCAGTTCATCAAGCGTGGAATCAGTATCAAAATGCCGGATGGCGTCCCACCAGGTGTGGCCAATTCGTTTTCAGCGCTCGTACCGGGATTAGCTGTCATCACACTGTCAGTTGTGACGTTTGCGGTATTCCAGGCGTTCGCTGATCGGACGTTCACGGAAGTCATTTATGACGTGCTTCAAACACCGATTCAAAACTTAACAGATACGCTTGCCGGAGCAGTGCTCATCATGGTCTTGATGTCTGTTATGTGGTGGTGCGGCATTCATGGTGCGGCAATCATCATGGGGATTATGGGACCATTATTGACAGCAAATGCATTGCAGAACCAAGCGCTCATCGACTCGGGGAAAGAACTTGTCGTCGGAGAGAATGCAAAGATCGTTACGATTCAGTTTCTTGATGTATTTACGAAACTTGGAGGTACTGGAATTACGATTGGTTTCATCATCGCCACGCTTATGGTTGCGCGTTCAGCTCACTTGAAGCAGCTCGGTAAATTGTCACTTGCACCGAGTCTGTTTAACATCAATGAGCCAGTCATCTTTGGGATGCCGATCGTCTTCAATCCGGTCATGTTTATCCCGTTCGTCATTGTTCCGGCGATTGCATCATTCATGGTCTATTTCACGATTTTGTGGGGATGGGTCGAACCGTTTAATGCCTTGCAAGTTCCGTGGACGACTCCGCCAATCATCTCAGGGTTCTTGATAGGAGGATGGCGGGCAGCACTCTTACAGATTGCGACGATCGCTATGTCCGTTGCGATTTACTTGCCTTTCGTTCGAATGCAGGATCAAATCTCATATGGAGAAGAAGTCAAAGCACAGGAAGATCAAGCTTCGGCATAAAACCGTGCTCATAGAAAAACCGATCGATTCCTCTTTTGAAACAATAGGGGAGTCGGTCGGTTTTAATTGTTTTGTATGGAACCATGTATTTTGTGCGCCACCCATCGAAAGAGGACGACATGAAAGAGTGATACTCGGTTAAATTTTTGCAAAGATCGTATCTAGGATTCAGCAGTCATTATTATAGAAGAAAAGCGTCAAGCCCACTCTTCCGTCATCTCTTGCAGTTGCGTCAAGATATGTGTCAGCAAAAAGGCTCCGAGGGCAAGACTTGGCAACCCGTGACGCGAGCCGTCTTCAGCCGGGAGCAACCCTTTATTGAATTTTAAGGCGAGTGGTGCGATGGAGCGCTCGAGCGTCTCTGTTACATCTCCAAGCGTGACAATTGCATACGGTGTATGCCACGAGTCATAGCGGGCGAGTGATGCTTGGAAGTCGGGGCGTTCCGTATCCGGTGTAAATATGAGAATCCGGTCGACGGCATGGAGTGTTTTATGATTTTTAATCTGTGAGACACGTTTCATTTGGTCCGGACCTTCGGACAACATCGGATAAAGACCTTCGAATTCGCCGTAAGCATCAACATAAACGGTACCCTCTCCGACGAGCGCTTGAGCCAGCAAACGGACGACATCGAACAATTCGTCCTCTTGTTTGACGAGACTTTGAAGCTTTCCGTTGAATTGAGTCGCTAAAATTTTCATCATGGGTGAACATCCTCTCTAAATTTCTATCACAGACAGTATATAGCAAGTTTTACTTTAATGTAGAATGGAAATAACTAGAGGGGGAGTGTGAAAGATGAAAGGGAGACTACTCATCGCGGAAGATGAGCCGGGCATACGGAATTTATTGGCACAGTTATTCAAGGCGCAAGGGTACATCACGGATTTAGCGGTCGATGGAATCGAGACGATTGAACGATTACGCGAAGCGGATTACGATCTGCTGCTGATGGACGTCAACATGCCTGGGAAAACAGGGATTGAAGTGTTGCGTCATCAAGACCAAATCGGACGTCCGATCCGGACGATTTTAATGACGGCGCTCAGTGAAAAAGAAGCGATGGAAGAAGCGAAACGACTCGGTGTCGTCGCCTTCTTCGGAAAGCCGTTTGATATCTTTGAACTGAAAAAAGAAGTGACTGTGCAGATTTCGAGCGATGTAAGCGGTTAATCCTTCACGTCGTCGTCACAAACCTGAAAACAGAGCGAAATGCTGTACGTTCAAGCGAATCAGTATGTTATAATCAGTCTGAAATTACACGATTCCGTGTAAGCAGCGATCAAAACAGAGGAGGATGTCATTATGCCATTAGTATCTATGACAGACATGTTAAACAAAGCGCTCGAAGGTAAGTATGCAGTAGGTCAATTCAACATCAACAACCTCGAGTGGACACAAGCGATTCTCGGTGCGGCTCAAGAAGAGCAGTCACCAGTTATCCTTGGTGTATCTGAAGGTGCAGCACGTCACATGGGCGGATTCTACACGGTTGTTAAAATGGTAGAAGGTCTCGTTCACGACATGAAAGTAACAGTTCCTGTTGCGATTCACCTCGACCACGGTTCAAGCATTGAAAAATGTAAAGAAGCGATCGACGCTGGATTTACATCTGTAATGATCGATGATTCACACAGCCCAATCGACACAAACATCGAAACAACTAAAGCAGTTGTTGAGTATGCACATGCTAAAGGTGTTTCTGTTGAAGCAGAAGTTGGAACTGTCGGTGGACAAGAAGACGACGTTATCGGTGACGTTATGTACGCGAAACTTGACGAGTGCGTTCGCATCGTTAAAGAAACAGGCATCGACACGCTCGCTCCAGCACTCGGTTCTGTACACGGTCCTTACAAAGGTGAACCAAACCTTGGTTTCGCTGAAATGGAAGAAATCCGTAACGCAACAGACCTTCCACTCGTTCTTCACGGTGGTACAGGAATCCCGACACACGATATCGAAAAAGCGATTTCGCTCGGTACTTCTAAAATCAACGTCAACACAGAGAACCAAATCTCATTCGCGAAAGTCGTTCGTGAAGTATTGGCTGAGAAACCAGAAGCATATGACCCACGCGTATTCATCGCACCAGGTCGCGAAGCAATCAAACAAACAGTCATCGGTAAGATGCGTGAGTTTGGTTCAAGCAACAAAGCATAATTTTTATCCTTTAAAATGCGGTAGACTCCGGTCTATCGCATTTTTTTTCATCTAGAAAGCAAACTGTTTTTGGAAAACGTTAGGACTTCGAGCGAAAAAAATTTATAATGGAACAGTAAGCGATTTCAAGGGAATACTTTAAGGGATGAAAGGGGAAGGATTAAAATGAGATTTTTTATCGACACAGCGAACGTAGAGGATATTAAAAAAGCACATAAAATGGGGATTTTAGATGGGGTTACAACAAATCCATCACTCGTCGCAAAAGAAGGCGTCGACTTCCATACACGTCTCCGTGAGATTTGTGAAATCGTCGGGGATGTATCCGTCAGTGCGGAAGTCATCGCACTCGATGCAGAAGGAATGATTCGTGAAGGGAAGGAACTCGCACAAATCGCACCGAACATTACGGTAAAGGTTCCGATGACACCTGCTGGTCTTGAAGCAGTTGCAGCATTGTCAAAAGAAAAAATTACGACGAACGTGACATTGATTTTCAATCCGAACCAGGCACTTCTCGCAGCACGTGCTGGAGCGACATACGTTTCGCCGTTCCTCGGGCGTCTCGATGACATCGGGCAAGATGGAATGGGACTCGTCGAAACGATTGCGCAAATCTTCGTTGTCCATGATATTCCGACACAAATCATTGCAGCATCGATTCGTAATCCGATTCATGTCACGAATGCAGCACTTGCAGGTGCAGATATCGCGACGATTCCGTTCAACGTCATTGAGTCGTTGACACACCACCCATTGACGACTCAAGGAATCGAGAAGTTTCTCGCGGACTGGGAAAAAGCCCAGCAATAATAGATGGTGAAGAAAGGTTGATGGATAGTGGACATTTTGCATATCGTAGGGCAACAACGCCTTGAAGGAACGGTCTTGATCAGCGGTTCGAAACAAAGTGCGATTCCATGCCTCGCGGCCGCACTCTTGACGGATCAGCAAGTCGTACTTGAGGGTGTGCCGGACATTGGCGACGTTACGACGATGATCCAAATCATGGAGACGCTTGGAGCCGTCGTGACACGTCAAGGCGATATGGTGACGATTGACCCGAGTCAAGTCGAACCAATGCCTTTGACGGGAGCGGAGACACGGAAATTACGTGGATCAATCTACCTCATGAGCATTCTTGCAGCGCGATTTAAACAGGGGGTCGTCGGTCTACCCGGTGGCTATGCCATCGGTCCTCGACCGATTGATTTGCATATTAAAGCACTCGAGCGTCTCGGTGTTTCGATGCGGAACGAACAAGGTGTTTACTACATGCGTGTCGAAGAGTTAAAGGGTAACCGCATCTATCTTGATTTACCTTCCTTCGGTGCGACAATCAGTGCGTTACTCGTCGCCGTCATGGCTGAAGGAACGACAGTGATTGAAAATGCCGCCTGTGATCCGGAAGTGATCGATGTCAGTACGATGCTTACGAACATGGGAGCGAGTGTCAAAGGTGCAGGGACCGATGAAATTCGCATCAAAGGGATTAAATCGCTTCAAGGCTGTCGTCATACACTGATTCCTGACCGGATGGAGGCGGGAACGTTTCTGACGATGGGCGCCGTCCTTGGACGCGTCACGGTCGACAACGTCATTCCGCTACATCTTGAAAGCATCATTCAAAAGCTCGAACGGTTCGGTGCGAAGGTTGAAGTCGCAGACGATGCAGTCACGGCTTCAATCGGGGAAATGAAACCGGTCGATATCAGGGTTTTCCATTACGGTGGGTTTCCGAGTGACATGCAACCAATCATCTCAGCGGCGCTTTTGCAAGCGAAGGGTGCGAGCATCGTTGTTGATAAGCTGTACCCCCAACGTTTCCGTCACGTCCAAGAAATGCGTCGCCTGAGTGCACGGATTACGCATGAAGATGCTGCTTCCATCATCATCCGCGGTGGTGAAACGTTGTTTGGGGCAGAACTCGAGGCGAAAGATCCGCGTGGCGCGGCAGCACTCGTTCTAAGTGGAATGCTCGCTTCAGGCGAAACGTTGTTGCATCATGCTGAACTCATCGATCAAAGTTATGAACGGTTCGATGAAAAGTTAAAAGGGCTCGGGGCCCTCGTATGGCGCGAAACGGTCTGACCGATTTTTAGCAAAAGAGAGGGGACATACACATGGAAAGAAGTCTATCAATGGAACTTGTACGCGTAACAGAGGCGGCGGCACTTGCCTCTGCCCGCTGGATGGGGAAAGGTTTGAAGAATGAGGCAGATGACGCGGCGACGAGCGCAATGCGTGATGTCTTCGATACGATCCCGATGAAGGGAACGGTCGTCATTGGCGAAGGTGAGATGGATGAAGCACCGATGCTCTACATTGGAGAAAAGCTTGGAAATGGATATGGCCCACGACTCGATGTTGCCGTCGACCCGCTTGAAGGAACGAACATCGTCGCAAAAGGAACATGGGGTGCGCTTGCCGTACTCGCTGTTGCAGATGCTGGCGATTTGCTCCATGCACCGGACATGTATATGGATAAAATTGCTGTCGGTCCGGAAGCGGCAGGTCACGTCAGCTTAGATGCGACGATTGAAGAAAACATCGCCGCTGTCGCGAAAGCTAAAAATAAAGACATCGAAGACGTCGTCGTCTCGATTCTTGATCGTGAACGTCATGAAGAAGTCATTCAACGGATTCGGGCAACGGGAGCACGGATTCGCTTGATTGGTGACGGCGATGTCGCAGCGGCAATCAATACCGCATTCCCGCATACAGGGATTGATTTACTGCTCGGTTCAGGCGGAGCGCCTGAAGGTGTGCTTGCAGCCGTTGCACTTAAGTGTCTCGGCGGTGAACTCCAAGGCCGTCTGCTTCCGGCAGACGAGGCGGAAGTCGCACGCTGTAAAAAGATGGGGATTGAAGATCCGTCAAGAATCCTCATGATGGACGATCTTGTTTCAGGAGATGACTGTATCTTTGCTGCAACGGGCGTAACGGACAGTGAGCTGATGAAAGGTGTTCAGTTCTCCGGACAAGGTGGACAAACGCACTCTGTCGTCATGCGCGCAAAATCAGGAACCGTTCGTTTCGTCGAAGGACATCACTCGTTCAAAAAGAAACCGAAGCTCGTCATTAAGTAATGCATGAAACTGAGCAAAACAAAGAAAGACCTTTCCGATTTTTTCGGAAAGGTCTTTTTCTTTTGTGAACCAACTATTCTTTCAACGGTGCTTGGACGGAAGCGCTCATCTTTGTGAGTGTTTGACGTGGTAAGAGCCGCGTCAGGAAAACATAGAAGGCATTGCTTGCACCAGGAATCACCAGCGTCTTGCCTTGCATGTATCCATCGAAGGATAGCTTAGCGACGGTTGGCGCATCCATGATGCCGGGGCGTTTAAACAAACGGGAAGCAGACAGGCCGGCCGTCGCTTCGAAATCGGTATGGGTCGCACCGGGACAAACCGCCGTGACTTGAATGCCGTAAGGCGCGAGTTCCTCTGCTAAAGCTTCGGAAAAACTTAAGACGTAGGCTTTTGTTGCATAATAGACGGCTAGGAACGGACCGGCTTGAAATGCTGCCGTCGAAGCTATCTGTACGATCCGACCTTGTATATCTTGGTCCCGCATCCGCTGTGCATAAGCTTTTGTCAGATGAGTCAGGGCCCGGATGTTGACATCAATCATGTTCAGTTCGCGTGAAAGTTCGGTTTCGAGAAACTCACCAAATAATCCGAAACCGGCATTGTTGATTAAGAGATCGACCGAATCATCTTTTGTCGCCCGAAGGAGGGCTTCGATGTGGAGGGGCTGTCCGATGTCGTAAGGAAAGACATCAGCCGTTCCTCCTTCTTGTTCGACGAGATACTTCGTCTCGAACAGTTTTTCGGCATTGCGCCCGACGAGCAGCAGATGATCTCCTTGCATGCCATGTAACCGTGCGAGCTCGCGACCGATTCCTGCTGAGGCTCCTGTAATCAATACGTTCATAGGATCACGCTCCTGTTTCGTGGATTGAATTGATAGAAAAAGGGTATTAACTAGACGATAGCGCAGAACAAACAAAAAAGCGATTGAGCCGATGCTCAACCGCTTGGACGATCGTGTTTGGATTAAAGGTAAGAACCGGCTCCGACGAGACGTGAACTCCAGTATCCTGATTTGAAGCTTGAGTATTTAACGCCACCCGTTTCCGAGTTGACCATGCTTGTCTTGCTTGTCGCGATACCAACGTGTTGGATGCCGCTACCGTGTGAGAAGAAGACGAGATCTCCCGGTTGAACGCTTGAGACGCTGACTTTCTTAGATGAAGAGTATTGTGAAGAAGACGAGCGTGGAAGTGTTTTTCCAGCTGCTTTCTTATAAACGTAGCTTGTGAAACCAGAGCAATCAAAACCGCGTGTTGTTGTACCGCCCCAGACGTAAGGCGTACCTTTATGTTTTGCTGCTTCGCTTAAGATCTTTGTACGTGTTGAAGAAGAAGTCGTTGTTTTCTTAGCTGTTGAAGTTGATGTTTTTTTCTTGTATGTTTTTGTATACTTCGTGTACACGTAACGTGTTTTCCCACCGTAATAAATCTTCGTCCAGCTACCTGACTTTCCTTTATAACGGAATGTTTGACCTGCGTTAACTTTACCGACGATTGAAGATTTTGTAGAGGCACCTGAACGAACGCGTAATCCGTTATCCATGATTTTGACTTTAGTAATTGTAGCAGCTTCAACTTTACCTGTTCCCACTGACGCAAAACCTGAAACCACTAATGCGGCTGTCGCGACCGATGCTAGAAAACGTTTCATATGTGAATTCCTCCATTTTAATTAAAATTTATGTGACCGAGTTATATAATGAAATCATTGAGTGTTTGTTTAGGCAGTCATCCTTACGACTTTGTAAGTTTTTCTCTGCAGGAATATCTTAGCATGCGGTCGTGTGAAAACGTTTTTTCAGTTCCGCTACAAAATACCGCTTTTCTGTAATATAACTGCAATAATATCGTGGAATATTACAAAGAAGAAATTTCCATTCGCTAAATCACGACGAAAGTGGTAGATATGTGATACCTTTAATTCACAAAAGATTTTTTTGCTTTATCATTAAATACGTTACAGAACTTTGCTGTTGAATTTATAAAGAATAGGTGAATGCATATGCCAACTGAAAAAACCGATAAACCAGAACGTTCCTATACACTTGCCCAACTCGGTAATCTGACATTGAAGGATCTATATGAAATTGCGAAAGCAAAAAATGTTCCGCAATACCGGGAAGCGCGAAAGCGTGAGTTAATGTTCAAGATTTTAAAAGCACAAGCAGAATCAACCGGTCTCTACTTCCTCGAAGGGGTGCTTGAAGTCATCCCCGGCAATCCACAGATGCAAAACGATGGTGGTTTCGGCTTCCTTCGTCCCATCAACTACTCACAATCCTCTGAAGATATTTACATCGCCGCTTCACAAATTCGTCGTTTTAATCTTCGCAATGGAGATGTCGTCACGGGAAAAGTCCGGCCACCGAAGGAAAATGAACGTTTCCAAGGTTTATTGAGTGTTGAAGCAGTGAATGGAGAAGCGCCGGACACGGCACGAAACCGTTTATTCTTCCCTGCGCTGACACCGATCTACCCCGATCGTTTAATGCGTCTTGAAACAGAACCGCGTCATCTGTCGGTTCGTGTCATGGACATGATTGCGCCGGTCGGATTCGGGCAACGCGGATTGATTGTCGCACCACCGAAGGCGGGGAAGACGTCCTTGTTAAAAGAGATTGCGAATTCGATTCAAGTCAACCATCCGGATGTTGAGTTAATCATTCTTTTGATTGATGAACGACCGGAGGAAGTGACGGATATCGAACGTTCCGTACCGGGAGCAGACGTCGTCAGTTCGACGTTTGATGAGACACCGGATAACCACGTCCGGATTTCAGAACTCGTCCTTGAGCGGGCGATGCGTCTCGTCGAGCATAAAAAAGATGTCGTCATCTTGATGGACTCGATCACACGTCTGACGCGTGCCTATAACCTGACCGTCCCGCAAAGCGGACGGACCTTATCAGGGGGGATTGACCCGGCTGCCTTCCATAAACCGAAACGTTTCTTCGGAGCAGCACGGAACATCGAACATGGCGGCAGTTTGACGATTCTCGCGACAGCACTCGTTGAGACCGGTTCACGGATGGACGATGTCATCTATGAAGAATTTAAAGGGACCGGCAACATGGAGCTTCATCTTGACCGGAAACTATCAGAGCGTCGCATCTTCCCGGCGATCGATATCCGGAAATCCGGCACACGGAAAGAAGAGTTGCTCCTACCGAAAGATCAACTCGATGCGTTGTGGACGATTCGTCGGACGATGAATGAATCAAACGAGTTCGTCGACAGTTTCTTGCGCAAGATTAAGGATACGAAAAATAATGAAGAATTCTTCGTTGAACTGTTGAAGGAAAAGAAGAAGCCGATTCGCCGGGCAGCAGCTAAACCACGGACGATCAAAACAGATACACCGACTTGAAAATAGGTATTGCGAGACGATGAAAAATCGTTTAGTATAGGAAGGTAACTTACTCTGGCTCAGCAAATGAACCAGGGCGGAAGGAGAGAAATCAACCATGAAACAAGGAATTCACCCAAACTACAACAAAGTTGTATTTATGGATTCAACTACTGAGTACAAATTCTTAACTGGTTCTACTCGTTCTTCGAACGAAACAATCACTTGGGAAGATGGAAACGAGTACCCACTCATCCGCGTGGATGTGTCTTCGGACTCGCACCCATTCTACACTGGTCGTCAAAAGTTCAACGCTGCAGACGGTCGTGTCGATCGCTTCAACAAAAAATACGGCCGCAAGTAATTGCGACCTATCCATTAAAAAACAGCCTGTCTCCATCACTGGAGCAGGCTGTTTTTGTATAGACTGAACTGGGCGCGATAGGTCAGGTAAGTCTTCAACACGAACGATGAGCCGATTGCGCCGGCAATGCCGGTGATATACGGGAGCAAGTCAGGATTTGTCGCGAATTGTTCGAAGAGACGACTGAAGGAAAAATGTCGGCCGAGGAAAAAACCTGCGCCGAGAAAGACACTAATCCAAATCAAAGCCCCGGTATACGCATAGACGGCGAAAACCCGAAACGGCATCTTCGAAACACCGGCAAAAAAAGCGGACAGTTGGCGAAGGCCAGGTATGTAGTAACCGATAATCAAGACCGACTTGCCGTAACGAAGAAAGCCGGCTTCTGCCGTGACAATGTGTTTTTCAGAAATGCGAAACTTCGGTCCGATTCGATGAAGCAACGGCATTCCGAGTTTCAGACCAAGCAGGTAGCTGATCGTCATCCCGATACAGCTTCCGGCGTAAGCGGCGAGAATCGTTCCGATTAAGGGTAAATTGCCTTGATGCATCCAAAAACCGGACATGATCAGTAACGTTTCATCCGGAACAGGAAGCCCGATGATCCCCCCGGCTAGAAGGATCGCAAGTCCGAATGAACCATATTGATGAAGCACTTCATGTAATATGTGATGGATCGGGAACACCTTCCTTCATAAATTCTTCTTCTATAGTGTACAGGAAATGAGGACTGGTTAAAACGACAAGGTGGGGAATCATGGGAATGAACGGATGGATTTTTGATTTCGAGAAGTCAACTCTTTTCCTTATATTCGATTCGGGCTATACTCGTTAAAGTGACTAATTTTAGAGGACGGTGTCTGCAATGATGCATGTAATAAATCAGTATGGTTGGATTGAAGTGATTTGCGGAAGTATGTTCTCTGGTAAGTCGGAAGAATTGATTCGACGCGTTCGCCGGGCTCAGTACGGGAAGTTGCCGGTCCAAGTGTTTAAACCGGCAATCGACGACCGTTATCATGAAGAACATGTCGTCTCGCACGTCGGCAACTCTGTCATCGCGGTACCGATGGCGACGAGCCGTGACGTGTACGCGGCAGTCGCACAAGAGACACAAGTGGTCGCGATTGACGAAGTTCAGTTCTTTGATGATGAAATCGTCGATGTCATCGAGGCCCTCGCGCAGGACGGAAAACGTGTCATCTGTGCCGGACTCGATCAAGACTTCCGGGCGGAACCATTCGGTAAGATGCCGGAACTTCTCGCACGGGCAGAGTTCGTCACGAAACTGCAGGCGATCTGCCTGTCGTGCGGTGACCCGGCATCGCGGACGCAACGTTTAATCGACGGTCGACCTGCCAACTACAATGATCCAATCATTTTAGTCGGCGCGTCAGAGTCGTATGAGCCGCGTTGCCGCCACTGCCATGAAGTGCCGGGGAAATCGCAAGCCCTGCAACAATGGAAGAAACAGCAACAGAACTGATGAAGTAAACGAAGGACTGATTCATCAGTCAGGACCACATCAATCAAATGGCCGATACTCCCATCGTTTCAAGGGGGCATCGGTCATTTTTTTTGCGCATTCATATTGTTCTGGACGGCTTAGTCGATGCTTGAAACACGCATCGAAACAGTCTTCATCCCTTGCTTTCGCGCAGGAAAGACATCAACCGGTGTGGGTCAAACGACTATATTGGTGTACAAAGTGTGTTGCCTCGCGGACAATCGTTTCTTGATCATAATCGAGGGTCGCGACATGATAGGAGTCAAGCAGGCAATAGCTCCGTTTGTCCGTCGAACCGATGACTTGATAAAGGTAATCCGAACTTTCAGGCGGGACGACATGGTCTTCGGCAGAATATAAAATAAGTGTTGGAATCTCGATGGCTGGTAAGAGTGGACGTGTCTGGTCAATCAAGGTCAAAAGTTCCGATGCGCAGACGACAGGGACCTGGTCATAGATGATTTCAAACGCTTCACGTTTAATGTCTGGGGTACTTTCTTTTAAGTAGCGTGGACAGTCTTCAAAAGATAATGCTTCATAGGCAGGAATCGCTAACGCTGCATTGATCGTAATCAATCCGTCAGCAGGTAATCCTTCCGCGACGAGTGCAAGGGCAAGTGTTGCACCCATCGATTGTCCGGCGATGAAAATGGACGAACAATGATTGGTTAAGACGTCGAACCCTTGGCGGAGGCTTTGTTTCCAATCTTCGGCAGTCGACGCTTCGAAATCACGGATGCTCGTCCCGTGTCCGTCGAGACGCGGGGCATACACAGTAAACCCTCGGGCGGCAAACTGCTCTCCGACAGTACGGACGCTTTGAGGGGTTGCGTTAAAACCGTGAGACAGTAAAATACCGATTGGACCTCGTTCAATCAAAAAAGCTTCTGCGCCAAACAGGACGGGTGATGATGAATTCATAAAGGGTTCCTCCTTCTATTAAAAAACTCGTAGTGCTTTAGGCGCACTACGAGATTCTCGTAAGTATCATCCAAAGCATCGGCTTTGCTGGTCGGAGCACCTTGCATGTTGCAGGTTGCCGTGGGTTCGTAGAGCCAGATCTCTCGCCCACTCTTGATATATCGTATAGGAATTGTCGGAATAATCATTGTGAAGAGGATAGCATTGATTGAAATACGTTGTCAAGACGTCAAAAAGAAGTCGAAATTGATAAACTGGGTAATTTGGTTTAATTTTGAAAATATGGTTGACTTGAGAAAGGAATCCCCGTAGTGTAAGCATTAGATTCACGACATAAGAACGACTTGAAACATCACACATATGAACTTCATACCGTAGCACTTATCGAGAGAGGTGGAGGGACTGGCCCTACGAAACCTCGGCAACAGACTTCTTACGTCGTACTGTGCCAATTCCGTCAGACGTTTGTCTGAAAGATGAGCGGAGCGGATTCTGCCTTAGTGCAGATGGAAGGATCCTTTTCTTTTAAGAGAAGGGTCCTTTTTTTGATGTTTTCCTAAAAAAAGAGAATGAAATACAATTCATTTTGTATTTTAGAATGACCTGTGCTAGTCTTGAGCTGTATAACTCAATAACCAGTTCTTCGGGGTAGGGTGAAAATCCCAACCGGCGGTGATGCGATTGATAAATCGATGAGCCCGCGACCTGCAGTGTACGCACTGTGGCTGACTTGGTGAGACTCCAGGGCCGACGGTAAAGTCCGGATGGGAGAAGGACGAAACAATGCGCTTGCTGCCATTTTCTGAAAAAATGTTTTCAGGGAAAGGTCTGTTTCTGTATGTGTAAAAACAGAAACGCGAGACGCTTATTTCGTCAATCCTTCAATCACGACGCCCCTTTTACAGGAGGCGTCTTTTTTATTGAAAGGAGCGGAAAAAATGGAAACATTCATGAGTTATGCGATGCAACTAGCACACATGTTAAACGGTCAAACGAGCCCGAATCCGAGTGTCGGCTGCGTCATCGTCAAACAGGGGCGGATTGTTGGTTTTGGGGCCCACCGTTATGCGGGAGGACCCCATGCCGAAGTCGAAGCGCTCCTCATGGCAGGTGAAGCAGCACGCGGAGCCGATCTCTACGTGACACTCGAACCGTGCAATCATCACGGTAAAACACCGCCGTGTACGGAAGCGATTCTAAAAGCCGGGATTGCCGGCGTCTTTGTCGCGACAGAGGACCGGCACGCGCTCGTCGCAGGAAGCGGCATCACACGTCTCCGGGAAGCGGGACTTGACGTCGAAGTCGGTTTATTAAAAGACGAGGCAGTGGCACTGTATGAACCATTTTGGACGGCGATCGAACGAAAACGGCCACGCGTCACAGTGAAAGTCGCACAAACGATGAACGGGACGGTCGCGACGGGTGAACAACGCTTTATCACTTCAGAAGTGGCGCGCGCAGACGGACGTCAGTTACGCGGGACGCACGATGCGATTCTCGTCGGAAGCGACACGGTGATCATCGATGATCCGGCACTGACGTTGCGCAGTTCGACCGGCATCGAACCGGTCCGTGTCATTGTCGATCGGCGCGGGCGCCTGACTGAAACATTCCAAGTCTTAAACGATGGCTTGAATCCGACGTACTGGCTGACGGAACAGCCGCGTACGACAGAGCGCGAGAACGTGACGGTTTTCGTCGGGACGTATGCGACACCGGACCAAATCCTCGAACTTTTATATGAACAAGGTATTCGCAGTCTGTTGATTGAAGGCGGTCCCACGATTCAATCCGCATTTTTAGAAGCGGATCTCGTGGATACGATCGAACTCTATCAGGCACCGTCCCTCTTCAGTGGGACAAAGTCTCTGACGACGGAACAGGACATCGAAGACCGTTTTGATTTAGTGAAAATGAACCAAATCGGACAGGACGTCCATCTCCAGTATGTACGAAAGGAGAGGATGACATGTTTACCGGATTGATTGAAGAACTTGGCACAATAAAACGGAAAGTCCCCCGTCCGAACGGGCTGGCGCTCGAGATTGAAGCGACAGCAGTGCTTGACGGAACAAAGATTGGCGACAGCATTGCCGTTGATGGCATTTGTTTGACGGTGACGGCGATGACGAAGAGCGGATTCACGGCCGATGCGGTCCATGAGACGATCCGAGCGACGTCGCTTCAGACGTTACGGGTCGGAGCAGCCGTTCAACTCGAACGCGCGATGCCGGCGAATGGACGGTTCGGTGGTCACTTCGTCAGCGGGCATATCGACGGGACGGCTCGGTTTCTCAGCCGGCGACCGGACGGTGAAGCGATGGAATACCGTTTTGAGGCAGGCGACTGGAGCAAGTACTGTATTCCGAAAGGATCGATTGCGATTAATGGGACGAGCCTGACACTGCAACATGTCGGAAACGACGCGGTGACGATTTCATTGATTCCCCATTCACGCCAAGTCACGACGTTCGATCGCTTGCAGACGGGTGCCCTCGTCAATATCGAATGTGACTTGATGGCGAAACATCTCTATCACTTTACGCAGAAGGATGCGAAAACGGACTGGTCGGCATTTTTAGGAGGCGAAGCATGATGAACGGATTTGATTCGATTGAAGAAGCAGTGGATGACTTAAAACGCGGACGACCGATCATCGTCTGTGACGATGAAAACCGTGAGAACGAAGGGGATCTCGTGTTACTTGCGGAACATGCGACACCCGAGATGATTAACTTCATGATCACTTACGGCAAAGGACTCGTCTGTGTCCCGGTCAGTCCGGATATCGCAACACGACTCGAACTCCGGCCGATGACAGATGTCAACACGGATCCGAACGGAACGGCTTTTACGATCAGCATTGATCATGAAGATGCGAAAACCGGCATCAGTGCAGCGGAACGGGCAATGACGATTCAGCGGATGTTGACGGATGGTCCAAAGCAGTTCAAGCGTCCCGGACACATCTTTCCGTTGATCGCAAACGAAGGCGGCGTTCGCGTCCGGCGTGGTCATACGGAAGCAGGGATTGATTTGGCACGGCTCGCGGGAAGCGCCGAAGCGGCCGTCATCTGTGAAATCATTTTAGACGACGGGACGATGGCACGGGTTGATGATTTAGTGACGTATAAAGCAGAACATGATTTAAAAATGATTACGATCGATGCTCTCATCCGCTATCTCGAGCGCTCTGTCCGCCGTGAAGCGGAAGTCTTGTTACCGACGACGCACGGGGCGTTTCGGATGCTTGGTTATACGACACCTGACGCCAAGGAACATGTCACGGTGCTATCAGGTGAAGCAGAAGACGGGATGCTCGTCCGCGTTCATTCCGAATGTCTGACGGGTGACGTCTTCGGATCAAAACGGTGTGACTGCGGTCCGCAACTCGACGCGGCGCTCGACCGGATTGAACAAGAAGGCGGCGCTGTCCTCTACTTGCGGCAAGAAGGTCGGGGGATTGGTCTGATGGCGAAGCTGAAAGCCTATGAGCTCCAAGAACAAGGACTCGATACGGTCGAGGCGAATCATGCGCTCGGATTTGCAGCCGACTTACGCGACTACGCCGTCGCAGCAGCGATGCTTCAGGATCTCGGTGTCACGAAAATCCGTTTGATGACGAATAACCCGGATAAACAGCAAGCGCTCGAAACGTACGGCATCACCGTGCTTGAGCGGGTTCCCCATGAAGTACCGGCAAATTTAGAAAACCACCAGTATCTCAAAACCAAACAGACGAAGCTCGGGCATCTGCTCGATCTCGAAGGAGGAAAATAAGATGGTATACGAAGGATTTTTAACGGGCGAAGGACTCCGGGTTGCGATCGTCGCAGCACGTTTTAATGAATTGATCACATCTAAATTAGTCGGAGGAGCAAACGATGCCTTCCGTCGTCACGGTGTCGCAGCGGATAACGTCGATACGGCGTGGGTGCCGGGCGCATTCGAGATTCCGCTCGTCGCGGAAAAACTGGCGAAAAGCGGTAAGTATGATGCCGTCATCACACTCGGTGCCGTCATCCGCGGTGCGACGTCGCATTACGATTATGTCTGCAATGAAGTCGCGAAAGGTGTCGCCGGTGCGTCGCGTGAGACGGGTGTTCCGATCATCTTTGGTGTATTGACGACGGACTCGATTGAACAAGCGGTCGAACGGGCCGGCACGAAAGCAGGGAACAAAGGATATGAGTCGGCGGTCTCTGCCATCGAGATGGCGAACTTGTTACGCAGTTTTCAGTAATGTTTCTCTATCGGATGTAAAACGGGGACGGACGTAAAAGTCAATCCGCCACCTGTTAGATCGTTCAAAAGGAATCACTCGTTTCACGCGACTCCTGCAGGAAAGCGCGTGGAAAATGAGCGATTCCTTTTTGAGGTCGCGCCCCTCTTACATGCGATAGAAAGTTTTCTGTTTTTTGTCAATAATTCATGGTCACGCATACACGGGATGGTATAACCACCGTATAATAATAAAAGTACGGAAAACTTAGAGGTTTGGAAGAAAGGGGGGCGAATGAACATGAAGCGGATTCATTACGTGTACGGCGTTCTTTTATTTAGTTTGAGCTATTATAGTTGGATCTGGTTTTATGCCGATCGACCGGAACTGGCATCGTGGGGGAATAACATTTTTTCTATCATAGGCTGTATAGCTGCAACATTATTCTTACTGCACACATATCGAACGAATGGTCGGGACCAAGGTCGGTTTTTTCTCTATCTTGCTTTCGGAACAGGAAGTTATCTGATTGCGGAACTGATTTGGATGTCTTATGAAAATATCCAACAGGTTGCCGTTCCTTTTCCCGGTCTGCCGGACCCTTTTTATATGTTGCAATCGTTCTTTTTCTTTATGGCATTTCTTCATT
This sequence comes from Exiguobacterium sp. s80, assembly GCF_018618725.1. Taxonomy (NCBI): domain Bacteria; kingdom Bacillati; phylum Bacillota; class Bacilli; order Caryophanales; genus Exiguobacterium; species Exiguobacterium sp. s80. Next base: position 58,445 of record NZ_JACSMP010000009.1, on the reverse strand, counting down.
TGATTCGAAAATACGTGACGAAACATCAATTGATTCGATTCGTGTTTGATATTTTAATCGTCATGACTGTCGCTGTGACATACAGCTGGTTTTTCTTGGTTCGTCCTTCTTTAGCGGATGGGCAAGCGTCGACAGCGGAAAACTTCGTCGCGTTCGCGTATCCGATGAATGATGTCGTGTTGCTGTTTTGTGTCATCAGCATCTACTTCTTAATCGAAAAACGACAAACTGTCACACGACCGACCTGTTTTTCCTTTTTATTAATCGGAATATTAATTCAGATTATCGCCGATACCATTTTTCTATATATGACGACCATCCATGGGTATGAGAATACCGCAGCGATTGATCCGTTATTCATTTTAAGTTTATTGTTAGTCGCGATTTCCGGTCACGCGGGAGAAGTGACGATGGAACATATCCGAGTCGAGCAGGAAGAAAGGCAATCCTTGCATCTCGGGCGATTGTTTTTACCGTATTTCCTCGTACTTCTATTGTTTTCAACAATGCTGTTTTATGCGCAACGGGGAGATGCCTTAAATGGATTGATGATTGGTTGCGGGGTGACGATTCTCTTAATTTTAGTCCGGCAAATTTTAATGATTTTAAGTAACCATCAATTGATTCAAGAAATCCACCATAAGGCGGATGAGTTGGAAGAGAGTAAGGAACGTTATGAATCACTCTTTACGTATCATCCGGATGCCGTTTATTCTCTTGATTTGAAAGGACAAATTGAAAGTGCGAACCCATCATTCGAAAAACTGACGGAACATTGTGAGAGCGAGTTGATTGGTCGGTCGTACGATCAATTGCTTGGAAAAGGGACTTCTGCCATGGCGGATCAAGATAAGATGAGCGCTGAACAATTCGAGACTGTGTTTCGAAAGGAAGGTGGCAACAATGTCCTGCTCAGCGTGACGACAATTCCGATTCGTGTCCGAAAACGACTTGTTGGTTTGTTCGGCATCGGTCGTGACATCACAGACATGCGGAAAAATGAATTGAAAATCCATCAGCTTGCGTACTATGACCACTTGACGAAAGCGGTCAATCGAAAGTATTTCGAAGAGATGTTACACCATTTAGTCGAGCAAGAACAAAGTCAAGAAACAATCATTCTCTGCTTCATCGACTTAAACGATTTTAAACTCGTGAATGACTCGTTTGGACATCACATCGGCGATCAATTGCTGATTCAAGTCGCAGAACGCTTACGCCGCGCGACAGAAATCGAAGATGTCGTCGCCCGACAAGGGGGCGATGAATTCACGGTCATTCTCCGTCATATCGTGTCGGAAGAAGGGGCGAGAACCCGGACTGAGCGCCTTCTTAACCAGTTGAGCATCCCGTACAATATTGAAGGACTTGAAGTCGTCTCGAGCCCGAGCATCGGAGTAGTTCGCCATCAAAGAACGGAACCGAAACATGTCGTGACGTTATTAAAACAAGCGGATTTAGCGATGTATCAGGCAAAGGCAAAAGGCGGAAAAACGGTCGTCTTCTTTGATGATATTGCGGAAGCGGCGTCATACCGGCTACGACTTGAGTCGGAGCTCCCCCATGCGATTGAGACGAATCAACTCGTCTTGTATTATCAACCTCAAGTCGACACGATCACGTATCAGATGGTCGGTGTCGAGGGGTTGGTCCGCTGGAATCATCCGGAGCTCGGAATGATTTCACCGAACGATTTCATTCCCCTCGCGGAAGAAGCGGGGATGATCATTCGTCTTGGCGAATGGGTTTTACGTGAAGGCTTTTTGCAGGCGAAGCGCTGGGAACAGGCAGACATCGCCTTGAAGGTAGGCTTGAATGTATCGATGCAACAGTTCCATCACCCAACGTTCGTCCTGACGCTGATGCAACTTTTAGCAGAAACAGACGTCGACCCGAGGCGAATCGATTTAGAAATCACGGAGGTATCGGCAGTCGAAGACATCGAGGATACGGTCAAGACGATGCATCGTTTGAAAGAGCTGGGGTTCACGATTTCGATTGATGATTTCGGGACAGGCTATTCCTCATTATCCCGTCTCGTCGATTTCCCGATTGATACGTTAAAGATTCCGCGTGAATTTGTTGAAAAAATCAATATCGAGACGAGTGGGTATGCGATGATTTCCTCCATCATTCATTTAGCAAAATCGCTGGATGTAGCAGTCATCGCGGAAGGGGTCGAGACGCTCGAACAAGTCAACGTCTTGAATCGCTTGAAGTGTACACGGATGCAAGGTTATTATTTCGGTCGTCCGATGCGGCCTGAAGCCATTGAGCCGTTGCTCTATCCGGATCAGCGCTAAGCGTAACCGAATCAGTTTGAAACTTTTTCCAAAATCGACTCGTAGACACAGGTAAACGAGGAGGGAACGCACATGAAGAAGGGAAGATGGTTTTTTTCGCTGGCAATGGTTTCTTCGGTCGGTCTTGCCGGATGCAGTCAAGACGACCTGTCGAATAGTGAACTGTTAAAAAAGGCGACGGCAGCACAGGAGGACATTCAGTCGTTTCATATGGAGAGCGACATCTTTTCAGAAGTCGGCGGTCTGCCTGTCAGTCAGCAAGTCGCAGCAGATGTCATTCAAAAACCCTATACGATGCATCAAACGATTAAGATGAAGAATGTCGAAGATGGCTCGGATGTACAAATGGAGAGCTATATGCTCGACGACAAGATGTATATCGCACAGGACGGGCAATGGTTTGTCCAAGACATCTCGGAGATGAATGACATCATGGAATCATCCGTCTCGACCGATCAGAACCTGAAACTGTTGAAGAAGTATAAAGACAATTGGACAGCCGAAAGAAAAGGTGAACTCTATCAAATTGATGTGGACTTGACGGGGGACGACTTGAAAAACTTCATGAAAGACGCGCTCGAACAATCGGGACAGATGGCGCAGATGAAAGAGATGATGGATCAAGTGGATTATAAAAAGATGGAATATACGATGACATATGACGCAAAGACGTATTATCCGAAGTCGCTCGATATGACGATGGAGTTTGAAATCACAGAAGGCACGACCTTTAAGATGACGAATGAATCCACGTTTTCGAAATTCAATGCCATCGAGTCGATTGAGCTGCCGGAAGAGGCAAAAGAGGCCCAATCGATTACTGATATGAACCAATGACGAACAGCCGATTTTCCCCGACGTGACACGCCGGAGGAGGTCGGCGTTTTTTTCATGTGTGGAACATCTCTGAAAGGGGAACTTAGGAAATAGGGTTGACAGTATTCTGTCAATTCTGAAAAAATGGGAAAGTCTACATACGAATTGCAGAGGGGGGAAAAGCATGGGAACGTCATTCACTGAGTGGGTAAGTTCGGTGTCAAATTTGGTTTGGGGAGCACCGTTACTGATCCTATTAGTCGGAACAGGCATTTACTTAACGATTCGTTTAGGATTCATTCAAATTACAAAACTTCCTTATGCGTTAAAGCTCGCGTTTACGAAACAAGAGGACTCGAAACAATCGGAAGGGGACATCAGTCATTTTCAGGCATTAATGACCGCACTGGCAGCAACGGTCGGTACGGGGAATATCGTCGGTGTCGCAACAGCTGTCGTCCTTGGGGGACCAGGTGCGATCGTCTGGATGTGGTTATCCGGATTATTCGGCATGGCGACCAAATATGCGGAGGCGATTCTCGCCGTCAAATACCGTGTCGTCGATGAAAAGGGGCAGATGGCCGGAGGGCCGATGTACTATCTTGAACGGGGGCTCAAGCAAAAGTGGCTCGGGATTTTATTTGCCGCTTTCGCTTCGATTGCCGCTTTCGGGATTGGTAACGGGGTTCAAACGAACTCGGTCGCGCTCGCGATGAAGTCAACGTTCGATGTACCGCTCTACGTGACCGGAATCGTCTTAATGGTCGCAACAGGTGGCGTCATTTTGGGTGGTGTCAAATCGATTGGGAAAGTCGTCAGCTTTTTCGTGCCATTCATGATTTTCTTTTATGTCGGAAGTGGTTTATTGATCCTGATCATGAACTATGACTTGATTCCAGCGGCATTTTCAACAATTTTCAGCAGCACGTTCTCGAATGAAGCGATTACGGGTGGTGCAATCGGGGCGGCGATTCGTTACGGTGTCGCCCGAGGCGTCTTCTCAAATGAGGCGGGTCTCGGTTCAGCGCCAATCGCGGCGGCGGCTGCGAAAACCGATTTCCCGGGACGACAAGCACTCGTCTCGATGACACAAGTCTTCCTTGATACGATTCTCGTCTGTTCGATGACAGGATTGACGCTCGTCATGGGTGGAAAAATCGGGACCGGATTAGAAGGAGTCGAATTGACGACTGCAAGTTTTGAAGTGTTCCTCGGTCCGACCGGAAAGTATATCGTCACGATTGGACTTGTCTTGTTTGCCTTTTCAACAGTCCTCGGCTGGTCGTATTACGGTGAAAAATCGATTTATTATCTCTTTGGTCAAAAATCAATCGTGCCGTACCGCGTCGTATTTGTTCTCGTCGCCGGACTGGGCGCGATGACGACGAACTTGAACATGGTTTGGGCCATCTCGGACGTCTTCAACGGTTTGATGGCAATCCCGAACTTGCTTGGTCTGCTTGGTCTGTCCGGCGTCGTCATTGCCGAGACGAGGTTGTTCCGCGAACAGCTGAAAAAAGAACAGGCAAATCGAAACGCCTCCTGAATCCAAAAGCGATCATTTCTTTTGGAGGTGAATCCGACGCAGGAGTCAGATCACAATCCATCAAACGGCCGACGCTTCCGACTTTTTACGGAAGCATCGGCCGTTTCTATGCAAATTCTTATCGTTCACAAAGGAAAGGGAGGCGGATTTCCAGATCATACACTGGAAATCCACCTCCCTTTATTCATTTCAAGTCGTTAAGTGGTCCGGTAGAACATGACCGACTCATATGGACGTAATGTGACGTTGCGCCCGTCTTGTGCGACATCAGGATAGTTCTGAATCAAGACGTCGGCGTCCGACATCGTCTCTGGTAACGTGAACGTCGTTTCTGAACTGTAGAAGTTCGAGAGGACGAGCAGCTGTTCGTCCTCTGTCGTTCGTTCGTACGCCCAAATCGACAAGTCGTCCGGTGTGAGAAGACGATACATTCCGTTTGTCAACACGTCATATTGTTTTCGTAATTGAATCAACTTTTTATAGTGGTGGAACACCGAATCAGGATTAGCGATGGCCGCTTTGACATTGATGTCAGTATAGTTCGGAGCGACGTCGATCCACGGCGTTGCTTCTGAAAAACCGGCGTGAAGCGTCGAGTCCCATTGCATCGGTGTTCGGGCATTGTCGCGTGACTTTTGGCGGATTGCCGCAAGAATTTGTTCAGGTGCTTCGCCCTGAACAATTTTTTCTTCATAGAGATTCAATGTTTCGACGTCACGATAATCTGTAAGATCCGTGAAATCCGGATTCGTCATCCCGATTTCTTCACCTTGATAAATATACGGTGTGCCTTGTAGACCGTGTAACGTCGTCGCAAGCATCTTCGCGCTTTCGACGCGGTAGACGGTATCGTCACCGAACCGGCTGACGACACGGGGCTGGTCGTGGTTGCACCAAAAGATGGCATTCCACGCTTTTCCCTGCATCCCGACTTGCCAGTCTGACAGGATCCGTTTTAACTCAAGAAAATCGAATGGTGCGGCTGTCCATTTTTGACCGTCCGGATAGTCGACTTTTAAATGGTGGAAGTTAAAGGTCATCTTCAACTCTTCCTCGCTGACATTTGAATACTGCCGGCAATGATTGAGTGTCGTCGAGGACATCTCACCGACCGTCATCAAGTCATAACCGTCAAACACACGTTGATTCATTTCCTGGAGGTACTCATGGACACGAGGTCCATCCGTATAAAACGTTCTGCCGTCTCCAGTCGGATCATTGGGGAACGATTGATCCTTCGAGATGAGATTGATGACATCCAGGCGAAATCCACGGACCCCTTTGTCGCGCCAAAACTGCATCATCTGATAGATGTCTTCGCGAAGACGCGGGTTTTCCCAGTTGAGATCGGCTTGGGTTTGATCGAACAAATGAAGATAATATTTGCCGGCGACTTCATCAAACGACCAGGCCGGACCACCGAACTTCGACTGCCAGTTGGTCGGTTCATCCCGCCAAATGAAATAATCATGATACGGACTGTCCGGATTCCGTCCTTGCTGGAACCAGTCGTGCTCCGTTGAACAGTGATTGACGACGATATCCATCATCACCGACAAATCACGTTTTGTTGCTTCTGCAAGCAGGTCATCGAAGTCTTGCATCGTCCCGTAAGAAGGGTCAATCGCATAATAGTCGCTGACATCATACCCATTGTCATTTTGTGGTGAGGCATAGACGGGTGTCAGCCATAAATAATCGATGCCGAGTGACGCGAGATAGTCGAGTTTTTCCGTGACGCCACGGAGTGTGCCCGTCGCTTTTCCTTCCGGGCTGTAAAAACTTTTCGGATAGATTTGATAAACAGCGGATTTCCGCCAGTCGGTCGTTGTGAGCGTCATACAAGTCACACCTTTCTAAAAACAGTTACGCAGCATCTTTGAGTGCCGCTTTTCGTGCGCGTTTCGTCGAGACGTAATGGAACAGGAACGTACAGACAACCGGGATAACAATCGCAATCACCATACCGATGATGAACGATAAAATCGATCCGGGAACGATTGAGATGAAGGCAGGTAAACCACCGACACCAATCGCAGGAGCTAAGACACCACTCACAGCGATGAAGGAAGACGCAATTGCTGATCCGACGAGTGCTGCATAAAATGGATATTTAAAGCGTAAGTTGACACCGAACATCGCCGGTTCCGTAATTCCGAAGTAGGCAGAGATCGCGGACGTCGAAGCCATGTTTTTATCATTCGCATTTTTTGCGAGGAAGAGCATGGCGAGCGTTGCTGATCCTTGAGCGATATTCGAGATGGCGATCATCGGCCAGATGAAGGTTGAACCGCTTTGTCCAATGAGTTGAAGGTCGACGGCGATGAACATATGGTGCATCCCCGTGATGACGAGTGGTGCATAGAGGGCACCGAACAACAAGGCACCAAGCAGCGGGACGGCTTCGAACGTATTGACGACACCAATCGTGATCCAGTCGCCGAGCTGACGCGTGACGGGACCAATGACAGCGAGGGCAAGGAAACCAGTTAAAGTAATCGTCGTAATCGGGACGACGAGGAGCTGGATTGCATTCGGAACACGTTCCTTGAGCCATTTCTCGATCGTACTTAAGACATAGGCCGCTGCGAGTACAGGCAGGATTTGACCTTGGTAACCGACCTTTTCGATTTCGAAGAGACCAAGTATGTTGAATGTCGGAATCTCGCCTTTTAACGCACTTTGTCCATAGTTCCAAGCGTTCAAGAGATCAGGGTGGACGAGCATCAGTCCCATGACGATCCCGAGAATTTCACTCCCGCCAAACCGTTTTGTCGCCGACCAGCCGACCAGTGCCGGTAAGAAGACGAAGGCGGTGTTCGCCATCATGTTGATTAAATCCCATAACCCCTGGAGGTTCGGGTAGCGGTCAATCATCGTTTTTCCGCCGAACTCGATCCCGAAGAGATTGTTGATCCCCATCAAGAGACCAGCGACGATGATGGCAGGAATGATCGGCATGAAGACGTCGGAGAAGACTTTAATCAGTTTCTGGAACGGATTCATCTTAGAGGCACCGGACGATTTGACGTCGGCGATGGTCGTTGCTTTTAATCCGGTCAATTGAATGAATTCGGCATAGACGCGGTCGACATCCCCCGCACCGATGACGATTTGATAGACGCCGGCATTCAAGAATGCCCCTTTGACGAGCGGGACTTCGAGTAAGGCATCTTGTTCGACGAGGCTTTGATCTTTCAGTGTCAGGCGGAGCCGCGTCACACAATGGGCGGCTTGCTCAATATTATCTTTCCCACCGATTCGCTCGATGAGTTGTTCAGCAATTTGACGGTAATTAGGTTTCATCTCTCATTCTCCTTTTGGATTGAACTGAAGACATCACTTGAAATGAAAACGTTTTCTTATCTGCGCAAATTCATCTTAACTTATCTATATAAGTTAAGTCAACAACTTATATAGATAAGTTTAAAGAGATTGAAGAAGAGGATACTTCAATCCTTTCTGAATCAAGATAAAAACCGCCTCTCCGACAAAATCGGGAGGCGGTTTAAGACTGTAGACAACGTGCTATCGGGAAATCAAGCGTCTGTTTTCGTTGCGTTCCTCGGGCGAGGCGCAAGCCGTTGCTCCTTGATCCTCACGGACAACGAGCAGGGTCTTGCCTGCCTCTGAAAGTGCGTTAAAAACGCACTTTTCTCCGTAGGAGTCAACGAAACGTAACGCTTTTCAGGTCATACCATGAGGAAAATCCAGGCATGCAAACGGTTTAGAGCGCATTCTGTCTCGAATCGTCTTTTGAGCGGTCATCTTGCGGTCTATCGACGCGCGATATCCGTAAATTGAAATTTATCGAGACGGTGGCGCGATTCCGTATGTTCGAAATGTTGCCCTTCATAATAATACGTGTCATTCGTGATGACGATGACATGCGTCGTCCCTTCTAAGTCGAGTTGTTCCCGATCTTCAGCTGTCGCAGGTTGCGCTTCGATTTTTCGTTTCGCATAGCTGATTTGCCGGTTCAACGTCTGTTCGATATACGTATAAATCGAGCCGGAAGCGACCGCTGAAGTGAGTCCTGGGACGAGTTCTGTCACGAAGTGGTTGATATCAAAAATGACGCGTTCCCCGTCGATGATTCGAATCCGTTTGATTCGTGTGATCGATGTTCCTTTTTTTACACTGAATAACTGAGCGAGCTCATCCGTCGCATCGATGACGTCGCAAGACAAAACGTCCGTTTCAACTTCGTGTTGCCCCATTTTTTGATGGGCTTCCGAGAAGCTGACGATGCCATTGAACTGAAACTCGATCGCATCTTGACTCAAGACGAAGACGCCTTTGCCTTGTTGTTTACGAACAAAGCCTTTTTCGAGCAACGCATCGATTGCCTTACGGACCGTCCCGCGACTCGCAGAGAATTCTGCCATCAATTCCGTTTCTGACGGTAATTTCGTTTCAGCAGGTAATGATCCATCCTGAATCCGGGCGGCGAGTTGTTGGGAAATTTGAAGATATTTTGGCATGGGTGTAGACCGTCCTTATTTAAAAGATTTGAAACAAGTGTAGCACGGATTCAGCGACTCCACCCAATCATCCGGCGGTAGGAACTGAAGGCAGGCCAGGCGAGAATCAAGACGGCGAGCCAATACAGGATTTGATTCTCGGACGAAATGACGCCGATGACGGCAGCGAGTATGAACGTCGTATAGACCGTAAAGAGAATGATGAAAAACGGATGCGACTTCGGAAAGACGGTAAAGCGACCGAGTCGCTCGTTTTCGCTACGCACATAAAGCTGACGGCTGATGACGAGAAGCAGGATCGTCAAAGCAGCGCTGTAAATCGCAGGACCGGTTAAGTCATTCGATTGGAACAACAACGGGAACGGGGTTGTGACCGTCATCAAAAAATCCAGTGACGATGTGAAATCATCCTTAAGTCCGAAACCGAGTGTCGTGACGGCAGCGATGGCAAAAAACGTGAAGTAATTCAAAAAGAACAGGAACATCCCGATTAAGAGCTGACCGATGATATCACCCGCAATCGTTCCTGCGAACAAGAAAATGGCGAAGACGGTCATATCGAAGATGAAGAATTTAAAAAAGTCATATGTGAGATCACTCAAAGTGACGTAATCAAACGGATGGATGCCGCCGATGCCTTGTAAGATGAACCAGCTCGAGAAAAAGCCGAGGATTGGAATGATGATCAATACGGCGGCCCCGATACTCAACTTAATGAAGAATAGATGTTTTTTATGAATCGGTAAGGCATGGAGGATTAAACTGCGTCCGCTGCCCCGTTCTTGACCAACCATCAAAATGGCGAAGACGGCAATCAAAAGCGCTCCGAAACCGGCGAAAATCGGGCTGACGAGTACGGTTTGCAAGAGATTTGGTTTTGCATCAAGACGATACGTATCGAAATTTTCGATGGCGGAGAAACTGCTGAAGCCGTAGCTGAAGATTGCGAGTAAAAAGAACGTCGCGAGCGGCCAAATGCCTTGTTTGATATGATAACGAATCAATTGTTTAATCATGACGATTTCCTCCGAACGTTCCTAAAAAATAGTCTTCCATCTGAACCGGTAAGGCGTCCTTTAATAAGGGATTCGTCTTCTCTAAGTAAAGCTTTCCTGCTTCCGATAAAACGAGTAAGGTGACGACGCGTCCGGTTTGTGTCAGGACATGAATGTCATGGTGCTTCAGCTCGGGGACGATCTCGTAGACGACTTGCCATTTTTGCATGCTCGCTTTTGCATCGTCGAGCGTCTTCGGTTCCTTGACGAGGTGCTGTTCGATCGTCATCACGCGGTCCGCGAGCGTATCGAGTTCCTCGAGTTGGTGTGAGGCAATCAAGACGGCTGTCTGACGCTCCGTCAGTAAAGAGACCAGTTGCTGTAAGTAGTTGCGCTTATTAATCCGGTCGAGTCCGTCTGTCGGTTCGTCGAGTAACAAAACAGGGGCGTTCGTCGCAAACGCGAGTTGCAGCAAGAACAGTTGCGCCTGTCCTTTCGAGAGCGACGTCACTTTCCGACCACGATCGAGGTTCGACGAGCGGCAGTAGTTTTCGATATAGGTCCGTTCGAAGTTCGGATAAAAAGCCTGATAAAACTCAATCAGTGATCCGAGTGTCATCTGACGGTAGACGCCGATGGAATCGGGGACGAGAAATAGATGCTTCCGTGCTGCCGGGACGTCGTGGATTGACTGGTTGTTCCATTCGACTTTCCCGCGCGAGGGTTCGAGTGCCCCGACAAGTGTTTTCAATAACGTCGTTTTTCCGGCGCCGTTTCGTCCAATCAATGCTGTGATCGTACCAGCAGGCAATGTGAACGAGGCGTTTTCATAAATCATCGTCGAATCGATTTGTTTTGTTAAATGTGACACGGTCAACATGATGAATCCTCCCTGTGTTGTATGAGTAACTGATAAAGTTCTTCGTTTGAAATCGATAGTTCATTCGCGACAAGGCAAAGCGTCGTGATGTGCTCTTGAATGGCAGCTTGTTTGACTTGGTCAAGCGGCAAATCCGAGACGAAGGAGCCTTTTCCTCGCATCGTCACGATAAAGTCTCGGCTTTCGAGTTCCTGATAAGCACGGGAGACAGTGTTTGGATTGACGAGTAACGTGCTCGCAAGATCGCGGACCGACGGCATCTGTTCGCCCGACCGTAGGATTCCCCGCGCAATCGCGCGGATGATTTGCGTGACCAGTTGCTCGTAAATCGGGAGCGGACTTTTCGGATCAACGGTAAACATCCTTCCACCTCCTTAAGTGTATTAATTCAATTAGTACACTAATTATAGGAAAATGACCGTCTGACGTCAACTACCGGTCTGACGACGGAAGTGTCGGTCGCGAGGAGGTCTTGCTACTGACGTTCTAAATATTTGCTATACTGACGATAGAAGAACCGTCAGGAAGGATGACCGATTATGTTGGATCGATTAAGTGCGTTAGAGGACCGTTATGAAAAATTAAATGATCAGTTGGCTGACCCGGCGATCATTAATGATACGAATCAATTACGAGAGGTCTCAAAGGAGCAATCCCAGCTCGCGCCGACCGTCGAAACGTATCGCGTTTACCGCGATAAGATGGAAGCCTATCAGGAAGCACGTCAAATGTTGACGGATCCCGAGATGCGGGACCTCGCGAAAGAAGAAGTGACAATCCTGGAGCCGGAAATCAAGGAACTCGAAACGAAATTAAAAGCGTTACTCTTACCGAAGGATCCGAACGACGACAAAAACGTCATCGTCGAGATTCGGGGTGCGGCAGGAGGCGACGAGGCAGCCTTATTTGCGTCTGATCTTTTCAAGATGTATTCGAAGTTTGCTGAGAAACAAGCCTGGAAAATCGAAATCATCGATGCGAGCTACACGGAACTCGGCGGCTATAAAGAAATCATCTTCATCGTCAAAGGGACAGGGGCGTACTCGAAACTGAAATATGAGAACGGCGCCCATCGCGTCCAACGTGTGCCTTCGACAGAGTCAGGCGGACGGATTCATACATCAACAGCGACCGTCGCCGTCTTGCCGGAAGCAGAAGATGTCGAAGTCGAAATTCACGATAAAGATGTCCGCGTCGATACGTTTACATCGAGCGGTCCCGGCGGTCAGTCCGTCAATACGACACAATCCGCTGTCCGCGTGACACACGTGCCGACAGGAATCGTCGCCAGCTGTCAGGATGAGAAATCGCAAATTAAAAATAAAGAAAAAGCAATGAAAGTGTTACGAGCACGCGTCTATGATAAAATTCAACGCGAACAGCAGGCCGAGTACGATGAAAAACGCAAATCAGCTGTCGGGACGGGCGACCGTTCCGAGCGGATCCGGACGTATAACTTCGCTCAAAACCGGGTGACGGATCACCGAATCGGCTTGACGATTCAAAAGCTCGACCGGATTCTCCAAGGCGAGATGGATGAAGTCATCGACACGCTCGTGATGGAGTACCAGGCACGGGCATCGGAGGCGGCGAACTGATGCGGATTGCGAAACGATTGAATCAAGCACAAACGATGTTAGCCGCGGCAGGACGCGAGGCGTCGAGTGCCGAATGGTTACTTATGCATGTGTTACAAGTCGACCGGACGGGATTGCTCGTGCGACTTTCGGACGAATTATCGCCGGACGATGACCTGTTATTCAGCGAATACTTACTGGCACACGTCAATGGTGTTCCCGTCCAACATTTGATCGGGTACCAACCCTTTTATGGACGCGATTTTCAGGTTACGCCAGCTGTCCTGATTCCCCGTCCGGAAACGGAAGAATTGATTGAGTTCGTCGTCCGTCGTTTAGGCGGGGAGACGTTCCACCCGGGTGAAATCGTCGATATCGGAACGGGAAGCGGAGCGATTGGGGTCACACTCGCGCTCGAGCTTAGACAGCCGGTCACGACGGTCGATATTTCAGAAGACGCACTTGCGGTCGCGAAAAAAAATCAAGCGGCACTTGGCGGCGACGTAACTTTTTTACAAGGGGATCTGCTTGAGCCGCTCGCCGATCAATCGGTCCGTGTCCTCGTCTCGAACCCGCCTTATATTGAAGAAGATGAGTTGCTCAGTGACGTCGTATTTGACCATGAGCCTCATCTCGCGCTGTTCGGCGGAAAAGACGGTCTCGTCTTTTATCGTCGCTTGATTGACGGCAGCACACGTATTTTAAAGGACGATTTTCGCTTGATTGTGTTTGAAATCGGACACAATCAAGGAAGTGAAGTGCAAATGATGTTAAAAGAGCGTTATCCTACTGCGGAAACGGGTATTTTAAAAGATATAAACGGTAAAGACCGTATCGTGTATGCGGAACGAAAGGATTGTACAGAGTGAAGACGGAAATGATCGATCAACAGACACTGGATGTAGCAGTAAACTTATTAAAAGCAGGGGAAGTCGTCGCGATGCCGACAGAGACCGTTTATGGTCTTGCGGGGGATGCGACGAGCGAGACGGCCGTTCGGCGAATCTTCGCCGCGAAGGGCCGACCGTCCGACAACCCATTGATTGTCCATGTCGCGTCAATCGAACAGGCAGAGCAGTTCGTCACTCATATTCCGGCTGTCGCGAAACGTTTGATGGATACGTTTTGGCCAGGTGCCTTGACGATCATTCTAGAATCGAACGGAACCGCTTCAAGCCTCGTCACCGCAGGACTTGATACGATTGGATTACGGATGCCGGACCATCCTCTTGCACTTCAATTGATTGAAGCGACAGGACTAGGGTTAGCGGCACCGAGTGCCAACCGTTCCGGAAAACCTTCTCCGACGTCATCGGCACATGTCGCCTATGACCTCTCGGGACGAATCGCAGCAATCGTCGATGGGGGAGAAACCGGTATCGGTGTTGAATCGACCGTCATCGACTGTACGATGACACCTCCGGTCATTTTACGACCGGGCGGCGTCACACGTGAGCAGCTGGAAGGCGAGATCGGCACCGTGGCACTCGATCCTGCTTTATCGATGAAAGATAAAACACCGAAGGCACCGGGAATGAAGTACACGCACTACGCACCGGAAGCAACACTGTCCGTCGTGGCGGGCGACCTCTCTTTCCTGCAGCAGCTCATCGATGAAGCACGCCAAACCGGACAAAAGACCGGCGTCATTCTCTTTGACGGAGAAGACGTCGAAGCAGATGTCCGCTGTTTCCTCGGCACGACCGCAGAAACAGCGGCACAGCGTCTTTACGATTGTTTACGGCGATTTGATCAGACGACGGTGGATCAGATTTTTGTACGGGACCTATCAGAAGAAGGGGTTGGGCTAGCAGTCCGAAATCGGCTCCATAAGGCAGCAGGTGGTCGGATCATTCGCCCGTAAAGAAGGAGGATACTGAGATGAGCACACGTCGCGTATTGTTTATCTGTACTGGAAATACATGCCGGAGCCCGATGGCGATGGCATTACTACGCTCAAAAGTCGCAGATCAAGAGTTTGATGTCCGGTCTGCGGGACTGCGTTCGATGCAAGGCTTCGATGCGTCAGAGAACGCACTCCAAGTATTGCGGGAACGGGGAATTGAACTCGAGCATTATACGCAAGTTTTCGATGATGTTCTCGGACGCTGGTCTGACATCATCTTGACGATGACGCGGAGTCATAAACAAGAAGTCGGGGAACGTTACCCGGAACTGAAGGACCGGACGTTCACCCTCTATGAATATGTGACAGGGCTTGAGCGGGACATCAACGATCCGTACGGTGGATCGATGAACGTTTATCGCCAAGTTCGAAATGAACTCGAACCCCTCGTCAACCGTCTTGTGTTAAAATTAACGCAGAACGGAAATGGAAGAAAAGCGCCGGACAACCGGAAACTTCCGAAAAAACAACCTAGACAAACGGGGGAATAGTTCAGATGAAAGTAGCAATCGGTGCAGATCATGGTGGCTTTAAACTCAAAGCAGAAATCAACGGTTTATTAAAGGAACTCGGGATCGACTATACGGACTTCGGTACGTATTCGTCTGACTCGATTGATTACCCGGACGTCGCGATTCCCGTCGCGGAGGCCGTCGCGAACGGTGAATTTGATCGTGGAATCCTGATTTGCGGAACAGGAATCGGAATCGGAATCGCAGCGAATAAAGTCAAAGGGATTCGTGCGGCACTCGTCCATGATACGTTCAGTGCAAAAGCGACACGTCAGCATAACAACTCGAACATCTTGACGATGGGCGAACGTGTCATCGGACCGGGTCTTGCGCTTGATATCGCAAAGATTTGGTTAGAGACGGAGTTCGAAGGTGGACGTCACGAAAACCGTGTCTGCAAAATCTCGGATTATGAGGTGAAGTAAATGGATCTCGAACAGATTAAACAGGATCTTGAAGCCTCGTTGACCGATTTGAATGAGCGCTTCCCTTTAAAAGGGAAGCTGCTCGTCATCGGTTGTTCGACGAGTGAAGTCATCGGTAAACAAATCGGAAAAGCGGGTTCGCCGGAAGTCGCGGAAGCATTATTCGAGGTGTTCGATACATTTCGTCGTTCGCATCAAATCGATCTTGCGTTCCAAGGTTGTGAACACATCAACCGCGCCTTGACGCTCGAACGCCAAACGGTTGAACGACTCGGACTGGAACCGGTCACGGTCGTCCCGGTACCGGAAGCAGGTGGTTCGATGGCGAGTATCGCCTATGAACGTTTTTCTGCCCCGGTCGTCGTCGAATCGATTCAAGCAGATGCTGGAATCGACATCGGAGACACGTTCATCGGCATGCACTTGAAGCCGGTCGCCATCCCGGTTCGCCTTCCACACCGGGAAATCGGTGAGGCACATGTTACGGCAGCAACGACGCGTCCGAAGTTAATTGGTGGAATGCGTGCTAAATACGAATGATTCATGCAAGGGGTTGCATACCTCTTGCTATTTTTCTGCACTTTTTGTGGGTGCCGCGGACTGATTATTCGTGTTAAGATAGGCGTATCGAAAATGAATGGGGGAATTCAGATGGAACAAACACCGCTTACGTATCTGAAACAGCAAGACGAGGAACTCTTTTCGGCAATGCGCAAGGAACTAGGACGTCAACGCGATAATATCGAGTTGATTGCGTCAGAAAACTTCGTCTCGCAAGCTGTCATGGAAGCACAAGGTAGCGTGCTGACGAACAAGTATGCAGAAGGTTACCCGGGACGCCGTTATTACGGTGGGTGCGAATTCGTTGATCTCGCAGAAGACTTGGCACGTGATCGTGCGAAAGCAATCTTCGGTGCCGAACATGCAAACGTTCAACCGCACTCGGGTGCACAAGCGAACATGGCCGTCTACTTCACGATTCTTGACCAGGGCGATACGGTCCTCGGGATGAACCTCTCACACGGTGGCCACTTAACGCATGGTAGTCCTGTGAATTTCTCCGGTGTTCAATACAACTTCGTCGAATACGGTGTCGATCAAGAGACAGAGATGATTGATTACGATGTCGTCGCGAAGCTTGCAGAAGAACACAAACCAAAATTGATCGTTGCGGGAGCATCGGCTTATCCGCGCGTCATCGACTTCAAACGTTTCCGTGAAATCGCAGACAGCGTCGGCGCATACTTGATGGTCGATATGGCGCATATTGCAGGGCTCGTTGCAGCGGGTCTGCACCCGAACCCTGTCGAGCATGCACACTTCGTCACGACGACGACGCACAAGACACTCCGTGGGCCACGTGGTGGGATGATTCTGTGTAAAGAAGAACATGCGAAAGCGATTGATAAATCGATCTTCCCTGGTATTCAAGGCGGTCCCCTCATGCACGTCATCGCAGCAAAAGCGGTCGCGTTCGGTGAGGCACTTGCTCCTGAATTCAAAGACTACATTGGTCAAGTCGTCACGAATGCAAAAGTACTCGGTGAAGAATTGACGGCACGTGGTCTGCGGATCGTTTCAGGCGGCACGGACAACCACTTGTTGCTCGTCGACTTACAGCCGCTCGGCATCACAGGTAAGCTCGCTGAGCATGCCCTTGATGAAGCGGGTATCACGGTCAACAAAAACACGATTCCATTCGATCCGGCCAGCCCATTCGTCACGAGCGGGATTCGCATCGGGACGGCAGCGATGACGTCACGTGGTTTTAAAGAAGAAGAAATGAAACAAATTGCGGCATTGATTGAACTCGTCCTCAAAAATCCGGAAGACGACGACACATTAAAAAATGCACACGAGCAAGTCCTTGCATTGACAGGTCGCTTCCCGCTTTACCCGGAACGCGGGTAATCGGAACGCATGCCGACCCGTCTGTTAAACCACCTCTTTCTTTTCGATCGCTGAGAAGTCAGAGGTGGTTTTTTTGATTGACGAGTAAACGATAGGATAGGAGGGACGAAAGATGGAGATTTTAGTCGTAGAAGACGACCAAAACATTCAACACCTGATTGTCGAGACGCTCGAAGCAGACGGCCATCGCGTCCGGGCGACGGCAGACGGGCAAGAAGCGGCGTGCTGGATAAACGAGCTGACGTTCGAGGCGGCGATTCTCGACGTAATGATCCCCGGGCGGAGTGGACTTGAGTTATGTGAACAGCTCCGGCAACGAGATGAACTGCCGATTTTGCTGTTGACGGCGCTCGGAGAGTTGACAGATAAACGCGCCGGATTTACGGCAGGTGCCGACGACTACATCACGAAACCGTTTGACCCGGAAGAATTATTATTTCGCTTGCACGCCGTCGCCCGGCGTTATCAAAAGGCGGCGCTTCCGATTCTCCGGTTTGGTGACGTAACGATTGATAAACGGAGCCAGCAGGTGATGCTTGGCCAAACCCAGCTGACGTTGCCTAGGCGTGAGTTCGACTTGTTACATCAGCTTGCGAGTTTTCCCGGACGCGTCTTCAGTCGGGAGGAATTGATTGAACGGGTCTGGGGACTCGACTTCATGGGTGATGACCGGACGATTGACGTCCATATCAAACGCTTGCGCAGTCGCTTGCGCCAAACGGACGCGATTCACATCAGTACCGTCCGCGGTCTCGGTTATCGACTGGAGGCGAAGGGATGAAGTCACTTTATACGAAAATCGTCGGACTCGTCTGTCTTGTCCTGCTCGTGTCGGCCTTGATTTCCTTACTGATCAGCAACTTGTTTTACTACAATGTCTTGCAGTCTTCCTATAGTCAAAAGGTCGAAGAGGCGGTCGATCAATCGTTTGCCTACTATGAACGGCATGGCGACGGACAGACCGGTTCCTTTTACGACATGTTGAGCGCGACGGGTTTTCAGCTCTATGTCGTCCCGGAGACAGGCCCCGTCATTCGCCACGGCAATGCATTCCGCGACGAAACACTGGCACCGGCGATCATCGAACGTGTCCGCGCCGGGGAAGTCTATCACGGCATGCGGGACTATCCGTTTCATCTCTTTTTGCTCGGTCTGTTTGACAACGAAGTCGTCAATACAGTCGGTGCGTCGCTCAAAACACCAGACGGGACCGACGCCGTCTTCATTCGACCCGATTTGAGCCGACAAATCCGCGAACTCCATTTGTTCGTCGGAGCCTTCCTCGGTTTACTCGTCGTCATCAGTTTTCTGTTGCTTGCCTTCTCAATCCGCTATCTCGTTCGTCCGATTAAACGCTTGACGGATGCGACAAAACAAGTCGCGTCCGGTGACTATGCCGTTCATGTGGCGACGACCTCGCGCGATGAGATTGGAGAGTTGTCACGGCGGTTCGGTGAGATGGCGGAAGCAGTCGCGAAGTCGGATGCTGAGCGCAAAACGTTCGTCGCCAACGTCTCGCACGAGTTTCAGTCGCCACTGACGACGATTAAAGGGTACGCCGGTCAACTGCAACCGCATGTCGCACCTGTCGGACAGGATAAACTGGCAACGATTGCGCGTGAAGCAGACCAGATGGCAGAGATGACCCGGCAACTGCTGGTCCTCGCCCGGCTCGATGAAGGAAGTCGGATGCGACTGGAGTCAATCCATCTTGGACAAGCGATTCGGACGACGCTCGCGACACTCGCCTACCAAATCGATGAACGTGGTGTCGCTGTCGCTGTTGATGTCGCGAGTGACATGACGATCGAGGCGGATGCCGCCGCACTCGAACATGTTTTTCAAAATGTCATCCGGAATGCCCTCCATGTTTCAAACGACGGGGACATGATTACGATTGAAGCCGAACAGACTGCGGAGCACGTCACTGTCCGCATCACGGACGAAGGTCCCGGTATGTCGGACGACATGATTGCCCATGCCTTTGACCGCTTTTATCAAGCCGACACGGCACGCGGTTCGCGCGGGACGGGGCTCGGGCTCGCCATCGTCGCCGAGACCGTCAAGCAGTTGCACGGGACGGTCGAGATTGATTCAAAAATCGGCGCGGGGACGACGTTCATCCTGACGTTTTTACGAGCGACGTAAGTTGTTCATGCTCCGTTCATATAGTATCCGTAAGATAAGACCTGTAACGCACATACAGGAGGGATATTAAATGAAAATGGGTTGGCGCGAACTAATCCGGATGAAAAAACGCTTCGGTCTGATGGGGCTCGTGACGACATTGATCATCGTCTTGATTTTAATGATCACCGGGCTCGCAGACGGACTGGCATACGATAATGGAGCCGTCATCCGGAATTTACCGGTTGAGCAGGTGGCACTCAGTCAAGAGGCGGAAGGGCAACTGACGCGATCATTTTTAGAGGAACAGGAGCAACCAAAAGGGACGGAGGCACTCGGCGTCCAAAATATGGTTCTCGAGAAACAGGACGGGACGAAGGACGATGTGACGGTGTTTGCGTTACCTGCTGAGACGGCGTACGGTCCAAAGCAACTGCAAGCGTTGAAACGAGGCGAGGTTCTCGTCGATACCGCTTATGCGAAACAGACCGGGACCGCAGTCGGCGACAAAGTAACCGACTTTCGGACGAAGATGACGTTTACGATCGTCGGTACCGTCACGGATGGACGCTACAGCCATGCGCCTGTGTTATGGACGACGATTGCGTCATGGGACGACTGGCAAGCGAAGATGCAGACGAACTACGTCTCGGCATTCGTCAGTCAGGATTCATTCAAAACGGACCTGACGACGTATACGAAAGCAGACATTGTCAAGCAAGTTCCCGGTTACGCAGCGGAACAAAATTCATTCCAAATGATGCGGATTGCGCTTGTCGTAATCGGCGCCTTGATTTTGACGGCGTTTTTCTATATTTTGACGATGCAAAAAATGAAGCAACTGGGCATTTTGAAGGCGATCGGGATTCGGACACGGACGATTGGAAGCGGACTCGTCTTTCAGGTGTTCGTCTTGACGCTCCTGTCGCTTGCTTTCAGCCTGTGCGTGACGCTCGGTGTCAGCCAAGTCTTACCGAGCGGCATTCCGTTTCGTTTTGAGTGGGATACGAGTCTCGGTTACGGAGCATTGTTGATCGGTACGGCATTAATTGGATCCGTGATTCCGCTCCGGGCCTTAAAAAAACTTGAGCCGGCAGACGCGATGGGAGGAATGGCAGGATGATTAAGATGACACATGTCGAACAGACTTACAGTGACGTCCCCGTGCTCCATGATGTTTCATTCGAAGCGAAAGCGGGTGAACTGATTGCCTTAGTCGGACCGAGCGGAAGTGGAAAAAGTACGTTGCTCCAACTGCTCGGATTGTTGCAAACACCGACAGCGGGAGACATTCAGTTTGGGGAACAGCACGTCAATCAGCAATCGGACGAAGCACGCCGAAAGATGCGCCTCGAAGAGATCGGATTCATCTTTCAGGAATCGCATCTCGTTCCGTTCCTGACGGCGGCGGAACAACTCGAACTCGTCGCAGAAGAAGCGGGGCGGAAAGTTGACGCCGCCGCGATGCTCGCCGCTTTTGGATTAAAAGACCGTGCACACCATTTGCCACACGCCTTATCGGGTGGAGAACGACAGCGTGTCGCGATCATTCGGGCACTCGTCAATCAGCCGCGACTCGTCCTCGCAGATGAACCGACGGCAAGCCTTGATTATACGAACGGACGCCAAGTGATGGAAGTGTTACAAAAGCAAGCCCATGAGGAACAAAAAACGGTCATCGTCATCACCCATGATGAGCGGATGCTTGAGTATTGTGACCGTGTCCTGCGGATCGAGGATGGTTACTTGAGCGAAGTGGAATAACGCGGACGTCGTCTCGAGACAAGAGGCGGCGTCCGTGTTTTGTCCACCATGCGTCAGAAGACTTATATTTTACGACCATGATTTTTGGTATACTTAACCTTAGTAAAATAAGGTAAGGGTGGAAACTGTCAGATGAAATTTTCAGCACTGGTCCAATCAGAACTCGAAACAATCAATACGACTCAAATTGCGGACTGGCTGACTAAAAAAAGTCAAACAGAACGTGAATATAAACGACTCAGTGAAGACTTTAAAGCAATCGTCATCATGCAAGAAGCAGGCTTTTATGAACAAGCGGACACGCGGTTCAGCCAGTGGAAGAACAAAGGGATTCCGGCGGAGCTCCAGCGGTACCGGTTAGCAATCGCCGGAAAAGCGGGCGGGAAGCGACTCGTCAAAAAGCGTTTTTCCATGCTCCCGGCAGCTGTCCAAAATCATCCGCAGCTCAAACCGTGGAAAAAGCAGCTGCAATCGAATCCGTGGATGCTCGGCGGATTGCTTGTTGCGGGTCTTGCCGTTCTCGGTCTCTTTCAACTTGATTTCTCACAACCGGAAGAAGTGCCGGTCGTGACCAATCAAGAGAACGTTGAACAAAAATTGGCCGCGCTTGAAAAAGAAGTCGAGCAATTAAAAGAAAAAAATGAACAGCTGACAGAACAAGCACCAGTGAAATCAAAAGACACAACGAAACCAAAAGAGACAGCGAAACCAAAAGCGACTACGGATGCAAAGAAGACGCTTTCTCCCGAAGAAACATTGAAACAGGCGATCGCTGCGACGCAAGAAAAAGATTATAAGTCAGCGAACCGCTTGTTGACGGGAACTGTGTTAACGGATGACGCAACGAAGGGCATGGCACGTTTTTATCAATTGATTGCTGGAGGCAAGTTAGGTGAAACGAAACAAACGGATTATGTCGCGTATCGAGAGGACTTCCCGGATTCCGGTTACATGAGTGATGTGTTATGGATGCAGGCCGTCTATGAACAAAAGAATAAGGTCGGCGATTATAAGGCGACGTTAGAAGAATTAGCGAAGCAACCAGATAATGAATGGTCCTATGCGGCGCAAGCGATTCTTGACGGGAAAAGTACGCTTGGGGAGGAGTGATTCCAAAAAAACAGTTCCCAAGCGGTCACTTTTTGGAGTACAATGCGAAAAGAGAATTGAGAGGAGATGCAAACAATGAGTAAAGTACATGTATTTGATCACCCATTGATTCAGCACAAAATGACAATCATGCGTAAAGTCGAAACGGGGACGAAACAATTCCGGGAGCTTGTCGACGAAGTGGCTTCATTGATGGCATATGAAATCACGCGTGACCTTCCACTCACAGAAGTCGCGATCGAGACACCGGTCACGAAAACGACGCAGAAGATGATTGAAGGCAAGAAGCTCGGAATCGTTCCGATCCTTCGCGCAGGACTAGGGATGGTCGACGGGATGCTTCGGATGATGCCGAACGTCAAAGTCGGTCACATCGGTCTTTACCGTGATCCAGAGACGCTTGAACCAACGGAATACTACCTCAAGTTGCCGACTGACGTCGCAGAACGTGATTTTGTCGTCGTCGACCCAATGCTTGCGACAGGCGGCTCGGCTGCTGACGCAATCTCCTCTTTAAAGAAACAAGGCGCGAAAAGCATTAAACTGGCTTGCCTGTGTGCAGCACCTGAAGGCGTCAAACGCGTTCAGGAAGAGCATCCGGATGTCGATATTTACCTCGCGGCACTCGATGAAAAACTGAACGATCATGGTTATATCGTCCCTGGACTCGGGGATGCCGGTGATCGTTTGTTCGGTACGAAGTAAGACAGAAGCAGTCTGCCACTCCCGGCAGGCTGCTTTTTTTGTTGTAAGATGCAGGACAGCTTTCAACTATGCTTAAATGGAGGAAGTAGAAAAAGGAGGAAGTAATGATGCCCATCAAAGTCATGCCCATCTTTGGAACACGACCGGAAGCCATCAAGATGGCACCGCTCGTCAATGCCTTAAAACAAAATCCAGCGTTCGATGTCCATGTGACGATCACGGCGCAACACCGGGAAATGCTTGATCAAGTGTTACGGATGTTCGAGATTGAACCGGATTCTGACCTCAATATCATGCAACCCCGTCAGACGCTTGTCGACATCACGACGCGTGGTCTCGAAGGACTTGATCTCGTCATGAAGGATGTCAAACCGGATCTCGTTCTCGTTCATGGCGACACGACGACGACGTTCGTCGGTAGTCTTGCTGCCTACTACAATCAAATCGCCGTCGGACACGTCGAAGCCGGACTCCGTACATATAATAAATACTCACCGTTTCCGGAAGAGGTCAATCGTCAATTGACGTCGACACTCGCAGATCTGCACTTTGCGCCGACCGATCAGGCGGCAGCGAACTTAGCATCTGAAAATCGTTATGCTGGTGTCTATGTGACGGGAAATACGGCAATCGATGCCCTGCAGACGACGGTCCAGCCGGATTATGTTCACCCTGTGCTCGAGGCAGTCGGCAAACGACGCCTGATCTTGATGACGGCACACCGGCGAGAAAACCTCGGAGAGAAGATGCATCAGATGTTTCGGGCGATCCGTCGACTCGTCGATACATATCCGGACGTGCACGTCGTCTATCCGGTCCATTTGAATCCGGTCGTCCAGGAAACAGCGGCTGAAATCTTTGGGGGACACGACCGCATCACGTTAATTCCGCCGCTCGATGTATTCGACTTTCATAACTTTGCCAGTCGTGCCCATTTAATCCTGACCGATTCCGGCGGCGTACAGGAAGAAGCACCCTCGCTCGGCGTACCTGTCCTTGTGTTACGCGATACGACGGAGCGTCCGGAAGGAGTCAAAGCCGGTACGTTGAAACTTGCCGGAACAGATGAAGAGACGATTTACCGGATGGCGAGCGAGTTGCTTGAAGACGAAGCGGCCTATGCAAAAATGGCGCATGCTTCAAATCCTTACGGGGACGGTCATGCGTCGGAGCGGATTGCAGCAGCGATTTTAGCGCACTTCAATCAAGGGGAAACTCCAGAACCCTTTCATGCGGATATCTAAAATAAAGTAATCCAGTCCAAAAAATGTTTATTTAGGGCGTTTCCGTATATCTTGTCGTTCCCACGGGAATCAAGACGAACGGATGCGTCCTTTTTAATGATTCCGTTTAAGGTTAACTTCCATAAGTTGTCTCAGACGTTCCCGTCGACCTCGCTTTCCTCGGGCGAGGGACAAGTCGCGACTCGGTACACGGTGTGTGCCAAGCCGGGTCTTGTTTCCCTCTGACGAAACCACGATGAACTGTGGTTTCTTTTCCCGTAGGAGTCGAGTCGACCGGGGTACGTCCTTTTCAATTACGCTCTACTAAACTTTGGTCAAGGCGTAGTGTTGTTAGTCACTTGTAAATTGAATCGCCTTGAGCAATTCCTCTCGACTCCTATGGGAAGAGGAAGCGGAACGCTTCCGACAGGGACAAGCGAGACCCGGTTACCCGAAGGGGGATCGCGGCTTGCGTCCCGCCCAAGGAAAGCGAGAGGAAATAGCGAAAGGTCTATTCAATAATCAATAATGGTCTATCCGATAATCACTAAACAAAAAGCAGTGAGTAAACATACATCAATATATCTTTAACTAAGAAATAAACGCCTCAATCTGCCTGATTGTGAAGAAAATGTAAAATCTAAATCACCGTGCTGACCTTAAAACCTATAATCCATTCATGACATTTCAAGCTGTGACAAGTAACACAACAGACAAATTGGAAATGCTTTAAATCCTTTGTTACAAACAGATGTCAGAGCGGTTTTCCTGTCCCGAATCGAAAGCGCTTCCAATCTTGAACAAAAAATACTTTTTCACAAAATCGACACAAATCAATTTTAGACGGCTTGTTTCTCATTCCAGAACGCGATATAACGTTACTGTTCAATGGTTTTGTTCATCAAGTGAACCATCTCTTTAAACGTTGATAGTACTACATATTTTCTTCACATCTTCGTGAAAAGAGGTGGATGGGGTACCTCTGTGAAAACCTTATCAATCGTTGATATACAATGGTTTCAGCGGTCTATTTTATTTGTGAATTCATTTGACTATGAAATGGTTCTCATTGTATTCTTGACTAGTATGAAAATCCGCAAATTGTGGGAAAGAAAAAGAACCTGCAATTGGGAAAAGGGGGTCGTCTCTAGTGCGCCAAAAAGGGCTCGCAACGAGTATGGTCATGGCCTCGCAAATTTCGACGGCACTTGCCGCACCAATCGTCATCGGCTTCCTTGTTGGGAACTATGGGGAACAGCAAGACTGGTGGCAAAAGATGGGAGCGACATTCTCAGTGTTCATCGGGATTTTCATCGGCATTCTTTGCATGATCGCAATGATCAGGCACTTGTTAGGAGACAAGACATGAACATAATCCTTCAAGATGCGTTGTATCGTGCGTACTTACGATGGTTTGGACTCTATTATGGAATCCTGGCTGTCTTGTTACTTGTCGGTTATCCGAGTGATCCAGTGATTTATGGGCTGGCATTAGGTGGGGCAGGTAGCTTCATGATCTTGACGCTGCAACGATTAAGCGTCGATCGAATGTATCGTGTAATCGAGCGTGGGCGCAAGCCGATGTCTCGAGGGACCGTATCACGCATGGCGGTCGCGGTACTTTGTGTGATGATCGGTTTGAAGTACGAAGCCGAATTGTCATTAACTGCGGTGGTAATAGGCCTTCTCGCCGGCCACGTCATACAATTTTGTGAGTTCTTGACTCACGAACTTAAGCGGGAAAAGAGGTGAATAGTCAAATGAACCACGAAATGCCACTTTACGAAATCCCACTCTGGGGCGACTTCGTTCTGTACGGTAGCTGGACGAACTTGATCACAGTGCTGATAGCAGCTGCTCTCGTCTTCCTGATTGCCGTGGCCGGTACGCGACGTCTCGCGATGAAGCCAACCGGTTTTCAAAACACGCTAGAGTGGTTCCTCGAATTCGTTCGCGGAATCATCAGCAGTACGATGGATTGGAAAACAGGGGGTCGCTTCCTTACTTTCGGAATGACACTGTTCCTATTCATCATCGTGTCCAACTTAATGGGTCTCCCATTTAACGTTGTGACGGGTCACTACATTTGGTTCAACTCACCAACTGCGGATCCGTACGTGACACTTGCACTTTCATCTATGGTAGTGGTCATGAGCCATTATTACGGTGTGAAAATGCGCGGCTTCGGTGCATACGCGAAAACGTTTATGACGCCGATGTTTATTATTACCATCATTGAAGAATTCGCAAACACGTTGACGCTCGGTCTTCGTCTTTACGGGAACATCTTCGCTGGTGAAATCATGATCGGAATCATTCTCTCGATCGGAATCATCTCTGGAACGAACGATTTCCAATTCCTCGGACCAGTCGGTGTCATCCTTTCAGCGATTCCAATGCTGATTTGGCAAGGATTCTCACTCTTCATCGGAGCGATCCAAGCGTATATCTTCCTTATCCTGACGATGGTTTACATCGGACATAAGGCAGCGCACGACCATTAATTCGAAGGTAAAGCATCTGCTTTTCCGATAATCGCACGACCAAATTTCGAACACAATCTAGGGAGGCAATTTATAATGGAACTTATTGCAACAGCGATCATCATCGGACTCGGCGCACTTGGCGCTGGTATCGGTAACGGTCTTATCGTAAACGGTACAGTATTAGGACAAGCACGTCAGCCAGAACTCAAAAACGAACTTCGTCAAACAATGTTCATCGGTATCGGTCTTGTTGAGGCACTTCCAATCATCGGTGTAGCGGTCGGTTTCCTTCTCCTCAACTCTTAATCCATAGTTTAAGAAACGAGCTACATAGGGCGTTATTCGTTCGACAGGAGTGAACCGTCACGGGAGCTTTTGCTCCCTTATGTAGATATAAGAAGTTGGACCAACCACGAGGGGAGTGTAATCGAATGAATCTTACGTATCTTGCGGCAGAAGCAGGCGGCGAAGAAAGCCACCTTTTACTTGCCAATATGATCGTCACGATCGTCGTTTTCCTCTTGCTCCTCATCCTCTTGAAGAAATTCGCTTGGGGCCCGCTCATCAACATGATGAAAGCGCGGGAAGAGCATGTGGCTAGCGAGATCAACTCGGCTGAAAAAAGCCGTAAAGACGCTGAAGTCTACGTAGAACAACAACAAGAAGAATTAAATAAGGCACGTACGGAAGCACGTGACTTATTAGAATCATCACGCCGTCAAGCTGAGGCAGAACAAGCACGTGCGATGGAGCAGGCACGTCTTGAGACAGAAATGAGTAAGGAAGAAGCTCGCCGTGCAATCGACCGTGAACGCGCTGAAGCACAAGCTGCTTTGAAGAACGATGTTGCTCTTCAAGCAATCGCTGCAGCACGCCACGTCATGAAAACACAGCTTGCGATAGACGAAGCCGCTCAGCGCGCGCTCGTCGATCAATTCCTTGCTGACACTAAGGGCACGAACTAATGCGTGATCACGTAGCGGGACGCTACGCAAAAGCGCTCTTCGATCTTGCGCTTGAGCATCATGTGCTCGAGCAAGCAGAAGCTGATGTGCGGACGCTCGGCGAAGTGCTCCACGCAACACCAGAGCTCGCATCGGTTTTAAGTAACCCATCGATTTCTGCGGAAGAGCTGAAGTTAGTCTTACAGACGAGCTTCACGGGCTTCAACACGATTGTTTTGAATACCATCCTCGTCATGGTCGAAAACGACCGTGCGGCGGAAGTATTGTCTTTGCCGGAGCATTTCATTGCGTTATTGAATGAACACCGTAACGTTGCGACAGCCGTCGTGACGAGTGCATACAAATTGTCAGACGCGGAAATCACGAAAGTGAAAGAAACGTTCGGCCAAAAATCAGGTAAAACGCTTGAAGTAGAAAATGTTGTTGATACGAACGTAATCGGAGGACTTCGCGTCCAAATCGGTTACACGACATATGACGGCACGATCGAAACGAAACTAACGCGACTTGAGCGTGAGCTGTTAAAAGCGTAAGAAAATAGGGGTGAAACGCATGAGCATTAGAGCTGAAGAAATCAGCGCCCTGCTTAAAGCGCGTATCGCGCAGTACGGTTCTACGATGGAAGTGAACGAGACGGGTACGGTCATCCAAATTGGTGATGGTATCGCTCGTGCACACGGACTCGACAACGTCATGTCGGGAGAGCTCGTAGAATTCGCTAACGGCACAATGGGCTTGGCGCAAAACTTAGAAGAAGGCAACGTTGGTATCATCATTCTTGGTGACTACCTTGATATTAAAGAAGGCGATTCAGTTAGCCGTACAGGACGCATCATGGAAGTACCGACAGGGGACGCATTGCTCGGTCGCGTCGTTAACCCGCTCGGTATGCCAATCGATGGTCTTGGTCCAATCGAAACGGAACACTATAACCCAATCGAGCGTAAAGCTTCTGGCGTTATGGCACGTAAATCGGTTCACGAACCACTTCAGACAGGAATCAAGGCAATCGATGCCCTCGTTCCAATTGGTCGTGGACAACGTGAGTTGATCATCGGTGACCGTCAGACAGGTAAAACGTCGATCGCCATCGATACAATCATCAACCAAAAAGAAGAAAACATGATTTGTATTTACGTCGCAATCGGACAAAAAGAATCAACAGTCCGTGGTGTTGTTGAAACACTCCGTAAAAACGGTGCACTTGATTACACGATCGTCGTTTCTGCCGCTGCTTCACAGCCGGCACCACTTCTTTACCTCGCACCATTCGCTGGTGTAGCGATGGGTGAACACTTCATGGATCTCGGCAAGCACGTTCTTGTCATCTATGATGATCTTTCAAAACAAGCAGCTGCATACCGTGAGCTTTCGCTTCTCTTGAAGCGTCCACCAGGCCGCGAAGCTTACCCAGGGGATGTCTTCTACCTTCACTCACGCCTTCTTGAGCGTGCGGCGAAATTGAACGACGAGCTTGGCGCAGGTAGCTTAACAGCACTTCCGTTCATCGAGACACAAGCGTCGGATATCTCGGCTTACATCCCGACGAACGTTATCTCGATTACGGATGGTCAAATCTTCCTTCAATCGGATCTCTTCTTCTCAGGTGTCCGTCCAGCGATCAACCCGGGTCTCTCGGTATCGCGTGTTGGTGGATCGGCTCAAGTAAAAGCGATGAAGAAGGTAGCGGGTACGCTCCGTCTTGACCTCGCCTCTTACCGTGAGCTCGAAGCCTTTTCACAGTTCGGATCTGACCTTGATAAAGCGACACAATCGAAGCTTAACCGTGGTGAGCGGACAGTAGAGGTTCTGAAACAGGATCTTAACCAACCGTTGACTGTTGACAAGCAAGTCATCATCATCTATGCCTTGACTCGTGGTCACCTTGATGATGTTGCCGTTACGGATATTCGTCGTTTTGAAAAGGAACTCAACCTCTGGCTCGATCAAAACCGCAAACAGCTTTGCGATGAGATCCGTAAAACAGGTAACCTTCCGGCTGACGAAGAACTCGTTACAGCAATCTCAGAAT
Source organism: Exiguobacterium sp. s80 (assembly GCF_018618725.1). NCBI lineage: Bacteria > Bacillati > Bacillota > Bacilli > Caryophanales > Exiguobacterium > Exiguobacterium sp. s80. The sequence continues at coordinate 28,678 of NZ_JACSMP010000009.1, read as the reverse complement.
TTAAGAAAACGTTCCAAGCGACAGTCTAAGGGTCAACTCTTAGGCTTCGCCTGAACGCTCTTGATACTAACAAGGTGGTGAATCGAAATGGCATCGTTGCGCGAGATACAAACGCGGATTAACTCGACGAAAAGTACGAAACAGATCACGAAAGCGATGAACATGGTTTCGGCGTCGAAACTAAACCGCGCTCAAGCACATAGCGCGAAGTTCCAGCCTTACATGCTGAAAATGCAGGAGGTTCTCGGAACCATTGCGAATGGCACGACAGGTGCGAGCCATCCGATGCTCGAGAAACGTCCCGTCAAAAAGACTGGATTTATCGTCATCACATCGGATCGCGGCTTAGCTGGTGCATATAACGCCAACGTGCTGCGTGAAGTCTACCGGGAAATCAAAGAAAAGCACACTACGGACAGTTACGTTCTGTACGTGGTCGGTAAAGTCGGTGTCCAGTTCTTCCGTTCACGCGGAATCACGGTCACAGACGCGATCACAGGACTCAACGATTCTCCTTCGTATGTTGATGTAGCTGAAATCGTGAAGCGTACAGTGAGTGCGTTCACGAACGGTGAAATCGACGAACTCAAGCTGAGCTACAACCATTTCTTGTCTGTCATCAGCCAAGAAGTGAAAGTCGAAACCCTTCTCCCACTCGGAGAAATCGAAGCTTCGTCTTCGACGACTTATGAGTATGAGCCAAGTGAGGAGCAAATCCTTTCTGAACTCCTTCCGCGTTATGCGGAAAGCTTGATCTTCGGTGCGCTTCTTGACGCGAAAGTAGCAGAACATGCGTCACGTATGACAGCAATGCAAAGTGCGACAGATAACGCAGATGACTTGATCGGTCGATTGACTCTCGTCTACAACCGGGCTCGACAAGCTGCAATCACGCAAGAAATCACAGAGATCGTCAGTGGAGCAGCTGCGCAGCAGTAAGCCCCAAGGACGTAATGATAGGTAGGAGGAAACACGATGAACGAACTCGGTTTAAAAGGCCGCGTCGTCGCGGTCATGGGACCTGTCATCGACGTTAAGTTCGAAGGACACTTACCGAACATCTACAACGCGCTTCGTATTCAATATACGCCGCAAACTGTAGAAGAAGTGGCTATCGACTTAACGCTTGAGGTCGCATTACACCTTGGTGACGATGTCGTCCGTACCATTGCGATGGATTCGACGGATGGTGTACGCCGTGGAGTGGAAGTCCTAGATACAGGCGCTCCAATCTCGGTACCCGTCGGTGAAGCGACACTCGGTCGCGTATTCAACGTACTCGGTAACCCAATTGATGAAAAAGAACTTGATGCAAGCGTGGAACGTCTTCCGATTCACAAAAAAGCACCAACGTTCGACAACCTTTCAACAAAAGTTGAAATTCTTGAAACAGGAATTAAAGTCGTTGACTTACTTGCGCCTTACATCAAAGGTGGTAAGATCGGTCTCTTCGGTGGTGCCGGTGTAGGTAAGACCGTCCTCATCCAGGAATTGATCAACAATATCGCCCAAGAGCACAGCGGTATCTCGGTATTCGCAGGTGTTGGTGAGCGGACACGTGAAGGTAATGACTTGTACCATGAGATGACGGATTCAGGCGTTATCAAACAAACAGCGATGGTCTTCGGTCAGATGAACGAACCACCTGGTGCACGTCTTCGTGTTGCCTTGACTGGTTTGACAATGGCTGAGTACTTCCGTGATGAGCAAGGACAGGACGTTCTTCTCTTCGTTGATAACATCTTCCGTTATACGCAAGCTGGTTCAGAAGTATCGGCCCTTCTCGGTCGTATGCCATCTGCCGTTGGTTACCAACCAACACTTGCAACAGAGATGGGTATGCTCCAAGAGCGTATCACGTCAACAAACAAAGGTTCGGTTACATCAATCCAAGCGGTTTATGTACCAGCCGATGACTATACTGACCCGGCTCCTGCGACGACGTTTGCTCACTTAGATGCAACGACGAACCTTGAGCGCCGTCTCTCTGAGATGGGTATTTATCCTGCCGTGGATCCACTTGCTTCTACATCACGCGCCCTTTCACCTGAAATCGTCGGTGAAGAGCATTACGCTGTAGCACGTCAAGTTCAGGAAACACTTCAGCGTTATAAAGAACTTCAAGATATCATCGCAATCCTCGGTATGGACGAGTTGTCGGAAGATGACAAGTTAAGTGTTCACCGTGCGCGTCGTATCCAGTTCTTCTTGTCGCAGAACTTCCACGTAGCTGAGCAGTTCACAGGACAAAAAGGATCGTACGTCCCAGTTAAGGACACGATCCGCGGCTTCAAAGAAATCCTCGATGGCAAACACGATGATTTGACGGAAGAAGCATTCCGTCTCGTCGGTCCGATCGAAGATGCGATTGAAAAAGCGAAGGCGCTTGTCTAAGTGACAAAGCATAAGGGGGACTTGAGATGAACACACTTCATGTCAATATCGTCACCCCGGATGGCGAAGTGTATGATGGCGATGTCCGTATGGTCGTTGCGAAAACGATAACGGGTGAAATCGGGGTCCTCCCGCACCACGTACCGCTCGTAACACCACTCGACATCAGCATCTTGAAGTTGCGCCACGAAGATGGCGGACGCACGTTGATCGCTATCAGCGGTGGCTTTATGGAAGTGCGCCAGGATACTGTAACGGTTCTTGCAGAAACAGCGGAGCAGGCAGATAAGGTCGATTATGACCGTGCTGCGGCTGCGAAGGTTCGTGCAGAACGACGTCTCCAGGACACGAAATTATCAGATCTTGAGTTCAAACGCGCAGAGCTTTCATTGAAACGGGCAATTAACCGTCTCGATTTAAAAGACTACGGTCGCGATTGATTCAAGTAAAAGACCCGGTTTCCCTCGTGGAAATCGGGTCTTTTTTTGTAGAAAACGTCAATTTAAAAGCGTTTTCTTTAGGATTAAGGCGATTCAGGTTTAAGATGGCGAAAAATAGTAAAAGTACCATATAGACCTCTTATTCACAAACTTTTCATCCTTACTTCTATAGAAATTGTGACAATCATCTTTAATAAATATATTTTATGCGATAAAATAAATGCATATTGTGCTTTTTTGTTTGCGAAATCATTCATTTTGTGAAATCATGGTAAGGTTGAAGAAAACACGAAGAAGAGGTGCAAGCGCGTGACGTCAATTGGTTTAAGTGCTTTAGTAAGTATGCTCGTTTATGTAATGGCAATTGTTCTTGCCTGGTGGTCACTCTTACCAGTCAAGTGGGAAAAAATCCTCCAACATCCTAAAGGTCCACACGCCATTGCGTTACGGACGTTGCTTGCGATTGCACTCGGTTCCCTCGTCGGTCGCTTTTTGCTGGAGTATTCGGGATTCGCCCAACGTCTTCAATTTTTAGTAGGCTGAACTTGTAACTTCCTTGTAAACCCTAATTTGGTCATCTGAATTAGTATAGAAAAGGATAGTATTCTTATAATGAAGAAACACATTGATTATGACATTGAAAATCGTATTGGCTTTTGGCACGAGAGATAACTATAGGAAAGTTTCTTTCTATCATTCGTTGACTTTTCAACTATGATCAACACCAATCACGAATTGTACGAATAGAAAAGAAACGAAGCAGAGGAGTATGGGTAATGGAAAAAATTGTTGTCCGTGGCGGACGTAAATTAGCTGGAACAGTAAAAGTAGAAGGTGCAAAAAATGCAGTCTTAAAAACGTTGGTTGCGACATTGCTCGCATCAGAAGGTCAATCGGTCCTTCAAAACGTACCACGTCTTGCAGACGTCTATACAATCAACAATGTCTTACGGAACTTAAACGCACAAGTCGAATTCGATGCAGAAGCGAACACGGTTACCGTCAATGCAGAACCGGAACTAAAAGACGAAGCACCACTTGAATACGTCCGTAAAATGCGGGCATCGATTCTTGTCATGGGTCCACTCCTTGCACGTCTCGGTCGCGCACGCGTTGCGATGCCGGGTGGCTGTGCAATCGGATCACGTCCAATCGATCTTCACTTAAAAGGATTCGAAGCGATGGGCGCTAAAACAATCATCGGAAACGGTTTTGTTGAAGCACAAGTCGATGGTCGTCTCCAAGGTGCAAAAATCTATCTTGATTTCCCTTCTGTCGGTGCGACAGAAAACATCATGATGGCGGCAACACTCGCTGAAGGCACGACAGTCATCGAGAACGTTGCGAAAGAACCTGAAATCGTTGACCTCGCGAACTTCTTGAACGCGATGGGCGCGAAAGTCCGTGGCGCAGGTACGGAAACGATCCGTATCGAAGGTGTCGAAAAATTACACGGTGGCAACCACTACGTGATTCCAGACCGGATCGAAGCCGGAACATTCATGATTGCAGCTGCAATCACAGAAGGTGACGTCGAAGTCATCGGTGCTGAGCGTGAGCATCTTCGTCCATTGATTTCAAAAATGGAAGAGATGGGTGTTCAAGTATCGGATACAGAAGAAGGGCTTCGTGTTATCGGACCTAAGAAATTGGTTGCTGTCGACGTGAAGACGATGCCACACCCTGGTTTCCCGACAGACGTTCAAGCACAGATGATGGCGCTTGTCTTAAAAGCTGAAGGAACATCGGTCATCACGGAAACGGTCTTCGAAAACCGCTTCATGCACGTGGAAGAATTCCGCCGCATGAATGCTGATATCAAAATCGAAGGACGCTCATCCATCATCACAGGTGGTGTTCAGCTTCAAGGAGCAGAAGTCTTATCAACAGACCTTCGTTCTGGTGCAGCGCTCGTCACAGCTGGTTTGATTGCTGAAGGTGAAACACGTGTCGGTGCACTCCATCACATCGATCGTGGATACGTTGACTTCCACTTGAAACTGCAAGCTCTTGGCGCAGATGTCGAGCGCATCACGGAAGAAACAGCGGTTGTCGAAGAAACGGCAGCGACAAAGCTTTAATCTTAAGCTATTATTCCATTTCATTAACGAGAGACGACTTTCTGAAAAAGAAAGTCGTCTCTTTTTGCTTGCCTGTGCTAAAATTGAAAGGTATGTATACATAAATGGGTTAGACGTCCAAACGACGCTCTAAATTATGGAATAATATCCAGCTGGTAAAGGAGATCACGCGAGATGTTTTCAAAAGATATCGGAATTGATTTAGGAACTGCCAATGTCGTCATTCATGTAAAGGGAAGAGGAATTGTCCTCGATGAACCTTCAGTCGTCGCCATTGATAAAGCGACCGGCAAAATTCATGCAGTAGGTACGGAAGCACATTTAATGGTAGGCCGGACACCGGGAAACATCGTCGCGATTCGTCCGCTCCAAGATGGTGTGATCGCAGATTTCGAGATGACGGAAGCCATGTTACGTCACTTCATCGATAAAATTGAGGTCCGCAGCATGTTCGGTGGCGTTCGGATGTTGATTTGTACACCAGCGAGCATCACGACGGTCGAAGCAAAAGCGATTCGTCAGGCAGGAGAAAAATCGGGCGCGAAAACCGTCTTCCTCGAAGTCGAACCGAAAGTAGCCGCGGTCGGAGCAGGGATGGACATTTGGATGCCTGTGGGACATATGGTCATCGACATCGGTGGTGGGACGACGGATGTTGCGGTACTCTCGATGGGAGATATCGTCTGTGGCGAAACAATCAAAGTTGCAGGAGATCGATTTGATCACGATATCATTCGGGCGATCAAAGATCGGCATAAGTTAATCATCGGTGAACGGACGGCGCAAAACGTCAAGATGACGGTAGCAACGGTCTCAGAAGACGGACGTCAGGAAGAGATGGATATCCGGGGACGCAACCTCGTCACAGGGCTGCCGCATAACATTACGGTCAGCTCACAGGAAATTCATGAAGCACTCGCAGAATCAGCGATGGAAATCGTTGAAGCGACAAAACGGGTTCTCGAGAAGACACCACCGGAACTCGCAGCAGATATCATCGACCGCGGCATCATCTTAACGGGTGGTGGGGCATTGCTCGACGGAATCGATCAGTTGTTGGCAAAGGAGCTTGGGTTACCGGTCTTGATTGCAGAAGATCCAATGTTATGTGTCGCACGCGGGACAGGAATCATGCTCGATAACTTAGGAAAATAAGAAATGCTTGTTTGGCACAAATCGTCAAGCGATGAGGTAACCGTTCACTTAATTGTGGGGGTTACCTCTTTTTATTTTGCGTAGAGAACGATTCAAGAATGTTGCGGGATGAAGATTCTTTCTTCCCGTGCTTGCCTCTGACAGCGCAAGAGTTTCTTGCGCTTTTTCCCGTAGGAGTCACGAGAAGCGAATTTTTTAGGCAGGTGCGTTTTTGTCGAATGCCGTCCTCGAATAGATCGGATTAGATTAAAAATGGACAAAGTACAGCGTCATAAACGATTCAAGAATGTTGCGGGATGAAGATTCTTTCTTCCCGCGCTTTCCTCGGGCGAGGCGCAAGCCGTTGCTACTTGATCCTATCCGGACAAGTAGCAGGGTCTCGCTTGCCTCTGACAGCGCAAGAATTTCTTGCGCTTTTTCCCGTAGGAGTCACGGGAAGCGAATCTTTTAGACAGATGCGTTTTTGTCGAATGCCGTTCTCGAACAGATCGGATTAGATTGCAGATAGACAAAGTACAGTGCCTTGAACGATTCAAGAATGCTGGGGGATGAAGATTCTTTCTTCCCGTGCTTTCCTCGGGCGAGGCGCAAGCCGTTGCTACTTGATCCTATCCGGATAAGTAGCAGGGTCTCGCTTGCCTCTGACAGCGCAAGAATTTCTTGCGCTTTTTCCCGTAGGAGTCACGGGAAGCGAATCTTTTAGGCAGGTGCGTTTCTGTCGAATGCCGTTCTAGAACAAATCGGTTAACGCGTGTCTGAGCTTCCATAGAAGTGAGAACGCCAATCAATAAGATGTAGCGCCTTAAACGGAAATAGGGATAACTTGAACAACTTGCTTCGAAAACGGTGAGACGCTTGAGGGAATCAGTGAACCTTGAAAAGGTTCACGAGCAAGCAAGGGGAGACCCTGCAGCTTTTGTAAAAAGCGAAGCGGCTTCCCGCTTGCCCCTAAGCAAGCGAACCGTGGTAGAAGCGAATGTTGTTTAAAAACCACGAGGTCACTGTACTGAATGTTGTTCAAAAAAACGCACTTTTATGTGACCGCGAAAAAGACTTTCTAAAAAAATATCAGAATAACGGTTGACGAAAGCCTGGAAAAAAGAGAGAATGAGAATGTTCTCAATGAGAATGAATATCATTATCTTTACAAGGAGACTACGATGTCGATTATGATTTGGGGAATCCTCCTCGTATGTGTCTCAATCGGCTCCATGTTTGTTGGTGTCGCTGACCTCGATTTAACAGAAATTTTATCTTGGAGCGAGACGGAATGGGAATTGTTCTTGATGAGTCGGATACCACGACTTTTAAGTATCTTATTGGCTGGAGCGGGTATGAGCATTGCGGGATTGATCATGCAACAGATTACACAAAACCGCTTCGTTTCACCGACGACGGCGGGAACGATGGATTTCGCGAAACTCGGAATCGTCGTTTCAATGATTGGCTTTAGTGATGCACATCCACTGATTAAGATGCTCATTTCATTTGGATTTGCGTTTGGTGGTTCGCTCTTGTTCATGCGGATTCTCGAACGGATCAAAATGAAGGACGTCATTTTCATTCCACTCGTCGGATTGATGCTCGGCAGTATCGTCGGTGCCTTGACGACGTTTCTCGCATTGCGGTTTAACTTGCTGCAAAGCTTAGAAGGATGGATGCAAGGAAACTTTTCGATGATCACAAAGGGACGCTACGAATTGCTTTACATAACTGTTCCGTTGCTGTTCGTCGCTTATCGTTATGCCCACCGGTTTACGATTGTCGGAATGGGCGAAGAATTTTCACAAAATCTTGGTATCTCCCATAAGCGTGTCATGCAGCTTGGGCTGGCGATTGTTTCATTGATCGCTTCAGCCGTGATTTTATCGGTCGGTGTGATTCCGTTTCTTGGTCTGATCGTGCCGAACTTGATTTCGATTTGGTACGGCGATCACTTACGAAAGACGTTACCGTTAACGGCTCTGTTCGGTGCCTTGTTCGTCCTCGTCTGTGACATTGCGGGCCGCCTGTTGATTGCACCGTATGAGATTCCGATTAGCTTGATGGTCGGGACGATTGGCAGTGGCTTGTTCCTCTACCTCTTGTTTAGGAGGGATCGTTATGGCTTATCGTAAACGGTTGATTTGGCTGGGCGTCCTCGCGTTATTATGCATGGTTGGCTATATGACGTTGAACTTACAAGGGGCACTCGGATATGTCATTCCAAGGCGCTTTACAAAGTTAGCAGCGATGCTTGTCACGAGTGTCGCGATCGGGGTCTCGACCTTGATTTTCCAAACCGTGACGATGAACCGGATTTTGACACCGAACGTCATCGGTCTCGATTCACTGTATATGTTGCTTCAAACCGGACTCTTGTTTTTGTTCGGCAGCTCAATCCTGCTTGAAGTCGGAATCGAAGTCCGCTTCGTCGCAACGATTCTTTTGATGGTCGGTTTTGCGATCGTGCTGTATCAATTGCTGTTCCGAGGGGAAGGGCGGAACGTCTACTTCCTTCTCCTCGTCGGTCTTGTCTTCGGAACGTTTTTCGGTAGCATCACCTCGTTCCTTCAACTGCTGATGGACCCGAACGAATTTCAATTGTTGCAAGATCGCTCGTTCGCGAGCATCAACAACGTCGATTCGGACTTATTGATGTTAGCGACAGTCCTCCTCGTCTTGAATACGGCTTGGCTTTGGCGGTATGTCCGCTTCCTCGACGTATTGGCACTCGGACGCGACCATGCGATTAACTTGGGCATTCCGTATGAAAAAATCGTCAAACGTCTGTTAATCATCGTCGCCATCTATATTTCGATTGCAACGGCTTTAATTGGACCGATTACGTTTTTAGGGCTATTGATTGTCAACGTCGCCTATCAACTCATCCCGACGTACCGCCATCACGCTTTAGCGGTCGCGACAGTTTTACTTGGTGTGATCGCGTTAGTCGGGGGGCAGTTGGTTGTCGAGCACGTCTTGAACTTTTCGACGACGCTCAGTGTCATCTTGAACTTGATTGGTGGTAGCTACTTTATTTATCTCTTGCTGAAAGGAGTCAACCGATGATTACGATTGACAACATCACGAAACGGTTCGGAACGAAGACCGTCGTCGAAGCGGCGACGTTCACGATCCCGAAAGGTAAATTGACATCCTTCATCGGACCGAACGGTGCGGGTAAAAGTACGGTCCTTTCGATGATTAGCCGTCTCGCGAAAGCGGATGCGGGCGTCGTCATACTGGAAGGGACGGCCATCAGTCAATTTCCGTCAGATGACTTGGCGAAGCGACTGTCGATTTTAAAACAAAGCAATCACCTCGGACTGCGTGTGACGGTCCGTGAGCTCGTCGGGTTTGGTCGTTTTCCGTATTCGAAAGGACGACTGACCGCCCTTGATCACGAGAAAATCGATCGGGCGATTGCATACGTCGGCCTCGAAGAGATGCAAGATAAACAAATCAACGCCCTCAGCGGAGGTCAGAAGCAACGTGCCTTCATCGCGATGGTAATTGCCCAAGACACGGATTATATCTTGCTCGACGAACCATTGAATAACCTCGACATGCGTCATGCCGTCCAGGTGATGAAGTTACTCCGGAAGCTCGTCGACGAGGAAAATAAAACGATCGTCGTCGTCTTACACGACTTGAACTTCGCATCCGTTTACTCGGATCAGATGGTCGCGATGAAAGAAGGACAAATCGTTGCGACGGGTCCGACAGACCAATTGATGGAACAGTCGTTACTCGAAAACCTGTATGAAATGGATTTAACGTTGGAACAGATGGATGATCATAAAATTTGCCTCTACTATACTTAACATAAGGGAGATCAACTCACATGAAAAAGTGGTTCTTACTCGTTATTGCAATTTGTGTCGTCGCACTCGGTGCGTGTGGAAAAGGAACAAATGAATCAGCCGCTTCAAGCGACGAAAAAATAACAATCAAACATGAATTAGGTTCAACTGAGGTCGTCAAAGACCCGAAAAAAGTCGTCGTCTTTGATTTTGGTGCACTTGATACACTCGATGAACTGGGTGTCGAAGTGGCAGGTCTACCGAAAGAACTCGTTCCAGCCTATCTTAAGCAATATGAAGCAGAGCAGTATACGAACGTCGGAAGTTTAAAAGAACCAAACTTTGAAGCAATCAGTGAACTTGCACCGGACGTCATCCTGATTTCAGCCCGTCAATCGGAAATGTATAAAGAGTTCAGCAAGATTGCACCGACGATTTATGTAGGAATCGATACACAGGACTACATGACGTCGTTCAAAGATAACGTCAACATGCTCGGTAAGTTGTTTGGAAAAGAAGCAGAAGCGACAGCTGCATTAAAAGAAGTAGATGAAAAAATCGCGGCAGTCAAAGAGGATGCTAAAGAAGCACCTGAGTCACTTGTCCTGCTCGCGGGGGATAAGAGCATGAGTGCGTTCGGACCGGGCTCTCGTTTTGGCTTGATTTACGATGCATTTGGTTTAAAAGCAATCGATACGACTCTTGATCAATCCGTCCACGGACAAGATGTCTCGTACGAATACATCGTCAAGAAAAATCCGGGCATCATCTTCGTCATCGATCGTGGAGAAGCAATCGGTGAAGGGGCAACGGCGAAACAAGCGATGGACAATGAATTATTGAAAAACGTCGATGCCGTCAAAAATAATAAGGTCGTCTACTTGAGTGGAGACGTGTGGTATCTGTCCGGTGGCGGTATCCAATCGATCGAAAAGATGTTGGAAGAAATCAAAACAGCACTGTAACAGCAAAAAAGCTCAATCCGTTAAGGACTGAGCTTTTCGCGGTTCTAAAGCGATTCGAGACGGATTGCGCTCTAAAGCGTCTGTATGACTGGACTTCTGTCACGGTATTACCTAAAAAGCGTCACGTTTCGTTGACTCCTACGGGAAAAGTGCGTTTTTAACGCGACTTGCCAGAGGCAGGCAAGACCCTGCTCGTTGTCCGTGAGGATCAAGGAGCAACGGCTTGCGCCTCGCCCGAGGAAAGCAACGAAAAAAGACGCTTGATCTCCCAATAGCACGTTGTCTACAGTCTGAAAGATCAGTCCGTTAAGGATTGATCTTTTTTTCATCGATAGCTTAAATAATTTTGCCAATGAGTCACTTCGTATTTTGCATGAACGCCTGATAGGCCTCAAAGTCATGATAGACGATGGCACGCGGGGGGAAAGAGCTGTTCATCGTCTGATTGACGAGTTGGTTCAAGGCTTGCCGTGACTGACCATAAAAGGTGATGCTCGGTGTCTCCGGTAGTTCCGTGAACTCGAGAGCGTACGACAGGTTGTGCTGGTGGTTTGCCGCATACAACGTATCGACGAGCGTGATGGCGGATAAGCCGTTTCCACCACCGTAGACAGTCCGGTAACTCATTAAGGTCACTTCGCTTGCAAGATCCATCGCCCAGGCACTGACAGGACGTCCGGAGACATCCGTGACCGTAGGAACCAAAACGGAAGAAAGAGTTGCAACGGTAGCCCTTCCGCCGTTGCCCGCTCCTGAAAGGCAGTCAGGATTCGTTGATAAGAAGCGATGACGGCAGATTGATTCGTCGTCCACTCCGGTAGGGCATACGGTTCGAGATCGACGCTGATTCCATCCGGATGCTGCATCGTCTCACTTTGATACAGGGTAATCCAGGCGAGCGGGTCTTCGACATTCGGTCGGAAGGTCGTGCCTTCATTCGTAATCCAGCGTGGTTGTCCGAACAGGAAGTAGACTTCAATTCCTGCTGCATGCGCGGCCTCGACGAATGTTCGATAGAGAATCCGGTCCCCCTCCACAGCAACATGAAGATAGACACGCTTCATCTGCCGGTTGGCGAGTTGATTGATTTTCACGGGGATGGACTTCGCTTCCGGAATCGACCACATCACCGTATGGCGCGTGACGGGGAGAGCGGCTTGACCGCTTGACGGCAGCAACAGACTGAAAAATGAGACGCAGACGAGACTGACGAGAAAACTAGTGTTCACTCCGTCTGCATGGTACTCCTACTATCGGTTCGTTTGCTTAAAATCAGTATCCATCAATAGTCTTTGAGACTATTGCATCAGTTCAAAACCTAGACATTTCACATTGTGAAGTGTATATTAGAAGTTGTTGCTTGACCCCGGAATTACCATTAAAAAGGAAGTGATGCCACAATGCCGTTGTGGAAAAGAAATTTAATCGTCGTGTGGATCGGGAGTTTTTTGACTGCCGCTGCACTCAGTCTCGTTTTACCGTTTTTGCCATTATTCATTGAAGAGCTTGGCGTCGATGGACGTCAGGAGATTACGACCTGGTCCGGGATTGCGTTCGGAGCAACGTTCCTCGTCGCAGCCATCGTCTCACCGATTTGGGGACGCCTTGCCGATAGAAAAGGACGGAAATTGATGCTGCTCCGGGCAAGCCTCGGCATGTCGATTGTCATGTTTTTAATCAGTTTTGTGCAAGATGTATATCAGCTTGTTTTCTTACGGCTCGTCATGGGAGCAGTCTCCGGATTCATTTCAGCCGGAATCACCTTGATTGCTTCTCAAACCCCGAAAGAGAAAAGTGGCTGGGCGCTCGGTACATTGTCGACCGGTGGGATTGCCGGTGGATTACTCGGACCTCTGATTGGAGGATTCCTTGCCGACATGATTGGGCTTCGACCCGTTTTTCTCTTTACGAGCGTACCGTTGTTTTTGACGTTCCTCGTGACATATTTCTTCGTCAAAGAAGAATTCGTCCCACTTGAAGTCAAAAAAATGGCTTCCGCGAAAGAAATCATTCAATCACTCCGTCATCCGGAGCTCATCTTGAGTCTATTCTTGACGACGTTCTTGATTCAGTTCGCAGCGCAATCCATCAGTCCGATTCTCTCGCTCTACGTGCGAGAGCTGAGTCCCGGAACGGAACGACTGGCGTTACTGTCGGGTATCGTCGCCTCAGCACCCGGGATTGCGGCATTGATTGCTGCCCAGCGGCTCGGACGACTGTCCGACAAGATTGGAGCGGAACGTGTCTTGTTCGTTGCCTTACTCGTCTTTGCCGCCTTCTTGATTCCGCAAGCGTTCGTCACGGATACGAGTCAATTGATCGTCTTACGGATGGGAATCGGATTTGCGACAGCGGCCTTGATGCCATCGGTCCAAGCACTGCTTCGTAAACACACACCAGCCAATGCGTCCGGACGAATCTTCGGTTACAATCAATCGGCCCAATTCATGGGAAACTTCCTCGGACCGCTCGCCGGTGGTCAAATCGCCGGTCATTTCGGTTTTGAAGCGTTGTTCCTGTTTACCGGTTTGATCGTCATCACGAATGCTGTCCTCGAACGGACGCAAACAGCGGTACTCAGTAAAAAACATTCCTAACACGGAACGCCTCTCCGGTCAGTAACCGGGAGGCGTTTTTTTTCATGTCAACGAAAAGAAGTCATCGAGTTTTTGTTGCTCCGAGTGTTCGAGTGCCTTCATCAAAAGGATGGACTGGGCACGTACTTTATAGTCGGCAGAGTAATGGAACAGTCCATTGTCGAGTTCCGTGATCGCAAGCGGTTCGATGATCGTCCGTGGATGATTGACATCCTTCAATCGTAATGACAGCTCGATTTGGTGATCGACGGGCAAGTGAATCAAGGCTTGAATATTTCAATCAAGAGCTAGGACTTTCGGTTCAACTATTGTTCTCATTACCTTTTTTTGAAAAAAACTCATAATTCAACAGAACCTGACCGATATACTAAACATAAGAGAATTGAACATTAAGTCAATGAGGAGACAAAAACATATGTTACGAGGAATGTACACGGCGTCTGGTGCGATGCAGGCGTTACAGCGGCAACAAGAAATGTTAAGTAACAACCTGGCCAATGCGCGGACGCCTGGCTTCCGCGCCGATCAAGCATCGCTCCGGACGTTTCCGGAGATGATGATTCAACAATCGGGCGTCAATGAACGGACGGGAATTCAATCAAGAGGAACGGTCGGCACGCTCGCGACAGGTGTCTTCATGCAGGCAGCGACGCCGAACTTTGCCCTCGGTTCGATTACGGAAACGGGCAACGCGACGGATCTCCAAATCAGTTCACGGGACGGGTCCGCCCTCTTTACCGTCTTACATACGGATCCGCTGACAGGTGGGGAAGAGACGCTTTACACGACGAACGGTCAATTTGCCGTCGGGCAGGATGGTTTGCTCCGGACGACAGAAAATGATCTCGTCCTTGATGCAAACGGTCAGGCGCTGAACGTCGTCAATGAAGACTTCGTTGTCAGCGCAGACGGAGCGGTGACGGACGGAAACGGACAAGCAATTGGAAACCTTGGACTTGTCGTAACGGATCAACCGGAAACACTCGAGCGGACAGGCAACGGTTTATTCCGCTCTCCGGCAGCACTTGCCGCGGGAGACGTCAAAGTCGACCAAGGCGTGCTCGAACTCGGGAACGTCGAAATCGAGCAGACGATGGCTGAGATGAACAGTGGACTTCGTCAGTTCGAAGCCAATCAAAAAGTCATTCAAGCTTACGACCGGACGGCTGAAAAAGCTGTTTCTGAAATCGGTCGCGTTCGTTAATCGGAGGAGGAAGTCATGCAATCACTTTATACATCAGCCAGTACGATGGCTCAATTACAAAAACAACTCGATACGACCGGGCATAATCTCGCGAATGCGAACACGAACGGCTACAAGCGTCGTGATGCACAGTTCAATGAGTTACTCGTCCGCAACATCAGCAACACACCGGGCGGCTTGGAAACAGGTCCTTTGACGACGCCGGTCGATCTTCGTCTTGGTGTCGGTGGGTATGTCGCGAACGAAGCGACACGTTTTACCGTCGGTGCTTTTCAAACGACCGGACGGAATTTGGATGCGGCACTCGGTAATCCGCATCACTTCTTTGGTGTCATCGATGCAGACGGTGTGACGAAATTCACGCGGGACGGCAACTTTGAGTTATCACCGCAAGGCAACGGACAGATGTTGTTGACGGATGATGCGGGACGCTCCGTCATCAATCAAGCGAACGATGCCATCACCTTACCGGAAAATGCGACGGCGATTGAGCTGAACAAAGATGGCAATATCACAGGTGTCCTCAACGGAGAACGTCGTGTCCTTGCCCGCATCGGTGTCGCGGATATTCCGAACCATGGCGAGTTGACGGATGTCGGCGGTGGACTCTATACGGCGGCCGGGCAATATCAAAATGCTCAAGGGAACCCGTTGACGGTCGGGACGCTCGAGTCCTCGAATGTCGACATGGGGACGGAAATGACGAACTTGACGCAAATTCAACGCGCCTATCAGTTTAATTCGAAAGCTTTGATGACGACCGATCAGATGATGGGAATCGTCACATCACTCAAATAACGCATCTGCTAAAAGCCGCGCCTTCCGGAATCCGGAAGGCGCGGCTTTCTGATGGAGTCATTTTTTTAAGCTCAGGTAGACCGCTGCCATATCTAAATCGGCTTGGTCTCCCGTGTTCGCCTGTTCATACTGTTCATGTGCTGCTTCTGCCAGCGGTAAACGTAACGTGTACCGTTTCGCGGCGTCCGTGATCAACCCCAAATCCTTCGCCATCAACCGAAGCGGGAAAGCAGGGGGGAACTCCTCTGTTCGGTACATGTCCTGTTTGCCTTGGAAGAGTGGTGTATTCATGCCGGACAAAGAAATCATCTGGATGAGTTTTTCTTTGTCGAGCCCGGCCGCTTCTCCGAGCAGGAACGTTTCAGCAAGTCCCTCACCGACGATGCCGAGCAGGAGATTGATGGCAAGTTTTGCTGAGCTGCCTGTTCCGTGGTCACCGAAATGGATACTTTCTTTACCGAGAACATCGAGATACGGCCGGCATGTCGCAAGTGTCTGTTTGTCACCACCGACGAGCATGACGAGCTGGCCGGCTTCTGCGACACCGACTGAACCAGAGACGGGAGACTCGAGATAGGCGGCACCGGCGCGTTCGATAAGTTGCGCTGCCTGTGTTGATTCCTCGGACGAAATCGTACTCAAGTTGACGACGATTTTGTCCGTCAAGTCGCCTGCGAGCAGCCCGTCTGTTTCGTGAAGGACATGATCGATCGCTTTTCCGTCTGCGAGCATGATGAAGATGATGTCCGACTGTTCGACCAGTTCGCGTGGTGAGCGAAGCGATGTTGCCCCTTCCGCGACGAGCGGTGCTGTCTTACTTTCTGTTCGATTGTAGACGTGTAACGGGTGTCCGGCACGGCGAAGACGTAACGCCATCGGGATACCCATATGACCTAATCCTATCCAACCAAGTTGCATCTGTCTGATTCCTCCTGTATGTGTAGAGTCGCTTTAGCTATTCCCTTTTAGGACCTTATGTTAAACGCGACGTAAGGGGCGTTCTTCTTACTAGAAGACTGCGTTTTGTCCGCCCTTGACGGAACCTGAACATGAACAGGTCAAAAAACCCCCGCGTCTTAGTGGACACGGGGGTAAAGACTCATTCAGTTTCGTACGTCAAGATGGTGGAAATGACAGCGACCGGAAAACGAATCGTAAAGGTCGAGCCGACACCGACGGTCGATTCAACATCAATCGTTCCGTTATGGTGTTTGACGATTTCTTTACAAATCGATAGACCGAGACCCGTTCCACCGATTTTGCGTGTCTCTGAGTTGTCGACCCGGTAAAACTTATCGAACAACTTCGACATCGCTTCTTGCGGGATGCCCATTCCTTCGTCGTGAATCTTGATTTCAGCGAAACCATCCTGGTGCTGGACTTCGATTGAAACCGTTCCGCCGTCAGGAGAATACTTGATGGCGTTACTGAGTAGATTGTTTAAGAGCTGTTTAATCTTTTCGCTATCGGCGTCAATCATGATCGGTCCGTTACCTGCGAACACTAACGTATGTGTCGTGTGCGAGGCACCATAGAAGTCGGTCACGTCATTTGCGAGTTCGACGATGTCGAACGTCGACATCTGATAACGTTGCTCACTCGATTCCATACGCTGGACGTCGAGGAAGTCGTTGACGAGGGTCGTCAGGCGACCTGTTTCCGAATGAATCGTCTGCAAGTACTTTAGCTGACGTTCTTCTTCAAATGATTTGTTGAGCATCAATTCCGTGAAACCGTAAATTGATGAGAGCGGAGTCCGAAGTTCGTGCGAGACGGTCGAGACGAACTCTTCTTTCATCCGGTCCGACTCCGTTTCTTTCGTGACATCCCGTAAGACGAGCATCGTTCCGACCCAAACGTTATTGATTTGAATCCTCTCGGCGTAAATTTGGATATAGGCACTGCGCGCGCGAATCGAGACGACGAGACTATCCTTCGGCAAGTTCTGCTCGACGATTTGTTCGATGTATTGTTCGAACGGTTCTGCTTCATCGATGATGGAAGACAAGGCGGACATCGCTTGACGGAAAGAGGAAAGATTACTTTCATCCTGATGTTCCGTCTGAATTTCCGGGAACAGCTTCATCAACGGTTCGTTGACGAGCAGTTCATCTGATTCATGTTCGATGTAGACGACGGCTTCCCGGATCGAGTTCAACAGTTGTCCTGTTTTGTTCTTTTCATGAATCATTTTTTCGTAAATTCCCATCCGCATCAACGAAAGTGAGAGCTGGTGCGAGAAGGAAAGGATATCGCTCATCTGCTCCGGCGTGAAGGCGTCACGGTACCGGACGAGATAGATGCAGGCGATGATTTTTTCTTCATTCGGATCAAGGATCGGCACGGCGACTTCATACATGTAGTACGGATACGGAAGCGGACTTTCGTGTGCGACCTGTTTAGACGAGTGCACCGGACGTTTTAAGACACGCGCCCGGTGGAACAATGATTGATCTTCGTGGATCAGTTGTTCGACCATATCAGGGGTCATCCCGTATTCAATCGTCGAGCGGACATCGTGTTGATCGAGGAACAGCAAGGCTCCGATTTCCGAATGAGTGATTGAGACGAGCTTCTCGATGATTTCCGGATACGCCGTCAATGTTTCGCGGGATGCGAGCGTCTCCGTCAGTTCATTACGATATTTTAGATGTTGTTCGCTTTGCAGGGTGATTTCGAGTGCTTCTTCGAGTTCTTCCTGCTGCGCCTGCAGCTCTTCCTGCTGCGCAACGAGTTCCTCTTGTTGTGCTTGCAACTCTTCATTCTTCGCCAGCATATGGACTTTATTATCCGCAATCGATGCTGCCATTTGATTGAAGGATGCGGTTAACATGTGTAATTCATCGCGTCGTCTCGGTAAGGGAAGTTCTTTGACGTCTTCACCACTTGCGAGTTGTGCACTGTCCCGAGACAACGAATTAATTTGTTTCGTCACCCGGTTGATGAATGGGCGGACGAGTAAGACAAGAATGATGACGAGGACAAGCAGGTTTGACAGCCAAATGAACTGGGCGATGCGCATTTCATTGAGCAGGCTGGCCTTTGCTTCATCTTCTTCAGTCTGAATGAGGTTTAAATAGTTTGTCA
Organism: Exiguobacterium sp. s80; assembly: GCF_018618725.1. Taxonomy (NCBI): domain Bacteria; kingdom Bacillati; phylum Bacillota; class Bacilli; order Caryophanales; genus Exiguobacterium; species Exiguobacterium sp. s80. The sequence goes on along the minus strand of NZ_JACSMP010000009.1, from coordinate 10,172 downwards.
GCAAGGCTTCGATTCCAGCCGTATCGGCTTCACCATCAATTTGACTGTTTGAGCCTTTTAGCGTTCCGTCAGAATTGAATAATTCGCTCCCGTTCGAAAGCGAAGCGAGCGTTTTCGGATCAACGAACTGCTCGTCGACCGAGCCTTCCTGTTTTTGTTCCACGTATTGACGTAACAAGGGGACGGCAGTACCGAAATAATCTTCATATAAGTTTCGTGTCGCAGTTGCGTATTGATCGCCTTGCGTATAGATGGCGTTTTGCTCGAACCAGGTCGTCAAGCGGTTGATTTCATCTTGGTTTGTTTTGACGGCATTGAGCATCGCCGGTGTTCCGAACAAGAGGTATGATTTTACATTGCTCTGTGCAGCGGACCATTCGTATGCCAACGCGTTCGCATTCGTTCTTCGTTCACGTAAGTCATCGAATGTCGCATCGGTTTGACTGATTTTTTGTTCAGTATACGTATAGACGATAGCGGATGTGATGCTGAGTGCGATAAAGACTGCATAAAAAGCAAACATCAATTGTCGACCAATCTTTTGATTAATCCATTTCACGTTCGAATCCTCCATATTCTTTTGTATATGTACGTAAATGTGTGAAGACATATGTAGATTTTACTCTGCTTGTTAGCAGTCATCAAATTTTAACACGCAAAGATGTAAAAAAAATATTATATTTAGATGACGGTCCAGCTTATTTTTTTTTAGGAGGATTAGAAGCAGCCGGATAAAGGAAAACTAACTGAGTGAAAGCTATCATTATTACGCATAGGGAAGTGACAGAATGCAAAAAATGTTTGAAAACAAGTGGTATCGTGGCGCATGGTGGGTCATGACACTGCTCGTCATCGTCTGGGTCGGCAATCACGTGACCTTTTTATTTCGCCCACTCGCCATACTCGGGCAAATGGTCGTCCCGCCACTCGCAATCGCCGGGATTCTCTATTACGTCCTTTTGCCGATCGTCGAGATGCTTGAGAAGAAGATGAGTCGGCGTCCGGCCGTGATGGTCGTCTTGTTCGGATTGATTGGGATTATGACGGCGCTTGGATTTATCTTTGGTCCGTCCTTATCAACACAAATCAGCGAATTCGTCAATTCGATTCCGAACCTCGCGACGGAATTTCAGCGTCAACTCGTCGAAGTCCGGAGTCAGCTTGAAAACAGCAGTATCTTTTCTCGCTTCGTTGGGGGACCGGATGACTTGTTCGATAAATTTTCGACGAATCTCTCCGAGTACGCGTCATCCTTCTTAAAAAATGTCGGGGCAGGGGTCGGCGGGTTTGTCAGCTTAATCACGACGACCGTCATCACAATCATCATCATTCCGATCATGTTGATTTATATGTTGTTAGACGGTCATAAGCTAAAAGGCAATCTGGTTAACATGATGCCGTTTGAATTTCATAAAGAAACGAAGAAAATTTTAGAAGATGTCCATGAAACGATCATGAGCTATATCCGGGGACAGGTCATCGTTAGTATCGGTGTCGGAATCATCGCCTATATCGGATACCTCTTCATCGGCATTGACTATGCGATTTTGTTAGCGATGTTCGCGACATTGACGAACATCATTCCGTTTCTTGGACCAGTCATCGGTGTCATACCGGCCTTGATCGTCGGGTTTATCCAGGATCCGATTCTTGCAATCTATGCCATCATTGTCATGACGGTCGCGCAACAAATCGATTCGCACATCATGTCACCACTCGTTCAAGGAAGGACGCTTGATGTTCACCCGTTGACGATCATCATCGTCCTGCTTGTCGCCGGGAACATCGCCGGCTTCTTCGGGGTCCTACTCGGGGTTCCGTTTTATGCCGTCATGAAAGTTATCATTCTTAACTTGCAACGGCTTTACCATCTCCGGACACAAAAGAAGATGGTCATCACGGATGAGGAAAAGACGTTCGATACCATCATCACAAAAAAAGAATGACTTTTTGAATTATTAACGTCGTTCCTTCATACTAAAGAAGCAGTCTGATGTGTTAGGAAAGGGGTAGTGACAGATGGATCAACGTCAAACAGAAGAACAAGCCGATTTATTAGCCCTGCAAAAGTTTCAGCATAACTTCGAGAACAGCTTAAAGTCGAGCGTCATCTACATTTTACGGGATGGGGCGCTGACGATTGGTGAGATTGAACAGCGAATCGATCAGTCACACAGTCAGATTTTAGAGCAACTTCAAGAGTTGATTGAAGATGGACTCGTGATTCAGCAAATGTCAGAAAAAGTTGATGGATTAGCTTACTTTTTGACAGTTCCAGCAGAAGATTTAATCAGACAATTTAAAGAGTCCATCAAATGGAGTAAACAACACATTACCTTCTAATAAAAAAGGTCATCTTCGAGCTATCAGCTTGAGGATGACCTTTTTTTATTTTGTGGAAATTATATGGGTATAAAAGGCTCTTAAATGAATATGGATTTTTATGGGATATTAAGTAATGAAATAAAATTACAATATAAATTAAGAGATTGAAAATAAAAACGGCTTTAATTTATATTTTTAGAGGCAATTAAGCATTAAAAATACTAGATATTAGGTACTATACTTCTATTATAATTGTAAAAAAATGTATTTTTTATTAGTAAAACCCTGCATAATGATGGGTGTAAGGTAATTTTTCTCAAGAAAAGGAGTGTTCAAATGAACAAGAAAACGCCTGATTTCCGAAAGAAGATGAACCGACACCACAGAAACCACACCAAACGCTTGATCAAACTACTCACAGCCTCCTCACTGGCACTATCCCCAATTTCATTTACTTACACCAAGACAGAAGCATCTGAAAAAAAGTTTCAGCCGCAACAGCAACAATTTGCCTCATCCATTAAAAATTCATTAGCACTTGCTCCAGTAAATCGAGTGAGTCTAGCGGATGTACAATTATTGACAGATGTACAAGTCCGAGCGAATTTAACAGAACAATTAGAAAATTATAATTTAGCACTTGGTTTAACGGGCCGAGGATTGGCCGATGCAGAAATTTTGTCGCCAGAACGTGTCGCCGTCTTTAATATTCCGGATCTCGCGGGCAAAATGACGGCGAACGGCAATGCCGACGTGAGCGTAGAACTATTGCCAATCACACTGGAAGACTTGCCGACGCTTAAAGGTCAACTTGATCCTTTAACGACGAGTGTCAATGGCCTTGTCGGAGATTTGGTCACTGAAATTGACATAATTTTAGACAACCCGCTGACAAGCCCGCTTTTAAATGTCCAAGGATTAAATGAACTAGAAGATGCGTTGGCTGCACTCAATAATTTGGACGTAGCATTGTCTGATTTGCTTGACTACAATGGGCAGGCCCCGGTGACTGTCAATGCTGATGGCACGATCGTTGTCAATTTCAGCGATGGATTAGGACAACATCTTGAAACTGCAGTCCAGCAAGTAGTGCAACAAGCGCTACAAGACTTAGTGGATGCAATTGCGAATCTTCAATTGACGGGAATATTAGGATCATCACTGAACTTTGTGCTAACTCCTGTAAAAGAGTTGTTACCATCTGTTAATGGCTTACTAACAGCAGTCGCGAACGATACGGTCAACTTATCGAATGAACTAGTCGGCGTTCAGGTTCTTGGACCGACGACGGTCGACTTAAATGTGCTCGTCGACAAGCCAGCGGGTGTTGATGGTGAAATTGTCGTTACGGGATCAGCCGTCAGTACTACAGCGATTGATGCTGAGTTATTAAGTGATTTAGATGGTCAAACGACGATTGTGTTTGATGAAGAAGGCGATGCGGACGCTGACGCCGACGCCGATGCGGACGCTGACGCTGATGCCGACGCCGATGCGGACGCCGACGCGGACGCCGATGCTGATGCTGACGCTGACGCCGATGCTGATGCCGATGCCGACGCGGATGCTGACGCCGATGCCGATGCGGATGCCGATGCGGATGCCGATGCCGATGCGGATGCTGATGCCGATGCTGACGCGGATGCCGATGCGGACGCGGATGCGGATGCTGACGCCGATGCTGACGCCGACGCGGATGCCGATGCGGATGCGGATGCCGATGCGGATGCGGATGCCGATGCCGATGCGGATGCCGATGCTGACGCCGATGCGGATGCTGACGCTGACGCTGACGCGGATGCTGACGCGGATGCGGATGCTGACGCTGATGCTGATGCCGACGCGGATGCGGACGCCGACGCTGACGCCGATGCGGATGCCGACGCGGATGCCGACGCCGATGCTGATGCGGATGCTGACGCGGATGCGGATGCTGACGCTGACGCCGATGCCGATGCTGACGCTGATGCGGATGCGGACGCTGACGCCGACGCGGATGCCGATGCCGACGCGGATGCGGATGCGGATGCCGATGCGGATGCCGATGCCGATGCGGATGCAGATGCTGATGCTGATGCTGATGCTGATGCTGATGCTGATGCCGATGCCGATGCTGATGCCGACGCGGATGCGGATGCTGACGCGGACGCTGACGCTGATGCTGATGCTGACGCCGATGCTGACGCGGATGCGGATGCCGATGCCGATGCTGACGCCGATGCGGATGCCGATGCCGACGCAGATGCGGATGCCGATGCCGATGCTGACGCCGATGCGGATGCCGACGCGGATGCTGATGCCGATGCGGATGCGGATGCTGATGCTGATGCCGACGCGGATGCGGATGCGGACGCTGAGGCCGATGCCGACGCCGATGCCGATGCCGACGCCGATGCCGATGCCGATAAAGACGGGGATAAAGATCAAGACCATGTTGTTGTTCCAGCACCAACAAACAAACCAACCCGTCCAATCAATACGGGAGTGATCAGTAAACCGACGATGCCGTCGAACTTAGGGGTTCTACAGAAAAAAGCGTCTGTACTTTCGAAACCGGTAACCCGACCGATTGCAAGTAAGCTTCCGAACACATCAGAAAATCTTTTCCTTGTTTCAATGATGGGTATGTTGGCGGTAGTAACCGGATTGTTTGCAAAACTATTCCGTCGCCGTCCCCAGCAATAAGCAGACCGATTAAATAACAGTCATTGTAGCGGAGGGGAAGCTCTCTGCTACAATTTTCATTATTTTTGAAGGAGTGACTTCGGATGGAATTGATGGAACGGATAGAACGAATCGAAGAACAAGTTTTTGCACTAATGAAAGAAGATCAGGCAACTTACTTTTTAAATCAACGCCTCACCGTTTTTCTATCAGTCGGGACGAAGAAACGCCGCGCACGGGTCCATACATTTCGTGGGAAACGAATGGCGAGTATCTTTCAAAAAATCAAAAACTTCTTACTTGAACATCCCGTCGACTACGACTGGATTAAAGTAGATGTTGCAAAGAATTTTCATTTTTGTTCGTTTGCAGAATTAAACGATCAACTTCGTGCAACACGTAAGAATTATTTTCGAAGAGGCATCGCTTTTGATGCTCGCTTCACGTGTGCTTTTTTAGAAGAAGAACTAAATGGGAATGCGATGTTGACGCCGGACAAGGACACGCCGGAACTCCGGGTGAATTTGAAGAACATGACACGATATGTTGAACAGCAGCGTCGAAAAATACCCCGCTTCATCTTTACGGATGAAACGAGCTGTATCTTGTTTGAGACGACGAGCGTCTTCAGTGAAGAGGAGCCGATCGTCATCGAAACGACAGGGACAGTGGAAAAAATCAGAGCCTCTCCACGCACCACTCCCTTTGAAATCAAAACGGTCGTCACGCAAGCGAGTGATTACTTAGCTCGCCAAGTTCAGGCGGATGGCCGCTTCATATATGGTTACTTTTCATGTTTTGACAAAACGATTCAATTTTACAACAGCTTACGGCATGCGAGTACACTTTACTCGATGATTGAAGCGTATGCAGTCCGACCGGACGTGACACTTCAACACGCAATCGATCGCGCGAAAAACTATCTCATCGAGCACTTGATCGTTCAACCGAACGAATCGGCCTATGTCGTCGATTGGGAGCAGGATGCGGAAATTAAGCTCGGTGCCAATGCCGCGGCGATCTTAGCGTTGACGAAATACATGACGACGTTCAAGTCGCGTCGCGAACTCGCGCTGTGCCGCGCCCTTGCGAACGGAATTGTAGGGTTGCAGCAGCCGGCAGGCAACTTCAACCATGTGTTATCGTATCCGTCGCTTGCACTGAAAGAGGCGTTTCGGATTATCTATTACGAAGGTGAAGCGACGTTTGCGCTGCTTCGTCTATACGAGCTCGATCGACAAGAACAGTGGTTGACGAGTGTGACGCAAGCGTTCGACTACTTTATCGCGCACGATTACTGGAAGCAACATGACCACTGGCTCAGCTACAGCGTCAATGAACTGACGAAGTATGTCCCGGATGAACGGTACTATCGGTTCGGACTTCAAAATATCGAACAAAAGCTTGATTTCATTCATCACCGCGAGACGACGTATCCGACGTTTCTTGAGTTGATGCTGGCGGCCCGCGAGATGATCGGCCGGATGCAAGCGGACGGGCAGACGGACTTATTGACGACGTTTCCGCTCGACTGGCTCGAAGCGACGATTGAACGCCGGATGCAGTATCAATTGACTGGTTTTTACTACCCGGAAGTCGCGATGTATATGAAAGTACCGGAGCGCATACTCGGTAGTTTCTACATCCGTCACCACTCCTTCCGCGTCCGGATTGATGATGTCGAGCATAATATCTCCGGGTACTGTCGTGCACTCGAACAAATCCGTCAGAAGGAGGTCGTAAAAGGATGAGACGACACGTCTCGACACTCTTGCTCATCATCGGTGTTCTCCTGTTAGGTTACGTCGGATATCAGAAATTCACGATTGATCGAACGTTGTCCACCGAACTGGAAAAGGCGAAAGCCGTTGTCGTGGAGGCGGAGGAACAGAAGAAGACGGCTGAACCAGAGGCAACGGACACGGAGGCGGTGCCGGTCACGTTTAAAGAAGGCGAGACGCTTGGTTTCTTAAGCATTAAATCGCTCGACATGGAATTACCGCTCCTCGAAGGGGTAACGGACAAAACGCTTGCGAAAGGAGTCGGGCACCACCCGGACACGGCTTTTCCTGGACAGGGTGACCGAATCTTCATCGCCGGGCATAACGATACGACGTTTTCAAAAATCAGTGAGCTCGAACCGGGTGATGAGGTCGAACTCTATTTGGCGGATGGATCATACCGCTATGTCATGCGGTCGAGTGAAATCGTCGACGATGAAGATACACGCGTCTTGGCAGCGACAGGAACGGAGTCGCTCGTCATCTCGACCTGTTACCCGTTTTATAACATTGCGAACAGTACGGAACGCTATTTGATTTTCTTAGAACCGATTGAGTAGGGGGAGACGGACATGACAAGAATCGGCATATTACGCTTGAACGATAAACCACAATTTCGTGATAAAATCGCCTGTGTCGTCGCAGCATCGATGGGGATTGAAGCGTTTTTCTTCCGGCCGCAGGATATCGACTTTGAGAAGCGGATGATTCGGGGGATGCACTTTTTGGATGACCGCTGGCATAACGGCTTGTGCGAATTTCCGGATGTCGTCTACAATCACTTACCGTTGACGGACGAGCAAAAAGACATCTTTTCGCGCTTGGCCGACGAGATTCCGTTTACGACACACCGGATCGGCAACAAAAACGTCGTCCTGAAAAAACTTGCGGCTGACGGAACGTTCAAACAATATTTGATTCCGATGCACCGGATTCGTGCGGGGAAGGATTTGATCGCTCTACTGGAACGGTACGGGAAAATTATTTTCAAACCGGCTAACGGCAAGCAAGGGCAACGGATTTATACGATTGAACAGGTCGGCCCGGATCAGTATACGTTCGATTATCTTTTACAAAGTAACACCTGTTCGACAGGACAATTGATCGACCGTATCGAAGAAGAGATTCAACGGAACCCAATGATTGTCCAACCGTTCATCGCTTCGGAAACCATCCACGGACATTCCTATTGTATGCGGATCCATGTCGCAAAAGGGGCGAATGGAACGTGGAAGCTCGTCAAGTTCTTTCCTTTCGTCAGTAACAACAAGCAAGAGTCCGTTAGTCACTTGAGTCACGGTGCCTTTTCGACGACGCGGATGGATATCTTCATGAAGCAAAACTATCCGGAGCAACACGAAGAAATTTCCCGGCAGATTGTGTTGTTCGCCCGTCGCTTCCCGGCATATTTCGAGTCGTTTTATGATTACCCGCTCGATGCGCTCGGCATCGATGTCGGGATTGGAGCGGACGGGAAGATTTATCTGTATGAAGTAAACAGTCTGCCGGGGACGCGTTACGTTGAATTCCAGGCAGAATATTTAGCGATTCAGTACTGTGATTTTTTAGCGAAGCAACCGTACACCGCCAGCAATGGATTGAAGGCGGGCTGGATGAAACAGCGGGTGCGCGCTTAGAGAAGAGGTGACGTGTGAAGACGTTCTTGTTTTATTTGATGACGGCGGCGCTAGTCGTCATCATCCTTGCGAAATTCATGGTCCCGTTGCTCGGTTTTTTCGAGGCGGACGAACCGAAGCCGCAGACGGACCGGACGAGCCTGCGTCTCACGGAAGCCCAGCTAAAACAATTTGATCGGGAAGACCGGATTGGCGTCAGTTACGAGATGGCCGGACTCTCGCTCAAGACGCTTGCCGTCAAGCGGATGGACGCGACCCGTCAAACACCGCTCTTGCTTGTAAACGTTCAAAAAGAAAAAGTCTTACAGGTCAGTGGTGAGGCGACTCGCCTGCTCGCGATTACCGTCAAAATCAAAAATCAATCCGCCGATTCGATTGAGATCGCCCCGAAGCTCGGTGAATACGAAACGGATGGACGGATCGTGACGATTACCGATCAGTTTAATGCATTAAGCGGAACGTATCAGAGTGGGGAAGAACGAATCGGAATCGTCTTCATCCCGACGACGGAAACGAAAATCAGACCGGGGCGGCTCCATGTATTTTATGAGACGGCGTCTGGGGATAAACAATTACGGATTGCTCTGAACGAAAGGGCAGACTAAAAAGATCTTACGCTCGAATTGAACGTAAGATCTTTTTGTTGTGCTTATTTTTGCGTGACACTAAACGCTTCTGGTGACTCGATGCCTGCTTTATTGACGGCCGTAATGATGAAGCGACCTGTCGCATCTTCCGGAAGCGGGAACGCTTTCCGTTCAATCGATTCCGTTGAACCGAGTTTTTTCCGTTTTCCATCTTGTTCTTGATAGATGTTATACGTCACGACTTCATCGTCTTTTGAAGCATACCAGTTCACGAAGCCACCACTGATGCGGACGTTGGTTGCTGGTTTTGGTGGTGTGTTGACGGGATCGGATGCTTTCTCATCAAGCTCGGTGAACACGACGAGACGGTTGTCATACGTCCCTGCATTTTGGTCGTACGTACCGATACACGTAATTAAGTTCAAGTTACGGGTATCGGCAGCACCGAAGATTTTTTCGAGTGGGGCATCGAGATGGTCGTACTCGACGAGTTTCTTGACGCGGAAGACGAGCAGGCGTCCAGATTCATCTTTGATTTTAATAGCGTCACCTTTTTTAAGTTCATGCAGCTTGTAGAAGACGGCAGGACCGGTTTTTGTATCCGTATGTCCGTCGATGACGGCATTACCGATGTCACCTGGTCGTGGTCCGAATTTATACCACCCGACTTGTTGTTCATTTTTGGGTGTACCCATCGCTCCTTTTTTATCGAGACCGACTTGTTCGATGTTCGTTTTAACGTCGAGGGCGTCGATCGTCAATGTCTTCGGAAGTTCGACTTCATTGGTTGAGAGGGTCTTAAATTCTTTTTTAAAGATTTCGGATGGTTTGAGTGGATCCTCCTGTGTCCCGGAAGAAGCCGCGGATTGTGAATCAGCCGTACCTTGCGTGATGTTCGTTTCTGTGTCGCTCGTGTTTCCGAATAATAAGAAAATCAGTGTGCCGACTGAAGCGAGCATCAGGACGATACTGATTGGGAATAACCATTTTTTCAAAACACGTCACTCCTTTCCGAGAGGAAGACCTCTCTATGTAAGAAAAAGGATAGTGCCGAGGGCGCTATCCTTTTTAGTATACCCGATTTCTTATGCGTTTTGACGTTTGCGTGCAACGACGATTCCAGCTGCACCGAGTGCAAGACCGAAGAGTGCGAGTGCACCTGTTGTTGCGTTGTTGCT
>NZ_JACSMP010000008.1:34229-138751 GCF_018618725.1 Exiguobacterium sp. s80 | reverse complement strand
TGTTTCATGGCCAGCGACCGCTTCTTGTGCTGCTTTCGTCGGAAGGTTTTCTTCCGTTGCTGCTCCGAGGAACGCACCGAAGTCGTTCGTGAACATCTTGAGCATGTCTTGTGCGTCACCCATCATTTTTTTATCATCGTTGATGGCTGCTGTGACGAGGTTCGCTTGTGCTTCGATGTGGTTTTTCGTCCAGACTTGCTCGAACTGATCCGCACCGGCTTGACCGTAGATCGATTTGATCGCGGCTTTGAAGTCAGCTGTGTGCATGTCTTCCGCCCAGTTTGCAGCATCGTAGTCTTTCGCTTGATCGACGCCTGCCGTCATGCTGAGGTTCGCAAGAGCGACGTGTTCAGCAGCAAGGCTGTTGAGTGTTGACCGGAGGTCAGCGGCTTTCGTATCAGCTTTCGAGTTATCGAATTTCTCAGGCATTTGTGTCGTGATCGCGACTGAGAGTGCTTTCGAGATGTCATACATGCGGCTGTATCCTTCACGGAACGTGTTGTACGATCCTTCGTAGTCGCCTGCTGCATACTCTTGGAATGTTTTATAGACGTCCGCTTCGTGAGCACGAAGGACTTCTTCAGCTGCTTCCTTCGGAAGTTCGCCTTCTGTCGCAGCGTCGAGGAATGTCGAGAGATCCTGGACGAATTCTTCTGTCTCGGCTTTCGAAGCGTTGATGCCTTCCTGGTCATCCGCTTTGACGGCTTTGACGAGGTCCGTTGTGTATTTGTTGTGATCGACGAAGATTTTTTCGAATTGTTTTGCGCCTTCGTCGCCATAGACTGAAGCGATTGCCGGTGTCATGTCGAGTGCATTCTGTTTGAGTGCCGCTTCATAATACTCAGCATCTTTTGAACCGTCATATTGTTTTTTCATGTCCATGACAGCAAGCACGAAGTGCTCAGAAAGTAATTGGTCGAGTGTCGCACGAAGATCTGCTGCTTTCGTTTTGACCGTGACGTTTTTTGCTTTGTCCTCATGCATCATGTCGTCTGAACCGCCTGATGCGAACGCCGCCGTTCCTGGTAATACGAGTGCTGCTGCCATTGCTGATGCTGCGAATTTTTTAGTGTGTTTCATCTGTAATCATTCCTCTCAGTTTTTAGTGGTTTTGGTAGTTTCTGTTTCGTCCTTCTGAAGAGCCTACGAAGGAGTGAGGCATTTGGATTTAAAAAAGTTTTAAAAAGTTGAAGAAATCTTAAAACGTAATTTTGATGCGTTTCAGTAGTCGTTCTGTTTGCCGTTCTGTGTAGCTTACGCACAAGGGAATGAATTGGATTTAAAATTTGTGAAAGAATATCGAAAAATATGGGAAAGTGTTTTTTCTTTCCTTATATACACAATGCGAACTTTTTTTATATATTCGGTGATTCCTCATGTTACACTTGGAAAAAGAGCAAACTTGTAGCTAAATCGGAACTATTTAATACCAGGTACTAATGTGCTATACTGTTCTTTAGACTGACTCAATGAAAGGTGATCAAGATGGTACAAAACCAAGCAGGAACGGGTCAACCGACACGTGAACGTCTGAAACGGCATCAAAAAGAGCCGAATCAGGAACATCAAGAAAACCCGGAGCAGAAGCAGCGTAAACGTCTTCGTGAGTATTCTTCTCGTCGAGTACCGATTCTTGTACGACTATTGATCGTATTGGTTCTCGTCGCGATTGCACTCGTCGTAGGCGCGATGGTTGGTTACGCGACGTTTGGTGGTGGCGAAGCGATGGATGTATTGAAGCTCGATACGTGGACCCGCATCACCGATTTTTGGATGAAGGCTTAGATTAATCAGTGATTGGAGCTGTAGATATGTATACGATTGAACAGATAAAAGAAGTGATTCCGCACCGTTACCCGTTTTTACTCGTTGACCGGATTCTTGAAGTCGAGGAAGGTGAACGAGCGGTAGGCATCAAGAACGTCACGGCGAATGAAGAATTCTTCAATGGTCATTTTCCGGATTACAACGTCATGCCTGGCGTACTGATTGTCGAGGCGTTAGCACAAGTCGGTGCGTTCGCTGTACTGAAGATGGAACAAAACCAAGGGAAACTCGCATTTTTCGCAGGTATTGAAAATTGCCGTTTCAAACGTCAAGTCGTACCCGGTGACCAGCTCCGACTGGAAGTCGAATTGACGAAACTGCGTGGACCGATTGGTAAAGGGCGTGCTACAGCTACGGTCGATGGGGAAGTCGCCTGTACTGCTGAACTAACTTTCGCGATTAAGTGACCTGCTGATGAAACGCTGGTTGATCCCCCTTGCGATATCCTTACTCATCATTCCGGGTTGTCAGCGTGCTGACGTGGTGAAGACGGCTTCCCCGACGGTCTTCATTGATCCTGTCAAACGTGCCGGACAAACGGAAAACATTTCCGCTCAAGTCTCCTTGACGGAAAAGGACCGGATGCGCTTGACGATTCGAACGGCGAATGACATTCGTCTTGACGATCAACAGGTCGATATCCGACTCGATGTCGCCAATCAATCGATTCCGTTCCCGTTCGTTTCATTTAAAGCAAAGAAGATGGGTGAAGTTCGAATTTATACGGCAGATACGACGATCGAAGAAGACATCTTTGATGAAGAACGACTCCCTGTGTTGATTATCGATGCAGGCGCCGGGCGTGGCATTGAGATTCCGCTCGAAATCGTCCGTTAAACCAAATGAGAAGCATACGAGAGCCACTTGGATTCCCCGGTTCTCGCATGCTTCTTTTTTGATGTTTGTGATGAAGATGATAGGGAAATTAAAAAAGAGTGGTACCTACTATACGTATAGGAAGGACTTGGATGATGTCTGAAAACCATCAAGCTGTCTTAACAGAATTGAATGCATGCATCATGGCCTGCAACGCGTGCTTCGATGCCTGTTTGAATGAGGAACACGTCGCGCACATGGCAGGCTGTATCCGACTCGATCGGGATTGTGCCGATATATGTGGTCTGCTCCGTCAAGCGATTGCTCGAAACAGCTCGAATGTATCTGTACTCGCGAAAGCCTGTATCGAAATCTGTCGTGCATGTGCGAAAGAATGTGCCGGACATGATCATGACCATTGTCAAAAATGTGCTGAAGCGTGTGAAGTGTGCGCGACAGCTTGCGAGCGACTCGTCTAAAAGTCGAGTGAACGGGACTGCTTTCTTCCTGAAGGGAAGGGGCCGTCTCTTTTTTTGAAAAAAAGATAACGCAATTTAAAGTTTTAGGTGGTTTATTTTTCCTGTATTGTTTAAAGTTTAGGTAGAACATATTTTTGGAATGGAGTGTACATTTACATAATGCGAAAACTTGGCATGTATCTTGTGGCACTCGTAATGAGCTTGAGTATCATTCGTCCGGTACAAGCAGCACCGATGAGTTGGGACGTCACGGGAACGGGAACGAATCCGTACACCCTGACCTTCACAGGGGAAGGACTCGTCGATCTCAAATCAGAAACGGCGCTCGTCTTCGAAGGCGAAGTGACGGGAAAAAATATCGATATCGCGAAAACGCCGGTCGTGACGTTCACGGCTGATACGGCACCGACGATCAACATCGTTGCGGTCGATCAATCGAAGAACATCCTCGTCGAGTTCGGACGTGTCGTGACAGATGAACCGGCAACAGAGGAACCGACGGCGGAGGAGCCGGTAACGAAAGAACCAACAACAGAAGAACCAAATCCTGCGACGGAAGAACCGGCGAATGAGGAACCAGTAATAGAAGAGCCAACAAAAGAAAAGCCTGTCAAAGCCACAACGGGAACAATCAGTGGAACCGTCTGGTATGACGAGAACATGGACGGGATTCGTCAAAGTGGCGAGTTGTTACTCGATGATATTCCTGTATTGCTGTTGAATCATGATGAAGATGTCGTCGACGAAGTGTATACGAAGGAAGGCCGCTACACGTTCTCGAACCTGAAACCGGGTGAGTATGACGTCGAGATGGACGGATTCGACATGGGGTATTACTACAACTCGCCTCAAAACGTCGGTGACGACCGATTGATCGATTCGGATTTAGATGAAGAGGACGGTTACCTTTATTTAAGGCTGAAAGCTGGTCAAACGGCAGAGATTGATGCAGGACTGTATGGCGGTGAGGAAGAGGAAGACTTCTCAAACCTCTTGCTCGTCACAAACTTCTTTGACGCGGATGCGAATCAACGACCGGGCTATACAGAAACGGGCGTGCCTGCGACGTATACGGTGACGGACACGATTACCGGAGAAGACGTCTACAAAGAAACAGTCGGTGCGAATGAAGCAATGATGATTGAACTCGAACCAGGGACGTACTCGGTTAAAACAGAAGTGAAATCAGGGTATCTTGTAAAAGCGATGCATCATTTGGATTTGGATACGTTGCTTGACTTCGAAGATTTTTCAGGTGCCATCACGAAAGCGGACATGAAAGCGATGGCTGAAGATCAGGGTGAAGAACTCGACGAAGAATTCCCGGAGCTCGAGGAATTCATGAAGTTGTTCAAACGAAAGCCGGTCGAAGCCACCTTTACGATGACGGAAGACACGCTCGGATTTTTCTTGGCGGCTGAAGTCGTCCGTGCTGAACCGGTCGAACAAGCGAAACCGACGCCGGTCAAAGCGAAAACGGAGCAGGCGACGGACGTGACCCGTTCGACTAAAATGTCTGGAACGTTGCCGCAAGCAGGGGAAGAGACACCGTTCCCGTTTGCTGCGACAGGTGCCGGGCTTGCAGTTGTCGGACTGTGGTTCCTCTTACGCCGAAACGGTTAAAAATGAAAGCCTTCTGAACGATTATGTTCAGGAGGCTTTTTCGTGTGTGTATCGGTTGACACACACGCACACACGTGTGTATAGTTGTAGTATCAAATGAACAGAAAGAGGGATGACGATGTTAACGACGAAACAAATCAGTGAATTGTTACGTGTATCGGAAGAAACGGTCCGTCGCTGGATCCGGACAGGCGAATTGCATGCGGAACAGGATGGAAAAGGTTACTTGGTCGATGAACTGGCGCTGAAACGACTGGTCGATGAAAAGTCACAAATCCCGGGGACGGCGATGAACAAGATCCTTCCGATCATCAATGACATGTTTGGTCCGGAAGCGGCGAAGTTTGCGAAATCGAACTTGTTTGATCCACTCCGTCAATCGATGGATCAGACGCAAAGCGAGTCGGTGCCGCCAAAACAGGAAGCGACGGCTGAATCAATTGCTGAACAAATCAGTCAGCTCAAACGTAAAAAACGTCGCCTTGAGCTTGAACATGAACTGAAGTTGCTGGATGTTGACGAAAAAATCGCCGCACTCGAGCATAAAGCGAACGGTTTATAACCAGGAAAGACTACCTTCTACACATGAGGTAGTCTTTTTTTTGACGAAAAAAAGACAAAGTTCACAGTCGTGTGAGCTTTGCCGGCAGGCTAGTCCATCATGAAGACGATGGCGGTGTGATGGTTTTTTGTTTTTTCTTACGGCGCCAGTACCAATACCCGAGTCCGAGTGTGATCGGAATCGCGGCTAGATACGGATTGGCTTCTAGATAACTGATGATCTCAAACAGCGCGAACCATCCACTGAATAACCCGAGGATGAGTAAGATCGTCCGGATCGCTTCAGGAAGCTTCCGGATACGATATGCGAAGAGACAGACGAGGCAAAAGATGATAATCGCCACGGACATTCCTCCCATTCCCATGACTAGTATAGCGTATTCGAAAAGCTTTTTCGATGCACAAATCTTTCTTCCTCCCGTATAGTGAAGACAGAGAAACTAACGAAGGAAGTGATTGCATGCATCTAACGGTGATTGGGACCGGTTATGTCGGTCTTGTGACAGCGATTGGACTAGCGGACGCGGGACATGAAGTGACATGTGTCGATTTAAATAAAGAACGGATGGAACAGCTTAAACGAGGTATCGCGCCAATTACGGAGCAAGGGATAGACGAGGCACTCGAGAAAAATCAAAGTCGATTGACCTTCACGACGGAGTACCCGGTCTCGGACCTCTACCTCGTCGCCGTCGGTACACCGGAACGGGCAGATGGCAGTTGCGATCTTTCAGCCGTCGAAGCCGTCGTCCGGTTGATTGAATCGATCAGTCCCGGCGCATCGGTCGTCTTGAAATCGACCGTTCCTCCGGGGACGACGGAACGGTTGAGTACGGAGCATCCGTCCCTCCGCTTCGCGATGGTCCCGGAATTTTTGCGGGAAGGAACGGCACTCGCCGATATGCGTCAACCGAGCCGGATTGTCATCGGGACGCGTGACGCGCTACTTGCGCCTCGACTCGAGGAATTACTCAAGACGACGGACGCACCGGTCGTCCATGTCGATCCGACGACAGCAGAATTGACGAAATACGCGGCAAATAGTTTCCTGGCCGTCAAAATCAGCTTCATCAATGAAATCGCCCGGCTTGCCGACCAGGTCGGGGCGAACGTCGACGACATCGCCCAAGGGATCGGTCTTGATCCACGGATTGGTCCAGCCTTTCTCCGGGCAGGGGCTGGCTACGGCGGATCCTGTTTCCCGAAAGACATCAAAGCCTTGACGACACTTGCACGCACGCATGATACGCACCTTCACGTCATCGAAGCAGCGGACCGGACGAATGAAGCTCAGCTCGCATACGTGCTCGAAAAGATTCGTCCCGAGCGTGGCATGCATGTCGCCCTGCTCGGACTTGCCTTTAAACCGGGCACGGATGATTTACGGGATGCACCGGCGTTACGATTGGCCGAACGCCTGCAACAGCTTGGGGTGAAGGTGACAGGCTATGATCCGGCAGCGAAGACCCTGCTCGACCAAAAAACGACGATGGCTGAAGCAGTGGCGGGAGCGGACGTCGCCGTCATCATGACGGAATGGGATGACATCAAGTACGTATCCCCGCAACTCTTGCAGGAACACATGCAGACACCGCGTCTGATTGACGGACGAAACTGTTGGCAACATCTCGAGGCGCCGGGTAGCGTCCAGTATGAAGGCATCGGGCGACCGCACCAGACATTTTCGAACAATCCATCTAACTGACCTGTTATATAGGGTGAATCCATCAGTGGGTTCATCCTATTTTTTGTGGAGGAGACGGATGATGAAAATTGAGTATTTCACGGTACAACCGAGTGGACCTAAAGGGAAACTTGAAACAGTCCCCTTGGTAAACGGGTGGGAGCAACATGTCGACGAAGAGTGGTCGCGGGCGATTCATTACGGCGCGGGGGTGATTCGGGTGACGGACGCCGGCGTCGAGCTTCGGATTCCGATCGAGTTCGGGTTCGGATACGTGTTGCAATACATCCGTCAGTTCGTCGAAGCGGAACGAAAAACGAAGCGAGCGCGTCATTTGTTGCAGCGGCAACTGGACTGGATTGGGCGTGGCTTACCGATTCAGCTCCGACGAGTCGGTGAACGGATTGAAATCATGGCGGATTCGCGGCATCAGTTCGACCGGACGGATTTTTTGGAGGCGATGGACGCGCGCCATCAGATACTTACTTAGCGTGCATCCATCTTTCTGAAGAAAGGATACATCTCTTTTTTAATAATCGAAATGAAGCTGTCTTTTATCAAAAATAGGCGAGAATACGCCCACCTCTAAACGGTCAGGGTGAAGCCCGAGTGAAAGTGGGAGATGAATCGCTACCCTCTCTTTCGGGTATATCCTTTGTAAGGAGGTGAACATCATGTTGACTCACAAGGCCTACAAATTCAGAATCTACCCGACAAAAGAACAGGAAATCCTGATCGCGAAGACGATCGGTTGTTCGCGCTTCGTCTTCAACCACTTCTTGGCGAAGTGGGATGAGACGTATAAAGCGACAGGTAAAGGACTATCCTACGGGTCTTGTTCGAAAGAACTCCCGGTGTTGAAGCAGGCGTTCGACTGGCTGAAGGAAGTCGATAGCACGTCTGTGCAGATGAGCGTCAAACATCTTGCTGATGCCTTTGACCGCTTCTTCAAGAAGCAGAACGAACGGCCTCGCTTCAAGTCGAAACGGAACCCCGTTCAATCGTACAAGACGAACATTCAAGGGAAATCTCAACTTCCCGAAGTCTCTATAATCGGCAACAAGTTAAAACTCCCGAAGTTGAAATGGGTGCGTTTCGCCAACTCGAGGCAGGTCGTCGGACGCATCTTGAACGCGACGATCCGGCGTAACGCTTCAGGAAAATACTTCGTCTCCCTGCTCGTCGAGCAGGAAAGCAACGAAATGCCGAAGACGGGCTCATCCGTCGGCGTAGATGTCGGATTGAAGCACTTCGCCATCCTGTCGGACGGCACGGTATACAAGAACGACCGTTACTTCCGTTCGCTTGAGAAGAAGCTGGCGCGCGAGCAACGCAAGCTTTCTCGTCGTCAACGGTTGGCCTTGGACAAGAAAGTAACACTTTCCGAGGCGAAGAACTATCAGAAGCAGAAGCGGAAGGTCGCCCGCATCCACGAGAAGATCGCGAACAAGCGAACCGATTTCCTGCACAAGGTATCGACCGAGATCGTCAAAAACCACGACGTCATCGGGATCGAGACCTTGCAGGTGAAGAACATGCAGAAGAATCGCAAGTTAAGCAAGTCGATCTCGGAGGTCAGTTGGTCGGAGTTCTTCCGCATGTTCGGATACAAGGCGGAATGGTACGGAAAGACCGTCGTGAAAGTCGGCAAGACCTTCGCCTCTAGTCAACTGTGCTCCCGTTGCGGACATCAACACAAAGACGTGAAACATCTTGGCTTGCGTGAATGGACATGCCCGAGTTGCGGGATCCATCACGACCGCGATGTGAACGCAGGACTGAACCTCAAACAAGAAGCTGAACGCATCCTAGCTTCTTCAACCGTCGGGACGACGGGGTTAGCCTGATCAATTTTCGACCGTTAGGTCGGATTACTCAGGAATCCTCCACCTCTAAGCGAAGCGTAGGTGGAGGTAGTTCAATTTTGTGAACATGATCAAATTTCAGTTCAAAATTACGTTCGTAAAGGTGCGATTTGAATAGAGGTGGGAGTAGAAGTATTGCACGCGCATCAAGTTCTCTGAAGGTGACTATTTACGCATGTATAGATGATTCGAAGAGTAGAGCAGGATACGTCTTCAATGGAAAGATAGTTCAAGTTAATACAGAGATTTAGCTATACGATGGCTTTGTATTAACTTGTGTAAAAAAAATTGCGGATTAAACCAGTCACGACATGATTCTTTGGTCCAGAAATGGATTGAGGAGTTTTTTATCAAGCGTCCAGCATTTAGGGTTCAGTTCATAAGAGTCTGTAGAGAAGTTTTTTTCATTTTTTTTACAAAAAAAGAGTTATTTTTTGTATACTCGACTATAAGAGTGCTCATGCTGAACCGATATAAATGAGAACTCATAGGTATGACATAATACGCAAGACAAAAAGGAGAAATGATAGAGTGGAACGCGTCAAAAAGAAACGAAAAGCGAAAAAGCGGTGGACCCCGCTGAAAATCATGCTGTTGATTGCCTTGGTCCTCGTCGTCGGCATCGGCGGCTTCATCGGTTATACATATTATCAAGTCGACCAGACGGTCAAAAAAATTCAGTCACCGGTCAAAAATACAGGGGATGCTGTCGTTGAGAAACAAAAACCGGTTTCAGTCCTGCTGCTTGGGGTCGACCAACGTCCGGGTGAGCGCGGACGGAGTGACTCAATCATGGTTATGACACTGAATCCGACACGAAATGAAAGTCGTCTTATCAGTATCCCACGTGATACGAAAGTCGATATCGTCGGCAAAGGGACGAACGATAAAATCAACCACGCCTATTCATTTGGTGGACCGGAGATGGCAATCAAGACGGTCGAGAACTTCCTTGATATTCCGATCAACTACTATGCGGAAATCAACATGGAAGGGTTTACGTCACTCGTTGATGCGGTTGGTGGAGTGACAGTAGTCAATGATATTGATTTTGATTATGGAGGTGAAAAATTTTCTGTCGGGAAAATTAATTTAGACGGAAAATCTGCATTGAAGTACACACGGATGCGTTACGATGACCCACGTGGCGACTTTGGTCGTCAAATGCGTCAACGACAGGTCATTGAACAAGTAATCGATAAGTTATCCTCAGATGTATCCATCGGTAAATTTAATGCAATCATGGATGTCGTCGGGGACAATGCCCAGACGAATGTCTCATTCAAACCGATGCGGACGCTCGCTTTTGACTATATGGATGCCTTTAAGAATCAGGAAAACTTAAAGCTTGAAGGAGCGGGTGGAAAAGAAGCGGATGGCATTTATTACTGGCATCCGACGGACGATTCGCTCGAACAAACAAAAACTGCATTACAATATTCGTTAGGAATCGAATGATACAGAAAAAGGAGTGAGCCGACGTGGCTCACTCCTTTTGTTTAGAGATTTTGTTCGGCGAGACGGACGCGACTGAAGTCGGTCCCGTCTTTTGCGAACCGTTGCAGTCGGTACGAGTTGCTCATGACGAGCGAAGCCGTATCCGATTCGAGCTGGAGCGGTGCGAGTGTCGCGAGAGTTTCATTCGTGATATCCGTTTCCGACCAATCGATGGCGATGACCCGGTCATCGTATAACGTAAAGAAATGATTTCCATAAAACAGGTATGTGTTCAGTTCATCGGGATATGTGCGGTCGGGTTCGCCATATAAAGTGTTCAACTCTTCGTCCGATTTGCCGATAAGGTCAATGAGGGTGCCCGTGACAAAACTTGTATCGAGATTATCGTTGACCCATGTCAGTAACGTTTCATCGGCAATGGCATCACCCTCGACTTTTTTTGTCGTATCTGTATTTTTGATATATCCTGTCACTCCGTCAGTCAGTTCGACTTTACTGATTGAGTCGGATGTCTCAAGGATCCGGTAGCCGTCACCGAAGTCGGCTTCGTACAATTCTTCCGTCAACGCTTCGTCACGGTAGATGTTACTGTTGCGTGTGTTGACGTAAAGGATGTTTGTTTCCGGTTCAGCTTTCGGCTGATCGTCTGCTTTTTCATCATCTTGGTCTTCCATCGACTCTTTGACAGCGATCGGTTGTTCAATGGTCGCATCAGGTGCAGACGATTTTTGGCTTGCGAGATAGTTCGAATAGACGTATGTTCCACCAGCTCCAAGCAGGAAACAAAGAATCAATAACGCGATCCAGCCCCATGGGAATTTCGGTTTCGTATGTGGTGCAGCTGTCGGCTTCGTATGCTGGCGGCGTGGCGCATCTGGTCGCTGCGTACGTGACAGGGAAGACGGTGCTTCCGCCGAGATATCCTGTTTGATCTGGTCTTCTTTAAGGATTGGTCGGGCGACAATGGTGCCATAAAAATCTGCCAAACTCTCATGGTGCTTTCCGTCTAAAAAATTTTGCCATTCGTCTACCGTAACCGTGTCCTGCTTGAATGGGAGGAGTGGTGCGTCTCCCGTCAGACGGATCATCGTATCGGTTAAGGATTCGGTCGAAGCGAGACTTGAACGGATGCGTTCATGAAGACGTATGATCTCTTCCTCCGAGTGCGATGTATAGTATTGGAGTGCTTGCAGAGAGCGATGCATAAAAAATATTCCTCCTATGTAGATATCCGGTAATTCATGCAAAGGAAAGCATGTTAGTCTCTATTATACGCAAACTTTTTCAATAAACGTATGGTATTTCCTAAAATAATAGTAACCATTTCCCAATTTTTTGTTATACTGAATCCTAGTTGATAAAATAATCACTGCATTAGACAAATAAAGGAGAATAGTCACATCATGAATGAAACGATTAGCTTGCAAGAATTATTTTCAGTTTTACGGAAGTCGCTTTGGCGGATTCTCGCCCTGACGATCGTCGCAGCCGTCATCGCTTTTGCCGTCAGTACGTTTTTGATTAATCCGACGTACCAAGCTGGAACACAAATTCTTGTCACACCGAAAAAACAAGAGAACAATGTCATCGATGCGTCACAAGTCCAGTCGTCGGTCACACTCGTCAATACATACCGTGTCATCATCAAAAGCCCAGCGATTTTAGAAAAAGTCCAAGCAGAAGTCGATAATGCACCTACGAGTATTGATGCATTGAACAGCATGATCACTGTCGAAAGTGAACAAAACTCCCAGGTCATCAACGTCTCTGTCCAAAGTACAGATGCAGCACTTGCTTCAAACGTTGCTAATTCGGTTGCAAACGTCTTCAGTGATGATATCACTGAATTGATGAATGTCGATAACGTCAAAGTTTTATCGGTCTCAGGCATTCCGACGTCACCGGTCAGCCCGAATATCATCTTGAATACGGCGATTGCAGCAGTTGTTGGGTTCTTACTCGGCGTCGGTCTGGCCTTCTTACGTGAAGTTCTCGACCGCCGGATCCGGACGGAAGAACAAGTCCAACAAATCCTTGATCTACCGGTCTTAGGTAGTATCCCGGACATCGATAGCAAAGTCTTTAAATCGTCAGCGAAGGCAACCAAACGAGAGGCGGCAAAACAATATGGCTAAGAAAAGTAAAATGCATAAAGACGCACGGAACTTAATTACGGTCACACAACCGAAATCGCCAATCGCCGAGCAATACCGGACGATTCGGACGAATATCGAGTTCATGGCCGTTGATAAAGAAATTCAAGTCATGCTGATTACATCAGCAACGCAAAGTGAAGGAAAATCGACGACGTCGTCGAACCTTGCTGTTGCCTATGCTCAACAAGGGAAAAAAGTTCTAATCATCGATACCGACATGCGTCGTCCGACGGTTCACTATACGTTTAAAGTCGCAAATGGTCTTGGTTTATCGAGTCTCTTGACACGTCAAGCCGAGCTTGAAAAAGCGATTCTGCCAACGAAAGTCGACAACCTGTCGATTTTGACGGCTGGGCCAATCCCACCGAACCCGGCGGAGCTTTTATCATCACGGGCGATGGAAAATCTGATTTTAGAACTTCGTGAAAATTATGACGTCATCATCCTTGACGCACCGCCGTTACTGCAAGTCGCAGATAGCCGGATTACATCAAAATTAACTGACGGCGTTGTCTTAGTCGTCGGCTGTACGACTTCTGACCGTCAGCGTGTCTTGAAGGCGAAAGAACAGCTCGAACTGGCGGAAGCGAAGATTCTCGGCGTCGTCTTGAACCGTCGTGAACTGACGGATGATTCCGCATACCAATACTACTATTCTTATGAGTGAGGGGTTCAATCATGGTTGATTTGCACTGTCATCTCTTACCACTCGTCGATGATGGTCCGGCGAGCGTCGAACATACATTACAACTCGCAGAACAGGCTGTTGCAGAAGGGGTGTCGCAAATCATCGCGACACCACATCTGTACCACCCACAGTTCGAAACGGAAGACGTCGATGTCCGGTTGACGGTCGCTGAACTGAACGTCTTACTGAAACAACGGGATATTCGCTTGACGGTATATCCGGGACACGAGATTCGCTTGACAGGGGAATTGATCGAAGAAATCAAAGCGAGAAAGGCGTTACCACTCGCAGATTCGCGTTACTTATTGATTGAGTTTCCGTCGAGCGGGATTCCGTCCTATGCGCGGCAAGTCTTTGCTGAGTTGATCTCGGATGGTTATATCCCGATCATCGCCCACCCGGAAAAAAACAAAGCGATCATTCAAAACCCACAATTGTTGTTTGAGTTGATTTCGAACGGGGCGATCAGTCAAGTGACATGTGCGAGCTTGATTGGCAAGTATGGAAAAGACGTCCAACGGTTCGCAGTCGCTTTACTGGAAAATGGTCTTGCTCATCTTGTTGCATCAGACGCCCACCACATCGAAAAACGACCATTCTACTGGGAGCAGTGCAGAAAGTACTTGGCACAGGAACTGGAAGACTGGTTGTATGACGAAGTGTATGAAAACAATGATGCTGTCTTACTAAATCAGCTTGTGACGATTAATCCACCGAGTCCGGTCGAGAAAAACTGGAAAGGGCAATGGGTCTAAGGTGATAGTAACCAGAAATAGATAAAGAGAGTGAAATTGCACTCTCTTTTTTCTATGTTACCGCTTACATTATTAAAATATGGAAATATTTATGAAAAAAAGGTCAGTGATGTGTTATCTTAATTTACATAAAGACTACCAAGTTGATTATATTATGGTAATCGAAAATTACAGATAGGAGTTGATTTCATGAGCCGTGTAAAAAAAGCGGTCATCCCGGCAGCGGGTCTTGGGACACGTTTTTTACCAGCGACAAAAGCGATGCCGAAAGAAATGTTACCAATCGTCGATAAGCCGACGATTCAATATATTATTGAAGAAGCGATTGAATCAGGGATTGAAGATATTTTAATCATCACCGGTAAAGGGAAACGGGCGATTGAAGATCATTTTGATTCAGTACCGGAACTGGAAGCGAATTTAATCGCCAAAAACAAATCAGAGTTACTGCATTTAGTTGAAGCGACAACAAACATCAATATCCACTTCATCCGTCAATCAAAACCAAAAGGTCTTGGCGATGCAATTCTTCAAGCAAAAGCCTTTATCGGCAATGAACCATTCGTCGTCATGCTCGGAGATGATATCGTCCAGGCCGATGTCCCGTGCACACGCCAGTTAATTGAACAGTACGACATCACGAATAGTTCGATTATCGGTGTCCAACCAGTGGCCGATAAAGACACGCATCGTTATGGAATTGTTGATCCAAGCACAAGCATCTCGGAGAACTTACATAAGGTAAAATCATTTGTCGAAAAACCGGCGCCGGGAACGGCACCATCAAACTTAGCCATTTTAGGACGTTACTTATTAACACCGGAAATCTTTAAGTACCTCGAAACTCAAGAAGTCGGTTCAGGTGGCGAAATCCAGTTGACGGACGCGATTACAAGGCTCAACGAAATGCAACGCGTCTTTGCCTATGAATTTGATGGCAAACGGTATGACGTCGGGGAAAAACTTGGCTTCATCCAGACGACACTCGAATTTGCGTTGAAACGTGACGATCTCGGAGAAGATGTTGCGAAGATGATGGCAGACCTACTCGCAGCGCGGGAAGCGAACCAATCACTCGTCTAACTATTGCCCGCGAAATATGAAGAGAAAGGAACTTCATAGATGAAATTTTATTATTATTATCGGACGTTGACGTTAGCCTGTATTGATGCGGTCGCCCTGATCGTCGCGATGAGCTTTACGTACTTTTTCTTATATCCGAAGGAGTTATTTTCGTTAGTCGATACAGCATTGTTATTACGTTCCGCCGTGTTGTTCGCCGTGTTGTTCGTGACGGTTGCGTTCTTGATGAAGCTCTACCGTGTCAACTGGAAGTATGCCAGTATTCAAGAGGCACTGACGTTGTCATTATCATTAGGCGTTAGTTCAATCGGTCTAATGATTTATCAAAAATTTGTTTTCGGACAGATTTTAGAACGAATCACGATTTTAAGTTTTTGTATCGCACTCTTGTTACTCGGAGCAATCCGTGTTGCGCTTCGGCTACTCGGAATCGGCCAGCACTGGCGCAAATATGCGTTACCACGCCGGATGGTCAAGTCACGGGAACGGACACTCGTGATTGGTGCCGGTCGGGCCGGACGGTCACTCGTCCGTCAATTGTATGCGTCACCGTTTCATGAATTAAAACCAGTCGCGTTTGTCGATGACGATCCAAAAAACATGCATTTTATGATTCAGGGAATTGAAGTCGTCGGGACAACCGGCGATTTAGAATCAGTGATCGAAAAACACCGAATTGAAGCGATTGTCCTGGCGATTCCGTCGCTGTCACAGCAACGGCGGATTGAATTGATTACGGAAGCAAAAAAACTCTGTAAAAATGTCCAGACGTTACCGATGATTGAGGAACTCGTCACGGGGAAAGTCTCGATTAATGCAATTCGCGACGTTTCGATTGAAGATTTACTTGGACGGGAAGCCGTTGAACTCGATATCTCCGGCATCCGCTCAGAAATTGAAGGCCGGACTGTCCTCGTGACAGGAGCCGGTGGATCGATCGGCTCAGAAATCTGTCGACAAATCGTCCAGTTTAATCCAACGACGATTTTGTTGCTTGGTCACGGGGAAAACAGCATCTATTTAATTGAGCGCGAGTTACGCGGATTACAGTTGCCGATCAACTTAGTCCCAATTATTGCCGATGTCCAGGACCGGACACGGCTTGAAGAAGTATTTGAAGTGCATAAACCAGAAGTTGTCTTCCACGCGGCAGCACATAAGCACGTCCCATTGATGGAAGCAAATCCGTATGAATCGGTTAAAAATAATGTCTATGGGACAAAAAATGTCGCCGAAGTCGCCGATTTATTTAAGGCAGAACGGTTCGTCATGATTTCGACCGATAAAGCCGTTAATCCGACGAACGTCATGGGATCAACAAAACGGATTGCAGAAATGATTGTACAAGATTTAGGACGCCGCAGTCAGACCAAGTTTGCCGTCGTCCGGTTCGGTAACGTCCTCGGCAGTCGTGGGTCGGTCATTCCACTCTTTAAATCACAAATCTTAGCTGGTGGACCGGTCACGGTGACACACCCAGAAATGACACGATTCTTTATGACAATCCCAGAAGCAAGTCGTCTCGTTATTCAAGCGGGTATCTTAGCGGATGGCGGAGAAGTGTTTGTTCTTGATATGGGCGAGCCGGTTAAGATTGTGGATCTAGCAAAAAATATGATTGAACTGAGCGGCTTTACGGAAGATGAAATGCCAATCGTTTTCTCAGGGATTCGCCCGGGTGAGAAGATGTATGAAGAGTTATTAAAAGACGGCGAAGTCGATCCGGAAGCAATCTATCCGAAAATTTTTGTCGGGCGAACACGCCAAAAAGAACAAGTGTCGGACATTTTAGCTTTAGTCAATCAACATAAAGAAGCACCATTACAATTACGGAATGTGCTACTTGATATCGCGAATGATGTAGCGGTCCGTGAAAAAAATCTAATCTAAATGGATGAGGGAGGACCTATCGTGAGCTACATGCCAATAAAGCGTCGGCTTGGTTTTGTAATCGCACTTGTTGCCTGTATCATGTTAATTCCAGTGTTTGCTTTCATTATGGCAGCGATTAAAGTCGAATCGCGTGGACCAGTCTTTTTTAAACAAAAACGCGTAGGTTTAAATAAAAATCATTTTAACATTTTAAAATTCCGAACGATGTACATTGAGACACCAAATGACACGCCAACACACTTACTGGCCGATCCCGATGTCTACATCACTCGAGTCGGTAAAGTTTTACGTAAAACGAGTTTAGATGAGTTACCCCAATTGTTTAATATCCTTAAAGGTGAGATGGCATTTGTTGGACCACGCCCTGCTTTATGGAATCAGTATGACTTGATCGATGAACGGGACAAATACAAAGCAAATGATACATTACCTGGATTAACAGGCTGGGCACAAATCAATGGTCGTGATGAGTTGCCGATTGAAGTCAAAGCCAAGCTTGATGGAGAATATATCAAGCGAATGGGACTCTTGATGGATGCGCGCTGCTTCATAGCCACTATTTTTAGTGTGTTGAAGAGTGATGGAGTAGTTGAAGGTGGAACAGGAACAATCACTACAAAAGAAGTAGCGAGTACAAAGGAGTAAGAGATGATGAAAAGAGTACTTGTTACAGGGAAGTCGGGATACATTGGTACTAAGTTTAAAGAATGGGTTGAAGCGAATAATAAAGAGATCAAACTAGATTATATTTCCATAAGAGACGATTCGTGGAAAGAGAAAGATTTTAGTGAATATGATACTGTTTTACATCTTGCTGGAATAGCACATGTTTCTAGAAACCCAAAGTTAAAAGAACTGTATTATAACATAAACAGAGATTTAACGAATGATTTGGCAAAGAAATCTAAAAATGATGGTGTAAATCAATTTATATTCATGAGTAGTATAATAGTATATGGAAAAAATAGTATTGGTTTAGTAAACGGTGTTATTGATTCAAATACGATTCCTGTTCCTAATGATTTCTACGGTGATAGTAAGTTACAAGCAGAGAAATTATTAAATGATTTAGAAGACGAAAACTTTAAAATAGCTATAGTTCGACTTCCTATGGTCTACGGATCGAAATCTAAAGGTAACTTCCAAAAAATAAAGAAATTATCCAGGTACCTACCTGTATTTTGGGGATACCCTAATTACCGTAGTATGATTTATGTAGAAAACCTCTCTAATTTCATATACCTATTAATAAAAAATACGGAGGAAGGTTTATATTATCCTCAAAATTCGGAATATGTTAACACAAGTAAAATGTTTGTAGAAATTCGCAAAAAAGAAAAAAAAAGTACTTTAGAAATCAAGCTTTTTAATCCTTTTATTTCTTTAATGATACCAAAAGTTCCAATAGTTAATAAAATTTTTGGAACACTAATTTATGATAAAAAAATGTCATTATACTCTGAAGACTATAATAAGTATAATTTTGAGAAAAGTATTATAGGCTCTTAAAAAATCTATTGTTAAGTAAACGAAAGTTGGTGCAATACTTAATGTTAAGGAAATTAATTTATGAAATTGGAATGAATAAATATAATAACCAAATAAAAGAGGAATATCTTAATTTAAAAAAAATGGAAAATTACACATTAGAAGATCTTAAAGAATATCAATTCAAGGAGCTAAAAAAATTATTAAAATATGCTTATAATAATTCGAGTTTTTATAAAAGACAATTTAATAAAAAAGGAGTGTTACCAAGCGACCTTAATAATATAAAAGATCTAGAAAAATTCCCATTTTTAACTAAAGAAAATTTAAGGAATGAATCAAATGATATATCAAATACTTCTGATTCAAGATATGGTAAGATGTACTATTCTGAAACTTCTGGAAGTACAGGTGAGCCATTAATTTTTTTTAGAAATCAAAAGTGGGATGCTGTTCATAGAGCAAGTATCCTAAGAGGATACTCATGGCATGGAATAAAACCGTATCAAAAAAATGGATATTTATGGGGTTATAATTTAAATGGTAAAAAGGCTGTTAAAACAAAATTTTTTGATGTACTCCAAAACAGAACAAGAATTTTTTCGTATAAAGAGGAGGAATTAGATAAATTTCTACTCAAGATGCAATCTGCTACATATATCGAAGGTTATTCATCGATGATATATGAATTGGCTAAAAAAGTTAATTCTAAAGATAAATCTCACTATAAATTCCCGAAAATGAAAATGATAAAAGGTACATCTGAAAAGATTTTTGATAACTATAAAAAAGAAGTTAAAAAGGCTTTTGGGTTAAATTTTGTGAGCGAATACGGTGCAGCAGAGGCTGGAATAATTGCATTCGAATGTCCATTTGGTAATATGCATATAACTATGGAAAATATCATTGTTGAATCCGTGGATAATGAGATTGTAGTAACTAACTTATCTTCTTATTCTTTTCCTATTATTAGATACAAACTTGGTGACTATATCGAATTAGAATCGGAAAGTTATAGATGTAAATGTGGTAAAAGTCATCCAATTATTAAATCGATTTTAGGCAGAGTCGGTAATCTTATTTTAGGAAAGAAAGACAAGTATCCTAGCCTAACACTTTATTATGTATTTAAAAATCTTGCCGAAAAAGGTCA
This sequence comes from Exiguobacterium sp. s80, assembly GCF_018618725.1. Classification (NCBI taxonomy): domain Bacteria; kingdom Bacillati; phylum Bacillota; class Bacilli; order Caryophanales; genus Exiguobacterium; species Exiguobacterium sp. s80. The sequence continues at coordinate 119,222 of NZ_JACSMP010000008.1, read as the reverse complement.
CAAACTATATTATCAAGCTATTCAAGAACAAAGTGGAGTTTTAAAATTGAACATAGAACAAAAACTATCAGAAAATCAACGAATTATATTAGACAAGGAATTATATAAATACTTCGAAAATGATTTAGAAGTTTTAATTTTTGAAAAAACAAATATCGATCGTGGTGATGGCAAAATGAGAGACTTTATTTCTTATTTATGAGATAGTAGCTCGAAATACATTTTTGGAGGTAAAAATAATACAGTGACTTATAGAGGCGAGAAAAATCTTGTATCAATCATAATGCCAGCATACAATGCTGAAGAAAATATTGGAGAATCAATTCAATCGGTTATGAACCAAACGTTTAAAAATTGGGAATTGATTATTGTTGATGACTGTTCAAAGGATAGTACTCAGTCAATTATAAAAGAGACATGTATTCAAGATTCAAGAGTAAAATATCACAAACTTACACAAAATTCTGGTGCAGCAGTTGCAAGAAACTTAGCGATTGAAAAAGCCAAAGGTGAGTACATAGCATTTTTAGATAGCGATGATTTGTGGTTTCCAAATAAATTAGAAACACAAATAAACTTCATGACTTGTAGAAATTATATATTCACTTGTACTTTTTACAATAAAATTGATGAAAAAGGAAATGATATGAAACGAATTGTAACAAGTAATTCTAGTATGAACTATAATGATTTGTTGCATAATTGTCCCGGGAATTCAACTGTTATTTATAATGCTAATAAATTAGGGGAGAAATTTTTAATTCCTTCAATAAAAAAAAGAAATGACTACTTAATGTGGTTAAAAGTTATCAAAAAGGCAGAAAGCATTTTTTGTTTAGACCTAGTGATGGGTAGTCATAGAATTAGAAGAGAATCGTTGTCGAAAAATAAATTTAGCTTGGTTAAATATCATTGGATTATATATAGAAAGATTGAGAAATTAAATCCTATATATTCTTTGTATTTAATTTTTTACTGGATTTTTAAATCTATTATAAAAAAATAGTTTATAAGTATTGGAGTGAGTATATGAAAGTTGAAGTATTACTTTCTACTATGAATCAATCAAATATAGATATTTACGAACAAATGAATATTGAAACAGATGCAATAATAATAAACCAATCAAATTTTAATGGTTATAATAAAAAAAATATAAATAATAAAAAGATTGAGATGTATTCATTTGATGAAAAAGGGGTTGGAAAGAGTAGAAATGCTGCATTGTCTAGATCAACTTCTGAAATATGTTTAATAGCAGATGATGATATGATTTTTTTTAACGATTATGAAAAGACAATAATTCAAGCATTCCATGATAACCCAAAAGCAGATGTTATTATTTTTAATTTAGTTGCTGAAAATATAAACGGAAATTTAAGTTGTAAAGTGAAAAATAGCGGCAAAGTACATTTTTATAATTATTTACGTTATGGCACAGCAAATATAGCTTTTAAAAGAAAAAAAATTGTAAAAGAGAATATTTTTTTCTCTTTACTTTTTGGTGGTGGAGCGAAATATGGAAGTGGAGAAGATACATTGTTTTTGACGGAATGTCTAAAAAAGGGTTTGAATGTATACACACATGAAACCCTCATTGCGAAAATTAAGTATAGACCATCCACTTGGTTCGAGGGATATAATGAAAAATATTTTTACGATAAAGGTGCATTATTTACAGCAATCAATAAAAAAACTGTTTATATCAAAATTTTACTTTTTATTTTTAAACATAAAAAAATGTTTAAAGAATATAATTATTTTCAAATGTTTTTATGGATGTTAAGGGGAGTCAATGATTTTAAAAGACTGGAGTAAATCTTATGCAAAAAAAAAACGTAATTATCGTTTTAAATTATAATGATTTCGAAACTACCAAAGAGTATGTTGAAAAAATTCAATTTTTTAATATTTTAGATCAAGTGATTGTGGTAGATAATTGTTCGCCTGATGGATCTTACGATAGGTTAAAAAAAATATCATTTTCAAGTAAAGTAGAAATCATAAAAACAAATAAAAATGATGGATATGGCAAAGGTAATAATTTTGGAATGAAGTATGCAGAAAAAAAATACAATCCAGATTATTTTATAATCTCCAATCCAGATATCATAGTTTTTGAAAATACTATTGAAAATATTATCGATTTTCTTAAAAAGAATGATGACGTATCAGCGGCAACAGGATTAGTTCACGATTTGAAAGGAAACGTGGCAAAAAACTTTGCTTGGAAACAGCCGCGATATCTTGATATTTTACTAGATAGTACTTTTATCTTGAAAGTTATCTTTGAAATTTTTTTAAAGTATTCCAATCGATATTTAATAACAAATATTAAAAAACCTCATATGAATGTGGATATTTTATCGGGATGTTTCTTTATTGTAAAATCGGATTTAATAAAAAATGTAAATTATTTCAACGAAAAAACTTTTTTGTATCACGAAGAAAATTTATTATTTGGTAAGTTAAATGAGAACTATCAACAGTATGTTTTAACTGATGAAAAAATTATACACTATCAAGGAACATCTACTTCAAAAAACTTAAATAAATGGAATAATAAAATTAACTTTATGAATGAAAGTGCTAATATATATTTGAAGGACTATTTGAATGTTGGGAATTTTTCAAGTGGAATCTATAATAAATTATCAAATATTTTTAAGTACGAAAGATATGCTAGCCTTTTAATCAAGCAAAATATTAGTTCATTTCTTAAGTCTGTCAAGGAGAAAAAAAATGAATAGACCAGAACTTTTTTTTGTTTTTATCAATTTGGGTGTTTTAGGGAGTATTCCTTTATTCGGTCTTCAATATAATATAAATTACATTGAAGTATATTTGCTAATTGGATTTATCTATAGCCTATTTTTTCTTTTTAAAAGAAAAATTGAATTTTCAAAGCTTGACCTTGTATACTGCGTAACTTTATCGATTGTCTTTCTTTATAGCTTGATTCTTTTTTACTTTAGTCCTCACGGAGTTACGATCTTACCTGGGAGCTTGACTGTATTCTACATGCTTATATCTTATGTTTTTTCAGTAATAAATAAAAAAGAATTTGTGAAAAATTTTTACAAAGCAATTCGTTGGATGACGTTAGCAATTACGATACAACTTCTCTATGTTTTTTTTATTGATAATAGTGGGTTCAGTTCTAATTATTATGGGTTGAAAAATGAAGCAAAAACATTGATGGGATCATCGAATTATCTTTCGTTTTTTTTAGTGTTTTCTATAATTTATGAAGTTATCACTAGAAAACAAAATTGGCTTATTTTTTCATCTGTATCGTCTGTAGGATTAATACTAACATTGTCTAAAGGTGGATTTTTATCACTTCTGTTATCGATTTTTCTTTACATAATACTTATTTTTTCAAATAAAGAAACGAGTAAGAAAAAAGCAAGAAATGCTTTGATATTCAGTTTTTTAACATTATTTATAGTGTTTTTTATATTGTCAAATGTAGATTTCGGAAAACAACTATTTGGAAATTTACTGTATAATATTAATGAACCTGGTGCTGGTAGGATTCCATTGTGGGATAAAGCTATTTTTTCTATACAATCTAATTTTTTAGGGACGGGTATAACTTATGTAGATGATCCCCATAACCTATTATTAAAATCAATTCGAGATTTAGGGATTATTACTGGATTGTTATATATTTCACTTATGTTGTTCCCAATTCTAAAGATTTTCAGGATTGAAAAAATGAAAAAATTTACTGTTGAAGAAATTGCATTAGTTTCTAGCTATTCATCTATAGTAATACATTCTTTATTTGAAATTTTTTATTTTGATACATTATCTGCAATTTGGATAGGGGTTATTTTAATGGTTATTAATCAAGAATTTTCAAAGAAGAATAAAATAAATGAGATTAGATTGGAGATAGAAGAATGAAAGGTATTATTTTAGCAGGTGGATCTGGGACTAGATTATATCCGTTGACTATGGTTACTAGTAAACAGTTGTTGCCTATTTACGATAAACCAATGATTTATTATCCGCTATCTACATTAATGCTTGCAGGGATTAGGGAAATTTTAATTATTTCTACACCAGAAGATACTCCTAGGTTCGAAAATTTACTTGGAAATGGTGCACAATTCGGAATTAAATTAAGTTATTTAGTACAACCAAAGCCAGAGGGATTGGCACAGGCATTTATTTTAGCAGAAGAATTTATTGGGACAGATTCAGTAGGGATGATTTTAGGTGACAATATATATTATGGAAGTGGTATGAGAAAATTATTGAAAAATGCTTTTGATAAGAAATCAGGAGCTACAATATTTGGTTATCATGTTGTAGATCCAGAACGTTTTGGAGTTGTTGAGTTTGATAAAAATTCTGAAGTAATTAGTATAGTTGAAAAGCCTAAGAATCCAAAATCAAATTATGCAGTTACGGGTTTATATTTTTATGATAACAAAGTTGTAGAAATCGCTAAAAGTGTTAAACCTTCAGAGCGAGGAGAGTTAGAAATAACCGATATAAACGAAGCCTATCTCCAAAATAAAGAATTAAAAATTGAGTTGTTAGGGCGAGGTTTTACATGGCTAGATACTGGAACACACCAAAGCTTGTTTGAAGCAACTAACTTTGTCAAAACAGTTGAAGAACATCAAGGAATAAAAATTGCAGCTCCTGAAGAAATTGCATATTTAAATGGTTGGATATCTAAAAATGACTTAATTCGGTCTGCAAACTTACTTTTAAAAACCGGATACGGAAAATATTTAATCAAAGTAGCGAACGGAGAAATTCATTATTAAAGAATGGGACTGAGTTTATGAAAATAATTGATACTTATCTAAAAGATTTAAAAATAATAGAACCCTTAATACATGGAGATACAAGAGGATGGTTTTCTGAAAGTTATAATGATAAAGAATTTAAAGATATGGGATTAGATTTTTTGTTTATTCAGGATAATCACTCTTTTTCTAAAGAAAAAGGTACGTTAAGAGGATTGCATTATCAGTTAGAGCCTAAAGCACAGACTAAGTTAATTAGATGCACTCAAGGGAAAATTTTTGATGTAGCGGTTGATATTCGTAAAGAAAGTGAAACATATGGGAGATGGTTCGGTATTGAGCTTTCATCTCAAAATAAAAAGCAACTTCTTATACCTAAAGGATTTGCACACGGTTTTTTGACACTTACAGAAAATGTAGAAGTTCAATATAAAGTTGATGAATTATATTCTTATGATCATGAAAGAAGTATCCGATGGGACGATAAAGAACTCTCAATTGATTGGAAAATAACCCACCCAATTTTATCAAAAAAAGATTCGGAAGCTCCTTTTTTTAAAAAATCGAAAGATAATCATTTGAAAAAGATTTTAATAACTGGTGTAAATGGACAATTAGGAAACGATATGTTTGAAAAACTATCCTCAGAAGGTTACAAAATTTTTGGTACTACCAAATCAGATATGGATATTTCTAATATAGAGCAAGTTGAAAAAACTTTGAATTTATTTAAACCGGATTATATCATACACTGTGCTGCTTATACACAAGTGGATAAAGCAGAAAACGAACAACAACAATGTTATGAAGTCAATGTGATAGGTACTTCAAATTTATTGAAAATAGCTAAAAATTTAAATAGCGAGTTTATTTATATAAGTACAGATTATGTTTTTGATGGAAGTGGTATAGAAGAACATTGTGAGAATAAAAATACAAATCCTATAAACTATTATGGTTATACAAAAAAACTTGGTGAAGAAATTGTAAGGGAATCGATTGGGGAACATTATATTGTTAGAACATCATGGTTGTATGGTGAGAAAAATAACAATTTTGTTAAAACTATGTTAAATCTTGCTGATAAAAATTCTAGTATCAAAGTAGTGAACGATCAAGTAGGAACTCCGACATATACTAAAGATTTAGCAGAGTTTATTTCAGATTTAATTTTGACTAAGAAATATGGAACGTATCATGGAGTAAATAATGGATTTTGCAGTTGGGCAGAATTTGCTAAAGAAATATTTTCTGTTTTGAATATTGATGTAGATGTAATTCCTATTAAAAGTTCTGAATATAAAACTGAAGCTCGTCGTCCTCTTAATTCAAGACTAGGTACTTCCAAAATGAAAAATAATGTCGGCTACAACTTGCGAGATTGGAAAAGTGCATTAAAAGAATATCTTGAAAAAATTCTTATGTAAAAGGGAGAAATAATGAATAAAATATTACTTTATTTAAAATATATCTTTAAAAAAAATAAATGGCGCAAAAAAAATAATAATAATTTCACTAATATAAGTAAAAGATTCCCTGATGATATATCGATTGTTACAGTTGGTAAAATGACGTATGGTACTTTAAATGTTCAATCATATGGTAATTCAAGTGAAAAATTAGTAGTGGGTTCATACTGTTCTATTGCGGGTAATGTTGTTTTTTTATTAGGTGGGGAGCACCCATATAAATCCATTTCTACATACCCTTTTCGTAAATATATACATGGAACAAATGAAAAAACCGAGACAAAGGGTCCTATCGTTATAGAAGATGATGTATGGATTGGAGAAAACAGTTTGATACTCTCAGGAGTAGTAATCGGAAAAGGTTCTATTGTTGCTGCTGGTTCTATAGTTACTAAAGATATACCCCCATATGCTATTTTTGGTGGAGGGAAAATTTTGAAATATCGATTTGATGATGAGGTAATTAAAAAATTACTTGAATTTGACTTCTCAAAGTTAGATCATGATTACATTAAAAATAATATAGACGAATTTTATAAGGATATTAATAAAGAAAATGTAAGAAAAAGACTAGATATTTTAGAAAATAGAAAAAGAAAATGAAAATGAAGAAAATTTTTAATAAATTTATAAAGGATTTTAGTTTTACGCTCACATCTAATTTATTTACGTTGATAGTTTCCATTTTAATTACGTTAATAGTTCCGAAAATTTTAGGTGTTCAAGAGTATGGTTATTTTCAGTTATATTTATTTTATGGTTCATATTTAGGTTTTTTACAATTCGGTTGGAATGATGGTATATATTTAAGAAAAGGTGGAATTCAGTATTCTAGTTTAAATAAAAATGAAATTTTCTCTCAATTTTGGACATTATTTTTTTCTCAAGTATTACTTTGTATTTTTATTATTATAATAGGTTATTCGATTCATGAAGATAAAAATAAAATTTTTATATTTTTATTACTAGGCTTATCTTTAGTTGCAATAGGAACAAGAGCAATGCTGTGGTTTTTATTTCAAGCTACAAATCGTTTCTCTGAATTTGGTAAAGCAATGATAGTTGATCGATTTATATATTTAGTACTCGTTTCCATTTTCTTGTTAGTAGGAGTAAAAAGTTTTAAATATATTGTCTTAGCTGACCTAATAAGTAAATATATAACTTTGTGGTATTCAATGTTATTAGCTAAGGATGTAGTATTTTTGTCACCTAAAAAATATGTATTTGAGGGTAAAGAAATAAAAATAAATATAAGCGTTGGAATAAATTTAATGTTTGCGAACATTTCGAGTATGTTAATTTTAGGTGTTATTAGATACAGTATTGAACGAGTTTGGGACGTAGAGACATTTGGAAAAGTTTCTTTGATATTGAGTATATCTACCATGATGCTTTTCTTTATAAACGCAATGAGTATAGTTTTGTTTCCAATGCTGAGAAGGGTGCCTGAAGAATCACTCGTAAAAATATACTTAGTTTTTCGAGACTTATTAATGTTAGTGCTTATGGCAACATTATTAATGTATATTCCTTTAAAAATGCTATTGAGTAATTGGTTACCTAATTATCGAGATAGTATAAACTACTTGTTTTTAATTTTTCCAATTATAATATTTGAAGGAAAGATGTCTCTTTTGATAAATACATATTTAAAAACATTGAGAAAAGAGAAAATAATGCTCAGAGTTAATTTGTTAGCAGTAACTATAAGCGTATTACTTACAAGTATAACAGCATTTTTACTACAAAATTTATACTTAACTATGCTAATTATTTTAATTGTTTTAGCAATTAGATGTATATTAGCTGAGTTACTATTGTCCAATATTTTAAAGATAAATTTATCAAAAGATATTATACAAGAGTTACTTTTGACTATAATTTTCATAGTATTAATTTGGTTTTTTAATGAAAATATAGCTTTTATTGGATATCTAATCTCTTATTTGGTTTATATAATTTTTAAAATTGATGAAATTAAAAAGTTCAAAATGAAAATTAAACTTTTATTAATGGGGGGAATGAAGTAAATGGAAAAAAAAATTTTAGTAACGGGTGGCGCAGGATTTATAGGTGGAAATTTTGTTCAACATATGGTGAAAAAATATCCGAATTATCATATAACTAATCTAGATTTACTGACTTATGCAGGTGATTTATCAAAACATAAAGAAATTGAGGAACTGGAAAACTATTCATTTATAAAAGCGGATATAACTAATCAACAAGTAATCAACAAATTATTTAGTATACAAAAATTTGATTATGTTGTTCACTTTGCAGCAGAAAGTCATGTTGATCGTTCTATTGAAAACCCTGGAGTTTTTATAGAGACAAACGTGTTGGGAACTCAAATTCTTTTGGCAGCTTCAAAAAAGAACGAAATAAAAAAATTTATTCACGTTTCTACTGATGAAGTATACGGAGAGTTAACCTTTGATAACACTACGTTCTTTACAGAAACAACACCCCTTAATCCTAAAAGTCCCTATAGCGCTAGTAAAGCTTCGAGCGATTTTTTAGTGCAGGCATATTACGAAACGTATGGGCTTCCCATAAACATTACAAGATGTTCAAATAACTATGGTCCATATCATTTTCCCGAGAAACTAATACCACTAACCATTGATAGAGCACTAAAAAATCAGAAAATCCCTGTGTATGGTGACGGAAACAATATCAGAGATTGGTTACATGTAAATGATCATTGCACGGCAATTGATTTAGTTTTGCATGAAGGAGTAGTCGGCGAGGTTTATAATGTGGGTGGAAACAATGAGAAAACCAATCTAGAAGTAGTAAAAACAATCTTAAACACTCTTGATAAACCAGATTCTCTAATTGAATTTGTAAAAGACCGTTTAGGTCATGATAAGCGATATGCAATTGATCCTACAAAGCTTCAAAACTTAGGGTGGGAACCTAAATTTAAATTTGAGGAGGGGCTTAAACAAACGATTGAATGGTATCTTGGTAACAAAAAGTGGTTGAATGACATATCAACTGGAGAATATAGAGAATATGAAATTGATTGTCAAAAAACTGAAAAATCAAGATAGAATAGGAATGAATAAGAATGAAAATCACAGTAGCAGGAACAGGATATGTCGGTCTTTCAATGGCCGTTTTACTCGCACAGCATAATGAAGTCACATCGATTGATATCATTAAAGAACGTGTCGAGCTTGTCAATGACCGCAAATCGCCAATCGTTGACGGGGAAATCGAAAACTTCTTACAAAATAAAGAATTAAATCTGCATGCGACAACTGATAATTTTGAAGCGTACAAAGATGCTGAATTTGTCATTATTGCGACTCCGACGGATTACGATCCAACACGGAACTACTTTAACACTCGGACCGTTGAGAGTGTCATTGCAACAGTCCTTGCCATCAATCCGGATGCGACGATGGTCATTAAATCGACGGTACCGGTTGGCTACACACAAGAGCTAAAAGAGAAATTCGATACACCGAACATCGTATTCTCACCTGAGTTCTTACGTGAAGGGCAGGCACTGCATGACAATCTTTACCCATCACGTATTGTCGTCGGTGAACAATCGGAACGGGCGCAACGGTTTGCTGATCTCTTACTTCAAGGAGCCATTAAAAAGAATGTGCCGATTCTTTTGACGGATTCAACAGAAGCGGAAGCAATCAAGTTGTTCTCCAATACGTATTTAGCGATGCGTGTCGCTTTCTTTAATGAACTCGATACATATGCGGAAGTACGTAACCTTGATACAAAACAAATCATTGAAGGTGTCGGGCTCGATAGTCGGATCGGCAATCACTACAACAACCCATCATTCGGATATGGCGGTTACTGCTTACCGAAAGATACGAAGCAGTTACTCGCGAACTATGATGAAGTACCGAACAACATCATCGGGGCGATCGTCGAAGCGAACCGGACACGGAAAGACTATATTGCCGATACAATCATCAAACAAAATCCGAAAGTCGTCGGTGTCTATCGTCTAACTATGAAAACGGATTCCGATAACTTCCGCGCCTCATCGATTCAAGGGATCATGAAACGCATCAAGGCGAAGGGGATTGAAGTAACGGTCTTCGAACCCGTCTTGACGGAAGATACATTCTACAATTCACGCGTCATCCGCGATCTTGAAGCGTTTAAACAAGAGTCGGATGTGATTCTTTCGAACCGGATGCATCCGGAATTGAGTGATGTTGAAGATAAAGTCTATACACGTGATTTGTATAGTCGCGACTAAATAGAACAAAAGTAAAGATTTATAAGCATGAAAAGAGGTCCAAGCGATAACTATCGCCTGGACCTCTTTTTGCGTTCGATGTTTCAATTCGTTGACCTGCCTCTGAAAAGTGACCGGTTTTGTTTTGTGCATCCTGTATAATTGTGTCATGCAGGAGCACTCAGAATTGGAATTGATTAATCGGTTATGAGATTATATTCAAGTGGATTAGAATTTATTGTAATTCAGCGTCTTGTTTGATTTTAAGTGAATGAACCCATTCTTTTTCGCGTACTGCGCACTTTTCGCACCTTGCTTAGAAGAAATCGTCAATGTCTTGATGTCTTCTTCTTCGTTCAACTCCTGAAGATCTGTCATCCGGTCTTTTGACCATTGGTCTTTTGCGACCGTCGAGTAGTTGAAGCTTTCCCACATGATGCCGTCGATGTACGGGTACGTATGGTATTTTAATGTCCCGAAGCCCCAGTTTTGAATCAATGAGAGGTCCGCATGTTTCGTCTTGACGCTCTTTAAGAAGTTCGTCATCGCGACTTGCTGCTGCTCAAGAATCTTTGGTTGGTCGGCATGTTCGTTGTCGATGTCGCCGACTGTATCCAGGAAGACACCGTCGAGTCCTTTATTGACGACTTGCTTTTCGACTTCTTGCATGAGGACCGCTTGGTAATGCTTCGAGTTGATGTCCATTAAGTACGAATCCCATTCCGCGTAGTGGACACGTTGTCCACCTCGTTTAAAGAAATCAGAATTGCTTAACTTTGCCATCAATTCCGTGTTCCAGTTGTCGGCTTCCATCGTGTTGATGTAGCCATAGACTTTCGTGCCGTACTTTTGAATTTCTGCGATTTGTTTCGCTGAGTAAAAGACCGGTTCGATGATCATGACATCGTACTTTTGCATCTTCTTGATTTTTGATTTCGTCGGTGCATCGTAGTAGACCTTATACGAGCTGACGGAATCGAGTGGATTCGTTGATTGAGCTTTGCCCGTGATTGGTGTCATTAGTAACACTCCTAAAAAAAGAATGCACAAAAAAGACGTCACGCGTTTGAGTGAGATAATACCCATGGTTAGTAGCCTCCTGATTTTTATCAGAGAGCGGCTGCGGCATTGCAGACTGGCGATCGGTATCCGAAGATCGACGACCCATGTCTTTGCGCCCTTACTTTTCAGTAAGTTTGCCCTTCTCGATATTTAGTTGTAATTGCCTGTTTGACTAAATCTTACCACTGCTAACAAAAATGTAAATAACTATTTTAAGGAGAGTGTGCCATGATTTACACACAGCATAGAAATACAGTCAAATGGATAGAAATGCTAGCTAGTATTTTACTTATCGGTTTCTTTGACTATATGTTTAGCCTTTCGGTCTCGAATTGGGCAATTGATCCGTTAATCTTTTATATTTTATTGTTCGCCCTCCGCTACGGGCTGCTCGGGGCGTTCGTCAGTTTCACGATGACGATGCTGTACCACCTGTTTTTCCTGTCGGTCGAAGGATCGGACATTCTCCTATTTTTATACGACCGGACGGAACTGAGCTGGATCATCTTCCACTTCCTCGTCGCAATGGTCTGCGGGATTTTCAGTACCTCGTTCCAGGAACGGTACTTGTCGTTACGGCTCCGCCACGAAGAAGTCGTCGAAGAAAACAACCACTTGCTCGAGACGGTCGAAAAGCTCCGGCTGTCGCAGTCGACGATGCAAAAGAAGGTCCTCGACTCGGATCATACATTAACGAAAATCTACCAAGTCGGACTCGAGCTCGACCAAACGGCGGCCGACATCGTCCGCGATCGCCTCGTCGATGTCTTGAAACGTTCGTTCAAGGCAGAGAATCTTGCCATCTATCACGTCGATGCGTCAAAACGGACGTTACGACTCCACGTCCGGTTCGGTGAGAAAGAGGTCTTGCCGCAAACACTATTCATCGATCCGTCGACCGGCATCTATCAACGGATGTTCAAGACGAATGCGATCTCAATCCGGACGATGGACGAGACGGACGTCCCGTTACTGATCGCACCAATCCGCTACGACGGGAAGATTCAAGAGGTCGTCGTCATCCAGGCGATCGACTTCAACCGCCTGACGAGTTATGAGATGAACATCATGCAGTTGATTCTCGACTGGACCGGGACACGAATCGAAAAAGCGTTGACGATGGAATGGAATGCGTCGCGTGGTGATTTGATTGAAGGGACACGGATTTATCAAATCGAGCCATTCAATAAAAAAGTCGCACTCCAACAACACCGAGCTGAACAGTACGATCAGCCGTACAGTACGGTCGTCCTGCCGGTCGAACAGGTCCGGCTGTCGTTGATTGAAATGGAATTAATCCTACGCCAGTCGATGCGGGAAATCGACATCATCGGCTATGACGAGACGAATCAAATGCTCCACTTCCTCTTACCGGGAACACCGCAAGAGAACGCTGAAGGATTCAAGCAACGGATTAAAGAGTTGTTCGCACGAAAAGGAGGGAATCTTGGATGATTTTCTTCGTCCTGTTATTTTTTCTGATTCATGCCGTCATCGTCTTCCTCGTCGCGAAACTGATCACGGCACGGATGGATCCGGCACAGCGCGGTCTCGTCAAATGGATCGCCCTGATCTGTTATTTCGTCCCGCTGCTCGGTGAACTGTTCGGTCTCGTCAGTTGGCTGATCGCAAGACGATACGCGTCAGACAAGACGTTGCTCGACTACGATGACTACATCGAGTTCGACGTCGTCAACCTGGAAGGACTGCAACAACAGGCGGCCGACAACATCGATTTGGTGCCGATGGGCGAAGCGATGGCGATGGACGCGAAGGAACGGAAACAATCGATCGTCCGCTTGACGACGACATCGATTGCCGATTCCGGGAAGTACCTTCAGTTCGGGCTCGACCATGCCGACTCGGAGACGGTCCACTACGCCGCGACGGTCCGCAATACGTTATATGACCGGTACGAAGCGACGATTAAAAGTCGGGAGGAACAACTTAATCCGGGTCATGTCACGACGTATTACCACTTGATTGACGCCTTCGAAGCCTTCATCGAAAGTGGACTGCTCGACGACAGCATGCAAAAACGGATCTTTGATCGGTTCGGATCGTATTTACAAGACATGCGGATCCAGTATACGACGGACGCGACGTGCTTGAAGGCGTGCGGCAAGCTCGCACTCGCAAAAGGCGATGTCGCGGACGGACTCGCCTACTATGAACGCTTGATCATGCATTACCCGGAGCAAGCGGACGGCTACCTGCTGGCAATCGAATATCACTTCACGAGAGGTGACTGGACGAAGCTGGCACCGCTCGTGACACAACTGAAAACACACGTCGCACCGGACGACATTCCGGACGACAAACGCTACATTTTGGACCGGCTGGAAGGAGTGGAACTATGAAAAAATCGATCACGACCTACGTCGTCGCCGTCTTCGCGATTCTGCTCGTCACGATCGGCGTCGTCCAGTTGTTACGTCTTGATTATGGACATCGCCTGATTCCGACCGAGGAGACGCAACAAAAGACGTTTCAGACGATGTCGGGCAAGGAGGGACAGATGGACGGAGAACCGTTACAAGTCTATATCCATCAGGATAAAGGCGAGCTCTCAAAAAGTGTCTTGACGAACTTTAAATATGCACTGAAGTACGCGAAAGTCCCGTATACGAATATCTCAATCAAAGAAATCGAGCAATTGGAGCCGTCCGAGCGGACCGTGCTTGTTTTAGCGGGGGAGCACTCGCGTGACTGGCCATACGAAACGATTCGTCAATTCGTCAAGGACGGTGGACGGCTTTATATCGCAGCACGCTTCATTAACGAAGACTGGGCGGAACTCGTCGGGGTGAAACAGTTCGGTGATTTCAAAGACGGCATCAACGGATTAATCTTCAAGGAAGAAATTTTCCCAGGTTTCGTCGATCTGCCGGACTCGTCAAACTTGTTCGCCCACAGTATCGCCGACGTCGAGCTGCTACCGCAAGCGAACGTCAAAATCACGGCGTCCGGTGAACCGATTCTTTGGACATCAGCGTACGGCAAGGGAACAGTCCTGTTCTGGAACACGACGTCGCTCGCTGAGAAAAACTCACGCGGTTTAATGCTCCAGACGTTATCGTTATTGTTCCCGTCATTCGTCAGTCAACAGGCGGCGATCAAAGTGACGCATCTCGATGACTTCCCGTCACCGGTCCCCGGGAATACGAACGCCGCAATCGAGAAGACTTATAACCGGACGATCAAGGAGTTCTTTAAAGAAATCTGGTGGCGTGACATGAAACGAATCGCCGACGAACAAGATGTTACCTATACCGGGTTCATCATCGGCAGCTATAAGAATACGACGGAAGAGACGACGGAAGACTTGTCGGAGAAAATCCGCACCCCGATGCTCAACTATGGGCGGGGTCTGCTGAAGATGGGCGGGGAAATCGGACTGCACGGCTTCAATCACCAGCCACTCGTCGTTGCCGGTGAGACGCTTGATCCGAACCTTGGTTACGTCCCGTGGAAGAATCAGGACGAGATGGAGAGTGCGTTAAAGAAAGTCATCGGGACGCACGACTATTACTTCCCGAACGAGTCGATTCAAAGTTATGTCCCACCGTCGAACATCATCAACGAGACGGGTTTGACAGCACTTAATGATGTCTTTAAAGACGAGTTGATCGTCGCCTCACTCTACTCGGGTGATCCCTCGATGGGTAGCTATATCCAGGAGTTCGGACCGGATCCCGTCCATCAAAATCTGTATAACTTCCCGCGTATTTCGAGCGGCTACAACGAAACGGCAAACGATACGTTCGTCATGGCGGACGCCGTCGCGAACTTCGGAATGTTTACCCACTTCATCCACCCGGATGACGTGCTAGACGAAGACCGGTCGAAAGGGAAGGGCTGGGCAGAGATGGAGAAGACGATGGAAGAGATGTTCCGCGACGTCAAGACGATGTATCCGTACCTCGAGAGCTTGACCCAGTACGAAGCGTATGAAAAATACGTCCAGTACCAACAGTCGGACATCAACGTCACCTATACGGACAAGACGATTGAAATCAACGGGACGAATATGTTGAAGCCATCGGTCATGCTCGTCCGTGTCGCTCCGGGTCAACATCTCAAGACAGGGACGTTCGATTTCGGGACGGTCCGCGCGCTTGCAGGTGAGACGTTGTATCAAGTCACGTTGACGAAAGCAACGGTCACGCTACTGATCGAGGAGGGGACAGAATGAAGATTGGTTTAGTCGTCGAAGGCAGCTATCCCTACGTCAGCGGCGGTGTCGCGAGCTGGGTCCACATGGTGATCCAACAGATGCCGATGCATCAGTTTGAAATCATCGCCATCACACCGACGCAACTGACGGAAGCAGATTATAAATACAACTTACCGGACAACGTGACGGGTGTGACGAACTTATCACTCGATCTCAAATACGACCGTCCGAAACCGAAGCACGTCCTGTCGGCAGAACAAGGGCGGTTGATTCAACAATGGATGACGTTCCAACACGTCGAAGCCCCGGTCTTCCCGATCTTCGAACAAGCGGTCGGTACGTCGGAGCACTTCTTCGCGAGCCGGCTCTTCTTTGAGCTCGTCAAGACGAGTTATGAGACGGAAAAACAATCCGGCTCATTCATCGATTACCTCTGGATGTGGCGGAGTATGTATACGCCGGTCCTTGAGTTACTGCAGGCGGAGTTACCGCAAGTCGACTTGATTCACTCGGCGTCGACCGGATATGCCGGACTCGTCGCGAGTGCGATCAAACAACGCCAAGGCGTGCCGTACATCTTGACGGAGCACGGCATCTACTCGCGGGAGCGGGAAGAGGAACTGTTACAGGCGACGTGGATTCCAGTCGAATACCGGGTGCACTGGATTCGCTTCTTCCACCATTTGTCGGCGGAAGCCTACCAGGAAGCCGATGACGTCATCACGCTGTTCGACCGCAACGGCGAACTGCAACAGGAACTCGGGGCACCAGCGGCGAAGCTGCGGATCATCCCGAACGGTATCGATGCCGTCCGTCTGTCGAGTTTACCGGTCGTCGAGAAGGGACCAATCCTGAAGATTGGTGCCATCGTCCGCGTCGTCCCGATCAAGGACATCAAGACGATGATTCATGCGGCGAAGGTCCTGCAAGAGATGGACGTCGCGTTCGAGCTGACGATCATGGGACCGCTCGACGAGGACGAGGAATATGCGACCGAATGCCAACAGTTGATCGAACAGTTCGAACTTGATCCGTATGTGACGCTCGCCGGCAAGGTCGACATCGCCGCCTACTTGCCGACGTTTGACGTCTGCTTGTTGACGAGCATCTCGGAAGGACAACCGCTCGCCGTACTCGAAGGCATGGCAGCCGGTGTCCCGTGGATCGTGACCGATGTCGGAGCTTGCTCGGAATTGATTAACGGACGCGAAGACGACCCTTACGGACCAGCCGGGTTCGTCGTCCCGCCGGTCAATCCCGGACGGATCGCCGAGCGCTGTGCCTGGTTCGTTGCGCATCGCGCGGATGCGAAAAAACTCGGGGAAAACGGTAAGAAACGGGCCTTGAAATACTATCAGACACACCAGTTCATCGCCGAGTACGTGGCACTTTATGAAGAAAGGGGGCTGGCATATGGCGGGCATCGGGTTTAAGCTCCAAAAGCTGTTCCAGGAAGATTATTTTTCAGCACGTCTGAAGGCGTACGCCTTCGCAGGGCTCGTCACATCCGGTCCCTGGTTGATCGTCATCGTCACGATCGCCTTGACGCAGTGGTTGACGACATACTTATCGATTGCTTCGTTCGAGGAACGGACGACGTTCAACTTGACGATTTCCTACTGCTTCATCTTTTCACAAGTCATCCTCGGGATTCAGCAACTCGTCGTCACGCGGTATCTCGCCGATTGTTTTTATGAGAAGCGCTACAAGGAAATCTTCCCGACGTTCATCGGGATGACGAAGATGACGATCGCGATTGCCGCCGTCTTCTACGTGGTTTTCCTGACGTTCTCCGAGTTGCCGTTCCTGTCGAACTTGTTGATTTTGATTCTCTTTTTGACGATCAACCTGATTTGGGTGCAGTTCTTATTCCTGAGTGCGGCGAAGTTTTATCAAGCCGTCGCCTACAGCTTTTTAGGGGGGGCGGCAGTGTCAATCATCTCTGTCCTCTTGATCGACCGCTTCTTGATGCCGTACTTGACGGCACCGTTCGCGACGAGCATGGCGTTGACGGCAGGCTTTACGCTCGGGATGCTCGTGACGTTGTTCGGTCTGTTCACGGCGATGTTATTGACGTTCCCGAACCGGGAGACGAAAGATCCGTTTAGTTACCTCAGCTACTTCGACCGGCATCCGGCATTGTTTTGGACGAGCTTCCTCTACAACATCGGCGTCTGGGTCAGCAACTGGGTGATTTGGTTCTCGGAAGGCGGAGCCGTCCATCTCGGGACGTTCCGGTATCACCCCGTCTACGATACGGCGATTTTCCTCTCGTACTTGACGGTCATCCCGACGATGACGATCTTCGTCATCTCCGTCGAGACCCGTTTCTACGAGCGCTACCGTGTCTTTTACGGTTACGTCAATGAAGGCGGGACGCTCCAGCAAATCAACAAGGCGAAGGCGGCGATGCTGCTGATCTTACGGCAAGAGCTCCAGCGGCTCGTCCGCAACCAGGGACTGTTCACACTGTTCGTCCTGATTTTTGCCTCGACCTTGCTCAGTAGTCTCGCCTTGTCGAAGGAGACGATCAGCATCTTCCAGATGACGACGATTGGTGCCTTTTCGAACGCGATGGTCCTCGTCCTGACGCTACTGTTGCTCTATTTTGAAGATCAGCGCGGGGCCTGTATCACGTCACTGCTGTTCTTCGCCGTCAACGGTGTCTTCGCGGTTGCGTTAGCACCGTTCGGATATGACGGATTCGGTCTGAGCTTCGCGTTAGGGTCGACGGTGACGTTCGCCTACGCCTTGATTCGCTTGATTCAGTACGTCGATGAGATCGATTACCATACGTTTTGCCGCTATGAGCCGCGCCAGCGGTCAACCCGCTTCACCCGCGTCGGGGAACGGTTGAACCGACGCTCGGCCTAATATAAAAAGCCTGAACCCGAGTAGCGAGATGCTACTTCAGTTCAGGCTTTTTTTGTGGACGGTCATCAGCGGCGGTTCATTTCACGCGGATAGCCTTCCGGATTTTGTGACTGCCAGCGCCAAGCATCTTGGCACATGTCATATAACGTTTTTTCAGCTTTCCAGCCGAGGAGGCGTTCGGCTTTTGACGCATCCGCATAACAGGCGGCGACGTCACCCGGACGACGGTCGACGAACTTGCGTTTGACGTCGATGCCGGTCGCTGACTCGAACGTCGTCACTAAGTCGAGGACGCTTGAGCCGGTCCCTGTCCCGAGGTTAAAGGCTTCAATGCCTTTGTGCTTATACTCGAGTGCTTTGAGGTGCCCTTTTGCAAGATCGACGACGTGGATATAATCCCGAATCCCTGTCCCGTCCGGCGTATCGTAATCCTGTCCGTAGACACTGAGTTCATCCAAACGTCCGGCTGCGACTTGCGTGACGTACGGCATCAAGTTGTTCGGGATGCCGTTCGGGTCTTCCCCGATCAATCCACTGATATCGGCACCGATTGGATTGAAGTACCGTAACAGGGAAATCTCCCAGTCCATGTCGGACGCCGCGACGTCTTCGAGCATCTGTTCAATCATCAATTTCGTCGCGCCGTACGGATTCGTCGTCGAGCGTGGCGCCGACTCGTCAATCGGTGTCGTTTCCGGCACACCGTAGACGGTCGCGGATGAACTGAAGACGAGTTTTTTGACGTTGTGTCGCGCCATGACCTCAAACAAGACGAGTGAACTGACGAGATTGTTCTTATAGTACGACAGCGGTAAGGCGACAGACTCACCGACCGCTTTCAAACCGGCGAAGTGGATGACGGCTTCGATGTCATGCTGCGTAAAGATTTGTTCGAGCGCGTTCATGTCCATCACGTCGTTTTCATAAAACGTGACCGGTTTTCCGGCGAGCTGCTCGATTCGGTCGAGGGCGATTTTTTGACTGTTGCTCAAGTTGTCGATGACGACGACGTCATATCCTGCTTGGAGCAGTTCGAGACACGTGTGGCTACCGATATAACCGGCGCCTCCTGTTACTAAGATTTCCATAAAGATTCTCCTTTTTGTTACAATTATTGGATAAGCATAGCATGAAATGATTGTCTGTTCCATGCTTGAAAGCTCTTGGAAAGGGAATCCTTTTACTAGACCAATTATGAGGAGGATTAACCATGACCCACTTCGATTATCTCGAACAGTATCTCCAGACGCACGCGACGTATTCGGTGCTGACGATCAAAGCCTACCGCAGTGATTTACGGCAGCTGAAGAAAGCGTGTGTCGAGTGGTCGGTCAAGTCCCTCCAAACGTATTTTAATCATGTCATCGGACAGTATAAACCGGCGACGGCATTGCGGCGGTATCATGCGTTGATGGCACTCGGAAATGAACTTGTCCGAGTGAAACGACTTAAGGTCAATCCAATGAAACAAGTTCGACCGATCGTCCATCAGCACGTTCGGCAACGGGACGGTTATCCGTTGCTCGAAGCAATCGATGTCATCCGGCAAATCAAGCATCCGACGTACCGTCTCTTTTTTGAACTCATCAGCCAAACGGGCCTCCGCTTCATGGAGGCCCGTTTGTTGTCGATCGAGGACATTCAGTTTACAACGGCGACGTTACTCGTCCGGCATGGAAAAGGACGACGCTTGCGGACTGTACCGCTCGGGAACCATTTGGTCACGAAGCTAAAAGCGTTCATTGGAGATCGCGTGACAGGGTACGTTTTTCGCTCCGGCCGCGGCAAGGCGATCCATGAACAAGGGGCACGGGATGCGTTACGCAACCAGTCGCTCGCCCGGTCGGGTCATGTACTCCGTCCGCATGATTTACGTGTCGGCTACGCGACCTACCTGTACCAGACGGCGGGCTGTAAGTTACTCGAGATTCAACGCCTGCTCGGACATGCCCGGTCGGAGACGACGGAAGGCTATATCTTGAGCCGGGAGACGAAACTCAGACAAGTCGTCGATGCCTTGTCGGCGTCAGACGGTTGATCGACGAACGGGCGACTTCAGCCGACGGCAAGATGTACTGTTGCGTCGTCTTCGCGTCACTGTGACCAAGCAACCGCATGACCGTCAGCAAGTCGGTCTGGTGTTCCCGATAAAGGGTCGTCGCGAACGTCACCCGGAGGTCGTGCGGACGTAACGTCCGGCCGAGCAACAACTCACTTGCTTGGCGCAATTGTTTCCGTGTCGTGTCAGGACGTAACCGTCGCCCATGATCGGTCAGGAACACGTACTCGCCGTCCGGTCGTTCCGTCTCAATGTACCGCAACAGGACGTCTGTCAATTCGTCGTTCAACGGGACGAAACGGGATTTGTCGCCTTTACCGTGGCGGACGAACAGGTGGCGCTCCGTAAAATCAAGATCGGCACACGTCAATTGGTGGGCTTCACTGAACCGGAGTCCGGTATGGAGCAGTAAAAAGTAAAACGCATACGTCGCTTCATCGGTCAGCGTGTCGATGACACGATGGGCATCCGGATAGCTGAAGGCTGTTCGCAGTTTCGGATTCGGACGAGCCGGTTTCTTAATCTGCTTGAGAGGGTTTTTCGCAAGTGACCGCTCCGCGACGAGGGCATCGAACAAGGTCGCTAAGGCATGGATACGACGGGCGACGGTCGTCGGGGCATAGGTCGTGTGAAGCAGTGTGACGTATCTTCGGAGTGATGGAAGATCGAGGGCCGTCGCATGACGACAGAGGTGGCGGACGTCCGAGCGATAGGCTTTTTTGGTCAGACGGCTGTAGGTGGGGGAATCCTCAATCAAGGCGAGTAAGCGGTCGAGGTAGAACGTCATCATAGGAGGATACCTTCGACTTTCCGCTTCAAGTCTGACTTGAGGGAGCGCAGACGGGCGTCGGAGTAGCCGAGTGTTCCTTCCGTTCCAGCGATCATTGCCTGAATGAAGGTGAATTCTTTCGGGGAGAGGGCGTGTTCGAGTTCGTTCAGCAAGTAAGGGAAGGAAACAGTTTGTTGACGAGGCAGTTCCGGCAGGGTTTCGACAGCGACTTCGGTAGTCAGTGTGCGAGTTCGTTTAGCGAGATAGTCGAGCATCGCGCCGCGCGCCCGAATGCGGACGAACGTGATTGATAATTCTTTGCCGGATTCGATGGATGTCCAGAGGCGGAGCAATGCTGCTTGTCGGCATTCATCGTGTTCGTTCGGGTGGATCGAGAGGCGGTGCAGGAGTGAATTAATCAGAGGGAGCCAGTGGTGTAAGGCTTCATTCATGGGAAGGATCCAATCTTTCGGATATGCATATCGAAGGGTATTCCGCGGTAGTTTTAGTATAAGTAGAGTTATCCTCTCTTTTCAAACTATCTTTTTTGAATCATGCCAACGGTTTTCTGAGCTTTCAAAAGCCGTTCGTCTCGTTTTCCAACTAAATATCGACGATTGACCGAGGCAAACCCTTGTCTTGTCGCGAGTCGCTTCAGGATAACTCTACTTATCCTCGGGGGTGTTCGGAAAAAAACAAACGGATAATGCATGCTGTTATACATGAGACAGTTTGTCAAATTAAGTGCAACACCTCTTCCGAGAAGACCTCGTATACAATTTTTCGGTTGATACATTTTCTTTATATGCGCACGGATCCAGGATAGCGTTTGAGCGAATTCAGAACGACTGAGCTTGCTAAAATCTGCTTCCTTCTGTAAGAATTCATGGAAAAAACTAATAGCGTTTTTGTTACTCCGACATTGCCGGGAAGAGTACGAATCAGTGAAGTGCATGGATACTCCTAACGTTTCGAAAATGACAACTGAACTCTTTCCCACGGTCTGTCGTCGCAGTCTGAAGTGTTCCGGCAGGGAAAGAAGCATGGAGTGTATGAATCGCCTCTTCCATTAAGTCAAAAGAACGGTTAGACATCGATAACGTAATTGTAGAAACGACTCTTTCGCTTGACGAACGTCGCGACAGACGCTTTCGTTTATCCGACAGTATCGAATTCTTGATTATCGAATATTTGACATTCTTTCGCTTCAGAAGGGCGTTTGCTGATTGATAGTCCGATATTGAAGCGTCTCTGCGCGCTTCGCGTGGTTTTGGACGCAGAAGGCCAGCATGAGCCTTAACAAGGTCATTCCAGATCCCACGATAAATCGCTTTGAATGATGGTTGGTCCTCTTGGAATAAACGTCCTGTAATCTGTTTGATTGACATAGTAAGCATCTTAGTGCGGATTTGGCCTCGGTTCTTGTGAAATCATAGAGGGATGATGCTCAAGGCATTTAGCAATCTTTTGAATCGAGCATCTTAACTCGAGATACGTCTCTATCTACAATATCAGTAAAAAAGCGTTGTTTTGGATTGACTACGTTATAAAAAGAAATGTCCGCTATTTGGTGTTTCTGCGACAAATCTATGATTCGTTTCAACCTTTTCTCCTTTAGGAGTGAAGGTTTTTTATACAACATGAGTTTTTTTGATGAAGATAATAACTTTTTACATACATTCACAAAAGTATGTAATTAATAATTTTTTACAATAAATAGTAAATGTAATAAAAACGTGTTAGAATTTTCTATGGTTATTTTTTACTAATCAAAATTAAGAAATAGAGAGGGAGATTTGTCATGGCATGTGTGAATTGTTCGGATGCTGCAAAACGTGGCTTGAAGTTTTGTCCGAGTTGCGGTGATGAATTGGAACATCATGTAGAACAAGTAGAACCAGTAGAAAAAGAACGCGACGTCAGACCGGTCCGTCCTAATAAAATGAGTAAGTCTGCAAAAGCCGTTCTTTTAACGGTTGGATTATTGGTCGTAGCAGGTGGCGCGTATTATGGACTCGCGACACAATGGTTCACGGTCGAGGCGACGACAAATCAGGTGCGGGATGCGATTCGCTCAGACGATGCGATATTACTCGCTGAGCATACGGAGTTCAATGGAAAGCCAATTGATCAGAAGATGGCGCAACGTTTCTTAGATGCCTTGAAAGAGACGCCAGAGCAAAAGAAATCATTCATGGATTATTTATTAATGGCTGGTGCTTCAATTCAGGCAGAAAACGAAAGTGACGTTCCCGGTCAAATCGTAGCAAGTGGTCGTCAACTCGGGATCTTTAAGGATTACCGTTTACGCCTCGATAGTGTTAAAACGGAAGTCATCAGTAACTTTAAAGGAACGAAGGTCACGCTCGTGAATCCGGTCGGAACGGAAAGTAGTAAAGCGTCGGCGGAAGGTATCATGATGGACGGTGTCTACCCGGGATTAATGGATGCCAAAGTCGCGTATGACGGCGAATATGGAAAAGAGTCGAGCGATGTCACAATTAATCCATTGACGCTTGACGCCGCAAATCGAAAATTTGAAATCACGTTAAAAGGAAATGCGATCGAACTCGATCAAACGTACCCGGATGCCTTTTTGATTGTTGATGGAAAGTCAACATCAAAACAAGTATCGGATTTGAAGAATTATGGACCAATCCCGAAGAACGGCATCAAACTCTCGATTGAGAATTCATTCCCATGGGGGGAGGAGACATCGGATGAGATTGTCGTCAAACCGGATACCAAAAAAGCGACGTTCACGTTCGAACCATCAGAAGCCGTGCTGAACCAACTTCAAGGAGTTGTCGAGCAGCATGCGTCCGACTGGGTCGATGCGGCAACCTATCAGGATACGAGTTATTTCTCGTTCGTGGATGATGCGTCTTACCTTGCGAAACAACAAAAGAACTATGACGATTGGAGCCGAAAGGACTTGGAGTGGGACGGAGAGTTCATGAATGCATCGATTGATCGTTCGTCAGCGAAGTTTGTCGAGTACGGGAATACGGTCGGCATCGAAGTCATGGCGACAACATATATTCGAGGTGAACTGTATACGTATGCGAGTGAATCACCAGGAAAGTCAACATCGAAGTCACTCTTCCGCTATTTCTTCACATATGGTAGTTCAGAAGATAGCTATGAGGAAGGGTTCCGAATTCAACAGGCAACGAACATTAAATAAAAATAAGGAGGCAACAAAGATGATGGATTGGCAAACAGTCAAATCACGTTTTCAAGGGATGACAGCAAAAGAATTACAGGATCAGGCGGAGCAGGCACGACGTGAAAAAGGACGCTTGTTGTATGAAATCGGAGAGCGTCATTACATGAAGCTGCGGAGCGAAGGACGTCGTCAAGAAATCGAGGACATTCTTGCGCAAGAAGTACTCGTGTTCGGTGCATTGTCACGGATTGATGAGATGGAAGTCGAAGCTGCACAAAAACAATGTAAGTCATGCCGGACACCACTTGAGCCAGGCGCGAAGTTCTGTGGTAAATGCGGCACGTCCGTCCCGCGTGAGAACGAACAAGCGAAAGTCGCATGTACGACATGTCATACGCCACAACGTAATGATCAGCATTTCTGTACATGTTGTGGATCGGAAATGGGGCAACGCGTATGAAGTATTGTTCGACCTGTGGTCAAGCACATGCTCCCCACGCCCAGTATTGCGAAGTAGACGGAACGTCACTGGATAAGCAAGCCCGTCCGATCCGTTTCGAACAAGCAACTCATTTCTGCGTCGGGTGTGGTACACAAATGGATGGTCGTGCGTCCTATTGTCCGAATTGTGGACATTCGCGCCTTATCGCGGCGACGTCAGAAGGCTCGCTTGTGGATCGCCTTCCGGGTATGGACGACATTCGTAAGAAGTGGAAGTCACAGGATTGGAATGTGAATCTTCCATGGAAAGAGCGCGGACAATCGTTTTTATCACGATTCAATATATCGCTTGGGAATCCGAGTCTTGCCATCGGTAGTATCGCTGCCGTCATTTGTTTTGCTGCAATCATCGTCTTATTGTTCATCATGCTTGGTCTCCTCAGTGATAACCCGGCATTAGAAGGAATCAAGACTGTTCAACAAAACATGGGGGATGATTTTAGTACATTCGGTATGTTCTTCTTCCTTGCCTTCGTTGCCCTTGCTGGTCTCCAGCTCACATCAAGTGAAGACTTGAAGTCACGTTTCCTTACAGAAGTGGTAGGTAACGATGCAGAACAGTTCTCCGATATTCAAAAAGCTATCGATCAACTTGATTTTCATATTTTCTCAGGACACTTCTTGCTGTCCTTACCGGGTCTGCTTCTATTAATCGGGAGTGCATGGTTACTGGAACGAGGTGGTGTCATCGGGATCAAGGCGACATCATGGAATGAACGAATCGAACGTGCTGTCATTTTTGCCCTGACGTTATCGTTAATCACGCTGGTCGTCGGATTGCTCGCGACAGACTTCGGTATCTTCGATCTACATCTGGTCACAGGAATGCTTCGGATTTTCCTTCTATCACTTGGTGGTGTCCTGTTGTTCCAATTCATCGGTCAAACGAATCTGCACGGTTCTTGGCAAGTTGGACGAATCGCTGCGACGACATTAATGAGCGTCTATTTGTTCGGTGTCCTGCTGACGTCGTTCGGACAACTGTATTATCTAAACGAGCTCGATGAAATGGACGAAGTCGAATTTGGTGAATCAGCAAGTCTCGTCCTGTTGAGTGGCGCGTCTCCGCTTTACGCGATGTCACAAGCGGGGCAAGTCGACTTCAAGATGACTGTTTTGACGGAAGACTTCCGTTTAGGTGCTGCCTTATATGGCGAAGACCGCTTGAGTGATCTGCAACGACCAGTGGAAGAAGCAGGAGAAGCTTCGAATCTGAGTCGGATTCAAGGAATCATCGGTAACCAGATTGAAAACGGAGAAGATCCAACACTCGATCCGAAAGTGACACGTTTTGATGAAACGGTGGATGTTGGACTTTTAACACGTTTCGCGCAAATCGCGAATGCCTCCACTCCATTTGAAGAAGAGCAATTGCTCAGTTCAAGTGTTGCTCCGTACGGCTTGATTGCTCTTATACTGATGTTCGTTATCCATATCGGAATCGGATTCCGTTGGATTCGGACGTTACCTAATGTGGTGATTTATGCTGGGGTCTTTATGATCGGTGGACTCATTCTAGCTTACTTCACACAAACGCGGTTTGAACTGCAATGGGATAACGATATCCTAGCCGGTGTCGTCGTTTCTACTTTGACATGGTGGAATGCGTTCATGCTTTTCCTCTTCCCATTCCTCGGTGGATTAGTGGGGTATGGATTGAACCGCTTCAAAGATACAAAAGGATGATTCCAAACAAAAACGCTTGTCTCCGTTTGCGAAGACAAGCGTTTTATCATAAGGATTGTTTGGTCGTCTGTTCAAAGTCGATTGTCGAGTCTTTTTCAATGCCGGAATCTCGCAATGTCAGACTACCGTCCTCATTAAACTGGATTTCTAAAGAGGACTCGTAAAAGTAAAGCATCAAGCTATTGTTGGAATTAAAACGTCCGCTATACGTATAGTCATCGAGTGGCTGTCCTTCATAATCGAGGGCATCATGGATTGTCAACGTCGCTTCGCGGTTTGGACGCGTCACGACATCGATTGTCGCACTCGTATAATCTTGCTCGTACTCGCCTTGATCACTCGTCGAGTATGAATAGGTACCCGCCACGTCACGAAACGTTTTTTCGACCTTACCAAGTGTCCGATGGTAACGGGCCGCTTCGTTCGCAAGTGCTCGGTCACCGAACGTCTGATTCATGACCCGTTCCGCATAACGAAGGGCATCCGTCGTCTGATTCATGAACAAGGCAGCTTCCAAATCGTGAAAAGCTTCTTGTTGCTGCATCAGTGCGATCAGACGTTTGTCTGTTGCACCTTTCGTACGAGCTTTCTCGCGCCATTGTTGTTCTACGAAAAGGTCTCCAGCGAGTGTACTTTGAGCGCTTTGCTTCAAGTAAATCTCTGCTGAGTCGTTACTACAGCCACTGAGTACGATAGTTGTGAAGAGAAGAGGAAGTACACGTGACATCATGATGTAGTCTCCTTCTTGAAAGTTCGTTTCACAGAGGTAATGCTGTACCGGTCGTCATCGAACGTAACCTCATATTCGACGATAGCACGATAGAAACGTTTCTTTTCTTCGTCATTACTAAAATGAAGTAGAGCATACGTCTCGGTCGTTTCAACTCTGAAATCATTTTCGTTGAGGGCTTCTATATGATTGAATGTCATATCTTTTAATGTGATGTAACTATATGGATCTTCTTCAGGCACCTCAAGTAAATCACTGAAGTGGTCTCGCTCATCTTCTGTTAAATCATCTTCACCGTAGAATAAATCAGCATAGGAATTGTAGTCCTCGATGGTGGAATCGTAGTAATCCCAGACACCGTCTTCTCCATTATTGAGCAAGGGAAGACGCTGGGCGTAACTGTTTAGGAACTCGTACAAGGAATCTGCTGAGGCTGCATCAAACATGAGGTAATCCTCAAGGTCTTCATCATCTAGTTGATTACGTTGTGTCGCTGAGGCACCTTCCGGCAAGACTTGATCGATATCGGCCGCTGCATGTGTCAGCTCACTTGTCTTAAATAACGGTTGTGCAGCTTGATATTTGAGATAACCGAAAGTTCCTCCACCAATGCAAAGCAATACAATCAGCAATCCGATAAACCAGGATTTTTTTGAGGAACGGAATCGCGTGTGACGATTTTTTTGACCACATACCGGACAGTAAATCATTTGATCATTCATCGGGGTCTGGCAATTCGAACAATGTGACATAAAAAAGCACTCCTTTCTTACCTTCGTCATTATAATGTAAAATAAAGATAAAAAATAACAAATTTTTGAACGAAAGGAGAGGGAATCATGGATCCATATGAACGATTAGGAATATCGCGTACCTCATCGATGAAAGAACTGGAGCGCGCGTATGCTGAAAAGCTAGAAATACATCCGGAGGAGTCCGAAGAGCGGACGGAAATCGAACGGGCATACGTCGTCATTAAATACGAAAAGAAACAAAAGAATAAACGGAATAAAAGAACAGTAGGCATTGGAGCAATCGTTCTGTTGCTCGCTGCAGGAGGTGGAACTTATGTCTTTTTGAATCAGGAAGGGACGCCTCAGGCGGTCGAACAGAAGAAGCAGGATGCTTCGTTCGTCATTGGTGAAGAAGAGAAGGCAAGTCAGGAAAAAGCGGAAACGAAATCAACGGAGTCGACGAAGAAATCAGACTCGAAGGAAGTGTCCGATCAGGATTATAAGAACATTCAAGATATTTCAACGCTCTTTTTCCGTGAACTCGAAGATGCTCTGACGGAGCGGAGTGTCAAAGGACTATCCGTCAGTACGAATACTTATAATCAGAATTTCCAAGGTAGTTTGAACGATCTGGTCACAGGAGGTTATATCTTTGACGGTGAACTGACGGTCAACGACATTCCTCAAAACGATATTACGATCAAAGGAGATAAGGCGACGGTCAAAGCAACGATCGACTATTCCTCGCGATCCTATCAGCCGTATTTACACGAACGCCCTGAGGGCAGCACGATCGTCTGGGAACTGAATCTTGTGAAGTCAGGTCAAGACTGGCTCGTCGATCAGCGGAAATCGCTATCGGATTCGGCGACAGGCAGAGGTATGGAAGTTCGGGAGTCGGTTAAAGAGGATATCATAGGCGCCGTACATCAGCATGCGAAGGAATGGGAGCAGGCGTATATCGATAAAGACACGTCGGCGTTCACATTGTTCACTTCGTCTGCGTACTTAAGTAAGCAACAGAGTTACTATGCTAGCATGAATAAAAGAGGCGTCTATTGGGAAGGATACTTGGACGAAATCGAGTATTCACCAGCATCGATCAATGTCAGTGAAGTAGCAACTGATTTGAGCGCGACTGTCGAAGCGCTTTGCTATTACGAAGGTGATTATTATAAAGAAGACGATGATTCACTCGAAGAGCGTGATCCAGGAGAAGATGTTCCCTTCAAGTATTATCTGAAATATAACTTAGATGACGAACGCTGGTATATTGTTGATTCGGAAGCACTGAAAACCTTTAGTCATAACGATACGACGACGTATTAAATCGAAGGAGGAAATCCGGATGAAAAAAGTAGTTGTAGCTACAGCACTGGGTCTTATCATCAGTACACTACCGGTAGCAAGTGATTCGGTAGCGGCACTTAGTAAGACAGAGAAATCAATTGTTGATCGACAAATTGCCGCTTTGAAGAAAAGTAAACTATCGGGTGGATATAAACCGATCGATGTCCGATCCGTCTATCTACTTGGTGGAAAGTATCCCGAGACGTTTACGCTGTACGAACGATTCAACTCGAACACGTACATGAATGATGTTATCGGTAAAGCCCAAAAGTATGACGCGAAAAAGAAGAAATGGACGACGATTTATACGTATACGGATCGAGATACAGACTACTATGATGTTCGAGCGAAAGGAAAGCTCCTTGATACGAAAAAAGAACAACTCGTCATCGGACCCGCTGGTGGGAGTGGTGGATATGTAGTACCGATCCTCATCGGATCAACGGATGGGAAGACTATCAAAAAGATGTTCGAAGCAAAAGAAGCGTATCCATTCGGTCGGGCGCTGATTAAAGATAAAAAACTCTATCTTGGTTCGATGACGATCGTCCATGATGTCTACTCCTACAAAGGGAAGGCACTGAAGCATCGTGCCGGTACAGGAGCGGATGACCGGATTGTTGCCGGGAAGGTCTCTAACTATATGACGCTCGATTATTATGGCGGCAGCACGCATCTGACGAGTGGTAAAACGATGACACTCAAAAAAGGACAACGTTTCGGAATTGTTCGTAAATCGACGAAGGATACGAATCCATACGTCTATCGGGCATTTTCTTCAGGAGAAGGAAAGCTACAACTCGACGGGTACGGATTTAAAGCGATTAAGACTGGCGTCGAAAAATGGCACTTCGAACCAGACGCATATAGTGATGCTATTACGATGAAGTTTACAGTAAGATAAGTGCGAGCCAGTTGCTGATTGCTTTCAGGAGCTGGCTTTTTCGTTTGTTCTTCCAGTGTGATTGCAAGCGATTTCATGATACGCTGAGGGACAGAAAAACCTGTCCAGAAAGAAGGGATCCCTATGCATATTCTTGTCATCGATGATGAGGCGAGCATCCGCCATCTCGTCAAACTACAACTCGAGCTCGATGGTCAAACGGTCGAGTCGGCAGCCGATGGAGCAGCAGCACTTGCCCTACAGATGACGCAGACATTTGATTTGATCGTCCTCGATTTGATGCTTCCGGATACGACCGGCTTCGATTTGATTCCCCGTCTTCGAAAGATGACGCCTGACTTACCGATCTTGATGCTGACGGCGCGTGATCAGATGAACGATAAGATCATCGGGCTGCAGCTCGGAGTAGATGACTATATGACAAAACCGTTCAACGGAACAGAGCTCGTCTTACGTGTGAAAAATCTGTTGAAACGCGCGAAATCTCTAGCACCACCTGTACCCGTCGTGACGGATCCGTTTCTGTCCGTTGATCCGGAAGAACGGGTCATTCGTCTAGACGGACAACCATTGCCGCTGACATACCGGGAGTATGCGTTGCTCGCGCTCTTCCTGACGCATCCGAAACGTGTCTTCGAGCGTGATGAACTGCTCGAGCAAGTCTGGGGTTTTGACTTCTCTGGTCAGACCCGTGCTGTCGATATCATGGTCCAGCGTTTGCGGAAGAAGCTCGGAACGCAAGGCGAACGGATCAAGACGATTTACGGCGTCGGCTACAAGTGGATCGACGCATGAAGCTACGCCAGGTCATTACGGAAAACTTCGTCTTGCTTCTCGTTCCGGCTCTACTCGTCCTCTTCTTGATTCTCTACGCCTTCATTCAATCGAACCTGTACGAGAACGCCGTCGAGTCCGTCCAAAAACTGAGTCGGGAAGCCGATCTCTATACGACGAACTACCTCGTAAGCGAGGAGACGGACGCGCTCGCCGATACGGCAGTCCCGATCGCTTCGTATCTAGCGGATCGGTTCGATGCACGCGTTCAACTGTTCGGACCAAACGCGGAACTGCTTGCGGATTCAGAACGTGATCAATTACCGCTCCTCGCTAGTGATATCGATCAAGCATTGAAAGGGAAACCGAGTTATCTGTTCCTCAAGGAGACCGATGTTCCGGTGCTGTTTTTCTCAAGTCCACTGTACGGCAAGACGGACGTCATCGGATCGGTCCGTTTTCTCGTCGATCTCCGGACGGAAGCTGAACTGCTCAGGCAATTCACGTATGTCTTCGCCGGTGTGTTTCTGATCTTGATTGTGATTGCCGTCTGGACAGCGCGCCGGATGGCGAAGACGTTGATCGGACCAATCGACGATTTACGGAGCGTATCGCATGCCTTGACGAAAGGGCACTATGCGCATGCGTTGCCCGCGTATCCGTATGAAGAACTGAATCGACTGGCGGCAGACTTCTCGACGCTTGCTGACGCAATCCAACATAACATCGGACAGCTCGAACAACAAAGAAGCGACCAACAGACGTTCATTGATCACATCACCCATGAACTGCGAACACCGATGACGGCGATCATGGGCTATGTCGAGTTGATTCCGAAGCTGCCGCCTGATGAAGCTGCGAATTGCTATCACTATATCGAAGTCGAAAGTCAGCGATTGCTACGACTCGTCTCACATAATCTCGAGCAGGCAAAACAGCAACGTAACGAACGCCAGGTGACGTCGACGATGTTCGCGCTCGATGCTTTGCTTATAGACGCCTTATTCATCATGCAACTGCGGCTCGATGGACAAGGGATCCAAGTTGAACGAGAGGTTCCGTCTATTTACGTGCTCGGGCAACCCGATCAGACGAAACAGGTCTTGTTGAACTTACTTGAGAATGCCGTCAAATATAGTGATGCGATGACGGTGACGTTTGCGGTACTTACCACGAATACGACGTTGCAACTTATCATGACGGATGATGGAATCGGTATTGATCCGGTGGTCCTTGCAGAATGGGAAGAAGAACAGCACAGTCTGACGAGTGCGAACGGAAATGGACTCGGTCTACCGCTCTGCCGGCGTTTGATGCAAGAACAAGGTGGCGACTTCACGCTTGAGAGTGATACGAGTGGGACACGCGTTATGTTGACATTCCGCTTAGCGAACCAGACGTAATGTAATCGCTTACAAATGATACATTTACGAAACAATTCGACCGGATTTATGAAACAATTGCCCGGTAATCTAAGAATCAAGCAAGGAGAGGAATCATGAAAGCATCGACCATCGCATATCTCTTCCTGATGGGCATCTTGTTTGCCCTTGGTCTTCTTTTGCTTCAGCAGACGGTCTTCGGACGCTTACATGTCCTTGATGGACCGAAACGGCTGAATGCTTCCGATGACTCGATCCCGACCGAGTTGACGTTACGTCACCGGTCATGGGGCGAGCAAACGGTAGAAGACGGGACGGAAGTCCAGCGCATCACGACTCTTTTGAAGCAAATGAAGACGGTGACAAACGGTACGTGTCCGGCAGGTAAGGAAACGTTCAATGGAACGCTTCGTTTCTTAAACGGCACGACGTGGACGTTTTCGCTTGGAGAAAACATGACGCTAAACGGGCGATGTGTCGCAAAACGTCCAAGTACTGAGACGACGACACTGAAAGCACGGTTCTTGAACGCGTATCACGAACCGGAACAGCTCGCGCGTCAGTTCGCCGAGGCGGAAGTCGTAACGTGGTATGAAGCAGGGAAATCTCGTTCTTTGACTGCAAGCGAGCGAGAAGACGTTAAACGTCGTCTGACGCAGGCAGAGCCGATGACGGACTACGAAGAAGTCAGTCAGGCGCTTGATGCCAGTCAGGGACAGCCGCGCATTCTTAAGCTCCAGCGGTTCAAGAGTGAGCAGAACACGCGTGCCAACCTAATGAATATCACCGTATATGAGACATTGTTCAGTGTCCAGTACATGGATGATGACAATGGGAACACCTTCTATTTGAGAAGACAACTCCTGCCGACAGAGAAGGAGGCGGGACGATGAAAAAAGGAATGCTCTTCTTGCTGAGTATCATTTGTCTTATGAGCATTTGGATCGTCCGAAACAATGAACAGACGAAGCAAGGGACAGCCGCGCGGGAGACAGTTCCGCATTTGACGGCGTACGTTTCTGCGAAAGAGGATATCGGACGCGCATTGTTATCATCGTATTGTAAACAATCGGGGTGTACGTATGAGTTCGTGCGTCTCTCGACGGAGGAACTCGTCCGACGCGTGACGAAGGAAGCGGATCATCCACGAGCCGACGTCATCATCGGTGGGACATGGGATGCCCATCAGACGCTTAAACAACGTGGTTTATCGACACCATTCCCGAGTGATATGGATCAAGCGGAACTGCAAGATCCGGATCGCTACTGGATCGGTTATGAAGTCGAGCGTCTCGCGATTGTCATCAACACGGATGTCTGGAATGAACGATTTGGGGCAACGCCTTATCCGAAGACGCTCGCTGACTTGACGGCGAAACAGTACCAGGATGAATTAATCTTGCCGGACCCGAATCATTCTGGTACGGGGGCGACGATTCTGCAAGCTGTCTTTGAAGGATACGGAACAAAAGCGGAAGATATCTTACACCAATTGATCGAGCGAACACGTCTATTTACGACGAATGGTTTTGCGCCGACTTCGTATGTAGCAAGTGGGGAAGCCGTGCTTGGGGTCAATTTCATCGGGGATCAACAATCACTACGTGAAAAGTATTATCCGGTCAAGAGCATCCCGCTTGATACGTATTCGATCAACGCGATCTCGAAGTTAAAGGGACGGACGCAACAGAAGCAGGCGAATGCCTTCATGCGTTTTGTGCTTTCTTCTGACGGTCAGGCAATCCTACGGAAAGTATCGTTCGGTACACCGACCTATGCGATCGCGAAGACACAACCGATCCAGCAAAACATCGGACAGGATATCGTCGCCGATTACCGGGACTATCTCCGTCGATTCAATCAGCTCCAGGACAAATGATGCGAAGACTCTGATTCATGATAGGGGAAATGGAAGATGGGATTCTTCAGCATCAAAAAATTGCCGAATGCCGGCATACCGATTGAAGTACAACGGAAACAATGGTTGCAGCAATTTTTAAAAGCATTTTTAGTCGTCTTCTTTTCATATATGGCGATGTACCTAATTCGAAATAACTTTAAAGCCGCACAACCGCTTCTAAAAGAAGAACTCGGTTTCACGACAACTGAACTCGGATATATCGGCTTCGCTTTCTCGATTACATACGGGATTGGGAAGACGTTGCTCGGGTACTTCGTAGACGGTAAAAACACGAAACGCGTCATCTCATTCTTATTGATTTTGTCTTCTTTAATCGTGACAGCCATGGGGATGTTGATGAGTGCCGGAGGAAGTCCTGTCGGTCTCCTGATGGTATTGTGGGGGATGAGTGGATTCTTCCAATCGGTCGGAGGACCGTCATCCTATTCGACGATTGCCCGCTGGACACCGTTTGAAAAACGTGGACGTTACCTTGGTTTTTGGAACGTCTCACACAACATCGGTGGTGCGATTGCCGGTGGTCTTGCGCTTTGGGGAGCAAACGTCTTCTTTAACGGAAGTGTCGTCGGGATGTTCATCTTCCCTGCTGCGATTGCTCTCGTCATCGGGATCGTTGGTCTGTTCATCGGGAAGGATGATCCGGAGGAACTCGGGTGGAACAGGAGTGAGGAAATTTTCGAGGAACCGATCGAACCGGTGAACATTGCTGCAGAAAGCATGACGAAGTGGCAAGTCTTCAAGACGTATGTCATCTCGAATCCGTGGATTTGGACGCTCTGTATCGCGAACGTCTTCGTCTATATTGTCCGGATTGGGATCGATAACTGGGCACCGCTCTATGTTACGGAACACTTGCACTTCAGTACGGAGAGTGCCGTCAATACGATCTTCTTCTTTGAAATCGGTGCGTTATGCGGCAGTATGATTTGGGGGTATGTGTCCGATTTACTCAAAGGACGCCGAGCGCTTGTCGCAGCGATCTGTCTCATGCTGACGGCAGTCGCAGTCCTTGGTTATCGTTACGGTACGAGTGAAGTCATGATTTACACTTCATTGTTCGCACTCGGTGCCCTCATCTACGGACCACAGCTCTTGATCGGTGTCTCGGTCATCAGCTTCGCACCGAAGCAAGCGACAACGGTCACGAACGGAATGGTCGGAACGTTCGGCTACTTGTTTGGTGATTCAATCGCGAAAGTCGGTTTAGCAAAAATCGCTGACCCAGAAACGAATGGTTTAACGATCGGCTCAGTTACATTACACGGCTGGAGCGATACGTTCGTCATCTTCAATGCTGCGTTACTGTTCGGTTTGATTGCCCTTGCAATCGTCGCTGTCGTCGAGGAGAAAAAGATTCGTCGGCTTGGGAAGCTCGAAAAACAAACAAAAGAAAAATTGAGTTCTTGAAGACAATGACTTCTATTTCATCGAAGTCACGGATTTTAGATAAAAAAGATGGAAAGTCACTTGAATGTGGTTTCCCATCTTTTTTTGTCTCTCTCTTTCCTTTTTATTTTTAAATATAGTTTGTCAAATCAAGTACAACATTTCTTAATTAAGGCATTTACTTTGTCTTCTACCGATTCAGACAAGTGTTTGATTAATTCTACATGAGGTCGTACACTTTTTGTGTTTTCTTCTAAGTGTTGTACTTAATATTACAATTCGTCATATAAATATGCTCCATTAACCAAAATTTAAAAATAGATTACAAATTTTGTTTTTGGAAATGATTATTTATCAAGAAGATATAATATGAAATCGGCGAGTAAAAATAAATAATCGTATATAACGCGAAAGAAAATAGCTCTGTTCTAGATAGTTCATTTTCTTTGAAAAATACAGAATGTGAATGTTTTTGTGAGGGGAGGGTAAAAGTAAATGTTAGTTATATGAAAAGAAACCAATACTTACGGAGGCGGAAAAAATGAAGCGACTTGACGGATTTCCAACATCATACTGGCGCACTTCGATTGAACATACGACTTATCCGAAATTAGAAACAGACAGTACGACGGAGATCGTCATCGTCGGTGCCGGCATCGCAGGACTCGTCGCAGCTGTCCAGTTGATTGATTCCGGATACGCCGTGATGCTGCTTGAAGCGGATCAAGTCGCGAGCGGGACGACCGGGTATACGACGGCAAAAGTCTCATCGCAACACGGATTGATTTATGATCAATTGATTCAGACGATCGGCCAAGAGAAAGCACGTCTCTATTTTCAAGCGAATGAAGAAGCGATTGGTTTTTTACGTGAGCAGGTCGAACGACTCGGCATCGACTGCGAGCTTGAGACGCAGGATGCGTACCTGTACGTCGCGTCCTCAAAAGAAAAGGCCAGTCAACTCGAAAAAGAAATCGAAGCCTATGCCCGACTCGGAATGGACGGGGGAGAGGCGACGGCGGAAGTGCAAGCGAAGTTGCCCTATCCGGTTGAAAAAGCAGTCGTCTTACGTAATCAAGCCCAGTTCCATCCCGTTAAGTACTTACAAGGACTCGCACGGTACTTCACGGCAAATGGCGGTAAGTTATATGAACAGACACGAGCCGTGTCGGTCGAGACAAAGCGGACGCCGACCGTCGTCGTTGAGAACGGACGTAAAATCGAAGCGAAAAAGGTCATCGTCGCCTCGCATTTCCCGTTCAATGATTTAAAAGGGCTCTATTTTTCAAAACTCGAAGTCCACCGGTCGTATATCGTCTCCGGCTTCGTCGATGCAACGTTTCCGGACGGTATGTTCATGAGTGCCGATCAACCGAGTCGCTCCCTCCGGCATGCAAAGACGACAGATGGACGAACGCTCGGTTTCTTCGGTGGTGAAAACCATTTGTCGGGACACGAGACGCATACGAAAGCCAATTATCAAACGTTGGCGCAGTTCGCGGAAAACGAGTTCGGGGTCGAAGCAATCGAACAGTTTTGGTCGGCACAAGATTTGATTTCACTCGATAAAGTCCCGTATGTCGGTCAAATGACGAGTGACGATTCGAACCTGTTCGTCGCAACAGGATTCGCAAAGTGGGGAATGACGAACGGGATCGCGGCAGGTCGTCTCTTAGCCGATCTATTGACCGGGAAATCAAACCGCTACCGGTCCTTGTTCGATCCGAACCGGTCGAAGTTGAGCAAGCAGGATGCGAAACAGTTCGTCAAAAACAATGCTGATGTCGCGCTCGAACTCGTCAAAGGGAAAGTCGCACGTGGCGAGAAAGAGGCGGAGGCGTTAGCACGTGACGAAGGTGGACTCGTCCGCCACGACGGGAAGACGGTCGGCGGGTACCGGGACGAGACGGGTGAACTGCATCTCGTCAAGACGACCTGTACGCATCTCGGTTGCGACGTCAAGTGGAACGACGGGGAACGGTCATGGGATTGTCCGTGTCATGGCTCACGGTTCGATTACGAAGGAAATGTGCTCGAAGGGCCGGCCGTTAAGCCGCTGAAAAGAATGTAACGACAGCCAAAAGGCTCACGATGCGTCGTGGGTTTTTTTGTCGTATCTTCATCAATTCGAGAATTCCTGCTTTATTTTTTATAACATGTGCTATAATTACCTGGTATAAAAAATATTTAAGCGTATAACTATATCGGTCGGGTCGAGTATCATGTGGATGTTAAGAATTCACCATCACGAACGCCGTTTCCTGGTTTCATTCAAGCACATCATCTCATTAGCGTCGTGAACGCTGTAACCGAATTCGAGGAGGAAGCAACACATGAGTAAAGAAAAAATCGCCCAGCTTCGTAAACATGTCTCGCCGTTTGAAAAGGCAGACATCAAAGCGAGTGTCAGGCAGATGATCAACACGATCCTACCGTTTCTCGTCGCTTGGTTTCTCGCCTACCAAGCACTCAAAATCTCAGTCTGGCTTGCGGTTCCGCTTGCGATCGTCGCAGCCGGGTTCGTCGTCCGGACATTCATCATCTTCCATGACTGTACGCACGGGTCATTCTTCAAAAACAAGAAAGCAAATGCGATCGTCGGGACAATCACAGGAATCTTGACGTTATTCCCATATGAAAAATGGAAACGCGAGCATTCGATCCACCATGCGTCGAGTGGTAACCTCGATAAACGTGGCGTCGGTGACATTTGGGTCATGACGATCGAAGAGTATGTCGAAGCATCGAAATGGACACGGTTGAAGTATCGTCTCTACCGGAACCCGCTCGTCATGTTCGGTCTCGGACCATTGCTGTTGATTCTCGTCGTCAGTCGCTTTAACCGGAAGGACGCACGGAAAAAAGAACGCATCAACACACACGTCATCAATGCGTCACTCGTCGTCTTATATGCCGTCATGATTTATATCGTCGGTTGGCAGGCCTTCTTGATTATTCAAGGAACAACGATGTTCACAGCGGGCGTGCTCGGGATTTGGTTGTTCTACGTCCAGCATACGTTCGAAGACTCGTATTTCGAGGATGAAAGCGAATGGGACTACGTCAAAGCGGCGATCGAAGGAAGCTCGTACTACGAGTTGCCGAAAGTCTTACAGTGGGTGACAGGGAACATCGGCTTCCACCACGTCCACCACTTAAGTCCACGTGTGCCGAACTATCATCTAGAAAAAGCCCACACGGCGACACCACCCCTTCAAAAAGCAACGACGATCGGCTTGTTCTCGAGTCTCAAGTCGCTTCGTTATAAACTATATGATGCTAAAAATAAAACGTTCGTGACGTTCCGCGAAGTCAAACATCTGTTGCGTGAACCGAAAACATCTATATCCTAAGCAAAGTGCTCACCTGTTAAACGGGTGAGCGCTTTTTTGTCTCCGTCTTTAGGCGTAGGTTCCAAGTCGTTTTTCATGGTAAGCTATTCCGATAGTAGAAGGAGGGATGCTACATGCGCCGGATACCGATTGCCTATGTCACAGGAGGCGCCATCCTGTTAGCATTGTTTGGTTTTAGCTCGATGACGTATGAACAACAATCCTTGATTCCATTTTTGACGAACCATGTCCCGCTCGGCTGGGTCGATGCGTTTTCGTTCGTCTCGTTTCATTATGAAGTCCCGATCAGTGTCGCAGCACTCGGACCGGCCGCATTCGTCGAGTTCTTCATCCGCAAAGGCATGCACGCGGGTCTGTTTTTCGTCCTCGGTGTCAGTCTGGTCCATTTGTTGCGGATGCGACGTTATCGCCCGGTCCCCGCTGCCTTTTTTGCTTTTACGACAGCAATGACCGTCGGCGTGCTCGATGAGTTCCATCAACTCTTGACCGGTGGACGGACGCCTCTCGTCGGTGACGTCTTAATTGACGGGAGCGGGGCGTTCGTCGGAATCCTGCTTTACACGGGACTCCGGCTTTTCCTGAAGGCGGACCGGATCGTCAAAACGGACTATCAACGAACGAGCTAACCAAAACATCCCCCGTTCCCTCAACAATAGTTGAGAAGACGGGGGATGTTTTGATTCAGTTAAAAGCGTTGGACCCACTCGATTTTGTATTGTGTCCGGCCGTTCTCTTTTCGAAGCATGTTGTCTGCTTTTTTGCGGGCAGTCGTGTGATCACTCGCCCGGATGATTAGGCGATTGGTATCGACGATTTCTTCGCGTTCGATGACATGGTATTGGATGGTATATTCTTTGTTGAACAGATTCAGTAATCCCATGAAATTAAATACCATATTCTTCATTAAGATAGTTATTATATGGTATTTAAAAAAGGGTGGAAATCTAAAATAGTGGCTTTCGTCTCTTTTTATAATAAATAGTATATGAGTCGAATGATTTAGTGGTTTTTTTGATCAGAATGACGATAAAGCGTGATGAAATGCGAGATTGTTCTGAAAATTATTATTTTTGAATATTTTTTGAAATGAAATCCTGAATCATTTGACCCATTCAGAAAGTCTCGTACTCTAAGCGGAAGATATATTTAGATAGTTTGTTTGAGGATTAACAATAATTAACTTGGAATCCGTTTGGGATTATCGGTATGATAGGGAAGAGTGGTGAAGAGGCCATTCGTGAAGAAAGGGGTCGAAGACTGACCATGCACGACATCAATGAAACGAATCAATCAACCCGTCAAAAGGAACCGGTTGTAAGACGCGAGCATGTGTATTTTTGGTTGCTGCTCCTGACGTCAATCGTGACGGCATGCGGCATACTCGTTCTCATCATCGAATTTCCGATGGTTGGACTGATGATAGTAAGTGGAGTGGTTTTAGTACTCGGACTGGTTGTGATGAGAAAGTGGATCCAGCTGACGGCGTTACGGAGTGAACAAGTTTGTGTGAGTGACGTCTTGTTTTACGATCTTCAATCCCGAGTCGCGCATCAGGCGAAAGAACTCGGACTTTGGCGGATGCCGGAGACTTATTTGATCGACCATCCACAGCTGACGACACCACGAATCGTCTATTTTTTGCAAAAGTATACGCTGTTGCTTCCGGCATCGTACCAGTCGCTTGACGATACCGGTGAATTTTTGATCATCCGAGAACTCGCGCACGTCAAACGGAATCATCATGAAAAACGTCTTGTCCTCTTGCTCGGAAGCTGGGTGCCCTTTTTACGCGCGGCCTATGTACGTGCCTGTGAGGAAACGGTCGATCGGATGGCGCTTCGACGGGTCCCGCGTGACGTTGCCGTACGTGGCATCATCAGTTCGACGGTCGGTCGGGCGATGGTGGAAAATCTTGATATGAACGTCTACATAACAGAAAAACAAGCAAGGGCATCACTCGCGACAGAAATCGCACAACTGTTTCGGAAGCAACCGGACGTCTTACGGCGTCTACAAGCGACCGGAATCGATACTGCGCATCGGCAGACGATACGTTGGGTCGTCCGAGGGCTCGTCATGAGCGGAACGCTGGTCGCGCTCTTAGGGCTTGCTGTCGTCGGTCGACAAGTCCCGCAACTGTTTGCTGACTTGACGACATTCGTCGAACAAGAAGCCGGAATCGAGCAGGACTTAGGTGAAACGGAACTGATGGCGGCGATTCAAAAGGGGACGCTCGAGGAAATCGCACAGCTGTTACCGACGAGTGATATGCAGGCCGTCGATGCTGACGGTGATACGGCCCTGCATTACCTCGGATACCGAAAGTCGAGTAAGGGGCTTGAAGGTGTGTTTGACGCCTTGATTAAAGCCGGCAGCGACGTCGATGCGATCAACGACTTCGGGGAGCGACCGTTCATCACGGCCGTCTACAGTAACAATCAGGAACTCGTCGCCTTGTACTTGAAGCAAGGTGAGAAAATTGATCAGCAAGACGAGGACGGCTATACCCCACTCCACCATGCCGTTGAAGGCGAAGGCAAGCAGACCGTCAAGCTGTTGCTTGAGAAAGGGGCCGACCCGACGATTAAAAATGATGAAGGCTATACACCGTTAATGCTTGCGGAAGAATATGAACTCGACGACATCATTCTTTTACTGAAACAAAATGTACCGCAAACGTTATGAAAAAAGACGCTCTCCCGGTAAAGGGAAAGCGTCTTTTCGTTGTTTCTTAGTTTGGCATCGTTGCTGTATCGACGATGCGTCCTTCAATTTTGTAATCGACTTCTTTAAGTGATGCTGTGAAGTCGCGGAGGTTCTCCCAGTCCGAGAGACCGAGATCCGTGACGCGTCCATCTGCATAAGCAGTTGCGAATGGTGTGAGACCGTCGCCGCCCTTCGCAGTGAAAGCGTTCGTCGCGATGACGTACGTCTTCGCAGGATCGATTGCTTCAAGTGTCCCGTTGTTGTCGACTTCCATCTTCGTGACACGTTCGCCCTTAACATTTTTGCTGTTATATTCGAATTTCATACCCGATACATGGAGGAACCCACCGTTTTCGACTGGAGCGACACCGATGCTGATTTCAAGGAGGTCCTTGATTTCTGCACCTGTCATTTTCGCAGTCGCGAGTGTGTTACCGAACGGGAGTGTCGTTAAGACTTCACCGACTGTGAGTGGTCCGGCATTGATTGCTGCCCGGATACCGCCGCCGTTTTGCATCGCGATGACAGCATCTTTGTTGTATTCTTTAGCTTTTTTGAGCATGCCGTCTGTGATCAAGTTACCGAGTGCCGTCTCGCTGTTACGGACACTGACTTCGCCACGCGGGTTTGTGAGTTCATTGACGATGTTCGCCCCGACTTCTTCATTTTTAAGCTCAGCGATTTGATCCGCATATGGTTTGAGGATTTCGGCAGCTTTCGCGTCTTCTGCTGCTTTAGAAACGTCGATCAGCGAACCACTGTACTCTGTTAATTTCCCTTTGTAGTCGAACGTCAAATCGAGATTTCCGAGGAAATCACCGTATTGATACGCTTGAGCGATGATTGTCGGTTCTGTTTTACCTGGAACGTCTTCTCCATCGATGACGACTGGCGCTTCAAGTTTCGAGTGCGAGTGTCCTCCGACGATGACGTCGATTCCGTCAACGTTACGTGCGAGCAATTGATCGTTGTCGACTGCAGCATTATCATCGAAACCGATGTGTGTCAACGCGACGATTTTATTGACGCCACGGTCTTCGAGTTTCTTGACGGCTGTTTTTGCGCTCTCGATGTAGTTCGCGAAAGCGACCGTACCCGGACTTGAAATTTCTGCTGTCTCTTCTGTCGTTAACCCGAAGAAGCCGATTTTTTGTCCTTTGTATTCTTTAATTACACTTTGGTAAATTCGCCCATTATAAGGTTTAAATGTAGTTTTGTTCGATTGAAGACCCGCGAGAAGTTCGTTTTTACTGAAGTCGACATTCGCCGAAATGAATGGGAATTGTGCATTCGTAATAAAGTCTTTTAGAGATTGATGGTTGTCTTGGTCACCGAGATCGAACTCGTGGTTACCGAACGTCATCAAATCGTAGTTCATGTAGTTCATCAACTCAAGGTCAGCCTGACCACGGAATTTATTGAAATAGAGTGAGCCTGAGAAGACATCCCCTGCATCAAGTAAGAGGGATGGTTGACCAGCTGTTTCATAGCTTGCACGAAGATTTTTGATGACAGTTGCACGTTTCGCTGCTTTGTCAAGATTCGCGTGTGTGTCGTTCGTGTGGAGTAAACCGATTGAGAAATCTTCTTTTTTGGAATTATGCACAATAATTAATTTGATTTCAATTGGAGCTTGTTTTTTACCATAGACACCTTCAACGGTTTGGAGACGGTTGAATTTTTTTGTGTCGTACGATTCCCACGTGATTTTATCACCAAGATATGTAGCTGGTAATTTGACAACTTCTCCATTTTTGAAGACGAGTGTCTTTAGTTTGACCGTTTTGACTTTGACAGGTGTTGCAGCAGAAACAGTAGTTTGCGCAACCGGCACGATTGCCGATGTCGTCAAGGCGACAGCGACAGCTGCCGCGTAAAGCGGTTTTGATTTGGACATACGTAGAAATCCTCCTTCAAAGTGGGTATATGAATGCAAGGTCAAAATGCGATCGTTGACCTCTTCTTCTACTATAAGTGTTTTGGGAAGCACTGTGCGGATAATGTTTTGTAAAAAACGTAAATTCTTAGGTCGGACGACGGGACAACCGATTGGAGAGGTTTGCTTGTTAGACTGCAGACACTGAAAAAGTGAGTGAAAAACAAATAATAACGCTTTCATTATATGTCGGATTAGTTCAAAAGGGAATAAAAAACTATGAGAAGTTTATGGAGAATTCCCATTTTTTGATAAATTCCTTGTGGTTTTTAGTGATCCTCTCTTGTATAATATAAAGTAATGGACTAACGTGTGAAAGGATGATCAACTAAAAATGAATGAAGCAATTCGAGGGAGTTTAGTCGTCTTGATCCTCTGTTTGATGATTGTCTTACTCGGATGGGGATTATCTTCACCTCCGACGACGATTGGTAGTACAAATGTAATCAATTTAGAGCTGTCTCCGTTATGTGTCTCAGGACATCGATGAAGGCAGTTTTTTTGTTGTTTTGAAAGCTACAGTTTGGTGTCGATTTCTTCAATAGATTGACATGATTTTTAACGATGGCTAGAATTGATAAAGTGTATAATAAATATCACCTATTTTAAATATGAAGAGATTCATTCAATACGAAGGAGGAATGGTGTGATTAGGC
Organism: Exiguobacterium sp. s80; assembly: GCF_018618725.1. Taxonomy (NCBI): domain Bacteria; kingdom Bacillati; phylum Bacillota; class Bacilli; order Caryophanales; genus Exiguobacterium; species Exiguobacterium sp. s80. The sequence goes on along the minus strand of NZ_JACSMP010000008.1, from coordinate 74,630 downwards.
AGTTATGATGAACTGTGAACGAAAGTAGATTCGTTTGATAACATCGCGAATTTGAGGTCGTCATTTTTAAACTAGAAGTAACGCAACTAAAATACATGTACCTTTATGGATCGGAAGGAACTTAATTATGTTGAAAGAAATGAAAAACATCATCCGCGAACAAATAGAGAATTTTCCATTGATTCGGCGCCTAGCACGATATGAAATTAAGTCAGCGCACGCGGAGCAACGTCTTGGTCTTTTATGGGAACTGCTTAACCCTGGTCTTCAAATCCTGATTTATTGGTTTGTTTTTGGTGTCGGTCTTCGTGGGAATAAGAACGTCGATGGCAATATTCCATTTATCGTTTGGCTTCTCTGTGGAATTGTAGTTTGGTTTTTCATCAACGATGCGCTATTACGCGGATCGAATTCAATAAACGCTCGACTTGCGATGGTGACGAAGATGAAGTTCCCGATGAGTGCCATTCCATCCTATGTAATCCTCTCAAGGATGTATCAACATTTCGCAATGTTATTGATAGTTTTGATTGTTATACTACTCAATGGCATCCCGATGACGTGGAAGCTATTTCAACTACCTTACTATATGGTAGCAACCTATATATTTGTCTATGCATTCTCACTTCTTTTCTCAACGTTGGTTACACTCGTTAAAGACATTCAGCTTTTCTTACAATCAGTGATGCGAATGTTCTTTTATGTGACACCAATTTTATGGAATATCGATCGTTTTCCGGATGTCTTACACGGTGTATTACGTCTTAATCCAATTTTTTATCTTGTTGAGGGTTATCGAGCAAGTTTACTCGGTGGCAACTGGGTCTGGCAGGAATGGGCAACAGGACTTTATTTTTGGAGCGTGACGCTTCTATTGTTCACAGCCGGAACGTACTTACACATCAAGTTCCGAAAATCATTCACCGAGCTTGTTTAAAGGAAGGAAATCGCTATGTCTATGATAAAACTCGAACATGTCACGAAACGCTTTGACATGGTTACGACGACGAAAGAAAAATTTAAGTTGTTATTCAAAAGTAAAAGCAAGAGCGTGAAGACGTTCACGGCACTCCGTGACGTCACGCTCGACATCGGATCAGGAGAAGTCGTCGGTCTCGTCGGCATCAATGGTTCTGGTAAGTCAACGTTATCGAACTTGATCTCAGGTATTATCTATGCGAACGAAGGCGACGTCGAAATCAATGGTGACGTCGCAATCATCGCCGTTTCGCAAGGACTGAAGGGTGTCTTGACGGGGCGCGAGAACATCCGACTCAAATGTTTGATGCTTGGGATGGACGACGCGGAAATCGAACGTCGGATGCCAGGTATCATTGATTTCGCGGACATCGGAGACTTCATCGATCAACCGATTAAGAAATATTCGAGCGGGATGAAGTCGCGTCTCGGCTTCGCAATCGCGGTCAACGTCGATGCTGATATTTTGATCGTCGATGAAGCGTTATCGGTCGGGGACCAAACGTTCTACAACCGTTGTATCGATAAGATGAATGAATTTAAGGATGAAGGCAAGACAATCATCTTCGTCAGTCACTCGTTGTCGCAAATCGGTAATTTCTGTGAGCGCGTCGTCTGGCTCGAGTACGGTCAAGTCAAACTCGACGGGACGACGAAAGAAGTCGTGCCGCAGTATAAGCAGTTCTTGACGTCATACAAGAAACTGTCGAAAGATGAGCAACATCAGTACCGCAAAGATCGCTTAAAGGAACAAGCAGAAAACGCGACACCGCGTAAGCAGAACGTCGATGCTGAAGATACGGTCAAACATCCAGGCTGGATCTTGTCCGGACTCGGACTGCTCGTACTCGCAGCCGGCAGTGTGATGGTCATCGATGAAACGCCATCGTTTGCATCACTGACTGACGCAATCGCCAACCTATTTTAAACACCGACGACCAGTGATACGTTTTGTGTCACTGGTCTTTTTTTGTCGAGGAAACAGGGAAACACGAATCAAAAAAAGAAGTAGTACAACGGACAGTACAGCGTTAGACGATTCAGCATAAGGGAGGGCGCGGGATGCAGAAGATTCGAAAAGCCATCATTCCGGCAGCGGGACTCGGAACACGTTTCCTGCCGGCGACGAAAGCGATGCCAAAAGAAATGCTTCCGATTTTGACGAAGCCGACGATTCAATACATCGTCGAGGAGGCCGTTGCTTCAGGAATCGAACAAATCATCATCGTCTCGGGACGAAACAAACGGGCAATCGAAGACCACTTCGATCATGCACCGGAACTCGAAAACATATTACGGCAAAAAGGGAAGCTCGAGCTATTGAAAGAAGTCGACGCCTCGACGACGATGGCAGAAATCCATTATATCCGGCAAAAGGAACCTAAAGGTCTTGGACATGCGATTTGGAGTGCCCGTCATTTCATTGGGAATGAACCATTCGCCGTCTTACTCGGTGATGATTTGATCGTCGCAGAACGTCCCGGTCTCAAACAGTTGATTGATCAGTATGAGACGACAGCGTCCTCCGTCATCGGCGTTCAACAAGTCGCACCGGAGCATACACATCGCTACGGGATCATTGATCAGATTGAACAAATCGGGAATCGGTACCACGTCCGGCAATTCGTTGAAAAACCGCCGCAAGGTACAGCGCCGTCAAACATGGCAATCATCGGGCGATACATTTTGACACCAGCGATCTTTACGTACTTGGAGACGCAACAGGCGGGTTCAGGGGGCGAGATTCAATTGACGGATGCGATTGAACGCTTGAATGGAATTGAGGACGTCTATGCGTATGACATCAAAGGAGAACGGTTTGATGTCGGCGAAAAGATGGGGTACGTCGAGACGACGCTTGCCTTCGCGTTGAAGGACGAAGAGATTCAAGAGGATGTCAAAGCATTACTGAAGAAGTATGTCGCGGAGTGGGAAGCTTAAAAAAAGAGGGGGGGAACCCCCTCTTTTAAACAGTGATATTAAGATTGTTTACGTTTGATCCGTATTCAAGTAGGACTTGACGTGAGGGGCTTCGTATTGACGAAAACGCTCGAGTAAGGCTTCAGGTGTTGACTCGACGAGCAGCATCGCTGCATGCTCGGGGATGATGAATCCTTGGGTTTCCATCTGCTTGAACAACGCGATGAGGGAATCGTAGTACCCGTCGATGTTCAAGATGCCGCACGGTTTTTCATGGAGACCGAGCTGGGCCCACGTGAAGACTTCGAAAAATTCTTCCATCGTTCCGGGACCACCCGGTAAGATGATGAACCCGTCCGCAAGTTCCGCCATCTTTGCTTTTCGGTCATGCATCGAGTCGACGAGGTGGAGTTCTGTCAGGTTCGGATGAGCGATTTCTTTTTCCTGTAAAAAGTGTGGTAACACACCGATGGCTTGTCCGTTCGCGGATAAAATGGCATCTGCGACGGCACCCATTGTTCCGACACGCGAACCACCATAGACGAGTCCGTAATCCTGTTTCGCAAGCACCGTGCCGAGCGTCGCGGCGGCTTCCTTGAAAAGCGGTGATGCTCCATCTTTTGAGCCACAAAACACAGCGAGTTTTTTCATGACAATCGTTCCTCCTTCAAGACTGGTCTTTTCTCAACATACCATATCGCCGCGGGAAATTGAAAAGCGACCTCGTCTTCTTAGCGGGAACTTTACATTGATGACGCCATTAGAATGGAGGGGACACCAGTGAGACCTAAAACAATTGTCTGGCTTGTACTGATCATTGCCGCAATTAATTTACTGCTCGGCATTTTTATACCGGAATCACCGACACGGACGACGATCAGTACGATTTTATTAGGCGTGATTCTGCTGTTAGGGGTAGGTTATTTCATTACCCTGCGTCGATCTTCTAAATGAACAAGCAATCTCCCTGGCTGGATGTTTCAGTCAGGGAGATTGCTTTTTTTGATAGATTAAGAACACAATAGGTATGAAGGAATATTCTAAAAAATCTATTTTTATACATATTTTCGACACAAGAGTGGATTAAATGTAAAAATTGCACAACTTTCGGGACGTATGACCCGCGACTAAAGTAATGAGAAGTGTAAATAATGTGCAAAATACGCATAATATTCGTATTCGAATATTTGGAGGGGGTCTAAGGTTATATGATGATATCAATAAGCCATATAAAAATATTAGGAGGTCATTAATCATGAACTTGAAAAATAAATTACTGATTTTAGCTGGTCTAGCGACTATTAGTTTTGCAACTGCAGAAGCAAATTCATCAGAAGTAATCAAACAAGTAACAAAGAATGACTTACCATATGAGTACTCAGTCAAACAAGTAGCGAAAAATGACTTACCGTATGAGTATTCAGTCAAACAGGTAGCGAAAAATGACTTACCGTATGAGTATTCAGTCAAACAGGTAGCGAAAAATGACTTACCATATGAATATATTGTTAGTCCCAAAGCATAAAAGCACTAAATGAACTCAGCTTTATTTTTTAAAATGATTTGCTGATATTCTTCCATCTTAAGAAGGTCGAAGAAAACATTTGCTCTAAAATAAGATTGTTTAATAATGGATTTTTCATAATTTAAGTTTTCTAAACAAAAACCTTGCTGATAATATAGTTGACCTAATAGGGACATATCCTTAAAACGTAAACTTTGTTCAATTGCTTCTTCTACAATCTTTAAAGCAGCTTTGGAATCTTTTAAGTGTAAAAGGGTTTTAGAAAAATTATAAAGAATTCTTATTCTATCTAATAGTAACTCTTCACTTTCGAAATCCAGTTCCAGTAGTTCTTCGTAAACTTTTCTACTGTGTATAAAGCTCTTATTTTCAGAATAGAGATTAGCAATAGCAGATTTAATACGAATGATCATGCTAGGTGAATAAAAAGTTGAAGAGTACTTTTCAGATAGTTGTCTTAACACTACTATACAAGTCCTATAATCTGTTTTATTTAATCGATGAGCAGATATACTATTGTAATACTGTAGCAATAATGACACTTCTTCATCTATATACATCTGATTTAATTTACTTTTTGTTTCTTCATATACAGTTGAAAACTCTCGATTTCTAAACTTTATTAACAAATCATCATCGAGATGATAAAAAGATTCCTTGTAGTTTGCATGATCGAAGAAAGAAGAAAAAGGCACTTGTAATCGTTTAGATAACGCAAACAACAAATCAACCGTCGGTGAATGTGTGCCGCTCTCAATCTTACTGATCTCCGCTTGGCTACAAATCCCGTTCGCTAGATCCTTCTGCGTCAAGTTATGCTTCTTGCGAAGACGGCGAAGGGCGAGGCCAATCTGGGGTGACGTGAATTGATCCATGGGTTCGGTCCTTTCTATCAAGTGGATTCGACTACGTGTCTATCTCCTTATTATAGAAGTGATGCCCGGACAAAACCAACTTTTTACTGTGATAATTCGTCAACGATTTTGATTATCCATTCTAAACGGAAGAAAGGGGTATTTCCTATGAATCTCATTTTTAAAGAATCGCGACGTACGATTTCATCTTGTGGCTGGTGTTTAAACGCTTCTACGGTTACGGTCGCACCCTTGGCTAGTCGGGAGATGGAACGCGTCAAACCGGTGACGAAACGTCGCACTAAAACATCTTAAAAAAACGTCCATTAACGGCGTGGCTTCATTCCGTTCGTTACGGTTTGAAGCCATTTTTTTACACACTCAGATGAAAGGAGAATGAACATGATTGGACTTACTGTACTCGCTGAGAGTGAAGGCTGGCTCCACCAGCTTGAACCGACAGCGGACTTCATCGCTTTTTGTCAGTCGCATCGTTTTTCGTTCGATCATTACGATTACAATGTGCACACGTTTCTTGATTTACTGGATTATATGGATTTTCAAGAATTTGAACACTATTTGTTCATTCTTCGGGGGAGCGGCGAACGGACGATGCGACTCGTCGCCTATCTTCAACAACGGATGCTGCATGTCCAGTTTCATTTGATTAATGACCGGGGGGACGTTTTGTTTGGGGATCCGTATTTTTTAGACGGCATCACGGTACCGTTCGAAGAACCGCTCGCTGACTCACAACCGATTGCCTTACAAGATGCCTTGATGTCTTTATTCACAGGTGTCTATCCGGACGCGACGTCCCGGCATCCGCAACCACTCCGGCATATTTACGCAGAAGAGACGAGTCTACTGAATTCCATCAATCCGGCACTATTCGATCAGATGACGATCAACAGCTTACTGTACATCGACCAACCGACACGGCACGATTTACCGGTCATTGAACTGATGAGCCGCGTTCCGGTCTTGGTCGCCTTCTCGGATACCCTATCGTTCGACATCAAGGCACACCTTGCCGTCGTCAGTCGAACGGCAATAGAAGCTGCCTTCGAAACGTGGCAGACGACGAGCCGCGTACCGAACCCGGGACACTATATGGGGATTCTCGATTATGCGACACTCACCGGGATGACCGTGTCTCATCGGCTATTTATTTTTAAAGACGGCGTCTGTGCAGATTACGGAAAACAAATCTGCTTGAGCGGGCTTGAAGAGATTGATATTTGTCAGTTGCGTCATCGTCAACGGGAGACATTCGCACCGATCGCGCCACACCTTCAACTCGCATTGTATCCTTTACTGTATCAGCTGGCCTCGGCCTTCTTGACCGAAAGTCAGTTTGTCACTCCATATACCCAGTTGGATTTACCTCGGACGGCCGGAAAGCTCGGTCCCTTAACGATGATTGGCATTCAAAATCGCGAAGGGGCATTCGTGTTCGAACTGACGACGAACCAGCTGTTTGAAACAGATGAAGTCTTTTTATGGATTTTAGAAGCCGATCAAAAAGACCGGTTCGATGTATTGCCGGAACGCCTCGGTTCTGATTATGAAACAGCCATTCAAGCCTATAAGGAGTTGATGTATCATGGGTGACGTACCACTCTTTGGACCATTTTCACGAAAAGGAAGTTATTCGAGAGTGACCGTGCTCGATGATTTCAACGCAGATAACCGTTTCATGCGTCTGCATCAGGAAACGATGCAACTGGCAGAAATCGATGAATTGACATTTTATCGCCGGTATTTAAATCGGAATGACCGTGTCCTCGTTTATGGAACGTTTGATCCGGGCTTGTTCAACACGTTATCTGAGGAAGGATATGATTTGTATCTCGTCGAACCGGAAGCCGGCCGATTGAATGGAATTTCTTCACGGTTTATGCATAAAGTATACGGTCTTAGTTATGATTTAATCGACGCTGTCGGGTATGAAGCATTTGAGAAGCTGATTTTGCCTGGGACGACGGTTGCCCGGTATTCACGCGGCGAATTACTGTTATTTTTCCGAAACATCCGCCAGCTTCTGACGACAGATGGTCAACTGTTAGTGAATGTTCATAATGCCAAGCATTTAAAGCAACAGACGCAACCGATCGCTTCAAAACGTGTAAAGGACTGTGCTCTATTCTATGGACAGAAGGTGGAGGGGGAGCGGTTGATACTAAATCTTTATCTGAAATCTGATCAGGATGAGAAAGTCAGTTATGCTGTCGAGCATCTCTATGAACCAACCACTCTCTTTGAATTCGCGAAACTATCGAAATATGCAGGACGTACTCTATATGCAGGGAAAACCGTACACATCTTAGAATTTGATAAATTAGGATGAATTTTAACAGGGGGCAGATTAATAATCTGCTCCCTTGTTTTTGTTTAAGGATTAAAGTACGGATTAGACTTTTTAATGAAGAATGATTAAAAAAATATTTTAAATATTAGTTTGAATGGGTCTAAAGTCAGGGTATTATTTAAACTAGTTCATCACTTAGGGGCAGCCATCATGAAATTCGGAGGATCAATACGTTATGGATAAAAAAATGGCACAATCACGGACTATACAAGCCAGCTGTTTTGAATTCATCTCTACCTTATTTCCGGAAGAAACGTTTCAATTCATGGAAGAGCAAACCTTTCCGGATGCATTCGGTCAAATCGGCACATATTTGACGTTTAAATCGAAGGAGCGGGAACTAAAATTTAGCTTCGTTGAACAAGCCCACCAAAAGTTCGAGCGGGTTTTTCTTGCGGAAAAGAGTAAGGAGTCTTCTTTTTTTAGTCGTTTGTTAGAAGCCACATATGAAGAGGAAACATTATACATTCATCATATCGTCAAACCGGATTGAACTAAAAAAACACGATGAGAAGTGCACGGGAATAGTTCCTGTCTACTTCTCATCGTGTTTTTTAGACTTCGATTGATTCGAGACCTTGCTGTAGGGCTTGATTGACAGAGGCAGCCATCTCTTCACGGACTTCATGTAATAGTAACCGACCGTTAAAGTAAACTTCATTCGAGAGTGTAAGGTGAACGAGTATATCTTCAAGGACAAGCTTAAAGTCGATTGGTTTCGATGGTTCGAGCGATTGGCTCATAAAATCACTAAGGGTCGGATGCTGGACGTGCTCTGGATCAACCAAATCAATGACAGTCGTGTTGAGGGCGATGGCGAGCCGTTCAAGTGATTGCGTGCTTGGCATCCGTTGTCCGCGTTCATAGGCAGAAATCGAGGTCGTCGATTCACCGCATCGCTCAGCGAGATACTTTTGTGTATACTTGTGCTGTTTTCGTAGTTGCATGATTTTTTTCCCGAGAGCTCGGTTCATGTTATAGGTTGTCAGACGCTCAAGACGTTAGTCAGGAGAGGGACATCCTTCACCTCCTTTTTTAGAATGTAATCGATTTATCGGTAGAGCAGCCAACGATAAAGCTTATGGTCTGTGAAGCTCAACTCCTACTTTTAACGGTACTGCTATAGTACTAAATAACCACTTCGACTATATCGCAAACCTATCAAATGTAAAAAAAAGTTTTTTAGTAATTCAAATTACATAATTATGTAACTAAAAGGGTCTCTAAACAGTAATTGTTCCATCGATTAACTGAGAAATTCAAGAAGAACTCATGGTATTCTAGAAGCGTATTGAATAAGGAGGACGAGTTATATGCGTAAAATTCCTTGGTCCGGTTACATCACCTTGGCTATTCTAATTATTTTATTTATTTCGAGTTCGATGCCGTATGAAGAGCAATCGTTAAAGCCCGGGCTGTCCCGTTATTTTAATTTGGACTTTGTGGAGGCGTTTCGCTTCATCTCATTTGATTATCACGGAGAAGTCAGTGTTGAAGCGCTTGGTGCATCCGGTTTTGTCGAATTCTTTATTCGAAAAGCAGCGCACTTATCGATTTTCATTGTACTCGGATTTGCCTTGGTCGACTTGACCGTTCGCTTGTTGCGTCCCTATGTACTAGCCGGTTTATTCGCCTATACGTTGGCAATCACGATTGCTGTCTTTGATGAATTCCATCAAATTGTAACAGGCGGACGAACCGGGTTGATTCAGGATGTCTTATTAGATGGTACAGGTGCGTTAATTGGTATTGTATTGTATCGATTCATTCGGAGAAAACGTCGAGCGGAGCAACTGATTAGACTGTCTTGAGACTTTTGTCTCAGTTCAACGTTTTTTTGGAAGGAATCTTGTCTAGCAAAAGCGAATCCTTCAGGAACAACTTATAAAAGGAGCGGACAACATGAAGAGACCTCATCTGTTGATTACGAGTGCCGGTCGTCGTGCGAAGCTGGTCGAATACTTCGTTCAGGAGTTTCAGGAGGGGGCGGTCAGCGTGGCAGACTGTAATCCACTTGCACCGGCACTCTATATGGCACCGAACTACCATATCGTCCCGAAGATTGATCAGCCGGATTACATCGATCATTTATTAGAATTGTGTCAACGCGAGCAGGTGACGGCATTGTTGTCGTTAATCGACCCTGAACTCGAGTTGCTCGCGACAGCGACGGAACGGTTTGCGGCAATCGGTGTCACGGTCATCGTTTCTCCGCCATCGTCATGTCTGCTTTGTTTTGATAAGTACGCGATGTTCGAGCACTGTACCTTGCAAGGTATCCCGCATGCGAAAACGTATCATGCCCTCACGTCGTTTCGTGAAGCGGTCGCACTCAAGGAAGTTGGTTTTCCAGTCTTCGTCAAGCCACGCAATGGGAGTGCGAGTATCGCCGTAAGACGCGTCGAGACATTAGAAGAAGTCGAACGATTATTTGAACAGAGCCCCGGCTTAATCGTGCAGGAATTTCTTGATGGGCATGAACTCGGCGTCGATGTCTACGTCGATCTACTGTCTCATGAAGTCACGTCCATCTTCATCAAAGAAAAATTGGCGATGCGAGCCGGAGAGACGGATAAAAGTCGCTCCGTCCTCCGGACCGATGTATTCGAACTCGTCGAGCACGTCCTCGCCGGTTCTGGACTGGTCGGTCCGCTCGATTTCGATATTTTCGATGTCGACGGAACGCTCTACTTATCGGAGATCAATCCCCGCTTCGGCGGCGGGTATCCCCATGCCTATGCATGTGGTGTCAACTTCCCCGCTCAAGTCTGGCGCAATTTATGCGGGCTCGTCAATCAACCGGATATCGGTCACTATCAGGAAAACCTTTACATGATGAAGCACGATACGCTGACGCTCGTATCGGCGGCACAGTTTGAACAAACGAAATACTAAAAAGACGGAGGATGGCTCCTACGTCGTTCCGAAATCTTAGTGATGGAAGCGCGAACTGATTGTATCTCGATATCGCATGTTCACGCGTCATAAGCGTGAGCATGCTGAAAGCGAATCTTTGAGCTGTGCCGTAAGGAAGAAAATTCATGCAGATATTTAAACGCGTGTTCCGTCCCGCATATAAAATAAAACGCCGATGTTTCCGTTTTTCCTACGGAGCCATCGGCGTTTTCGATGCGTCTTTTCTCGTTCCTGATGTCTTGATGCGTCTTTACGTTATACATACGAAAGCTTTGATTTCTTTTGAGCCAGCCCCGTTTTTAAATGGAATTATGAGAGCGAGACACGGGAACGCTTGAGGCACTGAACAGCGGACGTCCAGCTTCCGAAGAGGGCATTGATCGTCGAAGTGCTCGGGACAGATTTTCCTTCAGCCCACTTCCGGTAATGGATGATGCTGAAGGAAGGAAGTTCAGCTTGCGCTTGTTTTAAGGCGCTGAGAACATCTTCTTCGACCCATTTCCGGCGGGGAGGCGCGATATCAAGGCACGCGAGGGCATCGACCCACGAGCCGTATTTTCGGGCAATCGTCGCGACCGTCGGATGCCCATTTTCTTGCGCCCAAATCGAATAGGTTTGGGTCGTCAGACGCGGGAGGACGTCCGATGCTTCGAGGAGCGCATTGATGATGCGTTCTTCCGTCATGCAGACGGAGCGTGTCATCTCGATATGTGCTTCCTCAAGGGCCCGTGACCATGACCCGAAACGAAGGTTGATTAACGTTAAGGAAGGACCCTGTTTCGCTTTCGCCCATTCACGATAACTGTTGCTATGAAACGGATGAAGGCGGTTCGAGGCTTCTTTGATGAACGTCAAGATTTCTTCATCGGAAAAGTAGGGACGAATCGATGAAAGTCCTGCTGCATGCAACGCTTCGCGCCATGAACCGAAGACGTTGATGATCGTCGTGATCGAAGGTACTTCTTTAGTACTGGACCAGCGGGCATATGTTTTAGCGTCTAACGCAGGTGAAGCAAGACTTGCCTCGACCAAACTATCGATAACTTGTTGTTCTGTCCATTTCTTCATGATGTCATACCCCTTTCGTGTCGGTGTTCGTCTAGGTGTGGGTACTGTCTGTTGGTGTGTCGCGACGGAATGTCGCGTATGCGAGTAGATTGAGCCAGATGAAATAAAAGCCGCCCGGTCGAATCAGGATGCTTTCTGTAAACTGAAGCAACAACAACCAGAAGATGAGCAGTAGAAGTGTGAGCGACTCGACGTCGTCAAAACGATAATTCCGAATTAAACGAAACAAGATGAAACTAAAACATAAAACGTAGAGGAGTAACCCGATGATGCCGAACTCATAGAGGAAAACGATCGGCGTACTGTGAAACGTGTAAAGGGTCTCTTCTCCCAATTGCTCAAATAAGCCGGTCGTTGCGGCGCCAAAACTATGACCGACCCAAAAGCGATCTGCTGAAGCTGCGAGTCCCGCCTGCCAAAGATCAAGGCGACCATTCAAACTGACTAAATGGAGGAGGAGTCCCGGCTTTAGCGACAGGGCGCCAAACACAATTGCGATTCCGGTGATGTAACAGGCGCTGACCTGAAGACGTAGTCGCCGCGAAGGTAACAATAGAACGGTCGTCAATAAAGTGAGTAGAAAAAAAGAATAAATGCCCGTTTGCGAAGCACTTGCCAACAGCCCTCCGCATATCAATGCCAGCGAAACGCCAAAGAAGAAGAGACGGCGCCAGGCACTCGTCGTGATGGAACGGAGGACCGCAATCCAAGCAATCAATCCACCAGGAACAAGCCAAGCAGCAAATGCGTTCGGATTGTTCGTCAAGCTGGCTAAGCGTAGAAAGCTACCTTGCTCCCCGACATAGAGTTGTGGAAGCGTGATCGGACCAATCCGTAACCACTGCAAGTTGTCGATTGGGATGTAGGATTGTCCAAACGAGACGAGCAGGGCGTAACTCGCTAAAAATAGTGCCTGATAAAAGAGGATGAGAAATAAGAACCGGTGCCAGTGAGTGAAAAGCGGAGAAGAGAGTGATAGGACGATGATCAGAAACATCCATGTCGTCAAAAGAAAGAAGAGTGAAAAAGGTGCATCCGTCGCGGGACGAGAGAAAAACAAGACAGTGTGTAATGTCAAATAACTCAAAAAGACGAGGATGAGTCGATGCGAACGAGACCGAAACGGAAAGTATAACGGACGGGACACGATATAAAAAATGAGAAAGAGTAACGGGTATAAAAAGACGGTCACGACGTTCCAATGCTCCGGTAAGACTTCATCCGTAAAGCGTAACGGACGCGTCCACAAATCAATCGTCACAAATAGCAATAGGATGAATAAGGCAATTGACTCGGGTATATTGACGGATTTTAACATCATTTCTAAAGTCTATCCACCCTTCATATAGGACTTATTACCGATTATGTGACTTTTTAATCATCAAATTGGTATTTACCCGTAAATAAACGATATTTATGCGGATAAGATGAATGTTTTTGAAGGAACGACGATTATTTTTCTGTGAATCGTCTTTTTTTCGTGAAACGATATTTTTCGATGATGTAATGATACGCATGCACAACGACTACTGAAAAAAAACTAATCATTTCCACCAAGCTCTAATTGTTTTGGTAGTCGTTTGGAAATAAGGTGAAGTCATAACCAATGACCCTCCGACGTTCAAGGTAAGAAAGGGGTGAACCATGTGAATACCATGCATCAAAAAAGAACATTTGCAGACCACTTGATGACATTGAAAAAGGGCTGGTGGATCCTCATCGTCTGTGCCATCTTGTTTGCGGGTGCCGGTTACCTGATCAGCACGTACGTCATTAAACCTACGTATGAAGCAACAGCTTACATCCTCGTCGTACCGCAAAAGAGTAGTGACACGACTTCCTCGACGTCACTCGTCAGTACCTATCAAGATATTCTTCGGAGTCCGGAAGTCGTCGATCAAGTCGCCCAAAAGATGGGTGTGACCGATAAGCGTCTATTCGATTTAACCGATCGCTTGACGGTGTCGAGTAACCTTGATTCTCAAGTCATCGCCTTATCCATTACAGATGGATCAGCTGAACAAGCTGCCATCCAAGCGAACACGATGACAGAAGTGTTCCAAGATTACCTGCCTCAGTTGATTGATACGAGCAGTACGGAAGTTTTCTCGACGGCACGGATTCCGACGAAACCGATGTCTCCGAACATCTTGATGAACACGGCAATCGGCGGTGTACTCGGGTTGATGTTCGGCTTACTAATCGTCTATTCCCGTGTACTAGGAAAGAAGTCAGCAACTGAATCAACGAAAGATGATGCATCCTATCCACAAGCCGTCAGCCGTCCACACTCATGATTCGGGGAAGGAGGAGCAGTCATGCAAGCACCACCATTGCATCAGTATCGTCGCCATATGAAAATCGGACTTTTACGCGGGGTCGACGCACTGATCATCGCCGCCGCAACCGTCGTCACCTTCTACTTCTTCAATCCCCTTCACCTGACCGTCCAGTTCGATTTACGGAATGCGATTGAAATCGCATTGATTCAATGGGTCGCCCTAACACTCGTCGCCCACTGGATGCGCTTTTATCAAATCGTTTGGCGTTATGCGAGTCTGAGGGATTTAGGTGTCCTCCTGTTTGTCGTCGTCGCCAGCAGCTTTGTCTTACTCGGGCTCGAGTATGCCTTGTTCGACTTCGCCGTCGAGCGCGCCGTCTTCCTGCAAACGGGACTTGTCCTGAACGGTATCTTATTTGTCCGCTTAGCGATTCGCGGACGGACGCTTCAACTGAAACGGGACCGGACGCTCGGTAAACGTACGTTAATCATCGGTGCCGGAGCTTCCGGACAGATGATTACGAAAGAGTTAAAGCAGAAAAAAGCGCACATCTTGAACGTCGTTGGTTTACTCGACGACCTCGCAGAACTCAAAGGAATGCGCATCCACGGCGTCCCCGTCATCGGAACGATCGAGCAACTCGAATTCATCATCGAAGAACAGAAAATCGAAGCGGTCGTGCTCGCGATTCCTTCCTTATCCTACACGGAGCGGGTCGCTTTACTCAATCGCATCAAACAGACGAAGGTCGAAGCCCACACGTTACCGATGCTCGTCGAACTGGCGTCAGGAAAAGTATCAATCAATCAAATCCGCGAAGTCTCCATCGCTGATTTGCTCGGTCGTGAACCGGTCGAACTCGACATCACGGAAATCGAACGAAGCGTCAGCGGGGCGACCGTCCTCGTGACGGGAGCCGGTGGATCGATTGGCTCAGAGATTTGTCGCCAGTTGATTAAATTTAAGCCTGACCGGCTCATCCTCCTCGGACATGGCGAGAACAGCATCTACTTGATTCGCCGGGAGCTCGAATGTATGACCGATGGTACGGTCCTTCATTCCGTCATCGCGGACGTTCAGGATTTAGAACGACTGAATGAAGTCATGGGACGGTTCGAACCGGATCTCGTCTATCATGCAGCAGCCCATAAGCACGTCCCGTTGATGGAAGATAATCCACGCGAAGCCGTTAAAAATAATATTTACGGGACACGCAACGTCGCGCTCGCGGCGGAAGCAGCACACGTCAAACGATTCGTCATGATCTCGACCGATAAGGCCGTCAATCCGACGAGCGTGATGGGGGCGACAAAACGGATTGCCGAGATGGTCATCCAGCAAATCGCCCGCAACAGTGAAACGACGTTCGCCGTCGTCCGTTTCGGAAACGTACTCGGCAGCCGTGGTTCCGTCATCCCGCTCTTCAAGGAACAAATCGCAAAAGGCGGACCGATCACCGTGACGGACCCGGCGATGACGCGGTACTTCATGACGATTCCGGAAGCGAGTCGGCTCGTCATCCAGGCAAGCGTCCTCGCAAGCGGAGGAGAGGTGTTCGTCCTCGACATGGGAAAACCGGTCAACATCACGACGCTTGCGAAAAATTTGATTCACTTGAGCGGTTTTACGGAAGAACAGATTCCGATTGTCTACAGCGGCATTCGAAAAGGCGAGAAGCTTTATGAGGAGTTACTCGCAGAAGAAGAAGTCCATGAGGAACGGGTTTTCGAGAAAATTCTAGTTGGGAAGACCCGGCCCTTCGGCTCCGTCGAACCGTATCTTCGGGAAATCAATCGTTGCCTCGACGATGAAGAGGCGCTTCGGACGTACCTGCTCGGTGCGACGAATGACAGCCGCCCGGTCGCGATGCCAGAAGTCGTCCGGATCGCGCGAGAATGAGAGGTGAGATAAATGAAAGCACCGCGGCAGTTATCACGCTTTAACTTGATTTTCATTGCCGATACGGCCTATTCCTTACACCAATGGATGATTTTGACGCTCTTAATCAAATGGAGCACGCCACTCAACATCGGTTATTTCAATTACGCTCTCGCCTTGACGGCACCGATTGTCATGTTTTGTTGGCTCAATGCCAGCACGATTTTGACGGCGGAACGGGCCGGGCTGAAGAACTTCACACTTTTCATCAAAACACGGTTCTTCCTCTTGACGCTCGGTGTGTTCGTCTTACTGATCGTCTATTATTTCTTCGGTGAAGCGGATATCCTACTGTTGACGTTACTCGTTTATCTCAATAAATACATGGAATCGTTCGCCGATCTCTCGTACGGCTTCCTCCAAGGACACATGGCGTTCAAAGAAGTCGCGTTATCGAAGATTTTCAGAAGTCTGATCAACGTTTCGGGTGCAGCCTTGATCCTCTTTACGACCCATTCGATTCACGGCTTCGTCCTCGCGATGATTGCTGGGAACTTAATCATGCTGATCATCTACGATTTACCGACCGTCCGCCGGATTGGACAAGGGTTTGAAAATATCACGATGAGCGATCGCTACCAAACGGGCCGGCAATTGTTTTTCAAGGCCGTCCCGCTCGGATTTGTTGCCTTACTCGTTGCCTTGAATGCCAACATCCCGCGTCTCTTCGTCGGTCAAACCATCGGGACGGAAGAACTCGGTTACTACGCGAGTATCGCTTACTTACTCGTTTTAGGTAGCTTGTTCATCCACTCGCTCGTCGCCGTTCTCTTACCAAATTTTTCGTCAGAGACGGGCGAACGACAAAGTCTCCCGGCACTCCGAAAGCTGACACGCTCGATGCTGCTGATGACAAACGCGGTCGGTGTCCTGTTGATCATCGGTGCCATCTTCTTCGGAAAGTGGGGGTTGACGATTTTCTACAATGCTTCATTCGTGCAGTACCATACGATTTTCGTCTTGATGATGGTCGCTTCGCTCTTTTTCTATAATTCGACCGTCATCCAAGCGTTACTAACGGGATTCCAGCAATTTCGCATCCAGACGCTTGCGATTTTCGGAAGTGTCGCCGTCAATCTGATTGCCTGCAGTTTCTTGATTCCACTGTATGGGTTATACGGTGCGACGACAGCTTATGCGTTATGCGCCGTCACGCAAATCGTCTTGTTGGTGCCAGCGCTCTACCGGGCGCTCTATCCGCGGAACTTGCCGCTCGCGATTGAACAAAGTAGCTAAAGGAGGGAAAAAGATGCGGCCGATCCTCATTCTACTGATCATTGAAGCATTGCTCAGTCAACTGTTGCGGCCGCTCTTTTCGACACCGGAAAGTTATGTCACGTTGATGCTAGTCGGCAATTCCATCTTGATGCTCTGGTATTTGCTCAAAAACTCGGAGACGACGCCATTATTTCTCGTCTTCGTCACCGCCTTCATCGTGCGTCTCGGATTGATGTTCGTCGATCTTGAGCTGTTTCGGCTCCCGCCACACAGTGGGGATGATACGGAGGCGTTCCATCTCGAAGGGCTGCAAATCTATCTCGATCCAGCGATGTTCAACGAAGTCGTTCGCGGAAGTTACTCGAAGTTCCTCGGCATCTTCTATCTTGCATTCGGACCTGAACGGATCTTGGCACAATACTTTAACGTCATCCTCGGCGTCGTCGCCGTCGTCATTCTCGCGAAAACGCTTCGGCTGCTCGGTCTGCCGATGCGGGTCGTGTTCCTGTCGACGCTGTTATTTGCCT
Organism: Exiguobacterium sp. s80; assembly: GCF_018618725.1. Taxonomy (NCBI): domain Bacteria; kingdom Bacillati; phylum Bacillota; class Bacilli; order Caryophanales; genus Exiguobacterium; species Exiguobacterium sp. s80. The sequence continues at coordinate 57,033 of NZ_JACSMP010000008.1, read as the reverse complement.
TCTTCGCCCAAGGATTGTTGCTTTCGCCGATCCTGTTACGCGATCAACTCGTCGCACTCGGTATTGTCTATACGCTCTATTACATGGTGCGCTGGACGATGGATAAGTCGGGTACTTCCTTGGCACTGGCCTACCTCGCTTACTTCGTCAGTACGATTTTCCATTCCGGTCTCGCGATTGGAATCGTCGTCTTATTGGTTTATTTCTCCTTTTATAATCATGCGACCGGTCGGATGGATTTCGAAGCTTCCAAAGTACAGCGGTTGGTCATGCAAGTCCTGATCGTCGGCTTCATCGTCTACAGTTTTCAGGATGTCTTGTTCGCAAAATTCACACACGTCTCGGAAAACGGTCAATTGTTTAGCGGGATGAGTTATGACCGTGGTGGATCGGCTTACTTGAACGGGTTGACTGTCACGGGACCACTTGACATGATTCTCTATTCACCGCTTCGGATGATTTATTTCCTCTTCTCACCGTTCCCGTGGCAATGGTCCAGTGTGACGAACATCGCCATCTTCTTCTTCGACGCCGCCGTTTATCTCCTGCTGTTCGCACTGACAATCCGGCACTTCCGCTATTTGAAACACCATCCTTACGCTGCTGTTTTATTGTTCATGTTGCTCCTCTTCATCGTCAATGCACTCATCTTTGGTCTTGGGACAGGAAACGTCGGAACGGCAATCCGTCACCGCTACAAATTGTTTCCGATGCTCCTGATCGTCTACACATCGATTCATTATATTCGCTACCAGGCGCTTCACCACTTTGAGGAGGTCGAACAACGTGCAGAATAAAACGATTTTAATCACCGGTATCGCAGGGTTTATCGGGTTTCATGCCGCTCGTCGATTTTTAGCGGAAGGGTACCGTGTCATCGGACTCGACGAAGTCAACGATTACTACGACCCGGCGTTGAAAGAGGCGCGCTTAGTCGAACTCGATCCGAGACGCTATACCTTTTATCGTGTATCGCTCGAGGATACAGCAGCCGTCGACGCCATCTTCGCGAAGGAACAGATTGATCTCGTGCTTCATCTCGCAGCACAAGCGGGTGTCCGCTACAGCATCGATCGACCGGACGTCTATATCACATCGAACATCGTCGGCTTCCTGTCGATTCTCGAAGCTTGTCGCCATCATCCGGTCGAACAACTCGTCTATGCCTCTTCCAGTTCCGTTTATGGCTCGAACACGAAGATGCCTTTCGCCGTGACGGACGCGGTCGACCATCCGCTCAGTCTCTATGCCGCTTCCAAAAAAGCGAACGAGTTGATGGCCCACACCTACAGCAGTCTATACGGCATCAAAACGACGGGGCTTCGATTCTTCAGCGTCTATGGTCCGTGGGGACGCCCGGATATGGCGTTGTTCAAATTCACGGAAGCAATCGCGAACGGTCAACCGATCGATTTATACAACTACGGTGAGATGGGACGCGACTTCACCTATGTCGACGACATCATCGAGAGCATCTATCGGTTGTTACAGACAGAGCCGGTCGCTGATCCGTCCTTTGATAAAGCGGCGCCACAGCCAGACCGGAGCTTCGTTCCATACCGGGTCTTCAACATCGGCAGTCACAGTCCGATTCGCCTGAACGAATTCGTCGCCTTGATCGAACGGCGGCTCGGGAAGACGGCGATCAAACATGGTATGCCGCTCCAGGCAGGAGACGTCCCGGAAAGCTTCGCTGACGTCACGTCGTTATTCGAGACGATCGGTTACCGGCCACGGACGACGGTCGAAGCTGGCGTCAATGCATTCATCGATTGGTATGAACGTCATTACCAGCTGAAGGAGGAGGTCCAAGATGGCGCTTAAGGAAGATCTTTATTATAAGTCTCCGATATTTATTCAGAATATTTTGACATCCATTTATGGCAAAAAGCTGATGCATGAACGGTACGGGGCCCGTTATGAACAAAAACTGATGCAATTACGCGAAAAAGACCGGTCGCTTGACTATCGCGTCGAACAACTTGAACGTTTGAATGCGTTTCTCTTGTTCGTGCACCAGCATACCCCGTACTACCGGGAGCTGTTTCGACAGCTCGACATAAAACTTCCGCTGACGTCACTCGATCAGTTGGCGCTGATTCCGGTCCTTGAAAAAGAAACGTTACGGCAGCAAAACGACGAATTCATGTCGGAAGTCGACGCGCCTGTCCGAGGACGGACAGGCGGAACGAGCGGGAAGTCACTCCAGGTTGCTTTCATGCGCGAGGACATTCAAGAACGAATGGCACATCTCGATTACTTTAAGGAACAGCACGGGTTTTACGGCGGGATGCCACGGGCTAGTTTCACAGGACGGACCTTGACGGCAGTCGATCAGAAAAAGCCGATCTTTTGGCGGATGAATCGTCCGCTCAATCAATTGCTGCTCTCGATTTTTCATATGAAAGAAGAAAACTTTCCCGCCTATATCGAGGAATTGAATCGTTTCCGACCAGTCGCGTTAGACGGGACGCCGACGGCGATGGTCGAAATCGCCCGTTATTTACTCAAAAATAAGATTCGACTCGATTTCAAAATCGTTGCCATCTTTCCGACGTCAGAAACAGTGACAGAAGAAATGCGATCGATTCTTGAGGAGGCATTCGTCGCACCGGTCTTCGATCAATACGGTTCGTCAGAAGGCGCTCCGATCATTTCTGAATGCACGCACCGGAAGCTGCACCTGCACCACGAAACAGGCATCATCGAACCATACGGACCGGATGGTGAAGTCGTCGTGACGTGTTTTACGACACGCGGGACCCCGCTGATCCGTTACCGGATTGGTGACCGCATGACCCTCAGTCATGAGACGTGTGGATGTGGATTGAACGGACCGGTCATCGCCTCGATAGACGGACGGGGGACAAGTTTCATCGTCAGTGAGAAGCGGGGCAAAGTCTTTGAAGGTGATATTACGACAATTGCCCGCGAATTACCAAACTCGGTCTTACGACTTCAAGTCGAACAATACGCATTCAATCGTGTCACACTGCGTTACATTCCAGACAATCAGCGTTTCCAACCGAAACATGAAAAGATTTTATTGAACGAGATGCGCAAATTGCTTGGACCGGATATGTTGATTACGCTCGAGTCCGTCGAACAAGTTAAACAAGAACCGAATGGAAAAACATTGATCATCAAACAGTCGATGAAATAGGAGGAGTCCATCATGAATAAGGCAGTCAAACACATCACAGATACGACAGCAGCCGAAACACGATCACTTCCCATCGCCAACCGTTCAATTGCCGTCGTCGGCCTCGGCTACGTCGGTCTCCCGGTCGCCATCGCTTTCGGTGAAAAGACAGGTGTCGTCGGTTTTGACATTAAAGAACAGCGCATCCAGGAACTTCGTGAAGGAGTCGATGCGACGCTCGAACTGACACCGTTCACTTTAAAAAATGCGGACGTCAATTATGTAACGGATGCTGCGGCACTTCAAGCGAGTGACTTCATCATCGTCGCCGTACCGACACCGATTAATGCGCAAAATCAACCGGACTTGACGCCGCTCTTACGGGCGTCACAACTTGTCGGACGCCAGCTGAATAAAGGCGACATCGTCGTCTACGAGTCGACCGTCTATCCGGGGGCGACGGAAGAAGATTGTATCCCGGTCCTTGAGGAATCTTCGGGTCTTAAAGCAGGCGTCGACTTCTTCGTCGGTTACTCACCGGAACGGATCAATCCGGGGGATCATGAACATACGTTCAAGACCATTAAAAAAATCGTTTCAGCACAGGATAAAAAAACGCTCGATGTTGTCGCAGAAGTGTACGAAGCCGTCGTCGAGGCGGGGGTCCACCGGGCATCATCGATCAAAGTCGCAGAAGCGGCAAAAATCATCGAAAATACGCAGCGTGACTTAAACATCGCCTTGATGAACGAACTTGCCATCATCTTCGACCGGATGGACATCGATACGCTCGAGGTCCTCGAAGCAGCAGGGACGAAGTGGAACTTCCTTCCGTTTCGACCAGGCCTCGTCGGAGGACACTGCATCGGGGTCGATCCCTTCTACTTGACGATGAAGGCTGAATCGCTCGGTTATCATCCGGAAGTCATCCTTGCCGGGCGACGCATCAACGATACGATGGGGCGCTTCATTGCGACATCACTCGTCAAAAATCTAATCAAACAAAACATGCCGGTCCTCGGCGGACGCGTTACTGTCCTCGGTCTTTCATTCAAGGAGAACGTCAGTGACATCCGGAATTCGAAAGTCGCGAATTTAATCAAGGAGATCGAAGAATTCGGAATTGAAGTCCAAGTGACCGATCGCCTTGTCTCGAAGGATGAAGCGAAACGCGAATACGGGATTGATCTGCTCGACATGACAGAGCTTAAACCAGCCGACGTCGTCATCTTCGCCGTCAGTCATGAAGAGTACGTCGAAGGAAACTGGCTACTCGCGAAACACTTACTCAAAGTGGGGCGTGGTGTCGTCGTCGACATCAAAGGGATGCTCGCACCAGCTGAAAAACCGGAAGGGGTGCACTTATGGCGTCTTTAAGAATTCTCCAAGTTTGCGCGCTTGATACGACAGCTGAAACGATGCTGCAACCGTTACTGCTTGCGCTGCGCGACGCAGGGCATGATGTCGGGATTGCCTGTGCCGACACGGGAGCCTCTGACAAGCTGGCAGCACAAGGCTTTGCGATGCATGACATTCCAATTGAACGGAAAATTGACTGGACGAGTAATTGGAAGACTGTCCGCTCGATCGTTCACATTTTAAAGACGGGTCGCTATGACGCCGTCCATGTCCACACACCTGTCGCGGCAGCGCTCGGACGGGTCGCAGCGAAACGAGCGGGGACGAAGCATATCGTCTACACGGCACACGGCTTTTACTTTCATGAAAAGATGGGACGGGTGACGTATCAATTGACCTATTCCGTCGAAAAATGGCTCGCCCGTTTCGCGACGGATTACCTCCTGCTCCAAAGCGGGGAAGATTATGAACTGGCAAACCGGAAACGTTTTAAGGCGACGAAACGGTTGATGCATTTAGGGAACGGTATCGATTTGACCCGATTCTATCCACAGGCGCGGCAAGGAAACGAAGCTTTCACCTTCCTGTTCATCGGACGGATTGTCGAGGAAAAAGGAGTGCTCGAACTTCTGAATGCTTTTGAAAACGTCGTGTCGCAAGACCCGGATGTCCGCTTGATCATCGCCGGTGAAATGATGGAGAGCGAACGGGATCAAACGACGAAACATCGTTTCCTCGAACGTCTACGCGAGATTCCGAATATCGAGTATCGAGGGTTCGTTGAAGATGTGCCACGACTTTTACAACAAGTAGATGCCTTTGTCCTGCCATCGCACCGAGAAGGGGTCCCGCGCTCAATCATCGAGGCGATGGCGACGGCGAAACCGGTCATCGCAACGAACATCCGCGGCTGCCGGGAAGAAGTCATCGATGGCACGACCGGTTATTTAGTCGAAGTCCATGACGAAACGCAGTTGGCAGCAAGAATGAGTGATCTTGTCAAACACCCGCAACAGGCGTCAGAGATGGGACGGGCCGGATTCGAACGGGCAATGAAACATTTTAACGAAGCTGATGTCATCAAACGACAACTCGATCTCTTTTCGACTATGTAAAAGGAGGAAGTCATCATGAAACGGACATTCGATTTCACAATCAGCCTAGTCGCGATTCTCATCTTACTCCCCGTTTACCTGTTCGTCGCCTTGTTCATTTATACGAAGCTCGGTCGACCGATCTTCTTCAATCAAGTTCGTCCTGGTTATCACGGACAGTTATTTAAAATTTATAAATTCCGGACGATGTCGAACGAGACGGATGCGGATGGCCTCTTACTCCCAGACGAACAACGGATCCCGCACGCGATGGAATGGATTCGGCGGCTCAGCCTGGATGAAATCCCACAATTTTTCAATATCGTCCGCGGTCAGATGAGTTTCGTCGGACCGCGTCCGCTCCTCGTCAGTTACTTGAACCACTATTCGAAAGAGCAGATGACGCGGCATGATGTGTTGCCTGGACTAACCGGTTGGGCGCAAATTCATGGGCGGAACGCGACGACGTGGCAAGAGCGGCTCGAACAAGACCAATGGTACGCGGCACATCAGACGTTTCGTCTCGATCTCTATATTCTCATGAAGACAGTAAAAATCGTCGTCTCCTCAGAAGGGAACTCGACGGAACATCAGACGGGGATGGGCGAGTTCAAAGGACTTGACGGAGGTGTTCCCCATGATGTCGCTAAGCGATGAACGACTCATCCATGATCCGACCGAATGGGACGCACTCGTCAGTCAGTATCGCCTCGATTGTTATTACGAACATGCCTACTTCGCACTTGAAGAAGTAGGCATCCCGGAAATGTTCTTCTATCCGACAGAATTCGGGACATTGATCTACCCTTATTTGAAACGACCAATCGATGGAACGTCATATCACGACATCACGACACCCTACGGATACGGGGGACCGATTTTCGTTGGGCTTTGGTCACTCGATCAAATCCGCGAAGTCCGTCAACGTTTTCTCGACTATTGTCGTGCGGAACAGATCATCACCGAAACGATTCGGTTCCATCCACTCTTGCAAAACGTCGAACTGGGAAAGCATTGGTGCCGTTCGACGCAGCGACTCCAAGCGACCGTGACGGTGGAGCTGACGGATTCATATGAAGCGATTCTCGGTGACTTTTCAAAAATGACACGGCGCAATGTACGAAAAGCAGTCCGGGAAGGCGTCACGATCCGTGTCGCCGCACCGACAGAGTACGAGAAATTTAAACACCTCTACCGCTTGACGATGGATAAGCACGAGGCAGCACCACGGTATTACTTTACGGATGAATACTTTAAACAGCTGTTATCAGGAACACTCGACGCCGAAGTATTGGTTGCAGAATTAAATGGTCACATCATCGCCGGGTGCATCGTCTTATATGGAAGTCGTTTCGCCCATTATCACCTCGGGGCGTCCGATCCGAGCCAGTTAAAGGTTCGACCGAATCAGTTGTTATTCGCAGAGATGATGCGACGTGCAAAGGAGAAAGGTATGGTTGCGATGCATCTTGGGGGCGGCACTTCACAAGATGCATCAGACAGTCTTTTATTATATAAACGTTCCTTTAGTGAAGGAGCGCATACGTTCTTTTCGATCGGGACGTCGATTCTTGACGAAGTGGCGTATGAACAATTGAACCGAGCGTTTTTAACGCAGTACCCGTCAGCGAACGATTGTAAGTGGTTTCCCGTCTATCGCACACCGATCCGTCACTTGTCATCAAGAGGGGAGGAAACATCATGAAGCAAATCCCACTATCGATCCCGCATCTCAGTGGCCAAGAAGCACGCTATGTCACGGAAGCACTCGAAACGAACTGGGTTGCACCACTCGGACCGAACGTTGAAGCCTTTGAAGCGGGGATGCGCGCATATACCAAAACAGAGGCAGCCCTCGCGACAAGTAGTGGAACGGCAGCGATTCACCTCGCCTTGGCGACACTCGGTGTGACGACGGGCGACGATGTTTTCTGTCAGTCGTTGACGTTCGTTGCTTCCGTCAACCCGATTCGTTACGTCGGTGCCCGCCCTGTCCTGATTGATTCGGAAGAGGAGACGTGGAACATGTCACCCGCGGCACTCCGGCGAGCCATGATTCAAGCCGCGACACGCGGACGCCTGCCGAAAGCCGTCATCGTCGTCCATTTATACGGGGTCGTCGCAAAGATTGAAGAGTTGAGTGCGATTTGCGCCGAGTATGACGTTCCGTTGATTGAGGATGCAGCTGAATCACTCGGTTCGACGATCAACGGTCGAATGACTGGGACATTCGGGACGTTCGGAATTTATTCGTTCAACGGTAACAAAATCATCACGACATCAAGTGGCGGAATGCTTGTCGCAAACGATCCGCATTTGATTGAACGGGCGTTTTATCTCTCGACGCAAGCTAGGCAACCGGTCCTTCATTATGAACATACAGAAGTCGGGTTTAATTACCGGATGAGTAATGTCTCAGCCGGCATCGGACGCGGACAACTCGAAGTCATCGAAGATCGCGTCGCGGCACGCCGGAAAATCTTTCAGCGATATACGCGGGCTTTCGACATGCTCGACGCCACACAGTACCAAGCAGAGGTTGAAGGGAGTCGCGCCAATCGCTGGTTGACGGCTTTGACATTACCGGGAGGAATGGAACAACGGGATCAATTGATCATCCGCTTACAACAGGATCACATCGAGTCACGACCGGTCTGGAAACCGATGCACTTGCAACCGGTCTACCGGGATGTCCCGTTCATTACAAGTGACGGGATTGATGTCAGCGGTCGCTTGTTTGCTGAAGGACTTTGTCTGCCGTCCGCCTCACAGATGACGTTTACGGAACAAGCACTCGTGATTCGCTCCGTTCGTCAAGGTATTGTTGAGGATGTTCGACGCAACGTTCGGCTATGAATGTGTGGGAGGGAGACATCGTGATGAGCGATCTGGAGGAAGCGATCGAAGCACTCCGTCTCGCTGCGAACGGGAAGAATGAACTGACGGCAAATACCTATTTTCGTTGGCAACTGAATACCCAGTATCCGACCGTCGCGGAAATCCTGATGTTATTTGGATCTTGGCAAATCGCGCTGGAACGCGCTGAAATCGGGCAAATCCGAGTGGTTTATACAAAATCCGACATCATCGAGGCATTACGAGCGGCGAAAGCGGAACTCGAACCATTCACGAGTGCGACATATCGTGAGTGGGCGCAACGGCATCAGGCGCCGAGCTTGACCGATATCGTCCATCAATTCAACTCGTGGCAGCAGGCATTATCAGAAGCAGACATTTTGAAGGAACGGGTCCAGGAGATGGAACGTCGGATCATCGAATCATTACTGGAAGCACAGGAAGCATTACCTACATTAACGAGTCAAGCCTATACGAAATGGGCGGTCGGAAAAAATCGGCCGACGGTAGCGACAATCGCACGACGGTACGGTTCATGGACGAATGCGCTAGAAATCATCGGCATCGAACTTCCGCGAAAACGGTGGACGGAAGAGGAAGTATTGCTCGTGTTAGGGCGAGCCAGATACGAGACGGAGCATTTGACGATTGCGAGCTACCAACGTTTTAGCGAAGGACAGGACGTACCGAGTATTGGTGTCATCACATCCCTGTTCGGGAGTTGGAGCAATGCAATCATGGTGCTTATGAACCAACAAGATTCGTAAATCGACTTGATTCGAAGGGGATGGAGATATGAAAAAATGGAAGTGGATTGTCTTGACCGTCATTGGCATCGGACTGCTCGTTCTCTTCGGATCAGGTGGGTATGTCTACCATCAAGCGAGTCAGACGCTCGAAGACGTCCAGTTGCCGGTCGAGGCAAGTGTCGAAGCGATTGAAGCGGTCGAACAAGAACGAACGATTTCCTTTCTCTTGCTCGGGGTCGACCAGCATGGAGATGAGGCGGGACGGAGCGATACGATCATCGTCGCAACGATTGATCCTGCGAGTGGGGAAAGTAAGATGCTCAGCATACCTCGTGACTTGAAAACAGAAATCATCGGAAATGGCTCACGCGATAAAATCAATCATGCCTATGCTTTCGGGGGGCCTGAAATGGCAATCGATACGGTCGAGAACCTACTCGATATCCGAATCGATTACTTTGCTGAAATCAATCTCGAGGGTTTTACGGATCTTGTTGACGCAGTTGATGGTGTCCGTGTTACGAATGACATCGATTTTTCGTATTACGAGATGCAGTTTCCGGTAGGGCAGCTCGACTTGAACGGAAAAGAAGCGTTGGCCTATGCGCGGATGCGCTACGACGATCCTCGAGGAGACTTCGGTCGTCAAATCCGTCAACGTCAAGTCGTTCAGGCTGTCGCAGACAAATTGACGGCAGATTTTTCGCTCAGTCGCTTTAACGACGTACTCAGCGTGCTCGGGGAAAACGTCAAGACGAACGCCCCGTTTCCGGTCGTCCGGAAAATTGCGTTAGACTACCGTGATGCTTTGAAGAACGTCGAGACGTTATCGCTCGAGGGAAGTGGTGGAATCGAGTCGGATCAGATTTATTACTGGCATCCGACGGCGGAGTCACTGAAAGAGGTGCAAACGAGTTTGCAACAATCGTTGAGATAGAGCGGGGTTTTAAAGTGAACGGTGTCTGGGTTTTTGCTTGGGATCAAGACATCTTCCGAATCGGAAAGTGGAGTTAAGTGGCGGGAAAGATCGTAGTAGATCGATGCAAGTGGTACGAAAGATTCTTGCTTCCCGTGCTTTCCTCGGGCGAGGCGCAAGCCGTTGCCCCTTTCCCTTACAGGTCAAGGGGCAGGGTCTCGCCTGCCTCTGACAGCGCAAGTCACCTTGCGCTTTTTCCCGTAGGAGTCACGATGAAGCGAATCTTTTTAGCTTTTCTGATAGAAGGAAACCCAAGGATTGAGTGATGCGAAACGGGATGTCTTATGCATCAAAAACGTAGCTGATCGATGTAAGTGGTACGAAAGATTCTTGCTTCCCGTGCTTTCCTCGGGCGAGGCGCAAGCCGTTGCCTCTTGCCCTTACAGGTCAAGGGGCAGGGTCTCGCCTGCCTCTGAAAGCACAAGTCACCTTGTGCTTTTTCCCGTAGGAGTCACGATGAAGCAAATCTTTTTAGCTTTTCTGATAGAAGGAAATACTAGAAAGACTGTGATGCGTCGCGTTTCCTGACACGAATCGCTTTCGAGCGAAAGAGCAAGAAGGAGCGACCCTGCAGTGAAACGAAGCGGCGCGAAAGCTTGCCGCTCGGAGACGATTCGGGAAGAGAATGCGCGACGAAAAACGCGAATACCTTACGAACCAAAAAGCTTGCCGCTCGGAGATGATTCGGGAAGAGAACGCGCGACGAGAAACGCGGATATCTTACGAACCAAAAAACGCGCTATTCCCTGTAAGCGTCAAGGGAACAGCGCGTTTTATAGTAGCATGTGTCGGACATCATGATTGGACAGGTCGGCGAAGCGGCGACAATTTCAAGGCCGAGTAAACAAAGTAGAGAACGGTCACGATGGCAGCTGCGCTCCATAACAGTTGGTAGCTGCTTCCTGCCGTACCGAAACGAAGTCCGACGAGTGCAGGTACGATCAACGTCAACCAGCTGAGGACGAGTGCGACGCGTGCCGTCAATGCATCGACATTGCGGTTCAGTCCCATTCCGATGAAGAACATCGACCATAAGAGTGTCCAGAACAACCACGTCGTTCCGCTCATCCAGTCGCCTGCGCTAAAGCTGACGCCGGCATAGAAAAATGCAGCGATGGCGACGAACAGGGAAAACCAGCCGACGCCGCTCCCGTCGAGTCCGAAGATGAACGTGATGCCGACATACAGATACGTAAAGGCAAACAAATAAATGCTCGCATAGCCGAACGTCAAGATCGGATCACCTGCTGCACCGATGACGAGCAACGTCGCAACGAACGTTTGTAGTAATCCTGTCAACAAACTGAAGACACCGGCACTCTTTAAATCAACTTTTCCAAACAAGGACAAACTATTTAAAAAGAGCGCAACGCCCCCAAATAATAAACTTACATTTCCCACGGTCATACCTCCATTGAGACGTCAGACGTCTGATTGTGCTTTAACCATATGATGAATTCGCTTCCAATGCAAGTGAAATTTTAAACGGAATCAGAACAAAAAAATCCCCTAGAAGCGTTTCCGAAGAAAGTCTCCTAGGGGACGGGCGATTAACGGTTTAAGACAGCGCGTAATGTCGTTTCCGTTTGTGGAAGTGTTCCTTTCAACGTAACGAGGCCGTAGCGCGTCGAACCTTTTTTAATGAAGAAGACACGTGTATAGGCAGATTCTGGTGTATACCCTGTCTTACTCGCATAGACACGCGATTCGTTTGGAAGCGACGTGTTCGTATGGTACCACGTCAACGTCCGGGCGTATGGTCCTTTGACGGTCGTTTTGTATGATTTTCGGCCACTGACGGTCATCAAGTAACTGTATTCAGCATACGTGTTAGCGAGTTTTTGCATGTCTGCTGCTGTCGTATAGTGACTCGCATGATAGAAGCCGTGCGGATTCATGAAGTGACTTGACGCCATACCGATTGTTTTGGCACGACTGTTCATCAACGAGACGAACTTCGATTCAGAACCTGCCGTACGGATGGCGATGGCTTTTGCTGCGTCGTTGCCGGAGCGAATCAACATCCCGTTCAACAGTTGACGGAGTGTGACTTTATCACCCGAACGGAATCCAGCCGTGCTGCTTCCAGCAGGAACGGCGAGCATAGAGTAGGTCAAAGTGAACGTTTGATCGAGCGTTCCTTTTTTGGCAGCGGCGTCATAAGCGACGAGGGCCGTCAACAGTTTTGTCGTGCTTGCCGGATAACGGCGTGTCGTACTGGCTTTTGACAGTTCATAACTTGAGGAGCCGAGTTTGAAATAACGCATCGAGGCGACGGGATAACTACTTGAAGTCGCAGGTGCACTTGTCGTGATTTTTTTCGCGACCTGACTTGAGACGTAATAATAGTTCACTTTCCCTTTTACTTTGTACCAACCATTCGAATAGGAAACGGCATTAAACTTCGAGTTGTATGTAGCGAGCCGTTTAATATTTTTAGAGGACGCGGTGCTTGGTGATGTACGGACGTTCGCACCATACTTCGAGTAGACGATGATTTTATACGTTTTCGTCGAACTTGCCGTGACTTTTTTCGCGACTTGATTCGAAAGGTAGCGGTACGCACTACCATCTTTGATTTTGTACCAACCGTTTGAGTACGAGACTGCTGTGAACTTCGCTTTGTACGGAGCGCGACGCGTGATGGTCGCTGATGAACTCGTGCTCGGCTTCGTTCGGATGTTCGCCCCGATCGTCGAAGTGACGACGACCTGGTAACTGGCAGCTTGTGCGGGTAATGCCGGAAGACATAGGGCGACGAGCAGTAACAGTGTCAGTCCAATTCTGAGCGATACTTTCATAAAAATCTCATTCCCTCCTTGTTCAAATATGTCTCTAGCATAAAACAAAAAAAGGAAATTCTCTTTTTTTTCAAAAAACTAGAATTTTCTACACGCCAGGTATGAAACTACGTATCATAGGGAATGAGTAGAACAGAAAGAACTGAGGGGGATTTATTCATGAAAATTGCAGTCATTGGTCTTGGGGATATTGCACAAAAAGCGTACTTACCGGTCTACGCGGAGCGGTCCGACTTAGACATTTATCTTGTCTCGGAAAATCAAGACAAGGCGAAGCAACTGTGTGATGCGTATCGTTTTGCCGGGACACTGACATCGATCGATCAGTTAACGGAAGCAGGCATTGGCGTGGCGATGATTCATTCGGCGACGAAAGTGCACGCGATGCAAGCGAAACAACTGCTCGAAGCAGGCATCCATGTCTACATCGATAAGCCCGTTTCGATGGAAATCGAGGAAATTCGTGAGCTGACACGATTAGCAGGGGAGAAAGGCTTACACTTCATCACAGGATTCAATCGACGTTTCGCGTCGGCACACCGGACGTTATTAGAAGTCGAACAACCGAATCTAATCGTCATGCAAAAAAATCGGATTTCGTTCATTGAAGATGCGAAACCATTCATTTTTGACGACTTTGTCCATGTCGTCGATACGTTACGTTTTTTGACAGGGTGCGGTAAAATCGAAAACTTGAGTGTCCGCGGGAAAAAGGTCGACGACTTACTGCATCACGTGACGATCCAGTTCGAAGCGAACGGGATCACGGCAATCGGAATCATGAACCGGAATAATGGTGTGACAGAAGAACGTGTCGAAGTCATGGGACCACATGAAAAACGGATTGCGACGGACGTGACGTCGGTCGATCAATTAACGAAAGCAGGCACGCTCCGTCGTCCGCTTGACAACTGGGAAGCGACACTCAAGCGGCGCGGATTCGTCGAGATGGTCGATGCATTTATTGCGAGCGTTAATGGTGAACCGTCATCGTCCGTTACAGCGGAAGACAGCTTGGCGACTCATGAATTATGTGCGGAAATCGTCGCCAAGTTATAAAAAATTACACGACATTTCTTGTTCGCGTGATGTGGGCAGACGAATGGGACTATTCCAGCTATCGGAATAGTCCCATTTTGTCATCTGTCTGTTTTTACGCATCGTCTTTTAGTTGCTTCAAGTAATAAATCCGTTTTCCGCCGGGGCCTTCATATGTGATTTTTAAGGTCGTGCGGATGAAGCGGTAAGAGATGACACCTTCTGATAAAGGGACGCGGGCCGTCAAATCTGGTTCAAAACGGATTTCATCTGTTCCTTGCCGGGGTGCTTCTTTCATGCCGAAGTCATCATAGAGGAAGGTCGCAATCAGGGAGTGTTCGTCATCGAATCGAATTTCGATGTCGCCTTGTCCGTCAAATTTTTCTTCGGACACTCCTGTATCCAACAGACTGCGATCGACTCGGTAGGTCGCTTCGAGGCGCGACAGGTCCTGTAACAACGCATCGACACCGAGACGGATTGAGACGGCCCGTTCACGAACGGTATGGTCATCCGGAAGATTAAGCTGTTCAATTTTTTTTGAGATGGTTACGACCTCCTGCAAACGATAGCTGGCTAATGCCTGTTCGAGCTGCACCATCAAACGGGCGGGTTCGTTCATCTCGTCTTGATCGGTCGATAAATCGACCGCTTTTGTATATTGATTGTTGTCGAGCTCATCTTGAATCTGTGTTGGATCTGATGTACAGCCGATCAAAAAGAAGGGCACCAATAAGAGCAATCGTTTCATGTGTTGACCTCCTTTCGCGTGATGGTCGTGATTTGAAGGTGGTCGGTATGCAGACGAACCGTATAGTGAACGTCATACGTCACGAACTGATTTTCCGGAACGGTAGCGATCTTATACGTTTCTGTCGTCTCGACTTCGAACGTCGTCCCTTTTGAATGGAACTGATCGAAATCAATCGTATGCGGGAGTGGCGTGATTGGATGATCGCTTACGGCGACAATTGCGCGAAGGGCATCGAACTCTGACTGGAATGCCTCAAGCGTTGTGAACTGAATCGCGGCAAACGTTTCAAGCGAATCATTTGCTGCGGAGTACGTCACGAGCTCCGGAATTGTTTGTGTATATTGGCGAACGAATTTTAGGACTTCATATGAAGTCGGTGGATTCTCTTTTGAATACGTTTGATTATAAGCACTGTCCTCATCTGTCCATTCAGATAAGGCGATTGGTTGGACGTTCGACGGATTGTCAATCTTCGTTGCCGTCGTCGGACCAAACCAAGACCAGGCACCGAAAGAGATGACGAAAACCGTCATGACAGCAATCGTCCAAAGCAGAGGATGTCGTTTCTTTGATACGTGTGACGATGAAGTGGATGACATATGTAATCGTTTTTTTTCAGTCACAGGATGCTGGCAATGGGAGCAAGCTGTATCCTGTGATTTTAAAGGTGTTCCACAAAGCGAACAGCGTTCCATGCGACAGACCTCCTGTAAGAAAATAATTTCTTCAAACAAATAAATATTATGAAAATTAAGTCCATAATAACATTAACTGGAAGCGGAATCAAAAAACGATGTCCGATTGAATCAAAAACGTCAGGAGGGATAACGGATGCATCATTTTATCAAAATCAGGCGAGAATACGCCCACTTCTAAACAATCAGGGTGAAGCTCGAGTGAAAGTGGGAGATGAATCGCCAGCCTGCTTTTCGGGTATATTCTTTTTGAAGGAGGTGAAAAATCTTGTTGACTCACAAGGCCTACAAATTCAGAATCTATCCGACAAAAGAGCAGGAAATCCTGATTGCGAAGACGATTGGTTGTTCGCGCTTCGTCTTCAATCACTTTTTGACGAAGTGGGATGAGACATACAAAATGACAGGAAAAGGACTGTCTTACGGTTCTTGTTCGAAAGAAATTCCGATGTTGAAGCAGGCGTTCGACTGGCTGAAGGAAGTCGATAGCACGTCTGTTCAAGCGAGCGTCAAACATCTTGCCGATGCCTTTGACCGCTTCTTTAAGAAGCAGAACGAACGACCCCGCTTCAAGTCAAAGTGCAACCCTGTTCAATCGTATAAGACGAACATTCAGGGCAAGTCTCAACTTCCAGAAGTCTCGATCGTTGGCGCCAAAATCAAAATTCCAAAGCTGAAGTGGGTGCGCTTCGCTAATTCGAGGCAGGTCGTCGGACGCATCTTGAACGCGACCATCCGGCGGAACGCTTCAGGAAAATACTTCGTCTCCCTGCTCGTCGAGCAGGAGAGCAATGAAATGCCGAAGACGGGTTCATCCGTCGGCGTCGATGTCGGGTTGAAGCACTTCGCCATCCTGTCGGACGGCACGGTGTACAAGAATGACCGTTACTTCCGTTCGCTTGAGAAAAAGCTGGCACGTGAACAACGTAAACTCTCTCGTCGTCAACGGTTGGCCTTGGACAAGAAAGGAACACTTTCCGAGGCGAAGAACTATCAGAAGCAGAAGCGGAAGGTCGCCCGCATCCACGAGAAGATCGCCAACAAGCGAACCGATTTCCTGCACAAGGTATCGACCGAGATCGTCAAAAACCACGACGTCATCGGGATCGAGACCTTGCAGGTGAAGACCATGCAGAAGAATCGCAAGTTGAGCAAGTCCATCTCCGAGGTCAGTTGGTCGGAGTTCTTCCGCATGCTCGGATACAAGGCGGGATGGTACGGAAAGACCGTCGTGAAAGTCGGCAAGACCTTCGCCTCTAGTCAACTGTGTTCCAGTTGCGGACATCAACACAAAGACGTGAAACATCTTGGCTTGCGTGAATGGACATGCCCGAGTTGCGGCATCCACCACGACCGTGATGTGAACGCAGGACTGAACCTCAAACAAGAAGCTGAACGCCTCTTAGCTTCTTCAACCGTCGGGACGACGGGGTTAGCCTGATCAATTTTCGACCGTTAGGTCGGATCACTCAGGAATCCTCCACCTCTAAGCGAAGCGTAGGTGGAGGTAGTTCAACATCAGCGATAGTTTCAAAGGCAGTTTGACATCGGAGGAAGTAGCGTTGGCCGTCCAAAACGGGATTTTACAAGGGGATCGAGAGGCGACGATTGACTGGAGCCCGGGAGCAGATGGAGGAGAAGGAACACTTGAGATGCTGTTTACGAACGACTTTGTTCAAGCAGAAGCAGAAACAATCGATTTAGCAGGTCGTCCGATTCGGGCACAATATGCCAGAAAAAATGAACAAGCCATCATCGAGGTGGCGAGAGTTTGTGGTGTTGGACAGGTCAGAGCAACCGATTTGCCGATCACTCTTCATACGAGAGGCGTCGGGCGACTCGTGCTCCGCGCGATGGATGCAGGGGCAACAGAAATTTTTTTGGCACTCGGTGGGACAGGGACGACGGATGGAGGGCTTGGATTTTTGTATGAACTCGGTGCAGTGTTGCTTGACGGACGAAGTCAACCGATTACTTGGACGGACAATCCTTTACTCGAGACGGAACAAATCATCTTGCCAAAGCTTGCCGTTAAACTTCACGTGTTGGCAGATGTAACAGCTGCTTATGCCGGAAAGCACGGGGCAGCGAAAGTATTCGGACCACAAAAGGGATTGACGGCGCGAGAGATTGATGTGCTCGATGTTCATCTCGAACGAATCGGTAACATACTCGGTGTCAACGAAGTCGCAGGTGCTGGTGCTGCAGGCGGGTTAGGTGGAGTTGCTGCGGCATTAGGGGCGGATATCTTTTCCGGAGCACTCTTTTTGTTGAATCAGATTAAGTTTGATCAACGGCTCGAAGCGGCAGATTACGTCTGGACAGGGGAAGGGAAAGTGGATGCGCAAACGGCACTAGGGAAGTTACCCGCAATCGTCGCCGAGCGGGCGAACGAAGCTTTAGTACCATGCGTGATACTTGCTGGTCATGTCGAACGTCCATACGCGCCAGCTTTAATCTGTGAATCGATTCATGATGCTGACGAATGCGTCACGTTAGACAGCGA
Organism: Exiguobacterium sp. s80; assembly: GCF_018618725.1. Classification (NCBI taxonomy): domain Bacteria; kingdom Bacillati; phylum Bacillota; class Bacilli; order Caryophanales; genus Exiguobacterium; species Exiguobacterium sp. s80. The sequence continues at coordinate 39,063 of NZ_JACSMP010000008.1, read as the reverse complement.
ATTATCCCGTTTGCGTCTCGCTCGTCGTGCTGAGCAAATCACGCGTCGATTAACTACGTGAATTCGAAATCTTAGCACGATTTTCAAAGAATAGGAATGAAGCCTGTCTAAGCTGGGTAAAAGACTATATATTACCATATCATTTGGAAGGCAGGTCACATTCATGATCAATCAATCGATTCAACTGTCATTTCGTCAAGTGCGGGCACTCGTCGAACATACACTATTATTATTTAAAGAGCTGGACCAGCAGTTGGCGAATCGAGGGTACGAACCGATTCTTCCCGATCTTGTACAGACCGAGCATGGCTCAAGCATCCATCAGACAAAAGATAGTGCCGAGTCACTTGTCCCACATTTTTTGACGCGGTCGTACATCCGACAAAATGACAAGCACGTCCAACATGCGCTCGTCGTGTCTGTCCAATACACGCACCCGCTCCATGAGCGATTTGACCCCGTCGTACTGGTCGGCGACGTCGCGTTCAAACAACCGAAGCAGGTCGTGAAGTTGTTGACGGACAAACCATGGTTATTAAAGTATGCCGCGTTTGAGTCGACGATCGCCAGTTCATTTGAACCGACGGGCGAACGCTTCAACACGCAGCCGATTGAAGAAATCGAACGACTTGACGTCTGGGGACATTCGTTTACAGAAATGCGTGATATCGAGGACGTGACACGTCTCGCGGAAGAGATGATTAAAGAACACCTTGAACCGGGCACACCTTAAATAGAAAAGACCACTGGTCAGATTCGCTGAAGAATCCGGCCGGTGGTCTTTTCATGTTCAGACACGAACGAGTAAGCGTTCGATGGCTGCTGTCAAATCAGTTGGGTTCGTCTTCGGTGAGAAGCGTGTCACTTCACCATCTCGCGTGACGAGGAACTTCGTGAAGTTCCATTCGACGTCGTCCGCACCGTCTGCGTTTGGTGCGGCTGCTTTTAGTTCGGCGAATAAGGGATGGGTCTGTTCACCATTGACTTCGACTTTTGAGAAGACAGGGAACGTGACACCGTAGTTGATTTGGCAAAATTCTTGGATTTCTTCATCCGTGCCCGGATCCTGCTCAGCAAATTGGTTACACGGGAAACCGAGAACGACGAGACCCTGATCGCGATACGTTTGATGCAACTGTTCGAGTCCTTCGAATTGTGGCGTCAAACCGCATTTACTGGCGGTATTGACGATCAGCCAAGCTTGTCCTTTGTAATCGTCTAACGTCGCTGTCGTACCGTCGACGCGTGTGAATGAGTGTTCGTGTAACAAAAAAAATCCCCCTTAACCTGTCTTACCTAACAGTGTACCAAATGAATGTCTGAAGCGCCGAAAACGTAAACTTTCAGATGACAGTTCCGTCACAAAGCGTCGTCAATCCCGTGTCACTGCCCCACAAGCGGCCTGATCTTTGTTAGAATAGTAAGCGAGTATGGAAGGAAAGGAGAGATGCCACATGAGAAAAATGTTGAAACAATCGCGTCATGTCATGATCGCGACGCTCTGTCTCGTACTGGTCGCAAGTTGTATTACGTTGTTGACCCTTGGATTCGAACGCGATATTGTGATTCTTGTTTCTGGAGTGGTTGCCCTGTGGGTAACGATGCTAGCTCCTTTGACGGTCCAAGCTAAAATGAATGAGCAATCATAATCATCGGTCAAAGAAAAAACGCTGTTTCCGCAATGACGGGAACAGCGTTTTTTTGTTGCGAAGCAAAGTCGTGCTTATCGTGCAAAAACTGGAATATCGAAGACGGCCGTATAACTGTCCATCTGTTTATAGAGGTTATAGAGTTGGTACGTCTGTTTAACGGCCCAGCCCATGTCTGTTGCATATTGATGGGAACCAGGGCGCGTCGGACTCCAGCGCATTTTGTAAAGCGTGTTTTGGTCGTAGGCATTATGGATGTACTTCGTGCTAATGAACTCCGCACCACCAATGATTGCTGCTTCCGGTGTGAACCAGCCTTGGCTATACGCGTAAGCTGCGCCAGTATTGATCGCATCATAGTCATATGCACCGATTCCGTACATGTTGTAGACTTTACGTCCGTTCCATGTCACACCCATCGCGAGTGTCGACGTGCCGTTGCCTGTTTCAAGCATCGCATGCGAGATGAGGTATGCTTCATTGACTGTATATTTTGAACCTGCGTCGATGAAAGCTTGTCCGCAACTTCCTGTCGTACATTTTGCAAAGATGCCTTTTGAACCGATGACTTTATCGAGCGTCGCGGCAGAAGCACCCGTCGACTTCGATAAATCAAGGAATTGATAGAATGATTGTGAGTTACCGTCGACCTTCAAGGGATCAGCGATATCACGGACGTCTGACTCGAGTGCATTTAACCACTGGATTGTCGAGTAGTTCGAAGATGAACTGTAGACACGCGGATACGTCGTATAGAAACCGCTGACGTTTTGGTAGACTTTAATCAAGTTGTTTGGCTTGAACTGACCATAGATGTGACTCGCTGTCGTCGCGCCTGAACGAATGTTGAGTGGTGTCGTCGCTGTGACGCTTGCAAGCGTTCCGTAAACGGGGTCCAGTCTACCGCCGAGTCGGACGTAACCAGCACTGACATACATGATCTTATTTTTGTACAGATCAGTTTGCGGTGATGGGTACAATTTCATTTGTGCACTGATGAAACTGTCGAACGAGTACGGTGTCGAAACCGAGTTGTAAACGTTCAATTTCGATGATGTTGTGACGAGTGTGCCATTATACGCATAGCCTGTTTTACCATCGTAGCTGACTTTATACCAGTTTCCGATTTGACCAGTGACGGTCAGGACGATGTTTGCAGGAATCGTCGTTAAGACGTTGTAAGAATCACCGACGTACGAGCGAAGTGAAGTAGGCGCAGTTGCTCTTACATACAGCTTGTCTTTTGCCGTGTAGCTGATTGGTGACGTCGCTTGACCGAGTTTGACGTACCCCGTCTTACCATCGACCGTGATTTTATGCCACTGGCTGTTCGTGAATGTCGTGACGAGTTTTGAAGTATAATATACGTTTCCTGAACCTAAAGTTGTTATTGTAGCTGCTGTGTCATCGGGTGACACTTTAACTGCAAGTGAATTATTTAGTAAGAAGCGTGACCCATTGATTGTTTGGGTTTTAGTGTATGCTTCAAGAGTTTCAATAGAAGCATATCCAGTTTTTCCATCAAAACTAATTCTCAACCAATCACCAATTTGACCACTGACAGAGAGAACTGTGTCATTTGGAATTGTTTTAATAGCAGAATAAGATATTCCGGCATATGATCGTAATAAAGTTGTAGATTTAGTAATATATTGATGTGAAGGTAAAGATTTATAAGAAATCGGTGATCCTTGATTAATAGGTAAATATCCTAATTGACCATCAATAGAGACTCTATGCCAATTTTCATTATACCCATCAGTAAACAAAGTTTTAGTGTAATAAACATTGCCAGGCGATAATACTTTTAATGTCTTAGCTGTAGAATAAGGTTGTTCTTTAATGTTTACTGATTTGGATAAAATATACCTTTTTGGGGATAAATCTTGACTTTTTATTGTGTTTGATATAGTTGATGAATGAGCATAACCTGTAACACCGCCATAAGTGATTCTATACCACTCATTGATTGTTCCTGTGACTTGGATATTTACTCCGCTAGGAATGGTTTTCTTAATTGAGTAAGATGATCCGGCGTAGGATCGTAATAAGGTTGTGTTTGTAGTTCTCATTGATACTTTTTTAGATAGATACGATGCTGATGTTCCTTCTTTAAATAAAATATAACCTGTTTTACCATCTTTTGTAACTCTGTACCATGATGAAGAATCAATTTTCACGCGTTGCGACGTGTAAAAGACATTTTCTTTATCTAAAGTATCGAGAGTTCTTGAAGATTCCTCAGGTGTTTCTTTTATATCAACTGAAGTGGATAATTTGTATCTCGAACCTTTTATATTTTCTGCTGTAGCGATATACATATAGCCTGTTTTTCCAGCATAAGAAATTCGATACCAATCGCCAATGCGTCCTGTTGGTTTTAGAGAAGTTCCGGCTGGGATAACAGAATGTCGTGGATAGCCCGTTCCAGCATAGTGATAGAGGCTAGAAGGAACTGTTGTTTTATACGTCGTCCCAGTCACGCTTTTGTAACTAATTGGATTTACATTCAAGGCTTGGATGTAACCAGTTTTTCCATCATAGACGACACGATACCACACTTCACCGTAGGGATTAGTGACTTTTTGAGAAGTATAGTAAACATCGTTCGCGTCCAGCGATGCGATTTTTTTTGATGTAGTCACAGCAGATTGGTAAATGGTCATTTCTTTAGAAGTAATAAAGCGTTGCCCGCTAATTGATTGTTTTTTAAAAGTATTCGTCTGTTTAATTAGTGCTGTTGTTAAAATATATCCGGTTTTCTCTTTGTAAGTCACGCGGTGATATAGTCCAGATTCAGCAGATGATTTAAGGATAGTGTTACTCGGAATTATTAAAAGTGATTTTTTAGAGAGGCCTGTTGAGTCATAAAGAGACGTTGTTAACCTTGTCTTGAAAGTCGTTTCCGGAATCGTAACAACATTTTGCTTTGAAGCACCGGCAAAAGCTTCTTTATACATATAGCCTGTTTTTCCAGCGTAAGAAATTCGATACCAATCGCCAATGCGTCCTGTTGGTTTCAGAGAAGTTCCGGCCGGGATAACAGAATGTCGTGGATAGCCCGTTCCAGCATAATGGCGGAGGCTATAAGCATCGGTTGTTTTATACGTCGTCCCAGTCACGCTTTTGTAACTAATTGGATTTACATTCAAGGCTTGGATGTAACCAGTTTTTCCATCATAGAC
>NZ_JACSMP010000008.1:0-34129 GCF_018618725.1 Exiguobacterium sp. s80 | reverse complement strand
GAAGTATAGTAAACATCGTTCGCGTCCAGCGATGCGATTTTTTTTGATGTAGTCACAGCAGATTGGTAAATGGTCATTTCTTTAGAAGTGATAAAGCGTTGCCCGCTAATTGATTGTTTTTGATAGTAGGGGGTTAGAGAGCTTGCCGCAACATATCCCGTTTTTCCACTATATGATATTCTTCTGAAATCACCAGAAGTAGAAACATACGTAGATGAAACGATTGTTCCGGTCTTGATCGTCAACAAGCGTTTCCGGGAAGATGTCGTCTTGTCATACAGATAACTATCGGTAGACAGACGATAAGTTGTTACTTTCGTTGTGGCAGCTTCAGGCGCAGGTATGTACGTAAATAATACGCCGAGGACCATAATGAAGCTAACAATCATCTTCAAGGTTTTCGTGAATAGTGTCGTGTTCAAAGAATAATTCCTCCTATATTAAAATTCGTCCGGGGACGTTTCAGGCTCTAGGGTGTCGATTCTAAGGTGTAAGATAAGTGTTCCTATCTCTACTATCGACAATAAAACATTTATCTAAAGTAAAATTAGAATTTTTTTGAAAATAGGGGTTTAGATTTTTGAAAAACCCTTCTGTTTGTAGAAAACAGAAGGGAATGATTGTTAGAGGTCCAATTGAGCGAGGAGTTCGTCGAGGTTTGTCGTCGGTTGATCGCACGTAAAGTCGTGGCACAGATAGGCTGTCGGCTGACCCGCGATTAACTGGTAGTCTTCGATAAATGGAGCGATTTCGAGTAGTTCTGCTTTTCGGCCGACGAGAAGGGATAACTCCGGGTGATGGCGTTTGAAGAGGCGCCGGAGATACGGTTCGACCTTCGTCATGTCGTCCGATAACACAATCAATTCTTGAGGTTTCATCATGATACGGCAATAGACGCTCATTAATGAAGCATAACCGGTCGGTTGTTGCTTCATATCTTCCGCGACCGATTGAAGGATATGGTGCGCCGTCTCGAGGTAACGCGAGTCTCCCGTCAATTGGGAGAGGCGGAATAAGTTCAAGGTCGCCGTGCTATTACCAGCCGGTGTCACACCGTCATAGACTTCCTTCGGTCGAATCAACAAGCGTTCTGCTTCTGACGCCGTGAAGAAGAAACTACCGGACGGATCGCCGAACGCTGAAAGCATGACATCCGTCAGGCGACGAGCCTGTTTAAGGTACGGTACTTCTTGCGTCGTAAGATGTAACTCGAGATAAGCTTCCGCGAGAAAACTGTAGTCGTCGAGAAATCCTCTGCCTTGAGCGTGTCCTTCTCGATAGCTGACGCGTAAGCGGCTACCATCGAGTAAGTGGTGCTCGATGAAGGTGAGCGCGCGTTTGGCAACGGTCGTATAATGCGGGTTTCCTAAAATCCGTCCTGCTTTTGCAAAAGCGGAAATCATTAACGCGTTCCATGACGTCAAAATCTTATCATCCCGAAACGGTCGGGTTCGATGCGCGCGATGTGCAAAGAGTTGTTGCCGTTCGTGTTCAAGTTGGCGCACGACATCTGCGACGGGGCGTGCTACTTCAGCAGCGAATGCGTGGAGATCTTGATTTGAACGATGAAACACATTCCGTCCTTCGAAGTTCCCGTTTGGTGTTGCACCGTAATACCGCGGAAAGAAGGCTTCTTCACCTAGCAGTTGTGTCAGCTCATCATAGGAGAAACTATAAAAAAGTCCTTCGTGACCGTCACTATCCGCATCTTCTGCCGAGTAGAAAGCACCTTCGTTCGATAACAGGTCACGTTCGACATACGTGAAGATTTCTTCCGCGTACTGTTTGAAGCGGTCATTCCCGGAAGCTTGATACGTCTCGAGGCAAAGGGTCGCGAACAAGGCATTATCGTAGAGCATCTTTTCAAAATGGGGAATCATCCAAGCGGCATCCACGGTATAACGATAGAGGCCGAAGCCGACTTGATCGGTGATGCCGCCGTCACGCATCGCAGTCAGCGTCCGCATGATCATCTGGAGTGCCGTCTCGTCTTCCGCGTACTTGTAATAATCGAGCAGGAACGTCAACAGGGACGGAGACGGGAATTTCGGTGCACCGCCAAATCCGCCATGCGTGACATCGAATTGGCGCATCGCTTGGTCGAATGTTGTGTGTAACAGCTCCTCATCCAGCGTGCCGTGCTGCTTGACCGTGCTGACATCGAGCAACGCCTGTTCGATTTGTGTACCGACCCGTTTAATTTTTTGCGGATCCGTTTGATAGTGTTCGCTCAGCTGAAGCAGGACTTGTCGGAAACTCGGACGGTTGAACTGGGGTGTCTTCGGAAAATACGTCCCGATATAAAACGGAACTTGTTCCGGCGACATGAAGACGCTGAGCGGCCACCCTCCTTGACCGGTCATGATTTGGGCTGCCGTCATGTAGATTTGGTCGATATCCGGTCGTTCCTCCCGGTCGACTTTAATCGAGATGAAACGTTCGTTCAGCATCGTCGCCGTTTCGTCATCCTCGAAACTTTCGTGGGCAAGGACGTGGCACCAGTGACAGGTCGAATAACCAATCGATAAAAAAATCGGTTTATTTGCTGTCCGGGCGGCAGTGAAGGCTTCTTCTCCCCACGGATACCAATCAACCGGATTGGAAGCATGTTGTTGCAGGTAAGGGCTTGTTTCGTGAATCAACCGGTTTGTCGGCATAATGTGTACCTCGTTTCTTCTATATTATTTGTATCTTTACGATAGCGATTTCTAAGGTCTGTATCAACTTGATTTAGTCAAAGAAATCTAGAGATAAAAAAAGATTGACTTTGTAAAATATTTTGTGTTATATTAAGAAATGTCATGAATCGGGGATGATCACTCATGTGAGAATCTTTAACCCACAATACACAATTTAATAATCAGGTCAGGATTTTTAGACCTTAACTGACAATCGAGTCAGACATAAGTCATCGCTTTTATTTTGTCCTTCTTCTTTAGGGAAGAAGTTGACCCAGCAAGATAAACCTTCCATTCGATACTTTTCAGCTCATCCGAGCGAAACTCTAAAAATCCCAGTAAATGCGTAACCTAATACGCAACTTGATTCTTGCTAAAACGCTTGATTCAGCTGGCGCGGCCAAGGAGCCGTAACAACGAAAGAGAGGTAGGGCTTTCGTCGTTTCAGGTGTTTTGATCACCTGTGTCCTCGATTCCACTGACAACTAATGTAAAAAAAACCAACACGCTGAGAAGGCGTTTTTTTTATGCCCTTTTTTAACCTGCTAACGGTGGGAAGACATCTATTGATGAGAGTGACTCCAAAAGATAATTATAAGAAAAGCGAACGATGAAAATTTGTAAGCGATACCATAATTATCATTTACGAAGGATGACATCTTTTTTTACGAAAAACATACACTTTTACAAATTATTTCTGATACTATAAAGAAGTGTCAGAAAATTAAATAGGGGGTCAACATCATGAAATACGGAAGTACGTTTGGTAAGTGGGCATTGGTCGGAGCATTAACAGCAGGTATTCTTCCGCAGGCAGGCATCATCGTAGGGGCAGAGGGCGAAGGCGTCATCCTGTCAGAGTACATAGAAGGATCGAGCAATAACAAAGCGATCGAGATTTACAATGGTTCGGGGCAAATCATCAATCTCGCTGACTACACACTCGTACAGTATACGAATGGTGGACCGTCTGAATCAAAAATCACGCTTTCCGGAACGATTGACCCGGGTAAAACATTCGTCATTGCAAACTCAAGTGCAAATGCTGACATTAAAGCAAAAGCACAACAAACGACAGGATCACTGAACTTCAACGGTAACGATCCCGTTGCCCTGAAAAAAGGAGATGTCGTCCTCGACATCATCGGACCAGTCGGATCAAGTGCGGATTTCGCGAAAGATACGACGCTCGTCCGTAACACAAACGTGACGACCGGTTCAAAAACATATGAACCGTCACAATGGACAAGCTTCCCGGTCGATACATTAACAGATTTAGGATCACATAAAGCAGAAGCAGGTGATATTCTCGTTGCACCAACGGCTGACCCAGTCGGCGAAGTTGAGCGTGGTGATAAAGTAACGCTTACAGGGGAAGGGACGATTCACTATACAGTCGATGGATTAACACCGACAGTTGAAAGTCCGGTTTACTCAGAGCCGATCACAATTAATGAGGAAATGACGATTCAAGCAGTCGTCGTCAAGAATGGTAAAACGTCAGCCGTTTCGACGTTCAAATATTACATCGCACCACCCCTCACGAAAATCAGCAGTATCCAAGGAATTGCACATTTGTCTCCATACGCCGATCAACTCGTCCGGACGACAGGTGTCGTCACGTATATCGTGGATGCAAACAACTTCTACATGCAGGATCCGAATCCGGATAATAACAGTAAGACATCTGAAGGTATCTTAGTGTATTCGAAAAACCACGGAGCGGCAGTCGGACAAAAGGTCGCGACAACTGGATATGTGAAAGAATGGCTATTAGGTGGATATAGTGATAAAGCGGAGACAGACTTGCCTGTGACAGAGCTCAGTGCTGTCAACCTCGTTAAAGGAGCACTTAACGAAGGATTACCTGCAAGCATCGTCCTCGGTGGGGACGGCGTCTTGATTCCGACGGATGTCGTCGATAACGATGCGTTCGCGAACTTTGATCCGGAAGAAGATGCAATCGACCTGTATGAAAGTGTCGAAGGGATGCGTGTTGCACTTCCGAATGCCATCGTTACAGGTCCACAAGCAAACCGGACGATTCCGGTCCGGACGCAAACAGCAGACAAAGTCTACACGAAACGCGGTACACCAATCTTGACGGCAGACAACGTCAACCCGGAACGTCTCTTCGTCGAGATGGGCAGTTCGTCATACCGTGCGAAATCAGGTGACCGTTTTGAAGGAACGATTGAAGGCGTCATGAGCTACAACTACTCTGCTTATAAAGTCTTGTCAAAAGCAGCTGATCTTCCGAAACTCGTCACGAGTGAAATTGATCGTCAACCGACGAACATCGAAACAGGAGAGTCACGTTTGACGGTCGCATCGTATAACGTCGAAAACTTTGCTTCGACAGCAGACGCCGGGAAAGTTGATCGTGTCTCGGAAGGGATTGCGACGTTCCTCAAAACACCGGACATCGTCGGTTTGACAGAAATGCAAGATAACGATGGTGCAGTTGATAGTGGAACCGTCGATGCATCCAAATCATTTGAAACATTGATTGCAGCAATTGAAGCGAAAACTGGCGTTAAGTATGCGTATACAGACATCGCACCAGAAGATAAAAAAGATGGCGGACAGCCAGGCGGAAACATCCGTGTCGGCTTCTTGTATAACCCGGAGCGCGTCTCACTTGCACCAGGTAAAAAAGGAACGGCAACAGAAGCGGTTTCGGTCGAAAACGGCAAGTTGACGAGTAACCCGGGACGGATTCAACCGCTCGACCCGAACTTCGCAAGTTCACGGAAGCCACTCGTCGGGGAATTCCTCTTCAAAGGGGAGTCGTACCATGTCATCGTCAACCACTTTAACTCTAAAGGTGGCGACGGAGCAGACTTCGGTAAAAATCAACCGGTCGTACGTAAGAGCGAAGTACAGCGTCATGCGATTGCGACAATCGTCCAAGATTTCGTCAATGAACTCGAAACAGAAGTCAAAGACTCGAATGTCGTTGTTCTTGGTGACTTGAATGACTTCCAGTTCTCGAAAACACTCGACATCCTCAAAGGAAAGAACTTGTGGAACACGGTCGATGATCTTCCGAAATCAGAACGTTACTCGTATGTCTATAATGGTAACGCACAAGTACTCGATCACATCTTAATCTCGAAAAACTTAAAACGCTATACTTCATCTGATATTGTCAACATCAACTCGGATTACATGGAAGCAGACGGAAGCGCGAGCGACCACGATCCGGCAATCATTTCGATTCAAGGTGCGGAGAGTGCGATTCCTGTCAAAGGAAAAGCTGAAATCGGAAAATGGCGCGCTGTTCAAAAAGGAAAACACATCGTCATCGAACGAAAAATTGCAAAGCGTTGGTTGAAAGTGAGTGAAACACATGGTCAGCAACAAGGTGAATTACTCGAACTTCGTGTTTCGAAAGGCTTGCCGTATATTCTTGTGAAGACGAAAAAAGATGGACAGAACTGGCTTGAGCTTTCAAAACGCTACAAATTAACGACTTCTGATAAATTTCAATAAATAAAAAAAGCGGACTTAGCGGTCCGCTTTTTTGTGTGTTCGGATAAAAAGAGATAGGAAGGAAAGGCTACTGATTGAAAAGGTGAAGAGCAGGGCAGTTTCAAGAGGAAGGATCCGAAACATGTACATGAAGTGGATGATGATTAAGGTAATAATCGTGGCGAGACCGACGATAAAGTTCTTCCGTAATAAGTTTCCGACACCGGGGACGAGCAGTTCGAATCCGAAACGTTGGCTATAGTGAACTTCGTCATGTGCGTTCGCGAGACTAAAGGAGACCGTCAACACAACGAGAATCATCCAACCTGAAAACAAGTACTGCTGAATCGCGAGAAACGTAATCGATTCATAAATAAAATAGAGAAGAATCATGGCATACTCCTTTTGATGGATATTATATGGACAAACACGTATTTTTTTCCTTACGATTCCTAATATTAGCTAGGTGATGAAAGAACGGCAATAAGATTTGCAAAGAATGAAAATAAAAGAATGTTCACACATTTCAACAAGAGGGGAAAATAGTTCATTTTCTGTACGATAATGAAATGAGAATGGCTTCGGACTAAGTTGTCAGACCTTTAAAGGCGATGTTACTAAAATGTGTCTGTGTTGTGAACAAGTCGAATGAATCATGTGATTTTCTTAGAATGGATACTCTGACTGTTCGAACGGTTCAATTTCTTTTAAAATAAGGGTAATGCAAGAAAGAAGGAGGCGGACCAGCAGGATGAAAAAAGTATTAGTCCTCGGGGTAATAGCATTTGCTTTCTTTGGTTGCGAAAGCGTTCCAATCGAACAAGCGGAGGCGGAGTACCCGAAAAGTGGGGGAAAGCTGATTGATGCATATACAAGTGAGTACCCGGGATACAAGTGGGAAGTCAGACGGACAGCGACAGAGGAGTTTGTCGCACTGACGAAAGACGGGAAAGATTACGGGAAGTATCGTTTCCGGGACGGCGTGACGACGCAAGGCGCGACGTTAAATAAAGATACGGAAGCGACGCTTGCGAAAAAAGGCTGGAAGGTCGTCAAGTCCTATCGAAAGGGAAATACGAACTACATGCTGAACCTTGATCACGCAGCCGTCTATGAAAAGAACGATAACTACGTGACGTATTTCTTTGATCAATATGATAAAAATCGCGTCAAAGCAACACTGGCGATTCCGAAGGACGTCGAAGCGAAAAAAGAAGGGTTCTATGGTGCTGCTTCAAAAGCATTACGGACGACGGATGAGAAATTGATGTTACGCCTGATGAACTGGGAACGTGCCGAATACAAGAAACCTGCATTGTCGCCGTATACAGCATTAAAACCGGTCACGCGCGGACACAGTGAAAACATGGCGGAGAATAACTTTTTCTCGCATACGGATCCTGAAGGCCGTGACCCGTTCGCCCGGATGAAGGCAGAAGGCATTCGCTTCTCGATGGCGGGTGAAAACTTATCGATGGGGTATCCGAATGTCTTCGCTGCCCACTGGGGATTGATGAACTCAAAAGGGCATCGTGAAAACATCATGCAAAGCGGCTTCAAACAAGCGGATGTTGGAGTGGCGTTTAGAAAAGATGCACCGTACTTTACGATTAACTTTAGAACACCGTGAAAATAGCACGAACTAAAGTAAAGCCTAGGTTCTCGTCAATGGGAACCTAGGCTTTTTGGTTTGTCTTGAGTCCCGGGAAACGTGATATCTTACGAATCAAAAAACGTAGGTGGTTGATATAAGTGGTACGAAAGATTCTTACTTCCCGTGCTTTCCTCGGGCGAGGCGCAAGCCGTTGCCTCTTTCCCTTACAGGTCAAGATGCAGGGTCTCGCCTGCCTCTGACAGCGCAAGCAAGCCTTGCGCTTTTTCCCGTAGGAGTCACGTGGAAGCAAATCTTTTTAGGCTTTCTAATGGAAGAAGACCTGAGAAAGGCTGCGATTCGGGAAGGGGGAGCGACGAGTAACAGAGATACTATCGAAAAACCGGACGGCCCACCCCTGTTATTGAAAGGAGGTGGAGCCGTCCGGTTTTTTATGGCGTTTATTCTTTTGAGAAGTGGCGAGAATAAGGTCTTTCCGTAAAAGTGACACTTCTGCTCAATTCGCCCAGTCTGGTTTGCTGAATCCTTTGAATGATTTTTCGATCACTTCATTAAAATCATCCGATTTGACGACAGCGGTTAAGTCTTTGGCCAGTTGTTTGTCTTCGTCACTTGTCTTAACAGCGACTAAGTTGCGGTACTGCTCGTTCATCGTCTCGAGTGCGAGTGCATCGAGTAAGTCGAACTTCGCAGCAAGTGCGAAATTTCCGGGAACGGCTGAAATATCGACACTTTCGACAGCGCGTGGAAGCTGAGCGGCTTCAAGCGGTTTGATGACGAGTTTCTTTGGATTTTTGATGATGTCCTTTTCTGAGACGGTCAGTGGATCGGTATCTGCTTTTAGTTCAATCCAACCTTGATCCGCTAACAGGTTCAAAGCACGTGCCTGGTTCGTCGGATCGTTCGGTGTCGCGACTTCAGCGCCTTCTTTGACATCGTCCAACGTTTTATAGGACTTGCTGTATAATCCCATCGGTGCGGTTGGGACAGTGATCAGCCCTGTGAGGTCGAGATTTTTTTCTTTCGCAAACGTTTTTAAATAAATCGAATGCTGGAACAGGTTGGCATCGATATCACCGCTCCCGAGGGCAAGGTTCGGTTGAATGTAATCACTGAATTCGACGATTTCGACTTTATAGCCTTTCTTTTCGAGTCCCGGTTGAATCGCTTCTTTGACCATATCGCTATACGGACCACTCGTCGCCCCGATTTTGATGGACTTCGTTTCTTCATTTGCACTGCTGTCACCGCATCCGGCTAAGATGCTTGCTCCTAATAATCCTGTTGCTAAAAAGGCATAGCGTTTTTTCATCGTAATCTCTCCCTTGCGTTCTCTATTTGTAAGTTATCGTTTATCGGCGACACGTGCGAACCGGTTGCCGAGTGCCTGAATGACTTGAATGATGACGACAAGCACGACGATCGTCATGATCATGACGACGTTATCGTACCGGTAATAACCGAACCGGATCGCGAGGTCACCAATTCCGCCGCCACCGACGATCCCTGCCATCGCTGAGAATCCGATCAGGCTGATCAAGGTCAACGTCAAGCCTTGAATGATTCCGGGCAATGCTTCCGGAAGGAGAACACTGATAATGATGCGAAGCGGTTTCGCCCCGCACGCTTCTGCTGCTTCAATCAAGCCGGGTGGAATCTCACGGAGTGAGGTTTCGACGAGTCGGGCGAGAAACGGAATCGCGGCGACGCTCAAACTGACCGAGGCGGCAGCGGGACCGATTGTCGTCTTCGTGATGAGTTGCGTCAATGGAATCAAAGCAACGAGTAGGATGATGAATGGTAACGAGCGGACGATGTTGATGGCGAAGTCCAACGTCGTTCGAATGAAAACATTTTGGAAAAAGAGTCCGCGGTCGGTGATGAATAATAAAATCCCGAGTGGAATTCCGATGATGATGGCGAAGGCGAGTGAAATGCCGACCATGAAGGCCGTCTCTCCGAGTGCTTTCGTTAAGTCGGGAAGCATTGTCGTAAACCGGTCAAGCGACATCTTGAATCACCTCGATTGCGTGCAACTGTCCCTCGAGCCAGGTTAAGGCACGATTCACATGCAGTGTCGGTCCCGTCAAACTGACGATTAAGACGCCAAACGCGACGTCCTGAATGTAGTCGACCTTCCCATGCAGGATGCTGACTGCGATATCGAATTGTTTGATGGCTTCAGATAAGGTACTCTCACCTGTTTTTTCACCCGTGAACTGAAGTCGAATGACTTTGCCGGGTGTCGTCCGTAAAATTCGTTCCGGCAACTCGATTTGGAGTGCCGTATCGACGTAATGTTTTGTGACCGGATGTTCGGCTTGACTAAATATGGCGTAAGTCGAAGCGACTTCGACGACTTCACCGTGCGCCATGACGGCAACGCGGTGACAAATTTGTTTGACGACATCGATTTCGTGGGTGATGAGGATGATCGTCAAACCGAGCCGGGCGTTCAAATCTTTCAGTAAATCGAGAATCTGGAGCGTCGTCACCGGATCGAGCGCTGATGTCGCTTCGTCACAGAGTAAGATGTTTGGATTGTTGGCGAGCGCTCGTGCGATGCCGACGCGTTGTTTTTGTCCACCACTGAGTTGGCTCGGATAGTTCGTCTCGAATCCTTCGAGTCCGACGAGTGCCGTTAATTCTTGAATCCGTTTCGGGAACTCACGCCGTTTGACACCGGCAGCCTTTAAGGCGAACGCGATATTGTCGGCAACCGTGCGGGACTGAATCAGTTGAAAGTGTTGAAAGATCATACCGACCCGGAGACGGAGTTTGCGGAGAGACGTTTTGGAGACACGTGATAGATTGGCTCCGTCTACTATGACCGTACCGCTCGTCGGTGTCTCGAGTCCGTTAATCAACCGTAAGAGTGTACTTTTTCCGGCGCCGGATTCACCGATGATGCCGAAGATTTCCCCTTGTTCAATCGTTAAGTTGACATCGTTTAATGCAAAAATCGGTGTGCGGTCACGGACAAATTGTTTTGTGATGTGTGCGAACTCAATCATGATGTTTCCCTCCCTATACAAAAAAATCGCTTTTTTCCAGTTAGAGAGCAACCAGAAAAAAGCGACGAATTGTAGAATTTCGTAACTTATCTCTCAGAACAAAAGAAGTTCTGTAGGATGTGGCACCGTTCCATTACTGGTGGTTGCCGGACGTCGTTGGGCCTAATCCCTCGGTCGCTCTCGATAAGTAGCTATGCTGTTGGGATTTACTTTAACGGAAATGATTCCCATCTGTCAAACGTTTTTTCAGAATTATTCGGCAACGGCGGTTTGGAAGAGCTGAAGGGTCCCGATTCGTTTGACAGCCTCGACGAGTCGGTCGACATCGGCAATCAGACTGATCCGGACGTAACCTTCACCGTATGTACCAAAGAAATGACCCGGTGTCACGGCGACGTGCGCTTCGTCGAGCAGGTGATCGGTGAAGCTTTGTGACGTGAAGCCGGACGGAACAGGGAGCCAGACGAAGAACGAACCACCCGGAACCGGTCCTGCCCAGCCGATTTCGTTTAATGCACCGAACAACGCATCGCGTCGCGTCTCATACAAGGCGCTCAGTTCACGGACACATGTCTGATCGCTTGAAAGTGCGACCGTCGCTGCATGCTGGATCGGTGTGAAGGCACTGACGTAAAGGTGTTCCTGGTATGTTTCGATGCTCGCGATGACGGATGGATTACCGATCGCAAAGGCGATCCGAAAGCCGGACATGTTGAATCGTTTTGAGAGCGAAAACAGTTCGATTCCGACGTCTTTTGCCCCTTCCGTCTGGAGGAAACTACGTGTCGGACCATCGAAGCTGATCCCGCCGTACGCTAAATCGTGGACGACACAAATGTCGTTTTCATCAGCGAATGCGACCGTCTGTTCAAAGGCTTTCGCTGTCGCCGTCGCACCGGTCGGATTACTCGGGTAGTTGAGGAACAACATCCGGGCCCGTTCGACGTCGAGCGAATCGAGGAGGTCATAGTCAGGCAAAAAGCTATTTTCAGCGAGAAGCGGAAGCGTGATTGGATACGCACCGGCAAGTGCTGCGCCCGACAAGTAATCCGGGTAACCGGGATCCGGGACGATGACTCCTTCACCGGGATTGACGATCGTCTGCGGAAGGGCGACGATGCCGGCCTTGCTTCCGAGTAAAATCGCGACTTCTGTCGCCGGATCAATCGACACGCCAAATTCTGATTCATAAAAATTAGCGACGGCCTGCTTTAAGAAATCATGTCCGCGAAACGGGGGGTACTGGAGATTACTTGCATCATCGATGGCTTGTTTTAAAGCATCGAGAATATGTACGGGTGTCGTTTGGTCCGGCGTTCCTTGACCAAGCGTGATGACGTCGTGTCCTGCGGCTTTGACGGAACCGATCCGTTGGGCAAGTTCTGCGAAGACGGGATCGGGCAAGCGATCGATGGCGATCGATGGGGCGAAATGTTTCATCTCTGTTCCTCCTTCGGGTATTGTCGTCAAGAATAGCGAATTTTCAGTCAAAATGAAAGAGGTTTTTTAAAATCCCTTAAAAATTAGAAGAACATTCCAATTTCAGACGATGTTCTTGATACACTAGACAAGTAATCGATTGACTACTAGACGGGAGATGGAAAAGATGAATCGGACCTGGTGGAAAGAAGCCGTCGTTTATCAAGTGTACTGGCGGAGTTTTAACGACTCGAATGGAGACGGGATGGGGGACTTGCGGGGCGTGATCGAAAAGCTCGACTACATCGCCTCACTCGGGGTGGGTGTCATTTGGCTTAACCCCTGTTATACATCACCTGATATCGACAACGGTTACGACATCGCTGACTATTACGGCATCATGGAGAAAGCCGGCACGATGGCAGATTTGGACCAGCTGATTGAATCGGCGCATGCGCGCGGCTTAAAAATCATTCTCGATCTTGTCGTCAATCACACAAGTAATCAACATCACTGGTTTGAGGAGTCGCGCCGTGATCAAACGAATGATAAGTCAGATTGGTACATTTGGCATGACGGGGAAAAAGGAACACCACCAAACAATTGGCGGTCGTATTTTGCGCCGAGTCCATGGACGTGGGATGAAGGACGGCAACAGTACTATTTTCATTCGTTTGCGTCAGAACAACCTGATTTGAACTGGGAACAGCCTGCCGTCCGTCAAGCTGTCTACACGATGATGCGATGGTGGATTGACCGAGGTATCGATGGTTTCCGGATGGATGTCATTAACTTGATTAAAAAACGAGCGGCGTTTGACGATGTGGAGGATCCGTTTGACTTGTCCTACTTAGGCAATCAACCGGGAGTCCATGAATTTTTACAGGAGATGCATCAGGAAGTTCTTGCGGGGAAAGACTTGTTTACGGTCGGGGAGATTCCGTTTGTCGGTCCCGAAGACGGGCTGTTATATGTCAGCGAAGAACGTCAGGAGTTACAGACGTTGTTTCATTTCGAAGTCGCCGATGACATGGAAGAAATGGACCTGTTGCGGTATAAACAGATTCAAAAACGGTGGTATGATGCGCTGTACCCGAAAGGCGTCACTTCACAATTTTTGAATAATCACGATCATACAAGACAAGTCACGCGCTTCGGTAGCGAGCGCTATCGTGTCGAGAGCGCCAAGTTACTCGGCTTGATGTTACACACGTTACCGGGTATCCCGTATGTCTATCAAGGAGAAGAAATCGGGATGACGGGTATTCGTTTCTCGGATGCTTCTCTGTACCAAGACGTCGCCTTCCGTAATCGTTACGAGGAGCGCGTCGCAGCGGGAGAGCCGAGTGGCGCTGTCTTGTCATCGATGCAGCTACGGGCGCGGGATAATTCGCGGACACCGATGCAATGGGATGATAGCCGGGCAGGCGGATTTACGACAGGGGCACCATGGATGACGGTCAATCCGAACTATAAAACAATCAACGTGCAGGCAGCTGAACAGGATCCGCAATCGGTTCTCGCGTTTTACCGGGAGTTGATTCAATTACGAAAAGAACATCCTGTCATGGTGTATGGCGTGTATCGTGATTTGGCGATTCAGGATCCTTATCTTTACGTATATGAACGGGAATTCGCAGGGGTGACGTGGCGAATCGTCTTGAACGTCCATGATGAACAGGTCGAAACGACATTCGCCTTACCGAATGAACAGTTACTTCTCTCGAACTATGAAGAGAGTGCAAGTGAGATCTTACAGCCCTATGAGGCGCGTCTGTACCAAACGAGTCGGTGAAATAGTGAAGGGTTTCATCTTAGGAAAATACAAGAAAGTGACACGCTAGAAAAAGTGCCGTGGTTTTGAGGAACATTCTGATCGAGGGTCATGACAAGAGTTAGGTCCCGCTGATTTCGAACGGGCTGATGAAAAAAGAAGGAGCTGACTCAAGAGTCGCTCCAACATCAATCAGAGTGACGGACGGTTTTGTTATCCTCACCGCGAATCGCGCTACCTTTTCCCACAGGGGTCGAGGATGAACGTTCCCGTCCTCCATTAAGTAAATGGCCGATGACCCACTTTTGACGGGATCATCGGCCATATCTATACAAATGTTTATTGTTTCAGATAGTTGAGTGTTTGACTGAGATACGTATGGAAAAAGTCCTGATTCCTTTTAATCGAGAGTGGTTCCCGCTTTTGAGTCAGACCCTTTGAGCGTGTAGAAAAACGTGTGCGAGAAGTGAATACGCTATGTCTAGATGCGATCAGTTCCTCGTCTCGTCTTCAAAGCGACAGGGGCGCGAACGATTGCTTTTTTCGGTTTAATGCGATTCAAGACGGATTGCGCTCTAAATCGGCTGCATGAATTGTCTATACTTACGCTTTTACCTCCCGCACTTCCTGCTTTTTAAGCAAGGTAAAGGGTTCGGTAGATTGTTGTGGGATCAGCGTTTTAACAATTGTTCAAACCGATCGACAGCTTCACGCATTTCATAGCTCGGTGCGAGAACGAGAGGACCATGTCCAGTCGCAAGGATGTCGGGCGTCAGTTCCGTCAATTGATGGGCGGACTTCAAGGCGACGTCTTTATCCCAAGTCGCGAGAGCAGGGAACGGGAACTGCCAGCGCGTATCGCCGGAAACAGCGATTCCGCCTTGTGTTTGGAAGGCATCTCCGGCAATCAACGTCCGACTGCCTTCATGCCATAAGGAAATCGAGCCCGGGGTGTGCCCAGGAGACGTAATGACGCTCAGGCTTCCGACTTGTTGGCCGCTTTCAAGCAGACGGTCTGGTCGTGTCTTGATGTTTTTCGGGATGCCCCCTTTTAAGGGTGTCGTCTCTCCTTCACGAAGCGATTCGTCACCGCTAAGAAGCGCTGCGTCGCGGTAACTGATTGCCACTTCGGCGAGTGGAAAGGCATTCGCTAAGAAGTCGAGTGAACCGACATGATCAGCGTGGGCATGCGTCAAGATGATGGAACGTAACGGTTTGTGATGGGACTTGATGACGCGATGGATTGCTTTGGCGTTCAGTGAAATCCCGGTATCAATCAAGGTCAGGCTGTCGGCTTCTTCAAAAAGGTAACAGTTGACCGGGAAAAAAGATGGTGTCGTCTGTAATTGATGGAGTCGTTCAATCGTTGAGATCCGCATAGCGTTTCACTCCCTCGTTAAAATAATCGTCGATACTTTAGTATCACCTGTTTTAGTACAGACGTCTACAAAAAAACTCCTCGACTGGACCGAGGAGTAAACAAAAATTAATACGTGACTTCGAAGACGGCACCAGCATGCGCAGAATCGTCTCCATCTGCCGCTGTCGTGACGAGCAGACGATCTTCATAAGCGATTGGGCACGTCGGATTTGCAACCGGGAACTCGATGTGTGCGAGCTTCTCACCCGTTTCAAGATTCCAACGTGTGATGCAAGAACCGGCATAATGCGCGATGAAAACATGTCCATCCCGGTCTTTCGTCATGCCGTCCGGAAAACCATCTTCTTCTTCTAAATCGATTGCTACGCGGCGATTCGTCAAGGGCTGATCAGGTGCGTAGTCAAAGGCGTAGACTTTTTTAGTCGGTGTGTCGATATGGTACAGCGTCGTTCCGTCCTCTGACCAGACGAGACCATTTGAGTTCGTGAGGCTTTCGAGCAAGACATCAATCGAGCCATCGTGACGCAAACGGTAGAGACTGGCCGTTTCCCCGTCCTCTTCATTGATGCTACCGGCTACATACTGCGCAGATGGATCGAGTTTACCGTCGTTCATCCGGTCCGAGTCGGGCATCGTCAACTTCGTTTCGAGTGAGAGATGACCTTCTTTCAGATCGAATGTTCCGAAACCATGTTCTGAAGTCACCCGGAGAAAATCAGGGGCATCAGTTAAAGCGATTGAAGTGATCGCGCTCGGTACCTGGAACGGCTTCAAGGCCTCAGTCGTCAAATCATATGAAAAGAACAGCTTGTTTGGAATGTCAACGAAATAAAAGCGTTTCGTTTTGGCGTCATAGACAGGCGATTCGCCTGTTTTACATGCTACATCAATAAAAAGTGAGACTGTCATATATGTTCCTCCTACGTATGGTCTTGCTTGAATCAATCAAGTAAAGACAAATTACCATTGCTATCTTAATGAAGAGAGCGATATGAGTCGTTTGTGTCGTGATCTAAAATGAATCATAGTATCCACAGTAAATGTACCTGTTTTACTTTAATCTAAAACGTCCGCTCGAAAATTCAATCGATTCTATTAAAAAAAGGTCTTCAGCTCGGAAGTTTACCGAAATGAAGACCATCCTTTAAATTAACGGCTTTTGACAAGAAGACTGACAGCTTCCTTAACTAAGTCTTCTGTTTGTCCCTCACCACTGGCTTCAGCCTCTTTGACACATTCAATCAAGTTTGAGCTAACGACGACACCGATCGTCCGGTCCATTGCTGACCGTGCAGCGGATAACTGAGTGATGACGTCACGACAATCTTGACCTTCTTCCATCATCCGTAAAATACCGCGCAGTTGTCCTTCAATCCGACTGACCCGATTTTTCATCTTTTGATCGTAATCCATTCATTTTCCTCCATTCTAAGGTGCAACACGTATTCTCGATACCTTCATGCTATGCCCATCATGGTATTTCTGTCAATTCAATCGATTTTTCAGCTATATTTTTTGATAGAACAGGGAATATGGATGTGGTGGAGAAAAATAATCAAAATAACGAAAGAAAACTAAAACGATTTTGCGTCAGCTTGCGTATACTATATGATAAGGCTGACTAATCACAAGGGGGAGAAGGATGCATACTCAATCCGATGAATCGCTTTATCATCAGATGCGTGGAGGAGATGAACAGGCTCTTGAAACGTTATATGATAAATACGAGAGGCTGTTGTTTTCATTCGCACATCGCTTTACGAACAACGATCGATTATCTGAAGAAGTTATTCAAGAAGTCTGGATGAAGATATGGAATGGACGTGTTGACTTCAATACGGAGAAAGGAAAGTTTTCTTCGTGGGTGTTGACGATTACCCGAAATGCTGCGCTTGATTGTTTACGGCGTGAAAAGCGACAACCGACAATTGAAATTGAAGAACGAGACGGTGGGTTTGATGAACCGGTCGAACGAACGGTCGTCGAACGGGAAACCGCTTCTGAAGTACGTGAAGCGGTCCAAGCATTGAAACCGGAGCAACAAGAATTAATTGAGCTTGTCTATTTTAAAGGGTTAACGCAACAACAAATCTCAGATCAGCTCGAATTGCCCCTCGGAACGGTGAAGACGAGGATAAGGAGTGCGATTCAAGCGTTACGAAAATTATTGGAAGGGAGGGAACGTTGATGGAAGAACGTTGTCATGATTTAATTGATTACTTTAATGGAACGTTATCTGCAGCCGATCGAGACGCGTTCGAAGCACATCTTGCGACTTGTGACGACTGCAAGCAGGCGCTACAAGAAATGGAAGAATTGATGCTTCCCATCGCGGAATCACTTCCAGAACGACCGGTACCGGCTGGGATGAAATCAAGAATCTTAGGAGAAGTCCTTGCTTCGTCAAACGAGACGGATCAAGAAGCGCCTAACATTGTGAAAACAACACAGCCGACACCGGAACATGCCTCGGAACTCGAGACAAAACGTGCGAAAAAGCAAACGAGACGAAAAGTCCCACTCGGTTGGTTAATGAGCATTGCAGCGGTTCTCTTATTATCGCTTGGAGCGAACGCCTATTTCTTAGCGCAAGATGAACCAGAACAAACAGAAGCGTTAGCGCTGGATGAAGTGAACGGCATGGGAAACTTCGAGAGTACGGCTTCGATTCAAGGATCGAGCATGATCTTTACGAAAGACGATAAAGAATACATGCTCGTTCAATTGAAAGACTTGCCACCGCTTAAAGAAGGCGAGTTGTATCAGATGTGGACGATTCAAGGCGATCAAGTACAGGCGAACGGAGTCATCGAACAAGATGGTCAAGCAGCAGCAGTCTTTGCACTCAAAGGCAGTGGCAAGATTGATGCCGTCGCAATTACGGTCGAACCTGAACCAGATTTAGAACAACCAACCGGAGCAGTCATTGCATCCGCTACACTATAAGAGAAGAAATGTCGAGAGATCCACAAATGTGGGTCTCTTTTTTGTATATTTCGTACAAAATAGTCGAAAAACACATCAAACTGTTTGAACTACCTCCACCTACGCTTCGCTTAGAGGTGGAGAATTCCTGAGTGATCCGACCTCACGGTCGAAAATTGATCAGGCTAACCCCGTCGTCCCGACGGTTGAAGAAGCTAAGAGGCGTTCAGCTTCTTGTTTGAGGTTCAGTCCTGCGTTCACATCACGGTCGTGGTGGATGCCGCAACTCGGGCATGTCCATTCACGCAAGCCAAGATGTTTCACGTCTTTGTGTTGATGTCCGCAACTGGAACACAGTTGACTAGAGGCGAAGGTCTTGCCGACTTTCACGACGGGAGTTCTTTCGAACAAGACCCGTAGGACAGTCCTTTACCTGTCGCTTTATATGTCTCATCCCACTTCGCTAAAAAGTGGTTGAAGACGAAGCGCGAACAACCGATCGTCTTCGCAATCAGGATTTCCTGTTCTTTTGCCGGGTAGATTCTGAATGTGTAGGCCTTGTGTGTCAACATGATGTTCACCTCCTTACAACGGATATACCCGAAAGAGAGGTGGCGATTCATCTCCCACTTTCACTCGGGCTTCACCCGAATTGTTTAGAATTGGGCGTATTCTCGCCTGATTTTGATAAAAATTCGAAACAGTACTGAAAGAAATGACGAATTAAGACGATACTAATAGGAATGTCAGTCAAAAAGAGAGGCACTTACACAATGAATGAATGGATCATACTACCGAAACACTATGAAGAGGCACTGGTCATCCTATCGGTTATCGTCGCCATTGTCGGATCCTACGCCTCGCTTGAACTCAATCGACGCTTGGCTAAAGCGACATCCTTAAGAAAACGAACACTGCTTCTTTCATCATTGACGATGGGGTTATCGATTTGGGGCATGCACTTTATTGGAATGGGTGCATTCGAATTATCGGTCGCGGTCAATTATGACTGGGTCCTGATGTTACTCTCGGTCGTACCCGCGATCACGGCTGCATGGATTGCCTTTTATTTATTATATTATTCTGCGATTACGCGTAAAAAAGTCGTGCTTGCAGGTTCACTCATCGGGATTGGAATTACAATGATGCATTACCTGGGGATGGCCGCGATGCAGTTTGGGGGAGATATCCGTTATGACACCGGCATCTTCACTCTTTCAGTGTTGATTGCCGTGACGGTTGCCTATGTGGCGCTATTATTGCTTTATATGACGCGCCATGTCGACAAAAAACGCATTTTAATCCCTGTCGCGACATTGATGGGCTTAGCCGTATCAGCGATGCATTACGTAGGCATGCTCGGAACGACATTTTGTATCCCGGCTGATTCCACTACCGTTTTATCAAATGACCCGATCACGTCGAACATCTTGAGTGAAGTGGCGATTCCAATCTTTATTTTAATCATCTTGATCACGGGACTCTACATCCACTTGGAACGACGTGCACTTCAAATGATGGCCTATACGGACCATTTGACGGGGCTGCACAATCGGCGCTGGCTTGACCATCACATGATGAAGGTGGATGGACAATACAACCGCTCGAAACAAACGATGGCGATGGCGTTGATTGATTTAGACGGCTATAAATGGATTAATGACACATTCGGTTTTGATCAAGGGGATACGATCATTCGTCAGTTTGCAGATCGGATTAAAGAAATCCTCGGCGAAGAAGAAGCCTGTATCCGCTACAACGGAACACAATTTTTCTTGATTAAACAAGTCGATACGGAACAACTTGAGGCTTCATTTAATCAGGTGCTCGAGCAAATCCGTCAACCGATGCTCCTTGAAAATCAAGAGATTCATTTAACTGCGACGATTGGTGTCATCTTGCCGAATCCGGAAGAAACGTTAGAGATGCGGATTGGTCAGATGGAGAGTGCCTTACGGGCTGGAAAAAATGAAGGGCGCGATCGGTTTGTTTTATATGATGAATTGATTCACTCGGATCGACGGGAACAGTTGATTGTCGGTTCACTCCGAAAGGCGATGACCGATTACAAAGAATTTAATCTCGTCTATCAGCCGAAGATTGCGTTAGCGACAGGGAAGGTCGAACAAGCAGAGGTCCTGATTCGGTGGAACCATCCGAAACTCGGCTTCATCTCACCGGCCGAGTTCATTCCGATTGCTGAAAAGTACAGTTTGATCCATAGACTGACGGAATGGGTCCTGAAGGAGACGGTCCACCAGATGGAGTTGTGGAAAAAGGAGGATCATTTCATTCGTCAAGTGTCGGTCAACTTATCAGCGATGCACTTCCGGTCCGAGTCTCATAATTCAATGATTAAAGAGATTGTCCATCATTCACTCGAACGCGGGGGAGAGCTTCATCTTCAACTCGAAATTACGGAAACCTCTGTCATGGAAAACTTGGAACGGGCCCTGATGATGCTTGGTGAACTGAAACAGTTGAGTCTGACGATTGCTTTGGATGACTTCGGGACAGGGTTGTCTTCATTGACCCACTTGAAGCACTTACCAATCGATATCTTAAAGATTGATAAATCGTTCATCGATGAGGTTCCGCATGACGAGCGGGGCACGGCCATCACGGAAATGATCATTCAATTAGCGAAAAGTCTCGGAATTGAGGTCGTGGCGGAAGGTGTCGAAACACTCGAACAACACGAATTTTTAAAACGCCTCGGCTGTGATTATGGACAAGGGTATTATTATAGCCGTCCGATGAACGTCAAGGACTTGGATCAGCAGACGATTGAGCGCACAGTACGTGATGTCGGCTAAAAAAATGTTGTTTTTTAAATCCAATCACGGATTGGTTACGTAAGCTAGATAAGCACGCCGGCATGATGCGTGCGAAAATATGGGGGACGAAAAACGTATTGGTAGTAGGTTAATCGGGCGGAAAAACCTACTCGACTCGTGTACGATGCAGACAGAACTCTAGTACATTTTATAGATGACCGTGACTCTGTAATCAACGCAGCCTCTGTCTGTCCAACTATTACAAAAGGCAGCTTCCACAAGGGAGGCTGCCTTTTTTGTACTTACCGATTCGGTGTCAACTGACAGCCGGTATGATCGGTCACAAGAACATTCGTATTGAAGTATTGTCCGTCGCTTTTTAAAATCAGTGATTTTGATTCTTCTTTATAATCGAGTGTCATGTCTTGATCGAGAAAGTGACTCGACCAACGTTTGACGAGGACGGGACCGACATTTGAATCAATCGTCATATCTTCGTCAGTCGCCGACTCGACGAAACGGATACTGAAGATACCGGAGTTTCCACAACCGCATCCTTCTGTGTCGTAATAAAGATGAAGCTGTCCTTTAATGTCACCGCGCAATTGTTCAATCCGGTCAAGTGCGGGACGTGTAAATGTGATGTTCATGACAATCACTCCTTTATCTCCAGTATACGCGTGTTTCAAACAGAAATAACGTTACTTGCTCACATGGATTTGCCGACGCATCCGGACGAGTAAGAAGACGTATCCTGCAAGAAGGACGACGACGCTACCGAGGACGACCGTATCAACGAGACCGTCATCTGATTTAAAGTTGATCGCGATATAGGCCCAAACGAAGACGAGCGGATAAATCGGATCGCGGTTCGCAAACATAAAGATGAGTGCGACAATGACACCTACCGGAAGCATGATCATCGTCCAACCGGCGTCACCGATGCCGAGCAACTTCGTGATGCCTTGCGTCTGCAT
Source organism: Exiguobacterium sp. s80 (assembly GCF_018618725.1). NCBI lineage: Bacteria > Bacillati > Bacillota > Bacilli > Caryophanales > Exiguobacterium > Exiguobacterium sp. s80. Next base: position 12,098 of record NZ_JACSMP010000008.1, on the reverse strand, counting down.
GACGATGAAGACGTTAACGATTGTCGCGACCGAGACCCAGCCGATGTAAAGGGAGAACGGGACTTTAAAACGAAGGGCTTTTGTTTCGCGATCGACCTTCGAGTAGATGACCATCAAAGAAGCGAGTAGACCAATCATGACGACGAGCGTCAATGGGAAAAGTTTGTAAGCGAATGTGACGATCCAAGCGGCATTAAAGAGACAACTAATCAAAAACCAAGGACCGATTTTTTTTGCGATTTCATGTTCTTTGAATTTCGGGATGGTCTGTAAAATCAACCAAACAAGTAAAACACCATAAATGAGTCCCCAAATCGAGAACGCATACCCGGCAGGTTTGAACAACGTCGGAATCGTATCGGAAATACGACCGGTTTTCCCACCGTCGAGTGCGTTAACTGTTACAGCAAAGATGAAACCAAGCCAGTTCAACCAAATCCATTTATTTTTCAATAGAAAAACCTCCTTTAATCTCTAAAGAAGGTTTACCCTGAATCTTTCAGTTTTAGACATTAGTGTCGGCTTGTCGGATTCAAGAATGACATGCCAATCGCCGGATTCCCGGTGTGTGAGCCGAGGACAGGCGTAAGATCGTCAATACGAATCGAGACATCGAAGCGCGCCTCAAGTTTTACCTTCCATTCCCGTGCTAAGTCGTACGCTGTGGCATGAAACAGTGAAATATCCGTTACGTCACCACGTTCAAGGATTTCGACGAGATGATCATAAATTTTGGAGTGTGCTTTCTTGAAGGTCCGAACCGTCTGGTAAGGAACGATTTTGCCCTCCTCGAAGTGGAAGAGCGGGCGTAATTGAAGTAAATTACCGACGAAAGCTTTCGTCGATGAAATGCGACCGCCAGCTTGCAACTGTTTTAAGTTTTCGACGGTAAATTCGATGTGATGATCGAACCGTCGTTTTAAAATCATCTGTTCGATTTGTTCAATCGCAACTCCTTGTTCTGCTAACTGGATCGCTTCCGCAAGTAATTGTCCTGCTGGATAGATACCGCAACGGGAATCAATCGCAATCAGACGAAAACCGGCAATTTCTGCTCCTTGAATGGAAGCATTATACGTACCGCTCAGTTCGCTTGATAAATGAACGGCAAATCCGAAGTCATAGTCTGCTTTTAGTTTTTCATAGTGTTCCGTAAAAGTCCCAATCGAAGGTTGGCTTGTCGTGACCTTATGACCGGCATCGATCCAGCTATAGACAGTCTCAGCATTGACATCGACACCGTCGATAAAACTTTCACCATCCTTCATGACAAGTAACGGGACGATCGTTAAGTCTTGATGGTCGACGATTGAGTTTGGCACAATCGTCGTACTGTCTGTAATCCAAGCAATGCGCATCGTGAATTCCTCCTCATTTTAGTACCTGATATTAATTGTAGGTGTAAGCGTTATCGGTGTCAAACCCTCCTGAAAAAAGTGAGTAATTTCCCTTGCTAAAAAAAGTCAGTACGCTATAATCGGTACGTGATTAGTAAACTTCCAGTCGTCTTATACTAAACTCAGGAACAGTATGGGAGAGGAGGGCGTAAAGTGCGTACGATTGGCAATAAAATTAAAAACCTGCGTCTTCAAAAAGGATTGACACAAGAAGAGCTCGGGGAAAGAACCGATTTAAGTAAAGGATATATTTCGCAAATCGAGCGAGAGATCAGTTCTCCCTCGATTGAGACATTATTTAGCCTCCTTGAAGTATTAGGCATCTCAGCAAGAGACTTTTTCGATGAGGAGGCGCTGAATCAGAAAGTCGTTTATACACGAGACGATGTCACGAGTTATGCCGATGAGGAACGAGGGTACCACGTCACCTGGTTGATTCCGGAGTCGAATGAAAAAGAAATGGAGCCGGTCCTGTTGACGCTTGCTGCGAACAGTTCATTTAAAGCTTATGAACCGTCCGGATCGGAAACATTCGTTTATGTCCTCAAGGGTAACGTGACACTCGCACTCGGTCGACAAATATTCCGGGCGAAACAAGGTGAGACGTTCTACTATAAAGCGTCAGAAATCCATCAACTACGAAACGAGTCAGCGACGGAGGCGAAACTTCTCGTCACAGCAACCGACTCGTATCTTTAAGGAGGAACTAAAGTGACAACGAATACGATCATTCAATTCAAAGAAGTATCAAAACAGTTTGACGACCAAACCGTCCTCGACGGTGTCAGCTTCGAAATCGAGCGGGGGAAGTTCTACACATTGCTCGGCCCATCCGGATGCGGTAAAACGACAGTCCTGCGCTTGATTGCCGGTTTTACGGAAGCGACAGCGGGTGAAATCATCTTCAATGGAAAACGGATTAACGATGTTCCGGCGAACAAACGTCAAGTCAATACGGTTTTCCAGGATTATGCCTTGTTCCCGCACTTAAACGTCTTCGAGAACATCGCCTTCGGCCTTCGAATCAAAAAGGTCAAAGAAGCAGACATTAAGCAACGTGTCCTTGATGCGTTGAAGTTCGTTAACTTATCAGGCTACGAAAAACGTGAAATCACAGAGATGTCGGGTGGACAACGTCAACGTGTCGCGATTGCCCGGGCAATCGTTAATGAACCGGAAGTGATTTTACTGGACGAACCCTTGTCAGCACTCGATTTGAAGTTGCGGACGGAGATGCAATACGAGCTGCGCGACTTACAGCGTCGTCTTGGGATTACGTTCATCTTCGTCACGCATGATCAAGAAGAAGCGCTTGCGATGTCGGATGAAATTTTTGTCTTAAATCATGGTTCAATCCAACAATCGGGGACACCGACCGACATTTATGATGAACCGATCAACCGCTTCGTCGCCGACTTCATCGGTGAATCGAACATCATTCCGGGACGGATGTTAAACGACTACCTCGTTTCGTTCGCTGAAAAAGAATTTGAATGTGTCGACCGGGGACTTGAATTGAATGAGCCAGTCGAAATCGTCATCCGTCCGGAAGACTTAGAAATCACGAATGTCGCCCAAGGGAAGTTACAGGTGACGGTCGATTCACAACTCTTCCGCGGCGTCCATTATGAAATCGCCTGTATCGATGAAGTCGGAAATGAGTGGCTCGTCCATAGCACGAAAAAAGCGACAGTCGGTGAGCATATCGGTCTGACATTTGATCCGGAAGCGATTCATGTCATGCGTCTGAATGAGACGGAAGAGGACTTTGATAAACGGCTTGAATCGTACGATGGGGTGTTATGATGCAAAAAACACGTAACTGGTACCTGATTCCCTATACATTTTGGATTGCCTTGTTCGTCATCGCACCAATCGTGCTTGTCATCTATTATTCGTTCCTTGATTTAGATGGAAACTTCTCGTTCGTCAACTATCAGAATTTCTTTACCTCGACGTATTTGACGATGACGCTCAGTTCATTTTGGTATGCTTTTTTAATCACGTTGTTTTCGCTTGCGATCGGTTATCCGACGGCCTATTTATTGACGAAAACGAAGCATAAACAACTTTGGTTGCTCTTGATCATCTTGCCGACCTGGATCAACCTGTTGCTGAAAGCCTATGCTTTCATCGGATTGTTCAGTACGTATGGGCTTGCGAACCAAACGCTTGAAGCGATTGGCATCGGGCGCAAACAAATCCTGTTCACGGACTTCAGCTTCGTGTTCGTGTCGGTCTACATCTTCATCCCGTTCATGATTTTGCCGATTTTTAATGCCATCGAAAAGTTAAGTCCGTCGCTCGTTTTTGCGGCACGTGACTTAGGGGCATCGAACTTTACGACATTTCGTCGTGTCGTCTTCCCGTTGACGATTGATGGTGTGAAGTCAGGCTGTCAACTTGTCTTCATCCCGGCGTTATCACTCTTCATGATTACCCGCCTGATTGCCGGGAACCGTGTCATCACGCTCGGTACAGCAATTGAACAACAATTTCTTGTCACCCAAAACTGGGGGATGGGTGCGACGATTGCCGTCTTCTTGATTATCGCGATGGCCATCATTCTCGCCTTGACGAGTACAAAACGGAAGAAAGGAGCGACGACATGATGAAACGGTTTAAACTGGCAAACCTATATTTGATTGGTGTCTTCATCGTCTTGTATGCTCCAATCTTCTATCTCGCATTCTATTCGTTCAACAGTGCAGATAACATGACGAACTTTGATTCCTTCACGTGGGATTGGTATAAGGAAGTCTTTCAAGATTCACGCCTCTTGATCATCGTCTTGAATACACTCGTCATCGCCTTGCTCTCAGCAGCAATCTCGACGATTGTCGGTGTGTTCGGTGCAATCGGGATTCAAGCAGTTCGGAAAAAGCGGATTGAAACGTCGCTCCTGACACTTAATAGTATTTTGATTGTCAGTCCGGATGTCATCATCGGAGCATCGTTCTTAATCTTCTTTACGATGCTTGGGATTCAACTTGGCTTTACATCCGTCTTACTGTCGCACATCGCGTTTTCTGTCCCGATCGTCGTCATCCTCGTCTTGCCGAAACTGCAAGAGATGAGCCCGACGCTCGTTGATGCGGCACGTGATTTAGGGGCAAGTCGTTTGGACGTCCTGACGAAAGTCATCTTGCCGTACATCACACCGGGGATCTTTGCCGGATTCTTTACGGCACTGACGTACTCACTTGATGATTTTGCCGTGACATTTTTCGTGACGGGGAATGGGTTTACGACCTTATCCGTTGAAATCTATTCATTGGCACGCCAAGGGATTTCGATGAAAATCAATGCCTTGTCGACCGTCATCTTCTTATTTACGTTCTTACTTGTCATCGGCTACTATTTCTTGAACCAACGTTCTGTAGCGAAGTTGTCACGACCGGAGGTGAAATGACCGTTGAAAAAATTAATCCAATTGTTCGTAACGATTTTTCTAATCTCGGGCGTCATCCTGTTTGCTTTGAACCGCTTAAACGCGACACAAGGCTATTCCGGGGGAAATGTCTTGAATATTTACAACTGGGGGGATTACATCGACCCGGACTTAATTGATCAGTTTGAAGAAGAGTCAGGAATTAAAGTCGTCTATCAGACATTCGACTCGAACGAAGCGATGTTGACGAAGATTGAGCAAGGAGGGACGACGTATGATATCGCCGTTCCTTCAGATTATGCGATTGCGAAGATGATTGAAGAAGATCTCGTCATCCCGATTGATCAATCGAAAATTCCGAATCTCAAGCATATCGATGATCGTTTCCTTGATTTGCCGTTCGACCCGGGCAATCAGTATTCGATCCCGTATTTTTGGGGGACGGTCGGCATCGTCTACAATCAAAAACTGCTTGATGGAAAAGAACCAACGAGTTGGAAAGATTTATGGGACCCTGCCTTTAAAAATCAAATCTTATTAGCGGACGGAGCCCGTGAAGTGATGGGGATGAGTCTAAACAGTCTCGGTTATTCATTGAACGAAACGGACGAAGATAAGCTGCAGGAAGCAAAAGCGAACTTGATGGACTTGACGCCGAACGTCAAAGCGATCGTTGGAGATGAAATCAAGCTACTGCTCGCAAACGAAGAAGCTGGAATCGGGGTCGTCTGGTCCGGTGATGCCAATGAAATCATGAGTGAAAATGAAGACTTGAACTACGTCATCCCGTCAGAAGGATCGAACGTTTGGTTTGATAATGTCGTCATTCCAAAAACGGCGGAAAACGTCGAAGGGGCACATGCGTTCATCAACTTCATGTTGCGCCCGGACATCGCTGCGAAGAATACGGATTATGTCGGCTACTCGACACCGAACAAAGATGCTTTAAAACTCCTCGACGCAGAGGTACGGGAAGACGAACGGTTCTATCCGGATAAAGCTGTGACGGATACACTCGAAGTCTACAAAAACTTGGGGAAAAAGATGCTTGCCCATTACAATGAATTATTCTTAGAGTTTAAAATGCATAAAAAATAACAAAGGACTGGTATCCCACGGATACCAGCCTTTTTTAAAATATTTTTCTAAAAAATGTATGGAAGATGAGTATTTTTTGAGAAATGGGGGAATGAGTTATTTAACAAAGCATTTTTAGGAGGTAACACCATGAAACGAATCTTAGGACTTATCTTAACAGCAGCTCTTGCCGTCAGCGTCGTGTCAGGCACTTCATATAATCAATCAGCAGAAGCAACGAAACCAACGGATGTCAATTGGCTTCAACATATTAAGAAGAACGCCGATTATGCTAAGTCACTCGACAAAAACGTTAAACTTAACCGAACGACACTCGCACAGGTACATAGTGCATATAAAGGTGAAAAAAATTCGAACTGGTGCCAAAGTGGTAACGGGCTTATGACACCCGATCGTTCCGTTCATTATTGTTCGACGTACGGAGTAAAAGACAGTAAAGCAAAAGTTTCAGCAATCGTATATGATCCGAAAATGGTCAAACGCACGATTTCTGTCAAGGAAGTAAAAAAAGCGTATCCAACTGCTAAACTTGATCCAATGTTCAACACGATGACCGTTTCAGCGAAAAAGGTCAACATTTATCTAAATTTAAATTCTGACCGTACACAAGTCATGTCAATTCTAGTAAAATATAACTAATGAGAAAAAGGATGACCTTATAGGCCATCCTTTTTATTTAACCTTTTTATAGACCGGCACGAGATGGTCGTAGGTATTTCGAATCAATTCAAGTAATGCATCATGGGACATTGTGCTGACTTTTTGGGCGGAAACATGCCGTCCGATTAAAAATTCAGCTTTTTTTACATCACGAAAACGAACTAATCCTTGTTCAAGGTTTGCATCAGTCACACGAACTGCTTCTTTTTTCATGTGATCGTAGGAAATGACGAAGTCCTCCGGTAAGTCCTGTAACAAATTTTGTTGCTCGAGAAGTTGCGTCGCGTATTGTTGTTTATTAGGAAGCTCGTAGATATAAGCGAGCCAAATGAACAAATGATCATCAAAGAGTCCGACTTGGAAATGCGGATGTTTTTTATAACCACGTTTGTTTGGAGAAAACGCCATCCACGTATCATTAGGCGGGTTTACCTTGCGTCTTGCATGTTGTGCGATGTGCACATACATATCCTCTGCGAGATTGACTGTCAAATCGGGTGAGACTTCAGCGCCGATTTGCCGGAAAACAGGTTGTATCCGTTCCCGGATCGCTTCCATCCGGTTTTCTAACCCTTCGATTTCAAACGCTTCGAAGGCTTCCTTTGTAAATTGAGTACTCATGTATTCATCACCTCTGTTTACATTGTAACAAACCCGTCTAGGAAAAAGAGCGTTTGAAGATTTTCTTAGGTGCAATGCAGTAAACTTAAAAAATAAAAATTTTTTAGGAAGGGGAACTCAACGTGCGTCGTTTTCAACAATATCTCCTTCGAAGCTGGGTCGTGTTCTTTATCGTCGTGATTGTCATTGATCTTATCGCAAGAGAGAACGGATACAGCCTCAGCATCGATTACTTTACATTCTTTTTGGTAGTAGCGTTATCGACGATTTTTGTCGTCGACCCGGTTCGTCGAAGACATATGAGTTTTACGTTCCACTTTGGTTTTGTCCTGTATACCTTTTTAACATACGGATTGTTATCAGCGATTTGTGTCGGACAATTGACGATGCTGATTTACCAATTGCGTTCTTTTCATACGGCAATCGGACGACGGCGTATGCTGCACAATTATCCATTCAACGTCACGCTTGAACTCTTATTGATTTTGCCGGCAGGTTTAGCCTACAATGCGCTCGGTGGAACACACGGTCCGGATTTTTCACTCATCGGGAATATCGTACCGCTCGTGACGATGGTCGTCATCATGTGGGTCGTCCTCTTGTTCCAATATACATTGTCGAATTTCTTACTCGGAGAGAATATCCCAAGCAGCGTCATGATCCCGTTGCTACGTTTTGAAGCAGTCGTCATTACGGCAGAACTGTTATTTGGAGTCTTTAGTACCTTGATGGCCCAAAACAATGGAATCAGTGCGTTGGTCATGACGGCATTTGCATTATTCATCATCAAACGTGCGCTCGGCAGTTCGGTTCATGCGAGTGACCGGATTGAACACTGGGAACAGATTGAGCGTCTAAAAGAAGCAGCGTGGCAGGACGGGGATTCCCAGTTCATCATCGAACGCTACTTAAAACAACTCAATCAATTCGTTAAACCTGACATCGCCTGGATAAAGTTTGATTTTGGAGAAGGAAAGACAGTCTATTATTCGCTGAAAGATGGACGGAAATTAAAAGCGGATCACGTCGAAGGAATCATCATCGAAGAATTGATTGAAAAAGAGGAAGTTCTCCTTTACGGCATGCAACAGGAGTGGGACATTCGCCTCTACGATTGTCTTCCTGAAGAAACACAATCGATTTTGTTCATCAAACCGGAAGCGACGGAAACCATCAATTGCTCGTTATTTTTAGCATCGGAAGCAAGTGGTGAATTCACGACAGATTTTGGTTATGAGCTGTATCGTGCATTACGTGTGTTATCCTGGGCCGTTGAACGGGCCCAAGAACGACAACATCTTTTAACCGATAGCCGGACAGACGCCATGACAAAATTACCGAACTACCGTGCCTTGCAAGAGTGGGGCGATCGACGAATCAAGCAAAAGGATTTGTATCCGTTCTCGGCATTGATGATCGACTTGGATCACTTTAAGCAAATCAATGATACCCATGGTCACGAAATCGGAGATGTTGTATTGTTCGAGGTCGCTAAACTCTTGATGCAGGCGACACGCATCACAGACCTTGTTGCGCGGTACGGTGGAGAAGAGTTCGTCGTATTATTACCGAATACGGACATCGAATCGGCACGAATCGTTGCAGAGCGCATCCGTGAGACGCTACACGCCAATCCAATCGAAGTATCCGGTCATTCGTTAGAAATCACCGCAAGCATCGGAATCGATACGCTGAAAGAGTTAGGCGATCTTGCGAGCCTGATTCGAAATGCAGACCGTGCGATGTACGTAGGGGCTAAATTCCAGGGGCGTGACCGCGTTGCTTCATACCAAGAGTGGAAAGAAAAAGTAATTTAATATAACGGTGCTGACTCATATGTGTAGCCAAAACAATCTTTTTGACAGACGTTTTCGTTCTACATCAAATCAAGTGGCCGATGCTTCCATCTTTTCACGGAAGCATCGGCCATTACTATTAAACATAAAACAGCCCAGTCGAGGCGTCGACTGGGCTGTTTAGCGTGTGAACTATAAAGTAGGAAGAAAATGAATGCACTAGACTGATTATTGCGCTTGTTGGTTACTCATACGGATTTCACTCTCGATCGCATGAATAGCGGCTGACCATGAACCATAGCGATGAAGCAATGCTTTTGTAGACGGTTTGTTGTTTCGTTTCGCCCACTCACGGTAAGCTTCAAAAGACAATGAGAATCCGACTTCTTCAATTGCTTGTCGAAGTGATGCAGCAAGCTCTGCTTTTGAATACGTGACGCTTGCTTCGAGTCCTGCTGCTGTGCAGGCATCATGCCAGGAACCAAACATCTTCACGATATGATAGTGGCTCGGTGCATGGTGGACCGATTTCCGCCAAATTTGGTACTTCTTCAAGGTAATCGTCGAACCGACATCTTTCGCGTACCGGTGGAAAGATTTTAGAATTTCATCTTTCGTATATTTCGGTGCCCGCTCCAGCTCTTCCGGTTGCTGATCGATATGCCATTCAAAACCTGCAGCAGATAAAGCTTCCGGCCACGAACCAAATTGACGGATGATGTTTTCAGGTAATGGCCAATCATGTATAACGGCATAGCGGCGGTAGATCGTCCGGCGTGGCCGGTCTTGAATCAGTTCGCCGACTGCACGGATGGCTTCAATCATCTCGATTTGTTCTTCTGTGAATGTTTGTTGACTCGTCAGTACACGTTGCTTCAAAGATGAGTCCTCCTTCCTAAATAATCGTAGTGTTGAGGCAAAAGTCCTCTATATAGAATGTATCGGCACTTTTTCATTAAATCTGAAGAATTACCGCGAATTATTGTAAAAAAAAGTGAATTTAGTTTCTTCTGCATAAGTATAAATGGAAGTAATACAAATGAAAACAGAATGTTACCACTTTTTAATTAATATCTAAAAAACAGTACATTCGCCTCATATGGAAAAAAAGACCAGACCCGCGTAAAGCGAGGCTGGCCTTTAGAGATCTTGTATGCTTATTTTCCTTCGATGTATGTCCATTTGAACGAAGTATCCGCTCCGACTTTGTGGTTGACGATTCCTTTAACGTAAGGTTTACGTAAGAGGGAAGCTCCACGTTGGTACATGACAGAGATTGCTTGATCGTCTTCGAGTAAGACTTTTTCAGCATCCTTCAGTGACTGCCAGCGTGTTTCGGCATTTGCGTCTTTCATTGCAGATTTGATAAGTGAATCGTACTTGTCGCTTGAGTAACCACCACGGTTATACGGTCCACCAGTCATCCACATGTCGAGGAATGTCATTGGATCCTGGTAGTCAGGTCCCCAACCAGCGAATGAAAGTTCGAATTCACCTTTCGATTCAAGATCTAATTTGTTTTTGAACGGCTGTTGCTTGATTGTTACTTCAAGACCAGGAAGGTTTTTCTCCCATTCCCCTTTGAGGTATTCAGAGATTTTTTTCGAGTTGTCATCATCATATGAGAGAAGCTCGAGTTTAACTTTGTCTTTGCCTTCTGCTTTTAGACCTTTCTCAAATGATGCTTTTGCAGATGAAGCATCGAATGAACCGAAGCCTTCGTTGCCGTCGCGGAAGTCTTTTCCGTCCGGACCATTTGCGAATTCTTGCGGGACATAGTAGTAAGCTGGGATTGAGCCGTTGTTTAAGAGGACTTTCGCCATCTGTTCTTTGTCATATCCTGAGTCGATCGCTTTACGGATATCTTTATTTTTGAGCAATTCGTTTTTGAAGTTCATTTGGATATAGTACATCGATGCATCGAGACGTGTTTGGAAATCTTCATCATCTTTATATTGATCGACGAATTCGCTTGTCAAACCAACTGTATCGATTTCACCTTTTTCATACAAGTTGACAGCCGTTGAAACTTCTTTAACGACTTTGTAGTTAACTTCTTCAAGTTTAACTGCGTCAGTATCCCAATACTGGTCGTTCTTTTTGTACGACCAACCGACTTCTGTTTTCCATTCCGTTAGTTGGAATGGACCGTTGTAAAGGAAGTTCTCAGGATCCTTCGCGAAGTCTTTTCCTTTTTCTTCAACGAATTCCTGTTTAAGCGGCATGAATGAACCGAATCCAGTCAAGGCTTTGAAGTAGTCTGCAGGTTGTGTCAACTTAACTTCGAGTGTCTTGTCATTCACTGCTTTGACACCGACATCTTCCGCTTTCCCTTTACCAGTGTTGTAGCCTTCCGCTCCATCGATGACATACATGATATAAGCATATTGCGAACCGCTATCAGGATCGAGGACACGTTTCCAAGCATATTCGAAGTCTTTTGCTATGACATCGCTGCCGTCAGACCATTTTGAATCGCGTAATTTGAATGTGTATGTAAGTCCATCTTCCGAGACGTCAACACTTTCTGCAACACCTGGTGTTGGCTCTTGGTTTTCATCAAGACGGAAGAGACCTTCTTGAACGTTGTTTAAAACTGTGAAAGAAACAGAGTCTGTCGCGACTGTCGGGCTAAGTGCCGGGATGTCTGATCCGCTTGTTAAATTCAAGACTTGCTTGTCATCTGATTTTGCAGTGTCTTTCGAGCCGGATGTGTCTTTCGAGTCATCTGTTGATGAACAAGCTGCCAAGCTTGATCCTGCGATTGTTAGTGCACCAACGAGTGCGAGTGTTTTTTTCTTCTTCATAATGATAAGTTCCCTCCCAAGAATAAATATATATGATGATAAAATGAGTACCCGATAGTTAGAGCGATCCGGTGTCCTATGAAAAAAATAAGAGGGGTCATCGCCTTTTACTTTTGTTGAAGGAAAGCACCGGATCAACTTGTTTCTAATAATAAATACAATATTCAGAAAAATCAATAGAATATTTTCAGATTATTTCAAAAACATTAAAAATATGAGCAATACCAAGGTTTTTTATGTGACGAATTGTAATATTAAGTGCAACACCTAGCTGAAAACACAAAAAAAACCCATAACGGCCTCGTGTAGAATAGAGTTACCACACAAA
>NZ_JACSMP010000007.1:0-146301 GCF_018618725.1 Exiguobacterium sp. s80 | reverse complement strand
AGCAACAACGCAACAACAGGTGCACTCGCACTCTTCGGTCTTGCACTCGGTGCAGCTGGAATCGTCGTTGCACGCAAACGTCAAAACGCGTAAGTTCACTTAATCAACTTTATTCAAACGAAAGACACGTTCCGCATCGGCGAACGTGTCTTTCAGCGTTTAGACAAACGCTTATGAAGAGTGAACATGCGATATCGAGATGCAATTCGTTCGCGCTGCCCTGTCTCGCTCGAGGAAAGCAACGAAAAAAGACGCTTGATCTCCCGATAGCACTTTGTCTATCGTGTTTTAAGTTATTAGGAGAGTGCTCCCCCATGTTCTTGTTCACTCAGCGATTGCTTCTTCTTTCTCGAGGCGGTGTCGCCGTCTCGCATGTACGATGGAGGCACCCGCAATGATTAATATGACGGCAAGGATAATAAAAATCATACTCGGATTCGTCATAATCCATTCCCAAAGCTCCGACCATGTCACGGCTTGACCAATCCGAACGATGACAAATGTCCAAAGACCCGTATATAAACCGGCGGCTAAAAACGTCATCCCGAGGTATCGTGGAAGTGGGTATGCAAGCAATCCTGCAACATAATGGATGGGATGACGTACCCCTGGTAAAAAGAACGAGAGCCCGATCGCCCACAAACCACGACGATCTAAAATCTCTTCTGCCCGTGTCAAAAACTTTACTTTCATGAATTTCTTGATGAGTGGAATTTCACGGAAGAAACGGGCGAGTAAATAAAACCACGCGAAGGAAATGAAAAAAATTGGCCACGCAGCGAGCCATATGAGGACCGGATGTACCCCTTCTTTGATTCGTAACGCTGTATATCCCATCATCAAAACATCATCCGATAGCGGAGTAAACATGATTCCTCCGGCCAGGCGGACGAGTGCCATGATATCCATTAGTTCATCACTTCCTTTTTTCTCTATACAGAGAGTATGCCTGATTTTGACGTTTTTGAGTAATCTTTGTTCACAAAGTATTTTGAACGGAAAACTATTTTACCTTTTAATTTTTTCGTAAGTTGATGCAGACACGCACTGTAAAGTGGCTGTACTAAAGCGTTGAAGCGTTTATTGCATAAAATCATGCAACCGATTTCTATATTTCGAATAATCAGAATGATTAAAACGCTGTAGTAATGCCATTTTAGATGTGCGAAAATAGCTTCAATTCAGTTAGACAATTTCATTATTAAGAAAGGATGATTGGTTTGAAGTTTAAAATTGGTCTGCTCGGTCGTATTGTCATCGCCATCGTATTTGGAATTATAGTGGGTAGCCTCGTCACCGAACGCTTCGATTGGATCGTCCGTTCTTTCGTCACATTCAATGGGATTTTTGGTCAGTTCTTATCATTCGCTATACCCTTAATCATCCTTGGTTTCATCATTCCGGGTATCGGTGAACTTGGAAAAGGCGCTGGAAAGCTTGTCGGAATCACAGCTCTCATCGCTTATCTCTCGACAGTCGTCGCCGGTTTACTCGCATATGGTACAGCAGTCAACTTGTTCCCGCGCATGCTCAGTGGTTCATTTGCAAACATGGAGAATCCGGAAGAAGCATTCTTAAAAGGCTTCATGGAAGTTGAAATTCCCCCTGTCTTCGGCGTCATGACCGCTCTTGTCATGGCCTTCGTCTTCGGAATCGGAATCGCAGCAACTAGAAGCGAACGTCTGCTTGAACTCTCGATTGATTTCCGTAGTATCATCGAACTGATTATCGGCAAAGTCATCATTCCATTACTTCCGTTTCACATCGCAGGAATTTTCATGAACATGACATATGCCGGTCAAGTCGCAGAAATTCTTTCTGTGTTCGCACTCGTTTTCGTCGTCATCCTCGTTCTTCATTTCGTGATGATCACATTACAATATACGATTGCCGGTATCGCCAATAAACAGAATCCGTTCCGTCTTTTGAAAACAATGATGCCTGCCTACTTCACAGCCATCGGGACACAATCTTCCGCAGCGACAATTCCTGTCACGCTACGGCAGACAAAAGCAAATGATACCGATGAAGAAGTCGCAAACTTCGTTGTTCCGCTTTGTGCGACCATCCACCTTGCGGGTTCGACGATCACGTTGACGTCAATCGTCATCGCGATTCTTTACTTGAACAACATGCCGGTCACGTTCGGTGCGATTTTCCCATTCATTCTCGCCCTCGGTGTGACGATGATTGCAGCACCAGGCGTTCCCGGTGGTGCCGTCATGGCCGCAACCGGCTTGTTCGTCTCCATGCTCGGCTTTGACCAGACCATGGTTAGCCTCGCGATTGCACTCTATATCGCACAAGACAGTTTCGGTACAGCAGCAAACGTCACAGGGGACGGTGCGATCGCGAAAATGGTCCACGCCATCAAACGCCATACATCAATCCTTGATGACAAAAAAGAACGAGATATCGCTTAATCCCAAAAACGGCTTCGCTCTCCGCGAAGTCGTTTTTTTGTTGTGCTCGATTCGTTTGAAAAAGAAGGGAATCCGCTTACGATAAGAGAAGTGTAATAAAGAACCTGAACGTATATCTGCTTGTATGATAGAGGAGGAATTTTCATGTTACATCGCCGGAAGACCTATACGATTCGCCCGGAACGACTACAGGAATTTACCGAGTTCTTTCACACCTATCTCTTTCCCCTACAAATCAGTCACGGTGCCCGTCTCGTCGGTCGCTGGGTGACGGAATCGGAAGATGAAGTCATCGCCATTTGGGAATATCGCGATCGGGAGCACTATGAGCAAGTCGACCGTGATGTCCGCAACAGCGCCTTACGCAGGGAAGCGATGAAGAAACGCGCCCGCCTCGGGAAAAACCTCTACATCAAATCGACGGAAGATTTCATGACGGCGACAGGTGTCTACACACCACCCCGTGCAATCGTCAGCGTCACTGCCTACATCACGAACGATGCTGGTGAAGTCTTGCTTGTCCGCAACCTCCATCGTGGCGACACGTATGAGCTACCGGGCGGACAAGTCGAAAACAATGAATCGATTCTCGATGCCGTCAAACGTGAAGTCAAAGAAGAAGCCGGTGTTGACGTCACGATCGACGGCATTACCGGCATCTATCAAAATATATCAAGTCACATCATCTGCGTCGCCTTCCGCGGGACGTACGTCAGCGGTGAATTGCAAGCACAAGAAGGCGAGACGACGGACGTCGGCTTCTTCCCTGTCACGCGTGAGAACGTCGACACCTATATCAAACGTGAGCATTTCCAAATCCGTGCACTCGATGCGATGAATCCCGTTTACCTGCCGCATGCCCTCTATACCGTCCGACCGTATGAACTCGTCAGTCGTTACGATGGCAATGCCCCGTCTGCTTTATCCGGACAAAATTAACTGACAAAAATGGACCCTCTCCAATGAGAAGGTCCATTTAAGCGTGTAGACAAATTCTTATGAAGCGTGTACATGCGATATCGAGGAGCAATCCGTTCGCGCTACCCTGTCTGCATGACTAGATTTCTGTCACGATATTACTTGAAAAGCGTCACGTTTCGTTGACTCCTGCGGGAAAAAGTGCGTTCTTAACGCACTTTCAGAGGCAGGCAAGACCCTGCTCGTTGTCCGTGAGGATCAAGGAGCAACGGCTTGCGCCTCGCCCGAGGAAAGCAACGAAAACAGACGCTTATCTCCCGATGGCACTTTGTCTATAGCCTGAAATGGACCCTCTCTGTGATGAGAAGGTTCATTTTTCATTATTTCGTAACCAGTCGTGCCGTAATGCCGGCATCATCCGTGACGTACACCGCGTCTTCCGTCCGCTCTACTCGGTAGAGCGAAGCATCGATCGCAGCAACCGCTTTTTCTAACACGGATGCACTTGGATAAACGAGCGTCCAATAATCCAGTCCGACGGCGTCGCCCGGTGCCTTTGGCGCGTCCGGCTTCGAGTGATTTGACATGGAAATGGACATGACCCATGACCGTATCTGCCGGCATTCCGTACCAGTCTTCTTCGCCTGCCTCAACGAGCATGCTTTGCCAATCGACGGGGTCTGTCGTCATCTTGACGTCCCCGTTCGCCTCATAAGACCATGTCTCCCGTGGACGATCGGCATAAATCTCAATCCCGTTCCCGTCCGGATCGGATAGATAAAACGCTTCACTGACGAGATGGTCGCCTTGACCAAGATCAACGTCATTTGAAATCAAGTTGCGGATGACGAAACCAAGTTCTTTTCGACTTGGCAATAAAATCGCGAAATGATACAGTCCCGCGACTGAATTGGGTGCGAGACGTCGTGCATCTTTCTGCTCCTCCAGCACGACGAGTGGTGTCATTTTCGCACCAAGCGTCGCCGTGTTCCCTGTCTGTTCGAGTACCGTTAGTCCGAGCAGGTCACGGTAAAATGAAATCGATTGGTCTAAATCCGTAATCCGTAAGCTGACCGGTCCGAGCGTAATCTCTGAATGGATTGTCATATTGTTATTCCTCCTGTACGTTCACTTCATAGGTTCATTATCCCCCGGAAGCAACGTGAACGGAAGTAGGCACAAAAAAGTGGTATAGTTTCTAAAAAGATACTACGAAGGAGGAACGATGATGCAAGAGACACCCATCTGTCGCGTCGAGACTGCACTCGAGATTTTGACGGGAAAATGGAAACCGTCGATTTTGCTCGAGCTCATTACTCACGGGACACTCCGCTTCAGTGAATTAAAACGACATCTACCGAACATCACCCAAAAGATGTTGACGGCTCAACTACGTGAACTTGAGCTAAATGATATCGTACACCGTGAAATCTACCAAGTCGTTCCACCCCGCGTCGAGTACTCCTTGACGGATTACGGGCGGACACTCATGCCAATCCTCAATGTGATGAACCATTGGGGCGAACAGCATGCCGTGCATATGGAACAAAAAGAACAAGAACAACATACAGCTTCTTTACGCTAAGGGTTTGAAACAGCTGATGATTTAAAGGGATGGCTTTTGAGTCAGGCCCTTTTTGTGTTGTTGATTTTTCTCTGCTCACTCGCTTTAGGAAATTAGTAAAAATGATAATGGAATAATCTCCCTTATTTCACGTATACTGAAGAAATAGACTGCTTGAAGGAGTGACTTACTTATGCACCAGCTATATGCCATCGAACAACTTACAGATCGGCTCAAACAGGATCCGACCGTTGAAGCGATTTTTTTGAAAGGCTCATTCGGTCGCGGCGAGGAAGATTTTCATTCCGACCTCGACCTCTACTGCCTCGTCGCAGAAGGGACTGTTTCGGAGTTCCTGCCTCGTCGTCTGGCGCACCTTGAAGCGTACCGGCCCGTCATTTGGCACGATGACATTTTCATCGTCGCCCCACAAATGATTGCGGTCTATGATGACTTGTTACATGTCGACCTATTTACCGTCACGACCACTTCGTTAAATCAAAAAGATGCCATCCGCGTCCTGTATGATCCAAAAAATCAGTTAGCACCGTTTATCGAAGAAACGTCTCTGACCCTGTCGCAGCAGGAATTCGAAGACGAGGCAATCGATGCCGTCTGGTTCTACTTCCAGTATCAAAAAGCCGCCGCGCGCGGCAACGGCTTATGGGCGGTCGAAATGTTACGCAGTGCGTTGACGAAGTTCGCAAAAGTCCTGTTGCACCACTATCTGCCGGAGCGGGCGCAGCTCGGACTAAAGACGATTTCAGATTACTTACCGGACGACCAGCGTGTCCCGTTCGAGGCCGTTTATGACGTCCTCGTCCCGGCGACGTATCAAGAAGCAGGACGCCGCTATATTGCGTTACTCGAGCAGGAACGCTCCTTTTTGCAGACGACATTACAGAATCAACCGAAGACACTCGTGTTACTCGACCGTCTCCTCCGCTCAACGTCTGTTTCCCGTTAAAAAGAAACCAGCTTTGTTGCCGAATATTACACTGCCTGCACACTAAAAACTCCCTTCGGATATTGAAGGGAGTTTTGTTTGCTGTTCCGGTTATCCTAACGTAAGATGACGTTTAGAAAACGCCCTGACTCAAAGTTCGAGTCAAGACGTTCCCGCGTCATTTCACTTTAATGACAATTTTACCTTTCGCATGCCCTTCTTCTCCGTAATCATGGGCTTGTTTCGTATCCTCAAGATCAAAGATCCGGTCGACGACGGGTTTCAGTTCACCTTTTTCGACGGCTTCCGCAATTTTTTTCATCCGTTCGCCTGTCGGCTGCATGAAGACATATTCGACGCGTGCCTTCGCCTGTTTTGCTTCCTCTTCGTTCGGCGGCGTTGAAATCGAGACGAGCATTCCATTTTCTTTAAGCATTTTGTATAGTTTGCCCTGTCCGTCTCCCCCCATCGTATCGAAAACGAAATCAAGGTCACGCACGGTTTCTGCCGGATCTTGTTGTTTATAATCGATGACTTCGTCGGCTCCGAGTTCACTGACCCAATCGACGTTCGGGGTGCTCGTTGATGTGACGACATACAAGCCGTGTGCTTTCGCGAGCTGGATTGCGACCGTCCCGACGCCACCTGAACCGGCACCGATGAAAATCCGGTCACCCGGTTTCGCATCCATCACTTCGAACATGACTTGCCATGCCGTATGCGCGACGAGTGGCAATGATGCGGCCTCCTCGAAGCTCAGGGAGGCTGGCTTTTTTGACGACGAGATGGGCATCGACCGCAACATACTCGGCATATGTGCCTTGACGGGCAATATCCGGGCGGCTGAAGACTTCATCTCCGACCTTCAAATCGGTCACGTTTGCTCCGACTTCTTTGATGACACCCGATACATCCCAGCCGATGACGAGCGGCATGTCGTAACTGAGCATCTCTTTTAAGTACCCTTCACGCAGTTTCCAGTCAACCGGATTGACACTCGCTGCATGAACTTCAATCAATACGTCATCTGCATCAATTGTCGGTTGCTCAATCTCTCCTACTTTGAACTCATCCGACCCACCATATTGTTCGATATACGCTGCTTTCATCTCATCGTCCTCCTTTAATTTGTTCATTCACCTTTACTATCTTCCCATTCTGCTTATTCCACAAACGAAAAAGCACACCGCGTGTAGGGCGATGTGCTTACTCATTAACCTTCTTTTGTCGTTTCACGGAGCGTCGATGCCGTTGCGTTCAACGCATGAATCGCGTGCTGCAAGTCACGAATCTGTTCGACTTGCGACCGGGTCAGACCTGATAATTGATCACTGCTCGTCAATAACAAATCCATGAAGGCATCCAGCTGTTCTGTCGCCTGCGTGATATCCGTCAAACTACTCGTAATCGTTGCGAATTGCTGACGGGCGCCACTAATCGCTTGGACCGAATCGGATGAGTCTGATGCGATCGTCTGCAAGGCTTGCTGACTCCGCTGCATCCGTTCCTCTTGCTCACGGAGTAACGTCGTGCTCGCATTGATCGCACTTCCCGTATTCGTCACGTCACGTTCAACCCGTTCGATGATTTGATTGATTTCTTTTGATGCCTCTGCCGTTTGTGACGACAGGTTGCGAATTTCCTGTGCGACGACGGTGAACCCTTTTCCGAATTCCCCTGCCCGTGCAGCTTCGATTGAAGCATTTAAGCTCAGCAAATTCGTCTGCGTCGCGATTGCGTTGATGCTCGACGTGATCGTCACGATTTCTTGGAATCGTCCTGCGAGCTGACCGAATGATGTGACGGACTCACCCATGCTGACCGTCAATTGTTGGAGTGACTCGCCCGCTTCACTGATTGTCTCTTGACTGTTCTCTGCCGTGAGTTTTGAAGAAGAACTCCGCTCGAGAGCGCGATCGACGGCTAATGTGACGTCAGCAATCGATTGGACGTTACTCTCATTCATTTGCCGAATTTGACGGACGGATGTCGCATTTTTCGCTGAGTTTGCCGCAAGCATCTTCATCGCGTCATCGATTTTTTCGAATGAGGCTTTTGCCGTATCGACTGTTTCACTCATATCTTCCGTGAACGTCGTCACGTCTATCGCTGTTGCTGCGGATTGGGCAAGCGTCGTCCGAGAGACTTCTGCATACGTTTCCGCTTTTTCCTGTTGACGCTGAACTTCCGTCATGACATTGCGACCGAACACAGCAACAAAGACGGCTGCTGCAAAAATCATCAAGTAAATGACAAGCGCAACGATCAAGTCGAACAGATTCGTAAACTCAACCGTTCCGATGCTTGTAAACATGACAAGTTCGAGCAGACCGAGTACTCCCGCCATCACGACAATCCGGGGAATCAAGTAGACAATCGACATGACGAGATACAGATAGGCAATCGTCCAAATGCTCTGCGTCGGCAAAGTGACGAGGACGAGCGCCAGGACCAAATAGGTCAATGTGATTTGAATGTACTTCCCAATCGGGTGCTGCCCGAAAAACTGATTCCCGGCCAGTAATGCTATCGTCAAGATGATGCCACCGATCAAAAATTGATAAAAAGCTCGCATCGAGACATAATCCATTTGGGCAAAAATGAAAATCAACGGATGGGCGACTGTAATTAACGTTGGGATGAGGCGGGACAATATTTTAGTACTGAGCTGTTCGAGCGGTGACACCATCTGCAAAACTCCTTCTCTCATTCGTATAATCATCTATCGGTTTCAATGCGTGAGAGTTTTAGTGATTTGCCTATTTTACCCACTTGACGCCTTGATTCTGAACAGCGTATGTTGAAAATATGCTATAGGTAGAGGATGGGTGACAATGCTGTATGTTTTAGTCGGCTTCGCCGGTGTACTCGGTGCCTCGGCACGGTACGGTCTTAGTCTAGCAATCGGTCAACTGACGACAGGGACGTTTCCCGTCGCAACGGTCTGTATTAATCTTCTCGGCTGTTTCGTTTTAGGGTATGCAACACATTTTTTATTCCGTACAAATTTACTTCATCAATATGCGATGACGGCGCTCGGAACAGGCTTCATTGGCTCGTTCACGACATTCTCGACGTTTAGCGTCGAAGCGGTCACGTTACTCCGGACCGGTCTATATGGCTTCGCTGCACTTTATGTCCTCCTTAGTCTATTCGGCGGATTATTTTGTTCGTACCTCGGTTACGCGCTCGGGACGCGCCGGCTCCGGCAGTTCGCGGCAAGGAGGGACAACACATGACGCTACTCGCAATCGGAATCGGTGCTTTTTTCGGTGCCATCAGTCGTTTTGCACTCAGCCAATGGGCGAAGACGTTTTGGACACGCGACTTCCCGCTTGCGACATTCATCGGTAATGTCAGCGGTTCTTTTTTACTCGGTCTCGTCATCGGTCTTCATCTCGATTCGACGTGGACGTTGTTTCTCGGGACGGGATTTCTCGGTTCGTTTACGACCTTTTCGACCTTTAAGCTCGAGACGCTCCAACTGCTCCAACATGAAAATAGACGGACACTCGCTCTTTACCTCGGGACAAGTTATGTCCTTGGCATCAGTGCAGCTTTTCTTGGTATCGTCTGTGCACTCGCAATAAACTAAAAAGCAGGTCTGCCTCGTCCGCTGAGCGGAGAAGGACAGACCTGCTTTATTTTTTTCATTTAATCATTCAACCAGAAAAGGCCGACTGTTTCTGCTCCGGCATGTGTTCCAATCGCTGGACCGAACGTCCCTTCAAGAATCGTCAATTCCGGAAACTTCGCTGCGACACTGCTCCGCAGATCGGCTGCCATGTCTGGCGCAAGCGTCGTCGCGACATAAATCCGATTCTTATAGAATGTCTTCTGACGCATCGCATTTTCGATTTGTTTAATCATTTCGATATATGCTTTTTTAAGTGAACGTGCCTTTTTGAACGGAACGATTTTCCCCGCTTCGTCCGTCGTGATGATTGGCTTGATGTTGAGTAAGTTCGCGAGGAATAAATCTCCTGACGAAACCCGCCCACCGCGGCGCATCGTCTCCATGTTCCCGACGATCATATAAAAATGCGTCCGTTTCGATAAGTTCGTCAAAGCTGCTGTAATCTCTTCGACAGTCTTTCCTTGTGCTTCAAGATCCATCCCGTAACGAATGAACTCTTGTTGGTTTTCAAACGCAGTATGCGAATCGATGATATGGACTGGGAAACTTGCCGCTTCTGCAGCTGATGCAGAACTTTGGACCGTACTTGATAATCCATTCGTACAGTGCACAGCAATCGCACAATCATATCCTTCTTCTTTTAGGCGTTCATACGTACCGACGAACTCGCCGAAGATTGGTTGTGATGTCTTTGCGACCAACTTCTTGTCCGCATCAAGTGCGCGGAACAAACGCTCGACAGTGATCGTGTCTTCGTTGTAGGCAGTATCCCCGAGCAAGATTTGAATCGGTACGACATTGACGCCGATTGCGTCTGCCTCTTCCTTTTTGAAATAGGCCATACTATCGGTCACCCATGCTATTTTAGTCATTTTCTTATGCCTCCGTTAGATTCTTCTCGCTTTATCCTACCACATACGAACTTAATATTCGCGAGAAACATCACTGTATTCGGCTAAATTGAAAGGTCGTCCGCTTTTGATATCGATCGCCCGCGCGTAAGACGACGGATGGGAAATCAGGTTGATTGATGGCGTCCGGCAGTCCTTGTGTCTCAAAACAGATGCCAAGGTAAGGCGTCGCGCGACGACCAGCAATCGTAAAGTCTCCCCCTAAATGGTTGCCCGTATAGACAACGACACCCGGTTGTTCTGTCACGACACGTAACGCCCGACCACTGACCGGTTCTTCGAGGACGATTTCGCCCCCCTCTTTCAGAAGGAAGGGATGATCGACTCCGCTTCCGACCTGACGGAGCGCTTCGTCAGGGGCATGCGTCACTTCGTATAACGGCCGCGCTGTCCGAAAATCAAAAACGGTCTCATGAACGGATAAAATTTCACCCGTCGGTAACGCGTCTTGATCGAGCGGAACATAGAATGGCGCATCCATCCGCAAGCGGTGTTGCTCCACTGTCGTCTTCGCGTCTCCTGTTAAATTGAAATACGTATGGTTCGTCGGACTAAACGGTGTTGAAGCCGTCGTCGTCGCATCATACGTCAACGTCAATGCATCCTCATCCGTCCACTCGACCGTCAATCGCACATCGAGCTGTCCCGGATATCCATTCTCTCCATCCGGACTGACAAGTGACAAGTGAAGCAAATCGCCTTCAATCTCATGATCAAAAAAGCGATTCGACCAGTTGACACTCCCTCCATGTAAATGATGATCTCCTTCGTTTTGTTCGAGTAGGTAGTTCATCCCTTCGAGCGCGAATGCCCCATTGGCGATTCGTCCCCCGACACGACCAATCGTCGCACCTAAATGATGGGGATCATCTAAATATTGGTCGAGCTCGTCAAATGCGAGAACGACATTCTCAATCTTCCCCTGCTTATCAGGTACACGAATCGCCGTGATTTTACCGCCGAGGTTCAACAGGTCGACACTGTGTCCCAGTCGATTCATCAATGTAAAAGCGATGATCGGTCGTTCGCCGGATCGTCCGACTTCTTTTTTTGTAATCATCCGCTTCTTCCTCCTATATCTTATCGTTGCCTGCTTTCATTTTTACCCACCTTCTCCTAAAAAAAAACAATCCTCTTGTTGAAACGCTTCCCCGCCTAAAAAAATCGGACGCGACACCTGTCGAATCCGATTTTCACTTCAAGACGATTCCTGCTGATGCAGTCATATTAAGTTCTGAGTCAACCTTCCTCAACTACTGGTAGCGGCAAGGTTAGCACGACACGCGTTCCTTGGTTGAGACGAGAGTGAATCGTACACGTCGCAACTTTTCCATACTTGATATCGAGCGTCCGTCGTAGTAAAAACAACGTGCTCGTCTCCGTCAAAGCATCTTCTTCGAGCCGTCGTTTCACATCTGGTCCGATTCCGACGCCGTTATCGCTGACTTCTAAGACAAGATCGTTCTCCTGACGAAAAGCACGTACGTTAATTTGTGAACGACGACCGACTTTCGAAAATGCATGCCGTAACGCATTGTCGACTAACTTCGTTAACAGGAATGGCATGATGAGCGTCTCCTCAATCGCCGTCTCGACATCTAAATCAATTGTGATATCCGCATGGGTCAACTGATTTTGACGTCGCCTTGTCCCTTCGAGAGCGAGATAGGCTTTTAAGGTTGTGATTTCGTCACGAAGTGGATGATCTTCGACCCAGCGTGCTGCCGTCAATAGTTGGAGCAAAGAGCCTAGCTGTTGTTTGACCGGCGTCCCCGGATCAGCCGTCTGATGGATTTCGTCCACGATTCCCCGTAAATAATTCGGATGGAGGAACGGTTTCATTTTAGGGAGCGAGCGTTTTTCGAGTTGCTCTTCTCGATACGTCACGAGCTCACGCGCAAACAGCTGAACGAGTTGTTCCGTCGTCTGTTCAATCGTGTCATCAAACAAATGACTCGGAAAATAACATACGATACCGGCCTTGTCTCCATCCATCTGTAAGGGATGAAACGATAGAATTTGGTTTGTCGTCCGGTCTTCGACTTGTAACGGAACCGCTTCTTCAATCCAACGTTGTACATTCGGTTGAAATCTGCCGCCGTACACAGGTGTTTCCCCCGCTTCAATATCGACGAGCACTTTTGCAGGTCCAAGTAAGACGACACGGTCAATTTTAGTTTCTTCCAAAATGGTCGTGCCAATCTGACAGGCGACGTCTGCTGTCATGCCTTCTTTTCGAAGTGGACGGATGACAGCCAACAATCGAGAGGAACGGGCACTTTCGCGAACAAACAATTCCTTTTCGAATCGGAGTTGCGTCCGTAAGATGACGATGAAGACGATAATCCCGATCGTGTTTGCAAACAGCATCGGGAAGACCGCCTGACTCGCAATCACGATGAGTTCCGACGGATCATCTGCGAGCAAGATGGCCAATCCTAAATCAAGGATAACCATACTCATGACGAGAGCAATCGGTTGTAATAATGTATATTTATCTTTCAAGCGCCAGCGACGACTGTAGAGACCACTGAGAGTACCGGCAGCGACGGCGATGAACCATCCTGTCTCTGCTCCCATCGAACCGAGCAAAAAACGATGAAACCCAACAAGGAGACCCGTCAGTCCACCGACGAAGGGACCACCGAGCAGTCCACTCGTGACGATAATCGTTAGACGCGTATCAATCAATAATTGATCATCGGTCACTGCAAGTCCAAGCAACGGATCAATCATTTGATTCGAGGAGACGGCAACTCCGGCATAGTTCATCAAAATACCCGAGACGACGAATATGCTGAGCAAGGCGAGTCGACGCGAGCGACTCGTCGATGTTTTAAAGACGTGCCGTGACGTTCGCCACTGCGACAATAAAAATGCAAGCAACGCCAGCATACCAAGCCGGCTGAGTAAAAACGGGATTAAGTCTAACACAAGGTTCCTCCCTCTAGTGAACGACACGATGAATTCTCTTTTTAGTAGTATTCAAGCCGACACGACGATTTCCCTACTTCCCGATCCGTTATTCACACACTGATATGATTTCTGAAAAATTGATTCCCGCAGCAACAAAAAAATCCCCTTGATGATCTCAAGAGGATTTTAGACTGTAGACAAACTCTTATGAAACGTAAAAATGTGATATCGAGAAGTAATCAGTTCGCGCTTCCCTGTCTCGCCTCGTCTTCAAAGCGGCAATCTTCCGCGCCGCTACAGCAAAGCTGCAGGGTCGCGACCGATTGCTTTTCGCTTTAAAAGCGATTCGAGACGGATTGCGCTCTAAACCATCTGCATGCCCGGCTTTCCGTCACGATGTTACCTAAAAAGCGTCACGTTTCGTTGACTCCTACGGGAAAAAGTGCGTTTTTAACGCACTTTCAGAGGCAGGCAAGACCCTGCTCGTTGTCCGCTAGGATCCAAGGAGCAACGGCTTGCGCCTCGCCCGAGGAAAGCAACGAAAAAAGACACTTTTATCTTCCGATATCACGTTGTCTACACGATAAAATCCCCTTGATTGGCTCAAGAGGATTTTGCATGTTGTTCTTATTCTGCTTTTTCGAGCGGGTGCAACCACAGTTTGATTTGATTGATTTGATAGTTCTCCATTTCCATCACTTCGACAGAGAACGTCTCTGTATCGATATGTTCGCCTGGCTGCAGATCGATGTTGTGCATCTGAATCCAGCCACCGATCGTATCGACATCTTCATCGTTCGTAAAGCGCAGACCGAAACGTTCTTCCAAATCTTCTAGTAAGACCGTTCCTGCGACGAGATATTCGTTGTTCGGCAACTCTTGAATTTCTTCGACTTCATCCGTATCAAATTCGTCACGGATTTCACCGACGATTTCTTCAAGTAAATCTTCCATCGAGACGATTCCCGCCGTACCGCCATATTCGTCTACGACGAGGACGATATGTGAACGGGTTTCTTTCATTTTTCGTAACGTATCCTGAAGCGACGTCGATTCTGAGACGACCGGTAAATCCTTCAAGTAATGTGTGACCGGATATTCATGTCCGTTCGCGAAATCTGTCAAGACTTCTTTGACGTTGATATAGCCAAGAATACGGTCTTTATCATTTTCTTCCGTTACCGGGTAACGGGTAAACGGATTGTCCATGAAAATTTCCATCAGCTCCGCTTTTGAGAGACGCTCTGAGATCGTCGCCATCCGCATCCGCGGGACCATCAAATCTTTGACGACGTGCTCGTCAAAAGCAAAAACATTTTGCATCAAGGCAAGTTCCGTTTGGTTGATTTCACCACTTTGGAAGCTCTGTGCCATGATGATTTTCAACTCATCTTCTGAGTGGGCTTGTTCGTGTCCAGCAGGTTTCACACCGAAAAGTCCAAGGAACAGACGTGCCGATCCATTGAGTAACCAAATAAACGGGTACATGATTTTTCCGAAAATGAACAAGGGACGTGCGAAAATCAAAGTCATTTTTTCCGCATACTGGATGGCAAGCGTTTTTGGCGCAAGCTCCCCGATGACGACGTGTAAAAATGTCACGGAAATGAAGGCGATTCCGAACGATAAGAGTGTCGAGACGGCAGCCGAGACGCCGAATTCGTCAAAGACAGGATGGAGAATCTTTTCGACGGTCGGCTCTCCGAGCGCCCCGAGTCCAAGTGCTGTCACCGTGATCCCAAGCTGACAGGCAGACAAGTAATAATCGAGATCACCGGCGATTTTTTTAGCAAGAATCGCACTCTTATTGCCTTCTTGAATCATTTGGTCGAGACGCGACATCCGAACCTTAACGACCGCAAACTCTGACCCGACGAAAAACGCTGTTAACACAATCAACAACACCACTAAAAATAAATTGATGAAAAGTATAGTATCCAAAATCCCCTAAAAAGGGGTCACCTCCAGTTATTAGTTTTACAGCTGGGCGATCAACGATGCAATCAAGGTGAGGCGACGCGATAACTCAAGACGAATCTCTTGTTTTTCGAACTCTGTCGATTCGAGCAGACGTCGCTCTAACCCTTTGACCGTATCTTGAAGCTGCTGTACTTCTTGATAAATGACATCTCCCGTTTTTTCTTCCCGTTCCGTAAATGAAGCAAGAATCTCTTGTAAGGAAAGCCGCTGTGTCTTTAAATATTCAATCTTTTGGACTTGATGGACGACATCTTCCGGATACAACCGGTAACCTGCCGCCGTTCGTTCTGACGTTAAGAGACCGAGCGACGTGTAATAGTCAATCGTCCGTTTTGATAAGCCGGTGGTCTCCGCGACCTGACCGATTTTAAGTAGCGCCTTCCCAAAGATTCTCACCCCCTTTCACAGCAATTTGTATTTTTATCATAGCATGTCAAAACCGTACAGTACAACGTTGTGCTTGCTTTGAAACATGTATTCACAAAAAAAGACCACTCGCCGGTCTTCCGTGACGAAGACGCGCAAGTGGTCATTACTCATACCGTAGCGATTGATTCTTTCATCGGTGTCCCGACGATTGAACGTTCGAGCAATTCGACGACGTCGTATGTTGCGACGGATTCATCGACTTCTTTTGCTTTCGTTCCATCGCTGAGCATCGTCAGACAGTATGGACAAGCAGAACCGATGACAGATGGTTGCACCGTCAACAGCTGTTCCGTCCGAGCGACGTTGACACGGGCTCCGACTTTTTCTTCTTGCCACATCATCCCGCCGCCTGCACCACAGCACATCCCTTTTTCCCGGTTCCGCTCCGTCTCGACGAGCGTGATTCCTGGAATTTTTTCAAGAATGTAACGGGGAGCGTCGTAGATGTCGTTGTACCGTCCGAGGTAACACGAGTCATGATAGACGACACGTTCTTTGACTTCATGCATCGGCGTGATCCGTTTGTCGTCAATCAAGCGCGCCAGTAACTCCGTATGGTGATAGACTTCGACGTCCGGACTGAGTCCGAAGTCCGGATATTCGTTTTTGAACGTGTTGTAGGCGTGCGGATCAATTGTGACGATTTTTTTGACACCATATTTTTCGAACGATTTGATGTTCGCTTCCGCAAGTTCCTGGAACAAGACTTCGTTTCCGATCCGGCGTGGTGTGTCACCCGAGTTCTTCTCATCATTTCCGAGAATCGCGAACGAGATGTCCGCTTCGTTCAGAATGCGGGCGAATGCCATCGCGATTTTTTGACTGCGGCTGTCATACGAGCCCATCGCACCGACCCAGAAGAGGTACTCGAATTCTTCGCCGGCCTTTTTCTTTTCTTTCGCCGTTGGAACAACGAGTTCTTTGCGCGTTTTGCGCCAGTTTTCGCGTTCTTTCCGGTTCATGCCCCATGGATTCCCTTGACGTTCGATGTTCGCCATCGTCCGTTGCATCTCCGGATCCATTTTCCCTTCCATCATGACGAGATGGCGACGTAAGTCGATGATCTTGTCGACATGTTCATTCATGACCGGGCATTGATCTTCACAGTTACGGCATGTCGTACACGCCCAGATTTCTTCTTCCGTGATGACATTGCCAATCAACGAATCGGGTACGATGTCCATTTGACCGGCTGCAGCAAGGGACGCAATCTGATTCCCTTGTGATCCGTCAAAGGCAAAGGCAGGTGCCCACGGTGATTTTTGTGTGATCGCTGCCGTCTTCATGTTGAGGTGATCCCGCAGCTTGACGATTAAGTCCATCGGCGACAGCATCTTCCCTGTTCCGCTCGCTGGACACATATTCGTACAGCGTCCACATTCGACGCAGGCATACAGATCGACCAATTGTTTTTGGTTGAAGTCTTCAATTTTATTGACCCCGAAACTAAATTCGGCATCATCATCTTCCGCTTCTTCCATGACAGACAAGTCGATCGGTGCAAGGCGGCCGACTTTTGACGTCCGACCGAGCCAGACATTGGCCGTACCGGCGATTAAGTGGGCATGTTTGCCTTGCGGGATGTAGACCATGAAGCTGAGTAAGAACAGTAAATGGGCCCACCAGAAGAAGACGAACAGTCCGAATGCGACCTGTTCCGGTACCCAGCTGAACAAGAAGGCGATGGCAGACGCAACCGGTTCACCGAGTGTCGAATGATTTTCATAGACGAGGAAAAATCCGTTGCCGAATAAAACTGCGACCATCAATCCACCGATAAAGATTAAGGCGAGTCCTGCCATGAAGTTTCGTTTTAAGCGCACCAGTTTCTCGACATAGCGACGGTAGAATCCCCAAACGACCGCAACCAAGATGACGAGCATGACGATTTCCTGGAAGAACGTAAAGATTGGATAAAGTGGACCGAGTGGAATGTGTGGAAAACGTTGTCCGACTGCGAGTCCCTTCCAGATGAAATCAATCGCTCCGAACTGGACGAGTAAGAAGCCGTAGAACATCATGACGTGAATCGTCCCACTCTTTTTATCCTTAAGTAATTTCTTTTGTCCAAAGACGTTCACGAGTACCGAATTGAACCGTTCTTTATTCGTTATATCCCATTCCGCCTTTTTCCCCCGACGAATCGCTTCGTAACGGCTCTTGACGAGCGTCACGAATAGATAACCTGCATACCCGACGATGAGCAGGAAGGCAATCCAGTTAATCAGTAAAAATGTCCCCATGAAACAAGCCCCTTTCCCCCTAAAGCAGTTGTATTGAGATGAGTATAGCACATAATGAATGACTATTCATTCATTATTTTGATATTTTTGGTTACGGTTAAACATTGACTTTTCTATTAAAATTTCAGTTCAAATAGGAGGTATTTGATTATGAAAGGGATTTTGCAACATCCGAATGGTTTAGTAAAAGAAGTAAAAGCCGGTTTCTCATGGACGACGTTCTTTTTTGGGTTTTTCCCGGAGTTTTTCCGCGGTGATTTTAACTAAATTTAGCGAGAATTCTCCCACCTCTAAGCGTCTCGGGGCGAAGCCCAGCGTGTGGGAGATGAATCGCCCGTCTTGGCAAGACTTCAATCGTTTGATACAACCAGTATAACTAATCAAAAGGACTGATATATCAATGAAAATGGACACAAATAAACATTCAGTCTTTCTTCTGAATTATCATCTTGTCCTCGTCGTGAAATACAGATGCAAAGTGATCGATGACGCCATCTCGGAGTTCGCGAGACAGACGTTCGAACGAATCGGCGCGTCGTATCATATCACGCTGAACGAGTGGAATCATGACGGCGATCATATCCATGTGCTGTTCAAAGCACACCCGAACACGGAAATGTCAAAGTTTCTGAACGCCTACAAGAGCGCAAGCAGCCGACTGATCAAACGAGACTTTCCGCACGTCAAGAAACGATTATGGAAAGACATGTTTTGGTCTCGAAGTTACTGTCTGGTGACGACCGGTGGTGCGACAAGCGACGTCATCAGACATTATATCGAAAAACAAGGAAAGGAGTGATTGCTTTGCTGAAGGCGTACAAGTTTCGACTCTATCCGACGAAACCCCAACAAGAATATTTCGTGAAGACGTTCGGTTGTGTCCGTTTCGTCTACAATAAGATGCTCGAAGAACGTATCCGATTGTATGAAGATTCGAAGCTCAATCCTGACACGAAGCAGAAGCTCCCAACCCCAGCGAAGTACAAGCCCGAATTCCCTTTCCTCAAAGAAGTCGACAGTCTTTCTCTTGCGAACGCTCAGATGGACTTAAACAAGGCGTATACCAACTTTTTTTGAGATCGGTCTGTCGGGTTTCCGAAATTCAAATCGAAGCACAATGACCGGGCCTCTTACACGACAAACAATCTGAAGGGGAGCATCCGCATCGAATATCGTAAGGTGAAACCTTCTAAAATCGGTTTTGTGAAGTTGAAACAACATCGTCCGTTTGATGGTGTGATCAAGTCCGCGACGGTCTCGATGACGAAGACCCGGAAATTCTTCATCTCCATCCTTGTCAATCAAGCCGAAGAGCAATGGGTTCTAGCCAAGAATAAAGTAGGAATCGACCTTGGTTTGGAGCACTTCGCCATCATGACAAACGATGAGCGTGTTTCTGAGAAAGTTGACAATCTTCGTTTTCTTCGAAAGTCCGAAGAGAAGATAAAGAAGGCGCAACGCGCCTTGTCCTGCAAGAAAATCGGGAGTCAGAACCGAGAGAAGGCGAGGATGATCCTCGCGAAGAAGCATGAAAAGATTGCAAATCAACGTAAAGATTTTCTTCATAAGCTGTCGAAACGGATCGTTGA
This sequence comes from Exiguobacterium sp. s80, assembly GCF_018618725.1. Taxonomy (NCBI): domain Bacteria; kingdom Bacillati; phylum Bacillota; class Bacilli; order Caryophanales; genus Exiguobacterium; species Exiguobacterium sp. s80. The sequence continues at coordinate 126,745 of NZ_JACSMP010000007.1, read as the reverse complement.
CGAAAACCAAGTCATCGTCGTTGAGACACTAAAGTCGAAGAACATGATGAAGAACCATAAAATCGCCAAATCGATTGCAGATGTCAGTTGGTATGAGTTCGTCCGACAGTTAGAATACAAATGCAAATTCTATGGCCGAACACTTATCAAAGCGGATCAATGGTACGCCTCTACTCAAATCTGTTCTTCTTGTGGAGTAAAAGGCGAGAAGAAAACGATCGATGTACGCGAATGGACGTGTACTTGCGGCGCTCATCATGACAGAGATATTAATGCGAGTATCAACTTGTTGATATTGGCAGACTGAAAACCCTTCAGGGTGGGAACCACCCGATGAGCTTGGTAAATAACCGTAGCTAGTAAAAGTACGATCTTCCCAAGAAGCTCCCACTTCAATTTGCGAAGCAAATAAGTGGTGAGTAGTTCACATGGGGCTTGATTCAACTTGTTCTCGGTTTCATCGCAGCATTTGCGACAGCCGGCATCCTGAGTATCGTAATCAATATCGCGTTTGCTTTCCTATACAACAAGCTTTACATCAACGATTTAATCGAAAAAGGCTATCGCCCGATTGATCAGTCGTTCCAACAATCGTTACGCCAACGCGGCATCCACGCTAAACTCTTATCCGAAACAGAACGGACAGAAGCTGCGTTTTGATTTTTCTTTTTAACACATACAAAAAAACCGACAGCTTCTCACTTTCCAAGGAAGGTCAGAATCCGTCGGTTTTTTGTATAAAGTTAATTATTCGCCCGTTGGCAACAAAACGATTTTCCCAAGCTTCCCCGCTTCCTTAAAATACGTCTGCGCTGCCCCCGCTTCCTCGAGCGGAAACGTCCGGTCGATGACGGGTTCGAGTTTCCCGGCGGCAATCGCTTCAAGCATCCGTCCGTATTCAGCACGTGTACCGAGAACAGAACCATACAGCGTCAAGTGCTTCAAGTAGACCGTCCGGAAGTCGAGCTGTGTCTGCTGACCGCCGGCTGAACCGGAGATACAGAACTTCCCGCCATTTTTTAAGACGGCGAGTGAGGTCGCGAATAACGCGTCTCCGACGACATCGAGGACGGCATCAATGGGTCCACCGTTCGCCGCTCCAATATCATCTGCCAGCTGCTCTGATTTATACGAGAGGACGTGCGTCGCCCCGAACTGTTTTAACTGGTCGCTTACCGAAAGATCACCGACGAGGGCGATGACGTTTGCCTGAAAGACACGTGCGGCAATTTGAACGTTCAGTGAACCGACACCACCATTCGCCCCGGTCACGAGTACCGTTTGTCCCGGTTCCAGTTGGAGCTGCTCGACCATGTGCCACGCCGTCAAACCACTGACGGAGAAGATGGCACTTTTCGTGTAGTCGTCAAGCGGCATATCGTAACAGAGTTCAGCCGGCCAGACGACATAATCCGCGTAACCCCCGTCGTATTCCGAGCCGATGAACGACATATCTTGCGCGATATGCTCCGTTCCGTCCGGTCCGCTTGAGGTAAAGGGAAACAGGACGACGTCCCGCCCGATTTGTGTTTCTTCTACTCCCGTCCCGACTTTCACGATCCGTCCGCTAATATCAGAACCCGGGACGCGTGGAAACTGAACGCCTTCCGGTTTCCAACCCGATTTTGCGTCCGTCCCGTAGGCCCCTTCACGCATCCAAATTTCTGTATTGTTGATCGCACACGCTTTGACTTGTACGAGTACTTCTCCTGGACCGGGCTCAGGAATCGGACGCTCGACGACGGCGAGCTGGTCCACGTCCCCGTATCCTCTGACTTCGACTGCTTTCATGATCATCTCTCCCTTTCAAACTCACTCTGATTTATCGTTTGACGCATCCTCTTCATCGACATGCTTCAAGAACAGCCGTTCACCAAAGAAGACGACGGCGATGACGATCAGTGACACGACGACGACGAGCCAATCACTTGAGGCTTTGACGTAGACGAAGGCACCAAGGACAATCGCGTCAAGGATGATTGCACTGATGACGATGAATGGATTAACGCTCAACTCTTTCCGAAGATGTTTCAGCACACCGACATGAATGATGATATCCATGACGAGATATAAAATCGCGCCCATCGAGGCGATGCGTGTCAAGTCGAACAGCACCGTTAAGACCATCGCAATGACGATCGTATAAACTAACGTATGCTTTTGCACCGACCCCGGCATCCCGAAGTGTCGGTGCGGAATCAACGTCATGTCCGTCAACATCGCGAGCATCCGTGAGACAGCAAAGACACTGGCAATGATTCCGGAAATCGTCGCGAGGAGCGCGATTGACACCGTGAACCAGACACCGGCGTCACCAAGTGCCGGACGTGCCGCTTCCGCCAGAACATAATCCTTCGCATCGATAATTTCTTGGAGCGATAGACTGCTTGACACCGAGAAGGCGAGCAAGAGGTAAACGACCAGACTGATTAAAATCGACACGATGATTGCGATGCCGACGTTGCGTTTCGGATTGACGATTTCAGACCCGCTGTTCGTAATCGTCGTAAACCCTTTAAACGATAAAATCGTTAAGGCGACTGCCGCAATATAGCCGGTGATTGTGACATCGGGTGCACTCCCCGTCGTCTCCGGGACGAATGAAAAGCCACCGATGGATAACGCAATAATCGCAAAGACGACGAGTGCCGCGACCTTCAAGACCGAGGCGACAAGTGAAAAGGATTGAATGAAGGCATTCCCTGCGATATTGACTAAAAAGGCGAAGACCAACAAACCGACACCAAGTAAGGGAACGAGATAGTCGGCTTGATCCCCCGGGAATAATTGCAGTAAGTATGTCCCGAACGTCCGGGCGACCAAGCTTTGATTGATGACCATCGACAAGGCCATCAGTAAGGCGGCACCTGCTGTAATCGTTCCTTTCCCGTACGCTTTGACGAGGAACATTCCGATTCCGCCGGCAGACGGAAAGGCATTGCTCAGTTTGATGTAGGAATAGGCACTGAATGCCGTCACGATTCCACCGATGATGAAGATGAACGGAAACCATGTCCCGGACAGTTCTGCGACTTGCCCAAGCAAGGCAAAGATTCCGGCACTAATCATGACGCCTGTTCCGAGTCCGATGGCTCCTGTTAACTTGATGCTGTCTTTCTTGTATTCTGCCATTTTCCCCACTCCTCTCTATTGCAATCATTACCCTGAAAATTCTTAGGTTTAAACAGCGATCGAGAAATAGCGTGTCTGCAAACAATTTTTTGAACACAAATAGAGAGGGGGGCATCAAAACCCACCTCTCTATTTCGTCATCACCTTTAGCGTGGTAAAAAGCAATTCTGTCTAACCCGCCGTCATTCGAGACCTAACGCTTGCGGCAACTTGACTGCTTTTGTATACGCCGTCTGGTAATCTTTTTTCGCGACAGCTTGTTCGACTTGACGGAGCGCCGGGTGGTTTTCTTCTGCGAACGCACCGAGAATTGCGAGGTAGCGCTCGTAGACCGTTTCGTCCTCTTTTCGGGCGTGAAGTAACGCCGTATACAACATGACTGTATCTTCTCCGTACAGAACCGGCAATTCTTCATTGATTAACAACAATGAATCGATTGCGTCCGTCTCGACTTTCGGATTGTATTCCGTCATGACTTGTTCTGCGAGTGTCTCGAGCTGATCGCGCCACGCATTGTATTTATCCTCATCATTTTCCAACCACTCGAACCATTCCTCGTCGAGCATCTGTTCCATCTCTTTTACCGTTTGTTCAAACGCCATCTGTCTCACTCCGTTTCCATGTTAGTTCAATCGTATACGTTCCGACCGCCTGATGATTCATCATCAAGTCGTAGGTGAAGCGCATCTGTTGGTCGCGCATTTCAATCGTGTGGGTCTCCGTCTGCATCAACATCTGACCAAACTGACTTTCATATCCACTCTTTGTTTGTTGTCCTAAAATGAACACGTGGTGCATCGAGACAGGACCTTTACGGTTCAATGCAACTTGGTCATGCGACCATTTGATCGTCGTATCAATCGGTTGCTCGTCTTCTTGTACGAATTTTACCGCAAAACCGTCCTTCGTCTCGAATAGCATACCTTCTGCTTCGAGATCGACGGATTCACGCATCGCGTCATCTTGAATCGTCGTCACTTGCCGCAGCAGGACGGGATAACGTTTTGGTTTCACTTTTTATCACCTCATTGTCTAGCGTACACGATTTTTTCCTCATGCGCACGGTCGCAAACTGACAATCTACACAAAATAGCCTGACTCAAAAAGGATTCACTCTTTTCCAAATGTATCTTAGATATGTCTTAGAGCGTCAGGACCGAGATGAGGAGACATAGAAAATGCCAATGAACCCGTATCATAAACGGGATCATTGGCATTCGCTGCGTACAGGTCGGAACGTTCATCCCCGTTCCTTAACGTACCCGGTACAGACGTGCTTCGAATGGACGAAGCGCCAGTTCTGTTCCTTCGTGATAAGCCGTCACGTAGTTACCGAGAACGAGATTATCCGAATGGAGGATGATGTCCGTGTCGATGTCCGCTGCTTCACCTTTTAAGTTCGTGACGATTAAGAATTGTTCGTCACCGAGTGTCCGGGTGTAGGCGTAGACTTTTTCGTCGTCCGGTAAAATCAAATCATATTCTCCATAAATCAATGTTTCTTCTGCTTTACGAATTTGAATCATCCGTTTGTAGAAGTTAAGAATCGAATCTTCATCTGCTTGTTGCGACGCGACATTGATGTCAGCGTAGTTTGGATTGACACCGAACCATGGTGACTGCGTAGAGAAACCGCCGTTTTGCTCATTCGTCCACTGCATCGGTGTCCGTGAGTTGTCACGCGATGAGTTCCAGATGACTTCCATGATTTCTTCATGTGTCTTCCCGGAGCCCAGTTGCATGTCGTACATGTTTTTCGTCGCGACGTCATCATAATCCGTAATGTCCGGGAATTGAACGTTCGTCATCCCGATTTCCTGCCCTTGGTAGATGAATGGTGTGCCTTGCATGAAGAAGTACATCATCGCAAGCGACTTCGCACTTTCCTTCCAGTACTGCTCTTCATCTCCCCAAAGTGAAACGGAACGGACCTTATCGTGATTTTCAAGATAGAGTGCATTCCAGCCCGTTTCTTCAAGACCTTTTTGCCACTTCGTCAAAACTTGTTTCAGTTTGACGACGTCGACACCTTTTTCTGCATCTGACCGCCATAAGTCCATATGCTCGAACTGAAAGACCATGTTCATTTTTCCGTTCTCTTCGCCGACCCAAAGATCTGCTTCTTCCGGTGTAACACCATTTGCTTCACCGACTGTCATGATGTCGTACTTCGAAAACGTTTCGTCTTTGAGTTCTTCCAAGTACTCGTGGATGCCCTCAACGTTCATGTGCATCTCAAACGATGGCACGTGTGGCATCCCGAGTGGATTCGGTAAATCGGCAAATGATTGGTCTTTATTGATGTGGCTGATGGCATCGATTCGGAAACCATCAATTCCTTTATCGAGCCACCAGTTAATCATCGTATAGATCGCTTGACGCATGTCTTTGTTTTGCCAATTCAAATCCGGTTGGCGACGCGAAAAGACGTGTAAGAAATATTGTTCTGTCTTTTCATCATATTCCCACGCGGATCCGCCGAAGATGCTTTCCCAGTTATTCGGCTCCCCACCATTGACGGCATCTTTCCAGATGTACCAGTCGCGTTTCTCATTCTCTTTTGAAGAACGCGATTCGAGGAACCAAGGATGCTCATCTGATGTGTGGTTGACGACAAGATCGAGTAAAACTTTAATATCACGTTTGTGCGCTTCTTCCATTAAGAGATTGAAGTCTGCCATCGTCCCGAACTCATCCATGATATCTTCGTAATCACTAATGTCATAACCATTGTCGTCATTTGGCGATTTAAACATCGGACAAATCCAAAGAACGTCGACACCTAAATCTTTCAAATAATCAAGTTTTGCGATGATACCCGGAATATCGCCGATTCCATCGTTGTTTGCGTCATAAAAGCTTCGTGGGTAGATTTGGTAAGCGACAGCTTCTTTCCACCAAGCTCGTGTTAAGGTTTTTTGGGCCGTTTCTGGGCGCGGTATCATTTGTGTCATCGTATATAAATCCTCTCATCGGTCTGTCTTAGTCCATTGATTTTTTTCATCATAATTGCTCATTTGTTATAAGGGTGATCGATTCATTTCTTTTAGCGCAATCGATTGCGCAAATACTCTACCTTCATCTTATCAAATACACATGCAATGTCAACGTTCCCGGTCTGTTTCCGGCACTTCAAAGTGATGACGTTTGTTAACAATATTTCAGTCATGCATACATTACAGTTACTGAATTATCCTACACTCTTTATCGGTCGATTTCTAGCCTTTTGCATGAAGTTCTGTCGAAAGATGAATCTTTTTTTCCTCGTTCGGGTATATTCTTAACAATGCAAATAAAAAAGGGGGATTTTGTAAGATGGACGGACAATTTTTGATTGATGGAAAGTGGCTTGATCATAATCGTGAACGGACGGACGTCAAAAATCCCGCAACCGGGGAAGTCGTCGGGAGTGTCCCGAACGGAACGAAATCGGATGTCAATGACGCCGTCGAAGCGGCACGCGAGGCGTTTCCGGCTTGGTCGAAACGAAGTGTCTATGAACGGGCTGAACTGCTTGAGAAGCTTTACGAGAAGATGATTGAGAAAAAAGATGAACTCGCCCGCTTGATGACACTTGAAATGGGGAAACCGCTCGCAGAATCTGAAGGTGAGGTCCAGTATGCGGCAAACTTCGTCAAGTGGTTCGCTGAAGAAGGAAAACGTGCTTATGGACGCATCATTCCCTCGCACGATACGAACAAACGGCTTCATGTCATCACACAACCGGTCGGTGTCGTCGCTGCCATCACGCCGTGGAACTTCCCGGCTGCGATGATTACACGGAAAATGGCACCGGCACTCGTTGCAGGCTGTACGTTTATCCTGAAGCCACCTACTGCGACACCACTGACTGCCCTGCGCCTGCTTGAACTTTGTCAGGAAGTCGGGATACCGGATGGCGTCGTCAATGCCGTCACAGGAAGCGGTAAAGAGCTTGGGGAATCGCTCGCAACGCATCCGCATATCGACAAAATCACATTTACAGGCTCAACAGAAGTGGGTCGGACATTGATGGCCCAAGGTGCTGAGACGATCAAAGCGATGTCACTCGAACTCGGCGGACACGCTCCGATTCTTGTTTTTGACGACTGTGACCTTGATCTCGCCGTCGCGGAAACGATCAAGTCGAAATTCCGTAATGGTGGACAAACGTGCGTCTGCGGGAACCGGATCTACGTCTCCGATTCAATCTATGATACGTTCGTCGAAAAACTGGGCGAAGCGACAGCGAAGCTCAAGACCGGGAACGGACTCGACGAAACAACGAACATCGGTCCGATGATCAATCAAGCCGGTTATGACAAAGTCAAAAAACACGTCGACAATGCGACGTCAGCCGGTGCCCGTGTCGTCACAGGTGGGACTGGAACGACAGATGAAGAAAAAGATGTCTACTATTATGAAGCAACGGTCCTCGCCGATGTCACACCGCAAATGTTAATCATGAATGAAGAAACATTCGGTCCCGTTGCTCCCGTTCAACGTGTCAGCTCTGACGAAGAGGCCATCCGTTATGCAAACCAAACGCCGTTCGGTCTTGCATCTTACGTCTTTACGAATAACTATGCCCGCGCGATGCGGACGATTGAACAATTGAACTACGGTATCGTCGGTTGGAATGATGGTGTTCCCTCTGCCGCACAAGCACCATTCGGCGGTATGAAGCAGTCAGGAATCGGACGCGAAGGTGGATCGGAAGGTCTCGAAGCGTACCTTGAAACCAAATATGTTTCGATTGGAGGAATGGACGCATGAATGCGGCAGAACGGTTCGTCGCCTGCCTCGAAGCAGAAGGGGTCACGCACATCTTTGGCGTCCCGGGAGAAGAAAACATTACGTTACTCGACGCCATCAGTGAATCGGATATTACGTTCATCACGACACGCCATGAAACAAATGCTGCGTTTATGGCAGCGATGTTCGGTCGCTTAAGCGGTCGTGCCGGTGTTTGCTTATCGACGCTCGGACCAGGTGCGACGAACATGATGACGGGCATCGCAAGTGCAACGATGGACCACTCGCCTGTTGTCGCGATTACGGGACAAGGAGCGACATGGCGCCAGCACAAGGCATCCCATCAAATGTTCGATTTAGTCGAGATGTACCGACCGATCACGAAGTCGAGTACATCGGTCGTCTCAGGAGAAGTCATCCCGGAAATCGTGCGTCAAGCGTTCGCCCAGTCTTGTTGTGATAAGCCGGGTGCGACACATATTTCTTTTCCGGAAGATATCGCAAAGGCAGATGTCGATGCCAAGACACCACTTTTACGCGACAGTGAACCGGATACGTTACACCCGACATCCGTAAAAGACAGCGCGGTCTTAAAACAAATCGAACAAGCGGAGCGGCCCGTCGTGATTGCCGGCTTTGGAATCAACCGGAGCGAAGCGACCGCTGTGTTCCGGACGTTCGTTGAAAAGCTTGGAGCACCTGTTGTCGAGACGATGATGGGTAAAGGGGTCATCTCCTCGCAACATGCGCTCGCCGCCCATACAATCGGTTTACCGAATACCGACTACAATCAACGGATTCTCGACCAAAGCGATCTCATCATCGCCATCGGTTACGATATTACCGAGTTGCCGCCTTCGAAGTGGAATCCGGACCGGACACCTGTCATCCACATCGACACGAACCGGCATGAGATTGACCAGTATTATCCTGTCGTTGCGAACTTGGTTGGTCCGCTGTCTGATTCGTTACGTCTGTTAGCAGAAGCGATTCCGACGCGGGCCTGGGAAGGTTGGCAGGCGGACCGTGATAAGTTGCGACAAGAAATTCAAGCAACGTATTCGATGGCATTGCCCCTCCACCCTCAAAGTATCGTTCGTGCCCTCGAGACGGCGACGGGTGAAGACGGCATGTTGTTCTCAGACGTCGGGGCCCATAAAGTTTGGCTCGGTCGTCATTTCCAAACGACACGCCCTAATCAATTATTCATCTCGAACGGCTTTTCTTCGATGGGCTATGGTCTGTCGAGCGCGATTGCTGCAAAACTGCTGCACCCGGAGCGTCGGGTACTCTGTGCTTCTGGTGATGGTGCATTCTTAATGAATGGTCAAGACCTCGAGACAGCAGTTCGTTTGAAACTCCCCATCACTGTCGTCATTTGGCGTGATGGCACATACGGCTTGATTGAATGGAAACAACAGCAGGCTTATGGCCGGGCACCGTTTACAGAATTCGATAACCCTGATCTCGTCGAACTCGCGACGGCTTTCGGTGCACTCGGACTTCGTGTCGGAGAACACGGCAGTCTCTCGAACTGTCTCGAACAGGCTCAAAACAGTGACGGACCTGTTTTGATTGACTGTCCGGTCGATTACAGGGAAAATCTAAAGTTAAGCGAACGTCTACGGACGTATGGAGGATGATACTATGCCACAACTTAGAAAACTTCAATCGATTTCTGACTTTGATCAATTCGTTTCCGAACACGACTCGTTCGTGATTTGTAAACACAGTACGACCTGTCCAATCAGTGCCGCCGGTTTTTCTGAATACACGAAATTTGCTGACGCGACGTCAGTACCGACTGCCTACTTGCTCGTCCAAGAAGCACGGACGCTGTCGAATCACATCGCCGAACATTACAATGTTCGTCATGAATCACCACAAGTCATCTTCATCGAAAAAGGACGTGCGACTTGGTCCGCAGCTCATTATGACATTACAAATGATGCCCTAAACACGCATGTCGGCTGAGACCTTTCATCACTACTGACGGTTTACAAAAAACATCCTACTCTTTTTTAGAGTCGGGTGTTTTTTTACTTTCAACAAGCTTCAGAGCCATTCGTTCTTCATTAAAAATAAAATTACCTTTCTTAGTTATTAATGTTTGTATTTATCTTGAAATCAGATTAAGATATACAACAGATATAACGACCGTATAGAAATGTGTACCGTCAGTTCATTAAGGAGGAAAATCATGCAACACAAAAAAACTGCTTCTAATCGTCCCCCCTACGGTATCCTTTCCGTATTGATGATTGGAGCCTTCATCGCTTTTTTAAATAACACGTTACTTAACATCGCCCTTCCTTCGATCATGAAGGATCTCAACATCGAAACATCGACCGTCCAGTGGCTGTCGACTGGTTTCATGCTCGTCAACGGGATTTTAATTCCGACATCTGCTTTTCTGATTCAAAAATTTTCTGTTCGTCGTCTATTCATCCTCGCGATGACATTATTCTCACTCGGTACAATCCTTGCCGGGTTCGCAAGTGAATTCCCCGTCCTGTTGGCAGGACGAATGATTCAGGCTTCTGGTTCAGCAATCATGATGCCGCTCTTGATGAACGTCATGCTCGTCAGTTTCCCGATTGAAAAACGCGGGACGGCGATGGGCTTCTTCGGGCTCATTATGATGGGTGCACCCGCAATCGGACCGACTTTGTCAGGCTGGATCATCGAACACTATGATTGGCGGATGTTATTCCACTTCATCACACCAATCGCTTTAGTCGTTCTCATTGCCGGAATCGTCTTACTCCGTGACGTCAAAGAACGGTCGGATGCTAAACTCGACTTCATGTCAGTTGTTTTATCCTCATTCGGTTTCGGTGGACTCCTATACGGGTTTAGTTCTGCCGGTTCTAAAGGGTGGGACAGCCCACACGTCACAATCGCGCTGACAATCGGTGTGATTGCGCTCGTTTCTTTCATCCTGCGTCAGTTACGGATGGAGCGTCCGATGTTGAACTTCAAAATTTATCAGTATCCGATGTTCGCTCTCTCATCTGCCATTTCAATCGTCGTCACGGTGGCGATGTTCTCAGGGATGCTGCTCTTACCGATCTACGTCCAAAATATCCGTGGCATTTCTCCACTCGATGCAGGGTTGATGTTACTACCGGGAGCCATCCTCATGGCAGTCATGTCACCGATCAACGGGAAGTTGTTCGATAAGATTGGCGGACGCCCACTCGCAATCACCGGTCTCTTCATCACTGTCGTCACGAGTTATTTCTTCAGTCAACTGAAGATGGACACGACGTATACACACTTAATCATCTTGTATTCACTCCGGATGTTCGGGATGTCGATGGTCATGATGCCCGTCTCGACAAACGGCTTAAACCAGTTACCGACGCGCTACTATCCGCACGGAACGGCAATGAACAATACGTTGCAGCAAGTATCCGGCGCCATCGGAACGGCATTACTCGTTACGATCATGTCGACGCATGCGAAGACACGTGGGACGGAACTTGCCGAAGAGGCCGCTAAAAACATGACGAGTCAACCGACAGCAGAGGCTGCTGCTGCGTTGAAACAACAAATCATGATGCAAGCGACACTGGACGGCATCAATTACGCCTTCCTCATTTCGACGTTCATTGCGGGTGTTGCGTTCATCCTTTCGTTCTTCATAAAACGAGCGACGCAAGCGGAAGATATCATCAGTGGTCGTTCGCGCAACGAACAAATCATCAAACCTCAAGTGTCTAATCAATAAGGTCCGACTGAATACGCCATCCCATTCGGGTGGCGTATTTTTTTAATCCTGCAAATCAATATACTTGTACCCCCTACCCCTATATGATACAGTGTAGACATCAACCACCAACAGAAAGAGGTGTTCCTATGCAACACGATCATCCACTCGTCCCCCGCTCTTCTGAAGAGCAGGACGCATTGACTAAACGTTTGAAGCGTATCGAAGGGCAAGTCCGTGGTATCGCCAACATGGTCGCCGAAGATCGGTATTGTATCGATATTTTGACACAGACGGCATCGATTCAAGCCGCTCTTCGTCAAGTCGAACTGCAAGTCATCGAACGTCATGTGAAGATGTGTATGCATGATGCAGCTACCGGACAGAAAGACACAGATCTTTATGTCGACGAACTGATGTCCGTCATCGCCCGACTCAAAAAGTAAGGAGGTATACGTATGTCAAAAACAATCGAATTGAACATCGAAGGCATGACATGCGCCGCCTGTTCAGCCCGAATCGAAAAAGTCCTGAACCGGATGGACGGTGTCGATGCGACGGTCAACTTACCACTCGAGACGGCGCGGATTGCAGTCCCCGACGAACTCGATGAACAAGCAATCATTGATAAAATCAAGAAGGTCGGTTACGGCGCGACCATTAAGTCGGCCCCTCATGAAACAGTGCAAGATCGGCGGATGCTCTATCGTTTTTTCATCGCCGCCTTGTTGTCGTTACCGCTCTTACTCAGTATGGTGTCGCACATTCCAAATAGTCCGGTCCATCTGACGTTCCTGATGAATCCGTGGCTCCAGTTCGCACTGGCTACACCCGTTCAATTCATTATCGGGGCGCCATTCTATGTCGGTGCCTATAAGAGTCTCCGGAGCGGTAGTGCCAACATGGATGTCCTCGTCGCACTTGGGACGTCTGCCGCTTACTTTTATTCGGTCGCAGAAATGCTCATCCATCCGGCAATGCCGAACCTTTATTTTGAAACAAGTGCCATCTTAATCACGCTCGTCCTTCTCGGTAAAGTACTCGAAGATCGGGCAAAACAACAAACAACCGGTGCAATCAAAAGTCTCTTGTCCCTGCAGGCAACGGATGCCGTCGTCCTCGACAATGGCACGGAACGAACTGTCGCGATTGATCAGATTCAACCAGGCATGCAGATCGTCGTCAAACCGGGACAGAAAATTCCGATGGACGGGATGATTTTATCCGGTGATGCCTATCTCGATGAATCGATGCTGACCGGTGAACCGCTTCCTGCGCATAAAGGTGCCGATGATACCGTCATTGGTGGAACCTTGAATACGAATGGGAATTTGTTGATTGAAGCAACGAAAGTCGGTCAGGAGACGATGCTTGCGAACATCATCCGCGTCGTTGAACAAGCGCAGACAGAAAAAGCGCCAATCCAACGACAAGCCGACCGGATTTCAGGCATCTTCGTGCCAATCGTCGTCGCCATCGCCCTCATCACACTTGGTGCCTGGTGGTTGACGACTGGATCATTCGCTGAAGCAATTCGTCCTGCAATCGCTGTTCTCGTCATCGCTTGTCCCTGTGCATTAGGACTCGCGACCCCGACATCGATCATGGTCGGAACGGGTAAAGGTGCTGAGCATGGTGTGCTTTTTAAAGGCGGTGCCCAGCTTGAATCGTTACAACATGTCGATGCCGTCGTTTTCGATAAAACAGGTACACTAACCGTCGGACGCCCTGTCGTCGTCGAGACGTTCGGGAACGAACAAGCACTCGACTTCGCAGCAGCCATCGAAAAAAAATCAGAGCATCCGCTCGCTCATGCCATCACGGAAGAACGTGATGTCGTGTTCGATATCGAACAGTTTCAAGTCGATGCCGGTCGTGGTGTCAGCGGGATGATTCTCGGTCGCAACATCCTGGTTGGTTCTGAACGAATGATGCGGGATCAACAGTTCGATGTCCCGGACTGGTCTTCTGCCGGCGCGACATTCGTCTATGTCGCCGTCGACGGGCACGTTGAAGCCGGTTATGCGATTCGCGACGAACTGAAGCCGACGACGAAACACGTCATCACTCAAATTCAACAGACAAAAGCAGTCTATCTCTTGACGGGTGACCGAAAAGACGTTGCCCTCAATCTAGCGACGGAACTCGGTATTCCAACAGACCATGTGTTTGCAGATGTCTTACCCATCGAAAAAGCCGATCACATCAAAGCCCTTCAAGATGCGGGACACCGCGTCGCCATGGTTGGTGACGGAATTAACGATGCGCCAGCGCTTGCGACGGCTGACGTCGGAATCGCTCTTGGTAGCGGGACGGATGTCGCCTTAGAAGCAGCTGACGTCACACTGCTTGGACACGATTTACAACAAGTCGCGACGGCGATTCGGTTGAGTGAACAGACGATGAAGAACATTCGCCAAAATCTCTTTTTCGCACTCGCCTATAATACGATCGGGATCCCCGTTGCTTTTCTCGGACTGCTCGCTCCGTGGCTCGCCGGAGCAGCGATGGCATTTAGCTCTGTTTCCGTCGTCACGAATGCGTTACGCTTAAAACGTACCCCACTCACTAAAGGAGGAACTCACTCATGAAAGAAACGACTTTAAACGTCATCGGTATGACATGTAACCACTGTAAAGCAAGTGTCGAATCGGCACTGAACGAACTGGACGGCGTCACAACGGCGACTGTTTCGCTCCCTGACAATTCAGTCACTGTCGTCCATGAGGATGTCACACAAGAACGTCTCGTCGAAACCATCGAAGAAATCGGCTATGACGTCGCGCCCGCTTAATTTTCTCAAGTCAAACTGTTGCTACCGCACAGTTTGGCTTTTTTAATTGCGGAAAAAGGGGAATGGACTAACAAGGAGGGGTTCGTATGGTACCGAAAATCGAATTCGTACAACACTTCGACGACAACAAAGGAAAACGATTTAAAATCGAACTTTGGAATCTCGGAACCTTCACATTTAGTGCCGAATCAGCCAAAGGCCCCGTCACGCGGTTTAGTTCGATTGATATCCAGTTCATTCAATCGTGCGTTAGCCGGATGCGGGCACTTAACGATGCAAAACAAGCCTTCCAAGAAGATCAACCGGTCTAACTTTCTTTCACTTTCTCTTTAAAAATACATGATGTACGATCGAACACGCTTCCGCTCATGATCCCGGATCATGAGCTTTTTTCGTTTAAGGTCAATATTTTTTAACTTCTAGAGAGTTTCCTTCTAAAAAAGATACTGTTTTTTCCTTTAGCAACCGATAAAGAATAAGACTATTACATTCTTAATTTGAAGAAAATCGGAGGCTTACTGTGCGCAACCCATTTAAAACTAAATCATCAAGCTCAACCTATCAGGCAAAAATCGGATTTCCCGATAAAAAATTCATTACAAAAACAAGTGATCCCACTTTAGCAGGACGCCTTGAATATATGGGCTACACTGAAGAACAATTGCAAACGTTAAAAGCGATGGCTCCTGTCGTCAATTCTGTATTAGACGAAGTCCTCGAACAAGTACTTGACCAACTCCTTCTCCACCCGGAAATGGTGCAGATTGCTGAAAATGCTTCGACACGTCAACGCCTGAAAAAAGTATTTGCCGACTATTTCGGTAGCCTCTTGACCGGAAATATGGACGAGAAGTTTCTTGCGATGCGAAAACGCATGGGTAAAACGCATAACCGGAATTTCGTCCCTGTTACGTGGTTCATCGCTTCTTACGCAGCATTCAACACCTTACTGATTCCTAAAGTCGTCGAGCATTTCCAGGAAGATCCGGAGCAACTTGCAACAGCAATCCTCGCGTTGACTCATGCGATGAACTTGGATGCGCAAATCGTTACAAGTCAGTATGTCGACGCACGATTAGAAGAAGTAGGTGCAGCCAATGAAGCACGCACACGACTTCTGCAAGACGTCGTCCGTGTCAGCCAGGAGGTCGCGAGTACGGTCGAACAAACAGAAGGGGCCATTCTCGAAACGAGTCAACGGGCGACACAAATCTTATCCGAGACGGATCAGACCGAGAAAACAAGTCGCAATCTCGTTGGCTTAACATCAGAAAATGAAGCACAGATGGACAAAATGGAACAACAATTCGTCCAATCGACGGGTCAAGTCAATACATCATTAACAAGCATCCAACAGTTAAAAACGACATCTGACGAAATCGTCAAGATGACACAAGGTATCGAAGACATCGCGAACCAAACGAATCTCTTAGCTTTAAACGCCTCAATCGAAGCAGCACGTGCCGGTGAGCATGGGAAAGGATTCTCTGTCGTCGCAATCGAAGTCCGTAACCTCGCTGAAAATGCGAAATTGTTAAGCAGCAGCATTAATACGCTCATCCAAAAAAATAATGTCAACATTACTCAACTCGTCTCACAGATGGAAGACATCACACGTTCGAACTCCGCCTCTCGGACAGAACTGCAACAAGTGAAGAGTGGGATTCACACAGTGAAAAAAGAGATGGAGAATTACTTGGAGATGTTCGGGCGCAATAAGAACGACTTAGGCCAAATCGTTCAGACGATTCAAGGAATCAGTCAAACGACACAAGGTCTCTCGGCTTTGACAACGAACCTCGTCGCAGCATCGGAATCGAACGCGTAAGTTTTTTTGATTTGTTCAGGTTGAGCTTCATCTAAAAAAAGACCAACCCATGACGGATTGGTCTTTTTTGATTCCGTATTGCTTGTTACTCTTCCACTTGATCGGCGGTTACGACTAACCGTTCATCATACCCTTTTGATTTCGTAAACGTTCCGATACACGAAATCAACGTCAGGCGTTTAGCGACCGTTGCCCCAAAAATCGAACCAACGGGTGCTTCATCTACAGGATAGGAGGTTACGTTTGTCACCACATAAGATATCGTCTGCCCTGCTTTTGATCGTAACTCGATTCGTTGTCCTTGTTTCATCTTTGCTAAATCGTAAAATACAGCGGGACCTTCCGTGTCATCTAAATGACCTGCGAGGATGACATTTCCGGTTTGGTTCGCCTCCGCGCCGTATCGGTACCAACCCACTTGATCGGTTTTTTTCGGAACATCCATCCGCCCTTGCTTGTCTTTCCCCACGATTTCAACCTTTGCTTGCACGTCAATCGCATCAATCGATAGTGTCGCCGGGATAAAACTAGCCGTTTCACGACTTTCTTGTACGGATTCAGGTATTGCTTGCTCGATTGCAGGTGTCGCTTGCTCGACTGGCTTCGAAGGAGGAACAGATTCTTCTGTTCCTCCACATCCAGCGAGAATGAGAAAGATCAGAAAGAAACTGTTACGCGTTTTGTTTACGGCGAATGACATAACTTGTTCCAACTAGGGCCGCTCCAGCAAGTGCTACAAGTGCCCAAGTCGTTGCCATTGAAGATGTGTCTGCTGATCCACCAAGTCCTGTGTCTGGCATCGCAGCCATTTCACCGCCATCTGGAATCAAGAGCACATCAAACGCGGGTTCTCCTTCAAGAAGACCGATTGCAAGCGCTGTATAGTTTTTACCGCTATCTAATTTAACACCGTCGAGTGCTTTGACAACATCCATCGCGCCCGCTGGTCGTACTTCAAGATCATACGTGCCGGCATCGAGTGTTCCATAGTCTGAGACTTTCGAGAATTCAAGGTCACTGAAGAGTGCGTCTCCACCTTTAGGGGCGACATCAACAGCTGGTGCGTCCGGTGCAAAGTGCGCGACACGAACCATTGATTTTCCATCTTCACCTTGACCATTGTCTTCCATGACAGCGAGTTCAATGTCTGCTAATTTACCGATTGCCGCGACTGAGTAAAATTTTCCGGCTTCAATGTTGAGTGTTTGAGAAAGTACAGGATCTTCTGTTGTTCCTGCAGCGAAGACTTCAACTTTATGTTCTCCTGCCGGAAGAGTGAGATAGTCTGTGACAGCTTTGAATTCCGCTCCTGAGACAGCTGTTTCGCCATCGACGGCAATATCAACTGCCGGAGCATCTGGTGAAGCGTGAATTACACGCACCATTGCGTCATCTGCTGCACCTACCGGTAGCACGAATAGTGCAAACAAAAACGCAGCGGTAACGAACGATATGAATTTCTTCATCATTTTTTCCACCTCTCGTGTCATAATGTATTTCGCTTCTCAAGCCAACCTTTCATTCTAGAATAAAATATTTCATTCGCGGTGACATCTTGAATTTAAACTAATTTGCAGTACTTTGTAAATATTCCGATGTGCTGAGAGTAACAGTTGTACGCTATCCCCTTTCGGAGTCTCCAGCATCTCACTACCGTATTCCATTCACCCCACCTTCTTTAACTGAAACTGATAAACTGTACAAATGAAGAAATGTACTGCCCATCCTATGTCTTTTTAGACGCATCATGTTTTTCAGCACCACATGGATCGGTTTATTGATCATATGATTCAAGCGGCAATCTTTCGGGATGTTGTAAAAAAAAACAGGCAGGCGTCTATATGATTACACTACCCTTTGCTAAGCATTTGTAACGTCCGAATGTAGATTCGAGACGGATTGCGCTCTAAACCATCTACATGCCCGGCTTTCCGTCACGATGTTACCTAAAAAGCGTCACGTTTCGTTGACTCCTACGGGAAAAAGTGCGTTTTTAACGCACTTGCAGAGGCAGGCAAGACCCTGCTCATTGTCCGCTAGGATCCAAGGAGCAGCGGCTTGCGCCTCGCCCGAGGAAAGCAACGAAAAAAGACGCTTTATCTCCCAATAGCACGTTGTCTACAGTCTGAAAAAAGTAGCGTACAAGGACAACCCCTTGTACGCTACTTTTTTACATATCCCGCAATCATTTCAGACAAATTTACTTAATGAAACCAATCATCATTTCACGTAAGACTTTCGCAGCGGCAATCGCTGTCATGTCAGACTGATCATATGCCGGGCAGACTTCAACGAGATCGGCTCCGATGACGTCGACGTCAGCACGTGAAATCATGTGGACGACTTCAAGTAACTCTTTTGTTGTCACGCCGCCGATTTCCTGTGTACCTGTTCCTGGTGCAGCAGACGGATCGAGGACGTCGATATCAATCGTCACATAAACTTTTTTACCGGCAAGCTTCGGCAAAACAGTCTTTAACGGTTCAACGATTTCATACTTGAACAAATTGTAACCGGACGTCTTCGCCCACTCGAATTCTTCTTTCATCCCTGAACGGATGCCGAATGAATAGCAGTTTTCCGGTCCAATCAAGTTGGCGATTTTTTTGAGTGGTGTCGAATGCGAGAGCGGTTCACCTTCATACTCGTCACGTAAATCCGTATGTGCGTCAAAATGTAAGACGACGAAATCATCGTAGTGTTTATCAAAGGCTTTAACGACCGGCCACGTCACGAGGTGTTCGCCCCCCATACCGAGCGGGAACTTACCTGCCGTCAGTAACGAATCGACATACTCTTCAATCATGTCGAGTGACTTTTGGGCATTGCCGAACGGCAACGGAATGTCACCCGCGTCAAACAATTTCGCATCGGCGATATCGCCGTCTAAATACGGACTATATTCTTCGAGACCAAGTGATACTTCACGAATCCGCGCCGGGCCAAAACGTGATCCCGGGCGGAAACTGACCGTCCAGTCCATCGGCATGCCGTATAACACACCTTTTGCATCTTCGTGAGTCGGTTGACTCGCGATAAAGACTTTACCTGAATATGCTTCATCAAAACGCATTTCTATTCCTCCAGTCATAGAAAGGAGTGTCCCTGAAAACGGAACACTCCTACTTTGAAATTAAATCGTTAAATCTTTGACGAACTTTGGCAACGCGAACGCTGCTGTATGAAGTTCCGGTGTATAGTACTTCGTTTCGATTTCATGGAAACGCTCTGGTGCGACAGCGAGTGGATCATGTTTTTTCGATCCAATCGTAAATGTCCACAGACCGCTCGGGTACGTCGGAACGTTCGCGATGTATAGTTTTGTGATTGGGAAGATTTCTTTGACGTCACGTTGTACATCACGGATCAAATCTGGTGTAAACCATGGGTTGTCCGATTGTGCGACGAAAATACCGTCTTCTTTTAATGCTTTCGAGATTCCAGAGTAGAATCCTTTTGTGAACAGGTTGACGGCAGGACCGACCGGCTCTGTCGAATCGACCATGATGACATCGTATTCGTTGACCGCTTCCGCGATGTGCATGAATCCGTCACCCACAATGACTTCGACGCGTGCGTCGTCTAAACCACCTGCGATGTTCGGAAGGTATTTCTTCGAGTACTCGATGACCTTGCCATCAATTTCGACGAGAACTGCTTTTTCGACCGATGGGTGTTTTAAGACTTCACGGATGACTCCGCCGTCTCCCCCACCTACGACGAGAACCGATTTCGGGTTCGGGTGTGTGAACAATGGGACGTGTGCGACCATTTCGTGATACACGAACTCATCTCTGTCCGTTGTCATGACCATCCCGTCAAGTAACAACATTGTACCGAACTCGTCCGTCTCAACCATCTCCAGGCGTTGAAACTCCGTTTGTTCGCTCTCATAAACGTGGTTGACACGGAATGTGATACCGTAATCTTCCGTTTGGTGTTCCGTGAACCATAACTTTAATTTTTGTTCCATTTGCGATAGAACCCCTTTCTTTCTCAAGACAAAAGTTGTTCGTATGCGAGTGGCGTTTACGGCGCTTCTTAATCATACAAATGCGAGTATACCGAATTTTGAAAGAAACTTCTATATAATTCGAAAAAAACTATCTGAGTGTTTACTCGACGAAAGTGACGATTTCATCCAAGTCACGGCGTTGTTTCGCACGTTTCGGTTCATCCGCCCGGTAACCGAACGCTACCATGACAGGAACCGTAAATACAGTCCGGTCGAGTAAATCATGGTCGACTAAGATTTTTTCAATCGCCTCTTGATCAAATCCTTCAATCGGACATGAATCGATTCCGATTTGTGCTGCCGTCGACATCATGTTTCCGAGCGCGATATAGGCCTGTTTCGCTGACCAGTCTTCCATCGCTTTTTCATTATTCCCGATTTTAAAGTCTTCTTCGAGGAAAAGACCATACCGCGTCGTCCGCCCTTGTTTTGCCTCGTCTGACAAACCGAGTGCGTCCATCATGTGCGTGACATGCGGACCATCTGGTTGCATTTGCGCACCTGTCCGTGCAAGGAAAATGACATAATGGCTCGCTGTCGGCAATTGTCCTTGGGCACCCCACGAGACGGCACGAAGTTCTTCACGCAATGCTTCATTTTGGATGACGAGCATGTTCCAAGGCTCATAACCAAATGAACTTGGGGAGAGACGCGCGGTTTCTAAAATAAATGCGAAGTCTGCTGGTGTGATCTTTTTCGAAGGATCAAATGCTTTCGTCGCATGACGTGATTGAAAGGCTGCTAAAATAGCTTGTTTTTTCTGTTCGTGACTCATTGTTCGATTCCTCCAGTGATTTTGATCGATTATTTCACAACGATAGCAAATCTGAAATGACCCGTCTGCTATTCTGCTTGATATTAAATGTTACAAATCAATCTTTTCGGGAAATACTAGAGAAACAAAAGAAAAATTAGATTTTTTCATTTTTTTTCAAAAATCGCTATGCAAAGCCAGTTCAAACGACTTTACCACCCTTTTTTTCTAGAAATCCCCATCTTTCATTACCCACAGCATTTGCCATCCTTACTATAAGTTTGTTACGGTAGTAACTTGCGTGATAAGGTTTTGTTTTTGAAGTTACGGGTATTACTAATCGTTGTATAGCAATTTTTCAGTATTTACAACATGAAACAAAACAAACATGTAAAATTCGAAAGAAGGTGTTGACCACGATGGAAAATAATCGAAAAAGCAAGATCACGAACGTCTTTATTGTATCCGTCATTTTCTGTGTGCTCTTTACCATATGGGGAATCTTACCTGAATCACTCATTGGTGCCGCAAATCTTGGCAACGTAACAGCAGTCGCACAAAACTTTGTTACAAATGGCTTCGGCTGGCTCTACTTATTCGGTATGAGCGTCTTTTTATTAGTTGCAATCTTCCTCGTCTTCTCGCGTTTCGGTTCTATCCGACTCGGAAAAGACTCTGATCGCCCTGAATATAACCTGATTTCTTGGTTCGCGATGCTCTTTAGCGCCGGTATGGGGATTGGGCTTGTCTTCTGGGGTGTTTCAGAGCCATTGACACACTTCCATACACCACCGGTTGCGACGAGTGACCCGACTGAAGCAGCACGTCTTGCGATGCGCTATTCATTCTTCCACTGGGGACTTCACCCATGGGCACTTTATGCAATCGTCGCTTTAGCAATCGCTTACTCGACATTCCGTAAAGGACGTCCTGCGACAATCGGCGATACTGTCGCTTCACTTATGAAACCGAAATATGAAGCTGCAGGTAAAGGGACAGTTGAAGTTCTCGCGATCGTCGCAACAGCATTCGGTGTTGCCACTTCACTTGGACTTGGCGCCCAGCAAATCTCGGGCGGTTTACATTTCCTCGTCGGAGGTATTCCAAACTCGTTCATGACCCAGCTCCTGATCATCCTTGTTGTTTCAGTCCTTTATATGATTAGTGCTGCTTCTGGTCTCGACAAAGGTATTGTACGCCTCAGCCACGCGAACCTTGTTCTCGCGGCGCTCTTGATGGTCGGCGTCTTGTTCCTCGGACCATTCAGTTTCATCATGGATTTATTCGTTCAAACAACAGGTGCCTATTTACAAAACCTGCCGATCATGAGTTTCCGTGCCTCAGCCTTCAATCCGGACGAACGTTCATGGATTAACGGCTGGACGATTTTCTACTGGGCATGGTGGATTTCTTGGTCACCATTCGTCGGTACGTTCATCGCACGTGTTTCAAAAGGACGGACGATTCGTGAATTCGTTCTCGGTATCTTGCTCGTCCCAACAATTTTCGGACTGCTCTGGTTCTCTGTTTTCGGTGGATCGGCAATCTGGAACGAACTTTTCAACAGCGTAAACTTAATTGATACAGTTAACGATAAAGGTGTCGAAACAGGTATGTTCGCCTTGTTCGAGACATTTGGTACACTTGGTACGATTCTTAGTATCGTAGCTGTCTTCTTGATTACGACATTCTTCATTACGTCAGCTGACTCAGCAACATACGTACTCGGAATGCTCTCTTCAGGCGGTAGCTTGATGCCAAGCCTTCGAATCAAATTGACATGGGGTGTCATCCAGTCTTCAATCGCAGCTGTTTTACTTTATGCCGGTGGGCTGAGTGCTCTCCAAGCTGCCGCGATTTTAGCCGCCTTCCCGTTCATCTTCGTTGTCGGGATGATGGTCATTGCCTTGTTCATTGATTTGTATAACGAACCTGAAGAAAAGAAAGCATCTGATGATTTAAAAAAAGAAGCATAATCATGTCAGGCACCTCTTCCGCGATGCGGACTGAGGTGCCTTTTTGGTATGCTTAGTGAAGAGAGGAGTGAGGTCTTGCGTGTCAGAAAACGCTGGTTCGTTTCATTAGGGGTTTTTGTCTTAGGCGGTTGGTTTTTATATCAAGAAAATAATGTGATTGAAACGACCGCAATCACGATTGAAACAGAACGACTGCCAAAAGCATTCGATGGCTATACAGTCGTCCAAATCGCTGACTTACATGGGAAATCCTTCGATCCAAAACAAACGAAGCTACTCAAAAAAATTACTCAAGCACAGCCTGACCTCATCGTGATGACCGGGGATTTAATCGACTCTCGCCGAAACGGAGAAGCCGCTGCGCTGACTTTGATGAAACAATTGACTGCGGACTATCCTGTCTATTTCGTCACGGGAAACCATGAAGTTCGTCGCAACTTGACCCTTTTACCGAAACTCGAAGCGATTGGTGTACAAATTTTACGGAATACGGCAGTCCCGCTCGAATATAACGGTGCAAACATTGCTCTACTCGGCATCGACGACCCAACGACGACACGCTGGAGCGAAGGTCTCCAAGAGTCTGACGGAACTCGGAAAAGCCTCGCCTCCGCACAAGAAGCTGTCGATCGATCGACGTTTCAAATCTTACTCGCCCATCGTCCGGAATATGTACCGCTCTATGCGGAGCGGCAAATTGATCTCGTTCTGTCCGGTCATGCTCACGGCGGTCAAATCCGACTTCCCTTCACAGATGGCTTGTATGCACCTGGACAAGGATTTTTCCCGAAACGGACGGCCGGTCAATATACAGTGGATACGACACAACTCATCGTCAGTCGCGGTCTTGGCAACAGTCTCTTCCCGTTTCGGTTGTTCAATCGTCCCGAAATCGTTGTCATCACTTTAAAATCATGATAAAAAATCGCCTCCTCCTAGGAGACGGCGATTTTTTTAGTTATGCGAGTGCATCATGTAACTCAGGCTCTGCGTTCGCCCACATTTCCGGTTTATGTGTCATCAGGAATTCACGAAGCAGTCCTTTTGACGTATCGTCCATCTGATCGACGACGATGCGTCCCTTGAGTGACTTGTCCATCTTATTGACGTGATCGGCTAAGATTTTAAACCCGCGCCGTGTTTCGACATCGACTAATAAATCGCATGCTGCGACGCCTCCATAATAAAACCCTTCTGACTTACGTCCTACCGTGACCCAAACGATCCAGTACAGTTTCCCATTCGGTGCGTCCGCTCGATCCGTCGTGAACTTAATCCGCTTCTCAATTGCTGCTTTCGCATGCATGGCACCCATATCGATGTATGCTTCGCCGTCCTCTGGCGAGATGATGACCGGTGACATACTGTTCAAACTGAGTGTCCCGACGCCAAATCCACCATGTCCGTCTGTTGAATTATCTGAAATGATATTGAAGTTAATCTTCTTTTCCATCTTTACTCGACCCCTTTTACAGCTGTTGCCTCTATCATACCGCATTCAACTGCTGACGCAAGTCCCGCTTAGCGTTTCACTTGTTCCAGCTGTTCTTTCGTCACACGCCGAATCGTCGGCAGACGGAGACATTCAAGTGAGGTCAATTCTTCATGCACAGGTGGATTTGATTCTTCCAAGCGTGTCAATGCCCGGTCGTAAAGTGTCTGTGCCGCACGACCAAACAAAATCACGCGTTCAAGCGACGAGCAACGAGACCGAATCGCCCGCAGTTGTTTAGCAAGCTCCCGGACACGCTCCTCGACTTCTGTTTCAATCTCAGGCGGTAACTTCCGATTTTGGAACAAGGGCTTAAAGCGGTCATCCTCTTCAAGCAACGTCACCATTCCATACCGTTTCGCTTCCGGCGTACCGACGAGTGCCGCTAATTCTTTATCCGTCACAAGTCGACCAAACGGAATGCTTTCATCAAAAATGACTTCTGCGACTTCCAAACCCTTCGTCCCCGATAGTGGATACGTCGTGTCCTCTGGTAATGCCCGGTCGAAAATAAGCAATGTATGAATCTTTTTTCGTATAACAGATTCCATTTCCATTGGTGTCACCTCTTCATCCTAAGTTTTCCTCTCGACTACTTCTCTTTTACATGCCCCCACTCCTGTCTTATACCCGTCTTTTCGTGTTTCGATGTCGCTGTTTGACGGCCCCCCTGCTCCATACGGTATACTGAGGGCGTATTGCCATTATGTTTTTAGGAGGAACGATTTATGCCTTACGTTACCGTTAAAATGCTTTCAGGACGGACTGTCGAACAAAAACGTGCACTGATCGAAAAAGTAACAGAAGCTGTTTCAGAAACAGTCAATGCTCCAAAAGAAAACATTACCGTCTTCATCGAAGAAATGGAAAAGACGGACTATGGACAAGCAGGCGTCATGTTTGCCGATAAATAAGGAACTAAAAAAGGATGGACGATGCGTGTTGCTCGACCATCCTTCCTTCTTATACCTATAACACCATGAACGAGAGAGGATGAATTATGATGGCAACGCTTAGCCTTTTAGGGGCAACGGGACGGACAGGGCGCCCATTGCTCGATTTATTGTTACAAGCCGGTCACAATGTCCGTGCGCTCGTCCGCTCGACCGATCACATGTTACCGGAGCACCCGCAATTGACGATCATTCAAGGAGATGCAACGGAAGTAACAGATTTAGAGAACGTCATTCAAGGTTCATCTGCCGTCTTCAGTTGTCTTGGTACGGATCAGCAACATGTTCTTTCAACAGCGATTCCCCATCTCGTCACGAAAATGAAGGAACAACAGATCGAACGGATCATCTTCATCGGGACGGCTGGCATTCTCGATGCCTCAGAAGAACCCGGGAAGTACCGCTTCCAGTCAAGCGAATCGCGCCGCCGTTCGACAGTGGCTGCTGAAGATCATTTGAAAGCTTATTTGACATTAAAGGATGCTGACGTTGACTTCACTGTCATCTGTCCGACTCAATTGACGGAAGACGATGAAATCAATGATCTCTTAATTGAAGCACCCCGCTTCACACAGGAGACAGGACCGATTCCTCGCCGCAACGTCGCCCGTTTTGCTTTTGAAGCCTATAACGAACATCTCTTCAGTCGTAAGCGCGTGGGGATTGCTTCCCATCAATGATTTCAAAAATCAACATGACGATGAATCCCGTGCGCCGTCAGGCATGCTGGATTCATCGTCATGTTTTAGTTTGCTTACTTTCAATCAAACACTTGTCGTAGTTCAATTTCCCCTTCACCGTGCCCTTGCGGATCCGGCATCCGTAGTGCCCAGTCGATTGCTTCTTTTCGTGACGCGACATCGATCAAAATAAATCCAGCAATCAATTCCTCTATTTGCATGAATGGTCCTTCCGTAACGATCGGTCGATCTCCAGGTCCACGATAAGAAAAGCGCATCCCGTTCGAGCTCGGATAGAGTCCTTTCGCCATCACATGTACCCCTGCATCGCGTAACGCTTGATTGTACTCGGACATCGCTTCCATAAGCTCAGGACTTGGACGCTCACCCGCTTCTGCACGCTTTGATCCTTTAACGATCAACATAAATAGCACGTTCAGCATCTCCCTTTCTCGAAAGTCGCTAAAATGATGTATTAACCAATTCCACCATCCCCTTCTCCGCAAACCAAGATGAGTCTAACCAAATCAATTCTTGTGGCGGATGTTTCCGACATCCTCGCTTTCCAGGTAAGCCTGGAGAGAGCAACGAAAATAGATGACGCTTGTCTGGTCCACAATTTTTTTCTACAATCTAAAATACCCGCCGACAAAAATGTCAGCGGGTAGAAAAACTCTTATGAAGCGCGAACATGCGATATCGAGACAGATTGTACTCTAAACCGTCTTTCCTGATTTCCCACATGGTATTCCCTAAAAAGCGTCACGGTTCGTTGACTCCTACGGGAAAAAGTGCGTTTTTAACGCACTTTCAGAGGCAGGCAAGACCGAGGAAAGCAACGAATAAAAACGCTTGCAGTTCCCAATATCGACTTTTTCCACAATCTAAAATACCCGCCGACAAAGATGTCAGCGGGCATGTTAAGTTCTCATTAGATGATGACACTGACGACGATTGCTGTCAGAACACTGACGAGCGTCGCACCGTACAATAATTTAAGACCGAAGCTCGCAGCGACACTGCCTTGGCGATCGTCGAGTCCTTTAACTGCACCCGCGATGATCCCGATTGACGAGAAGTTCGCGAATGAAATCAAGAAGACCGATACGATTCCGAGTGTACGCTCTGAGAATTCTTTCGTGTACTCAGGAAGACTGAGCATCGCGACGAATTCGTTCGTGATCAATTTCGTTGCCATGATGCTACCAGCACTGACTGCTTCTGCCCATGGAACACCCATGATAAAAGCGAATGGCGCAAAGATGTACCCGAGAATTTCTTGGAACGAGATACCAAGAACCATCAAGAAGATGTCGTTGACCATCCCAATCAATGCGTTGTATCCGATTAACATCGCACCGACGATGATTGCGACTTTAAATCCATCCAAGATGTATTCGCCGAGCATCTCGAAGAACGTTTGTTTCTCTTCGACGATTTCTAAGATATCTTCGTTTGGATCGACCGTATACGGATTGATGATTGAAACAATCATAAATCCACCAAAGAGGTTTAAGACGATGGCCGTAACGACATATTTCGGTTCCACCATTGTCATGTAAGCACCGACGATTGACATTGAAACGGTCGACATCGCCGAAGCACACAATGTATAGAGACGGTTTGCCGGTAATTTACCGATTTGTTTTTTGACTGTGATGAAGACTTCAGATTGACCGATCGCTGCCGAGGCGACGGCGTTGTATGATTCAAGTTGTCCCATGCCGTTAATCTTCGACAAGACAAATCCGATTCCGCGCATTAAGAGCGGGAGGATTTTCGTGAACTGTAAAATTCCGATTAATGCTGAGATAAAGACAATAGGAAGAAGAACGTTGATGAAGAATGGCTGTGCCCCTTCATTCGCAAGTCCACCAAAGACAAAGTTAATTCCGATTGCTGCATAACCAAGTAACTTTTCAAAGACACTCGCTACACCGCGGATGATAATATAACCGAACGACGTGTTCAATAAGATGAATCCGAGAACGAGCTGAAGCACTAGCATGACCGCAAGCGGTTTCAATTTGATACTTTTACGATTGCTGCTGACGAGTAGAGCTAGTCCAAAAACGACGACCAGTCCAAGTAACGCGATTAAATATTTCATGAAGTACCCCTCAATCTATTAGTTGTTTATCAGTTGTACATAAGTACGATGTCTGACGTTTAATCTCTGTCCCAAGTACTAGAATAATCAACATTCGTCAGAACTGCAATAGGTAAAGTTCATTTAGTAACCGCTTTCGTTATTTTCATAAACTTTCAAGACAAAGTTTTCCAGGCGTTTCCGAACATTGTCCTGACTGAGGTTTCGCTTTCCATATGCTTCCCACCCCGGATATACAGTAATTGTTTCGGGTCCAAAATCGAAAACAGCATTTAAGTCCCATCTCCGATCGTAAGTAAGCCCACTCATCGCCTGATAAAATTTTAAAAACCGGTCCGCAACTTCGACGGACTCGAGTAAAGCAAGGTTCAGCCGGCAATGCGCCACGTCTGCTTCAATCGGTCCAACACATGCACTCACCCAATCAACTACGTTATACTTTTCCCCTAAATCGTATAACACATTAACCGGATGGAAATCACGATGGATGAATCGAATCTGTTCACTAGGCGCTGGTGCTGTTGCACTTGCCCAGTCCCAGGCGGCGATTTCGGTTGCCCAGGTCGGAACGACACGGGTTTTACTATAGGGTTTATATACATACGAAGTTTTTGGGACCGGTAAGCGATGAATTGCGACTAACGTCCGTGCCAGTCGCTCCACATACAGATCGTCAAGTGGCGTAAGTTGCACCACCCCTTGGACATACGTCATCTGAAGCCAAGGTGGAATCTCGCCGATCCACGCTTCTTGATACTTGAGGACGCGCGGTGCAAGCGGCCCCGCCGTCTTTAGCGCAAAGACCTCGTGCGCGACGAGGTCCTGTTCTTGTTGCAACCAGTTTGGATTCGTATGGATTCGGATAACACTGTCGCCCGCCCGTACGACGAGCGACGAGGTCGCCCCGGGTAAAACTTCCGTCTCAATTCCGGACAACCCGACCTGTTCTAAAATCTGCTCAATGACTCGTTTCATTTGAGTATCCTCCGAGCAACAGTTGATCAATCTGCATCTTTTCATTAGCGAACTCACGTAAGTCATACAAGATTTCTTGCGGATAAAACAACTTTTCATCCGTCTGTCTTGAATTCGCGATCGCTTCGACGAGTGGGGAGACTTGTGAGATTTCTTTTTTCTGCCCGTCTTTCATTTGGAGCATGATCGGCTGTTTACTGATTTCTCCGTTCTCTCCATATAAATCATACGGAAGGCGACTTAATTTATCTTCTAACAAGTAATATGCCGGATCGAGTCCGATTTTATTGAACAGTTCTGCTAGTTTTTCATGGATTGCTTCCCGCTTTTCTGGTGGGTAGTCGACGTACTTAAATAATTTTCGATTGACGAACCGACGTGACAAGTCACTAAGAATCGCATCGTGTTCTTCCATCCATTGTTGGAAATAGAAATAAACAATCGTTTCATCAAGCGCGAGGTAATTCTTCAACGCCATCGTTTGGTCAAATAACGGAATCAAATGAACCGGATGGATGTCAAACACATAACCCGAGGTATACAGTTCCTTCGCCCGCTCGAGAATCGCTTTTAATAAGTAATCGCTCGATCGTGTGACCGGGTGCAGATAGACTTGCCAGTACATCTGATACCGGCGCATGATGTAGTCTTCAATCGAGTGCATGCCTGATTGTTTGACGACCATCTGATTGTGTGCGGGACGTAAGACACGCAACATGCGTTCTAAATCAAACTTCCCGTAACTGACACCGGCGAAATGGGCGTCACGCAATAAGTAATCCATCCGGTCGACGTCGAGTTGCGAACTGATCATCGTCACGAGCAACTGGTTCGGATGCGTCTTATTGATGACGGAGGCGACTTCTTCCGCAAAGCCTTCGCCAACTTGATCGAGGACTCGTTTGATTTCCGTATCCCCGAGAATGATTCGTTCCGTCCACTCCTCGTGATCGACACCAAAGACATTTTCGAAGGCATGGGAAAAGGGTCCGTGCCCGACGTCATGAAGCAAGGCTGCGACGAGCGTCAGCTCGCGGTATTGGTCATCCCAGTCAGCACGACCGTTAAAGACGTCAATCAGTTGGCGTGTAATCTCATACACACCAAGCGAATGATGAAACCGTGTATGCTCCGCTCCGTGAAACGTCAAAAAGGATGTCCCGAGTTGTTTGACCCTGCGAAGCCGTTGAAACTCCTTTGTTCCAATCAGTTGCCAAATCAATTGGTCGCTGACATAAATATAACGATGAACCGGATCTTTAAAGACCTTAGTTTCTCTTAATTGACCTAGTGACTGATACATGTCATTCTCCCCTTCATCTGGTCGTTCTCTTCGTTGTTTTCAATTTAGGGGCAGTCTGTTCCTGTCAGACTATCCGCTTCTTACATAAAGTTTACACTGGCTATGCTATAATGATGTCGCAAATCTACAAAAAAAGGAACGAGCCAATGGGAATCGAACTCTTAAAACAAGAACAATATCGTATTTTTGATCAAACGTCACTCGGAACGACATTTCATGCCACCCAATCGTTCGCGATGGACGACACGCTTTGTGCCTCCGTCGCAACAGAAGGTGCGGCACTTCGTTCTTGGGTGCACCACGAAACGGTCGTCCTCGGGATTCAAGATGCCCGTCTGCCTCACTTAACAGAAGGAATCGACGTCTTGAATACACACGGCTTTCACCCCGTCGTCCGAAATTCGGGCGGACTCGCGGTCGTCCTCGATGCAGGTGTCTTGAACATTTCGCTTGTCCTACCAGAACGGGGCGGCATTGATATCGACAGCGGCTACGAAGCGATGCTCGCCCTTGTGCAGCACATGTTCAGAGACGAAACCGATGCGATCGTCGCTGGCGAAGTCGTCGGCTCATATTGCCCCGGCTCTTACGACCTTTCGATATTCGGTAAAAAGTTCGCCGGGATTTCGCAACGACGTGTCCGCGGGGGGGTCGCCGTTCAGATTTATTTATGTGTCAACGGAAGCGGGAGTAAGCGCGCAGCACTCGTGCGCGACTTTTATGAAGCCGCCCTGCAAGGCGAGGAAACAAAATTCACGTATCCTGTCATCATTCCGGACACAATGGCCTCTCTTGAGGAGTTACTTCAACTTCCGCTTACGGTCGAACAGTGTTTACTCCGTGCTTACCGTGCCTTGATGGCACTCGGCACAAATTTAGTCCCGTCCGTCCTCGATGAAGTCGAAAATGAACGATTCGGTGTAAACCTGGGCCGGATGCTCGAACGAAACGAAAAAGCCCTAGGTAAGTAAAGGAGAGAACGCAATGGTACGATTCATTACCGATAGTGGTGCCGATGCACCGCAAGAATTATTAGATGCCCATGACATCACAATCATGCCGTTCGGTGTATTGATTGGAGACGACACGTATTTTGACGGCGAAACAATTTCGCCGGAGGAGCTCTATGCTAAAATGCGTGACGGTGCTGCGCCAAAAACTTTCCAAGTCGAGGTCACGCGGATCGCGGAAGTCTTCAAAGCACACTTCGAACAAGGGGAACCGTTCCTCTATCTCGCTTTTTCAAGTGATCTATCCGGCACCTATCAAACGGCAACGATGCTCGCAGAAGAACTCGCCGAACAATATCCCGATGTTCCGTACGCCGTCATTGATACGAAAACAGCATCGACCGGTCAAGGACTCTTCGTCCTCGATGTCGCGACCTTCGCGAAAACACATACGTTTGACGAAACAAAAGCCTATGCAGAACAAAAAGTGAATTCGATCCGTCACTTGTTCACGGTTGAATCACTCGAGTACCTGATGCGTGGTGGTCGTGTGTCACGTGCGAGTGCCTTCATCGGTGGATTATTATCGATTCTGCCGCTCTTGACGGTCGAAGACGGTAAGTTGATCCCGAAAGAAAAGATTCGTGGTCAGAAAAAGGTCATGAACCGGATCGTCGAATGGATGGAAGAAGCGCGTCCGATGATTGACGGACACCGCATCATCATCGGTCACGGTGACTCGATTGAACGGGCCGAGATGCTCAAACAATTGATTAAAGCCCAGTTCTCTCCAAGCGAAGTCTTGATTACGATTGCCGGAGCGGCCATCGGTTCGCACACCGGACCGGGACTGCTTGTCATCGGCTATGATTTGCCGGCCTGACAGCCGCTTGATTTTATCCACACTAAAAAATCCGAATGATTCCCCTCTTCTTTATCAGAAAAGGTTGGATCATCCGGATTTTTTTGTTTTTAAAACCTGTCATTTCACGGTTTCATCGTCTCGATGCATACGGTGTCCGCTCTGTTCTCGGTTCAAAAAGTCCGAGCAACAAAAAGCGGAACAATACATACACAAACAAAAGCAATGTCACCAGTTCAAAGAACAAATAGCCGACATCTTGCAAGGACAGTCCTGTCCGGATTCCGTTCCACAAGTAGGCCAGATCTATTGTCAACAGACCGATTAGACCGGCAGCGAGCGCTTCCGCCCGTGTCAGCGGATGGTGAAGCGAATAGGAAACCCGCTTGACGTTGAAGATGTTCTGGATTCCGTCCTCTGATGTATAGCCTTTATACAGCGCGAACGCCGAACCGATTGCTACGAGGAAAAGTGCCGAAAGCGGGGCAACCAGATTTACGATAACCAGCAGAAACAGCATCGGCAAGACAACGTTCGGTTTCATTCAGACTTCGTTCCCGACGCGACCGGTTCCCCTTGATTCAAGTTGACCGTCAACGGTTTGGCTGTCCCTTTTCCAGAAAAGTTCTCAATCAATTCTTTGACATCGATTCCGGAAGAAGCCTTCAACGTCTCTTGGAGTGACGCCATCAAGTCCGTCGCATAACCCGTCACACGGTTCGCACCGCCACCTTCACCGTTCCCTGTATCGACGACCGTGATCTTGTCGATGTTACCGAGTGGTGCTGCGATTTCTTTCGCATACTCCGGCATCATGCGAATGACCATGTCGAGAATCGCCGCTTGTCCGAATTGTTCGAAGGCTTGGGCAATCTTCTCTTTTGCTTCTGCTTCCGCAAGACCTTTCAGGCGGATGATGTCCGCCTCGGTTTCCCCTTGTGCCCGCTCGGCGTCGGCTTTTGCGAGACCATCAAGGCGAATCCGTTCCGCATCGGCCTTCGCTGACGCTTCAATCCGGTATTTCGTCGCATCGGCTTCTGCATATTGTTTCGCCCGGTCCGCTTGTGCTGCCTGTTCGATCGAGTACCGATCGGCATCGGCACGTTTTTTAACTTCTGCGTCGTACTGTTTCTCGCGACGGAGAATTTCACGTTCTTCGAGTTCGATTTGTTTTTGCCGTTCGATGATTTTGATTTGCATTTGTTGCTCTGTGACTTCTTGTTGCGCGCGTGCATTTTCTAAGTCGTAGGCTTGGTCGGCTTTCGCCTTCGCGATGTCTTGTTCGCGACGATAGTCTGCCATCTTCAGCTGGTTTTCTTTTTCCGCTTCCGCGATTTCAGTTGCGCGCTCGAGCTCTGCTTTTTTCGCATCTTTTGAAGCTTCCGCCCGCTTGATCCGCGTTTCTTTTTCAGCATCCGCCGTCGCGATATCAGCGTCACGGCGTACTTGCGCGATGCGTGGTTTCCCGAGTGATTCGAGATAACCGTTTTTATCGCGGACATCTTTAATCGTGAACGAGACGATGATCAGTCCCATTTTCGCGAGATCTTGTGACGCGACACGTTGCACTTCTTGCGAAAATTTATCGCGGTTCTTATAGATTTCTTCGACCGTCATCGATCCAAGAATCGACCGTAAGTGACCTTCGAGGACTTCCCGCGCCTCACTTTCACGGTCTTCCTTTGATTTCCCGAGGAATTGCTCGGCTGCCGTCGCGATTTCCGAAATCGAGCTGCCGATTTTAATGATTGCCGTTCCGTCCGCCATGACCGGAACACCTTGTTCCGTATAAACTTCAGGCGTTGTTACTTCGAGCTTACTCGACAGTAAACTGAGCGGTGTCGCCTGTTGGAAGACAGGCAAGATGAATGCCCCGCCACCGCGAATGATTTTAACGCGGTTACCGGATTCATCCGTATTGACACTTGGACTATTTCCGAGATAACTCCCCGACACGATTAACGCTTCTTCTGGCCCAACTGTCCGATACTTCGTGATAAATAGAGCAACAAGCGCTAAAATGAGCGCGCCGGCGATAATCGCCACAATAATAACTGGATTCACGTAAACATCTCCTCTTTCCATTGGTTCGGGTAGGTCATGACGTGCGCCACCCCTTGTTTGATTTCAATGATGATGACTTTCGTTCCTTGATCGAGTGGCGGTCCTTCAAATAAAACGGCTGATTTTGAAATCCGTCCGGATACGTCATCGACTAAAATTTCTCCATATCCGTCACTCGGAATCGGTAGGATGACTGTTGCACTTCTTCCTTCTAGCATCTGCTCGGAAAAACCCAGCGACTGCTCGGCTTCGGCAAGCGGTACAAAAATGAACAAGTGCACTAAGGTCGTCAAAATAAGACTGATGAATCCACTGAGCAATAAGATCATCAATGAGCTCATGGCTGTTAAATGCTCAAGTCCGAATCCGAAAGCCGACGTTAAAATGACGAATGATAAAATCAACGTCGGATGAAAAATTTGATCGACGCCCGGAACCAGGTCCGAGAACACGACCGATAACAAAACGCCACATCCTGCTGCTGCCAGTGCATAGAGATACAACGTACTAACGTCCATCTTCTGTCACCTCGATAAAAGCACTCGAGCCATAAAGCTGATGATAAATCCGTTTGTATTCATGCCGGTTTTCTTCATACAGCAGGTGTGCCAGCTTACGCTCACGCGGACTGGTGTCTTCTTGCAAACGCCGTGCATACTTTTTCTGTGCCGCGTAATGACGCGCTAGCAAACTTTCGAGTGCTCCTTGACTTGGCGTGGCCGCGACAGGTTGACGTCGTTTTCTCATCTTCGTGCTCCTTTCCTGTTTAATCCGTTCAGTTTTATGTACGCTAGTTTTTGGAAATGGTTTCAAAAACCAATTTCCTTTTTCCATTTTTCATGCGGATAAACAAAAAAACCGAAGAGCAATGCTCCTCGGTTTTAATCCGTTTACTTTTTCCGTTTAACAATCAAAACATAGTAGATGACGAGTGCTGCACAATCAAGTGTCATGATAATCAACCCCATCGGTAAAGCCGAGTCCTCGCCCATGATTCCGACGAGTGGTGAAACGAGTGAACCGACGAGCATCGGCAAGAGACCGAGCAAAGCAGATGCGCTCCCTGCCGTCTTCCCGTAGTTTTGCATCGCAAGTGTAAAACCAAGCGTCGAAATCAGACCGACGCTCGACACAACGAAGAAAAGTGGAATCATGACAAAAATTAAGGCATCGGATAAGGTCAAGCCGAGGAACAACAAGATGCTTGCCGTCGCAACAATCATTAAGGCAATCCGCATCAATTTCTCACTATCGACGCGACCGGCGAGTCGTCCTGCGATTTGAGCCGCGATGATGATTCCAATCCCGTTCAAGCCGAACAGGAAACTAAACTGTTGCGGACTCGCACCGTAAATATTTTGTAAAACGAACGGCGAACCGGAGATATAGGCGAACATCGCACCCATGACGAACGCTTGTGCAAAGGCGTAACCGATGAACACGCGGTCCGTCAATAAACGACCAAACGTCCGAACCGTCGTCGCGAGATTCCCTTCGACCCGGTGATGCACCGGCAGTGTTTCCGGTAACCGGAAAGCAACGGCAAGCAGCATGATCGTACTTAAGATGGCCAGTAAATAGAACACCACATGCCAATCACCGAACCGTAAAATTTGTCCACCGATGACTGGTGCTAAAATCGGAGCCGTCCCGTTGACGAGAGATAAAGCAGCAAAAAATTTCGTCAATTCCGGTCCTTCAAACAAATCACGGACGATTGCACGCGAGATGACGATGCCGGAAGCACCAGCCGCTCCTTGCACAAAACGAAGTGCAATCAACACCTCGATCGTCGGAGCAAACGCACACGCCAGCGAGGCGAGGAGATAGGCGACGAGTGCGAGCATTAAGGGACGTTTCCGTCCGCGGACATCGCTAAGCGGTCCGACAATCAATTGACCGAGCGCCATGCCAAGCATACATGCCGTCAAACTCAATTGAATCATCGACGCACTCGCCCCGAATGAACGGGACATGTCGGGGAAAGCAGGTAAATACATGTCGATCGAGAGCGGACCGAGTGCTGCCAATGAGCCTAAAATTAAAATCAAGGTAAGTCGTTTCGTTTTCACGAGTGAAACATCTGCCATCCGATTTCCTCCTTAAGTCGTTACGTAATCCAAGTCGTGCAAGACATAGGCGAGGAAAAAGACGACAGATGGATTTTCGTAAGCCGTCTGGACTTTCTTCAGTTGCGCCCGGTAGCCTGTCTCATATTCCACTCCGTTCAACTTGCGTTCCATGTTCATTTTAATCAACGCATCGAGCTTATCGACGACGTCTACCATCTGTCCTTCATACGTATCATCTTTCGCTTCGACGAGAAAACGATAAAATTCTGTTCGCATCACGTCAGGTAATAATCCAATCAACGCCTCCCCTTCTGCCCGTTCATAGGCCTCAAAGGCAGCTGCCGTGACCGGCGTCGCATGTTTGACCGGTCCGAGGACGTCCCCTGTCGTCCCTTCGACTAAATCGTGACAGAGCAAACGCGAAACGACTTCAGCCGTATCGATCGTAACCCCGTACTTTTTCGACTCGATCAGACCGTTGAACAAGCCGAGGGAAGCCGCCCGAAACGCATGTGTCGCGTCATTGTCATCAATCGTATTGAAGCGCCCTTTCCAGCGTCGAATCGTATCCATCATCAATGCATTGTCAATGAAATGTGCCATCTCGTCTTCGGCAAAGACGGATGTCGTCAAGCGACGGATGGCATATAACGGGTGTTCGAGTAAATAGTTTTTCAGTTCAAGCGTTTTTGCTTCAAAGAACGGTGACGCCGTCATCCGTGCTTCCCGTCTTGCGAACAACATCGCGTCGAACGTATCGATCGCTTTAACGATTTGCCCTTCAATCGTGTCATCTTCGGCATGGACGAGATAGTCTGTAAATTCTGTTTGAAGCGATTTTGACAATAAGGCGACGAGTTTCTCACTCGCCTGTTGCTCCATCGCCTGAATGTGATCATGAAGTGTCGGCTCTTTTTTCGTCCGGTGTTTGATTGGACCGGTGATCACTTCGTTCATATCGTGAAACAGTGCCTTTCCTAATAAGCGGAGGCGATCGATTTCAACGGGTTGCTGCTCTTGTTCGATATAGCTCGCCATTAAACTAAATAGAGCGACGCGAAAACTATGACTTGCGGCGTTGTCTTGAAAACGCGGAGCATACTCATCCCAACGTGGTACGTTCTGCATCCGTGTCAGCATTCGAATAAAGTTACCGTTTTGCATGAAATCTCCCCCAAAATCAAAAAGGACAGAGGAGTTGTGACCCTGTCCAATTTTTGTATTATTTTTCTTCTTTGACACCACTTCTAAACCAGCCGATGACAAGAATCAGTCCGAGAACGACCCAGAAAATCGTCTGCCAGAGCGTGCTTTCCGGAAACTCGTGCTTTAAGACATGAATGGTCGGGTGTGCAAGCGTCATGATGACGAGCTTAACCCCGACCCAAGCGACGAGCCAAAATGCTGCTTCTTCAATCCCTGGTCGTTTTTGGAGTAAAACAACGAACCAGCTTGCGAAATATCGCATGATGACAAGTCCGATGATCCCACTGAAGAAGACGACCCAAAATTGTCCCGTGTTCAGTCCACCAATCATCCCGCCGACCATCGGTAATGTCGTCGCCATGGCAACGGCCGCGAGTGTCGAATCGACGGCAAACGCTAAATCAGATAATTCGACCTTGACGACCGTCCACCAAAAATTCGGCGATTCTTTTTTGGATGCCATCGCATCCGGTATTTGATGTTTGTTTGATCGTGCCTCGACGATTCCTTTAAAGGCGACATAAAAGAGGTACGCTGCACCAAGTGCCTGTAACTCCCAAACAGTCGCTAAGTACGACGCAAAGAAAATCGCGATGAAACGAAGGACGAGTGCCCCGATTAGTCCGTAAAACAACGCTTTTTTTCGTTGATCGTCCGGTAAAGGACGAACGAGTACCGCCATGACCATCGCATTATCAGCCGACAGCAATCCTTGTAAGATGATCAGGACGAGCCCGACCGTCGCATACTGCGTAATTAATCCAATATCCATAAAAACGAATCCCCTTTTTGTTCACTAGGTTCATTATAATCTTTGTACCTGTAAAAGAAAAAGACGGAAGCTTGAACCTTGTGTTTCTATCTTCCCCCTTTTTTCGGAGTTCACACTAAAAAAGACCCTCCAGTCGGAGAGCCTTTCGCTTAAAGATGTTGATCCACTTTTTTCTCAGCATCTGGATTTGGTTTTGTTTTCGGTGAAGAGAACCAACCCCAAACTGCGAGACCGACCATGACCGTCCAGAAGAACGCTTGCCATGGCGTACTGTGAGCAAAGCCTTCCGGTAACTTCATCGCTTCAAAGATTGTTCCTTCAATCGATGCGTGATATTTCGGATGCTCAAGGGCAAGAACGGCGAGCTTGACTCCGACCCAAGCGACGATTGCGAATGCCGCTGTTTCAAGTCCAGGACGTTCTGCGAGTAGTCTGACGAAGACGCGCGCTGCGAAACGCATCAAGACGACACCCATCAAACCACCTGTCAGGATGACGACGAAATGTCCGGCATTCAATCCACCAATTTCATTTGTCCCCCAGTCAGGTAATGCGACGGCGAGTGCGACCGCTGCAAGAATCGAATCGACGGCGAATGCAAGATCGGCGAATTCAATTTTAGCGACTGTTTTCCAAAACTCCGCTTTTGAGACGGGCTCATCCGATTTCGGTTCTTGATCGAGCTCACTGTCTGCCCCATGGTTTTCACCGAGCCGTCGTGCCTTGACCGTTTTATAAATATGCCGTAACCCCATGATAAGCAGGTATGCTGCACCAAGTGCTTGAATCTGCCAAATATCAACGAGGAACGAAATCGCGAACAATGCCGCGAAGCGGAGGACGAACGCTCCTGCCAAACCATAAAATAAAGCCTTTTTCTGTTGTTCGCCTGGTAAGTGTTTTACCATGACGGCGAGGACGAGTGCATTATCTGCTGAAAGTAGTCCTTCGAGTGCGATTAAAACGACGACTACCCAGGCATATTGTAGTACTAACTGCCAATCCATCTACTTCATTCCTTCCTATCTTATAAGTTTCACAAAGGCATTAACTAAAAAAAGATTTACGCGTTCATATGAACATATACTATCCGATTCAGTACAGACTTGCAAGTGTCCCTTATGATGAGTTTAGCAAACTGTTGATTCTGAGCCTTGCTAGTTTCGTTTTGCTAGCAGTTCATGATAAAATTCATATCAACAGTTCAACATAGTGCAAACACATTTGCGGAATCATCAGAGTTGCTCGTCTCTAGCATTCCTGTCATGTTATTACTATTGATAAAATACAAAAGGACAAAGGGGCCAATTGAAATGTCTACCTACCCGATTACACTACCAACAAAAGAAGAGCGTCATAAGCTTTTCGGTTCTGTTCCCCCTGTTAAAGGAACAAAACCTACTGAAAAAGATAAAATGGTTGATCTTCAAAATACACCAAAGAATTTCTTGTTTGCACTTGATGCAGTCGGTATTTCAAACGTCAAACATCCTGTCGTCATCCAAGATGGTGACAAAACGCAGGCCACTGTCGCGACGTTCGAGCTTTCGACATCACTCGTTCAAGACCGTAAAGGCATCAACATGAGTCGCTTAACGGAGCAACTCGATCAGTACCATCAAGAAGGATGGGTCGTCACGAACGAATCACTGATTCAGTTCGCGCGCGATTTAGCCGAGCGGATGGAACAGTCTGAAGGTCAATTAACGATTCGCTACCCATGGTTCTTCACGCGTAAAGCACCGGCAAC
Source organism: Exiguobacterium sp. s80 (assembly GCF_018618725.1). Lineage (NCBI taxonomy): Bacteria > Bacillati > Bacillota > Bacilli > Caryophanales > Exiguobacterium > Exiguobacterium sp. s80. The sequence goes on along the minus strand of NZ_JACSMP010000007.1, from coordinate 86,611 downwards.
TGGACTCAGCGGTCTGATGAATGCAGAAGTCTGGCAAACGGTCAGTGTCGATACGGAAACGAATGAAGCAACTTTGACGGTCGGGTTAACGATCAATGTCACGACACTCTGCCCATGTTCAAAAGAAATCAGTGAGTACAGTGCCCATAACCAACGTGGTTACGTCACGATGGAAGCATCGCTTCGTGACGAGGCAGATGACTTTGACTGGAAACAAGAATTACTGGATGCGGCTGAATCAAATGCATCAGCACCACTTCACCCGGTCCTCAAACGTCCGGATGAAAAACGTGTTACGGAGATGGCTTACGAAAACCCACGCTTCGTCGAAGATATGGTCCGTTTAATCGCGGCTGATCTCTACGAAATGGATGCGATCGCAACGTTCTTCGTCGAATGCCGAAACGAAGAAACCATTCACCAACATGATGCTATCGCTCGAATCACGTTCGATAAAGACGCACAATAAGTCCTATACCACCCTCGCCCTAGATGACCTCTTCGTTGTCTAGGGCGTTTTTTCATTAACCGGATGCACTTTTTTGAAACGCCTGGAAGCAATGAAGAAGTCGGCATGACTTGAAACAATATTAAAAATGAGAGGAAAGACCTAGTAACGGTCCATCCTCTCATTTTGTTTTTTTACTCGTTTCGGAGCAATAAGTCCGTCGCCCGGATGGTTCCCCATGGCGAAACATCGGCTTTGACTTCTAATTTTTCCGCATCCTCATACCCTTTTCCTGTACCTTGTTCGACATAATATTGAGTCAGCTGAGAAATCGTCACGTATTCATCGTAATACTCACCAGCAACCGAACCGAAAAAGCGGTCATTCGAGATTTTATCAATTCTTGCATATCCATCTTCCCCCGTTATAAACGTAACGTAGACAAGTCCTTGTTTGACAGAAGCATCCGGTTTTAAATCTGGATACTGCAACATGACGTACTCCCCGTAAATCGGATCAAATGGATCAAACGGCTCTGCCCGGAAGCGATAACTCTCTCCGAACCACGAAATCGCATAAAAACTGAGTACGACAAGCAAAACAATCAGTGTCTGAATAAACGCAAACCCGTACTTTTTCATGCCGACTGACCTCCTTCACGACGTCGTTGCATCCACCAGAGCACACCGGCAATCAAGAACACGAGTAAGGCCCCGCCTAGGAAAAAGAGTGACATATTCAGACGATTCCAAGCATAAATGAAGTAAACCGTCAGTTGAACGGTAATGAAATAAACGAACGGAATCAGTAAGCGATGACCGGTTCGTTCTCGCTCAATCAAATAAACGAATGCCATCACTTCAACTAAAATCGCCATCAAGATCGCTTGTTCCTCGAACCATAAGAGTCCGACCAAACCGAGCGGGACGATGAAAAGGAGCGGACGGTAACGTACATAAATCAAACTTCCGACCGCCGCTGCGGCAAGTACAAGTAAAATCGCTTCGACGAGCGAAATCGGAGCAGTTGTCGTTTCTGCGCGGACAGATAGATAGACCAGTGAGTTAATGGCTGCCGTGACTAAATAGAGCGCGTAGAGGAGCAGGCGCTTTTGCTCCTCCCGAACAAGTAACAGTAATGGAACGAGGAAAAATAAAGTCCAAATCGGCCAAAGAATACCTTCGTAGGAAACGAGGAAAAACAATTCCAACCCTGCGAAGTAGAGGAGCAACCAGCTAAAAATCAGTGATGGAAACGTTTGACTGAAATAGAACCAGGCTACGGATATCAGAATCAAACAAACAAATGATGTCCAGTCTAGAAACGTAGCGTACTCGCTCCCGAAGCTGCCGATTCCCGTAAAAATATTCAATCCCGCCAAAAAAGCGACGACAGCGTAGGCAGCGTGACGCCAAACGAAAAAATGACCGAGTGCCATAAGAAAGATTACCCAGGCAATGAATGAGCTTTCAAGCGACATATGAAAACTTTGGACCGTGACAATCAATGCACCGAGCAACGCGAGAATCCCGAGTATCCGGAACGCCACCGGATTCCAAATCGTCCGGCGTTCGGAAATATCAGCTAGCACATAACAACTGATCATGATGACAAGAACGAGTCCGATTTTGACCAATGCCGGAATGACTTGCCAATTGGCCGCTAAAAAACTGAGTAAGGCCAAGCCGACAAACGTCAAGCCGACAATCAACAGTAAGGGCGTCCGCTTTTTGACTTGGTGTTTGTGTTCGTACGCTTCAATCCGATCGACGGTTTCTGCATCAAGCAATCCTGCTTCCTGCCATTCTTTCAACTTTGTCAATCGCGCCATCTTTCCACCTCCTAGGACTCAACACTACATTTATATTTTTCCCGTTTTCCTATCGCTTCAAGCAAATTCACAATAAAAAAAGCGACTACGCCCAGCTCAGTTTCGCTGATGTAGTCGCCTTCATCTGGTTTAAACGCGGAATTGCGTCACCATTTCTTGTAGTTCTTCTGCCATATCCGACAATGCTTTCGCGGATTGCGAAATTTCTTCCATCGAACCGAGCTGTTCTTCCGTCGTCGTCGCAACACGTTCGGATGCTGTCGAATTCTCATCCGCAATATGAGCGATTTCCGTTGCCGAAGCCGACACTTCTTGGACGTTCGCCGCGATTTCTTCGACCGTCGCTGTGACATCTTCGATTCGTGGCGTCATCTCTTGTGTCCGTAACATAATTTTCTTGAAACGTTCCGCTGAATCTTCTGTCGTCTCAAGTCCGGCTTTCGTATGATGCGATACTTCTTTCATCAAGGAAACCGACCGTTCTGTTTCCTGCTTGATGTTTGTAATCAGGCCCGAAATTTGTTTTGTCGACTCTTGTGACTGTTCGGCTAGCTTCCGAACTTCACTCGCGACGACCGCAAATCCTTTGCCATTTTCGCCGGCCCGTGCTGCTTCGATCGCTGCATTCAAGGCAAGCAAGTTCGTTTGGGCTGCAATCCCGTTGATGACATCGACAATCTTTCCGATTTCGTTTGAGCGATGAGCCAAGGATTGAATGACTTCACCGAAGTTTTCGACCGATGCATCAATCGCTTTCATCTGTGTCACATTTTTCCCGACCGCAATCGTTCCGTCTTCTGCTTCGAGTGCTGTTGCCCGTGATAGCTCGGAGACGTTCGTCGAACTCTCTGCGATTCGCATGACACCTGACGTAATCGCTTGGAGTGATACAGCATTTCCTTCGAGTTGACGTTTCGAGTGGTCAGCACCTGCTGCCATCTGTTGGACGGAACCTGCGATTTGCTCGGAAGCTGCTGTCGTTTGCGCTGCGTTCGCCATCAATTCTTCTGAAGACGCCGCAACTTGCCCAATCGATTGATCGAGGTTCGTCACGATCGACCGGAGTGATGTGACCATGACATTAAAACTTTGGGCCACCTGACCGATTTCGTCATTGGATTCGACGATGACTTGCTCCGTCAAATCACCTTCTTTAATCCGATCGGCACTTTCCGTCAAACGACTTAACGGACGGAGGATCGAACGGAGAATAAAGTAGAGTAAGACAGCTGCTAACAAGAACGTTCCAGCGATAACGGCAACTGTTGTCCAAAGAATGCCCGATGTTTCATTTGCAATTTCTTTATCGTACAGTGTTCCGGCGACTTTCCATCCCGTCAGACTGTTCGTCATATAGTCCATTTTCTTTCCTTGATTCTCAAACTCATAAGAAAACTGACCATTTTTTCCGGCATAAAGGGATGTGACCCAGTCTCCAGATGCCTTTTCTCCAGCCTTCTTCGTCGGATGTGTGACGAAATTCTTATCGGAGTCGAGAATCGTGACATAACCTTCTTGACCGATTTTAACTTTTTTAGCAATTTCAGAAATTCGATCGACATCCACGTCGACAGCAATGACGCCACGTCCATTCCCACCTGTTTGTGAAAGGGTGACCATCATCTTCCCTGAAGCTGCGTCGACGTATGGATCAGTAATGACGACTTTCCCACCGGCGTCCTCCGCCGCCTGATACCACGGACGTTCTCGTGGATCATAGTCATCTTCAAATGACTGCTCCGGATAGATAGTCATATCACCTTCCGTCGTCGCGTAATAAATATTTGCCGCTTGCGGATGTATATCGAGATATTCCATCATCTTTTCTTTCAATACTAAATTTTGTTTCCCTTTTTGATAGAGGATTCCATCAATCCGGTCCGCAAAGAACGCGACATCTCGTCGTACGGGATCAATGATATTGGTGATTTCATCGTTCATCCGGTCAACACCGGCATGTGCTGATTGCAGGATTTGATCTGTGATTTTCTGTTTCGCTTGATTGTATGCAACAAAACCAATCAATAACGATGGAATCAATAATAAGAGTAAAGATGTAATAATTAGTTTCTGCTTGATGCTAATCGTTCGTTTTTTTGTCTGTTCCATACATGACTCCTCTTCCCGATATGTAAACTCATTGTTCTAATCTATATATCGGTCAGAACGTGTCATTTTTCACAACTAAATGAAAAAGAAGGTAATCCATTTTCATGAATTACCTTCTTGGACTACCTATAAAGTGATGCGGAATAACTTCGCGAACAGAACGTTTGAGAAAAGAACACTATCGCTTTACGCTTCTTGATCGCCCTTCCAGTTCATCATCCCGCCTTCGACGTTGACGATGTCGTAGCCATACTGTTCGAGGAAACGTCCGACGTTCTCGCTGCGTCCACCTGCTTTGCAAATCAGGTAGTATGTTTCACCTTCTTGCAGCTCTGTATAGCGTTCACCGATTTCAGACATCGGTAAAAAACGGACGTTCGGGATATGACCCGCGTCGTATTCATCCTGCTCGCGCACGTCCACGACGTGAAGTGCTTCACCGGCTTCAAGCTTTTCTTGTAACTCATCGACATGGATTGTTTTCATCGTAAGTTCCTCCTCTTGTTTCATCTTTGTTCAGTGTAGCAAAATTGATGCCGAAACAGAACAAAAGAGACCGGCCGAAGCCGGTCTCCCTGATTCATTCCCCTGATGCCCGGTCGAACGAGCGTCGTGTCTGCTTATGCATCCCCCGCGCATAGTAGACCGCAATCAAAATCACATACCAAAGTGGTCCGACGATGAGCGCAATGCGCGTACTGGCATCAAACGCCATCAAGACGATGACGCCAGCCAGTGCGAGCAAGGCGATGTAGTTCGCGACCGGGAAAAATGGAACGCCGAATTCTGCCGTACCATAGACTTTCCGAGCCCGCATTTGCGAAATCAAAATCATCGCCCATGTCCAGACGGCTCCGAACGTCGCGATACTCGTCACGATCGCAAAAACGTTTTCCGGTAAGAAGTAGTTTAAGGCGACGCCGACGAGCAGCGCGATTCCTGAAAGAATCGTTGCGATTGCTGGGACTCCGTTCTTCGAAATCTTCGCGAACCGTTTTGGTGCTTCTTCATTTTGTGCCAGGTTCATCATCATCCGTGCCGTCGAGAAAATACCCGAGTTACATGACGACAATGCCGCTGTCAGGACAACGAAGTTGATAATGCCGGCAGCTGCCGGAATGCCCAGTTGATCAAATAGTAAGACAAATGGGCTACTGTTATTTTGTCCGACTTGATCCCATGGATAAATCGACAAGATGACGAATAGCGCACCGATGTAGAAAATCAAGATCCGTAAAAAGACGTTGTTGACTGCCTTACGAATCGTTTTCTTCGGATTTTTAGCTTCCCCAGCTGTGACCCCAATCACTTCAATGCCTAAGAACGCAAACATGACCATTTGCATCGCCAGCAGGACTCCCCCGAACCCGTTTGGCAAAAATCCACCATGCGACCAAAGATTAGAAATCCCGACCGGTGTACCCCCGTTGCCAAGTCCGACGACAATCGTCAATGTCCCAAGAATAATCATCGCAACAATCGCGACAATCTTAATCAAGGCGAACCAAAATTCGAATTCGCCATAAAATTTGACGGCAATGAAATTAATGCTCGTCATAAGTAGTAATGCTGCAAGCGCCCAAATCCAGCGTTCCGACTGCGGGAACCATTCCTGCATATAAATTCCGACTGCTGTGATTTCTGCCATACATGTAAAAATCCACAGAAGCCAATAATTCCACCCGGTCAAAAATCCAGCGAGTGGACTGACATATTTCCGGGCGTATTCAGCAAAGCTTCCCGCCACCGGTTCACGTACCGCGAGCTCCCCAAGTGCCCGCATGATGATGAAGATGATGATACCGCCGATTAAATAACCAATCAGAATCCCTGGTCCTGCCAACTGAATGGCTTTTGCCGAGCCTAGGAAAAGTCCAACGCCGATTGCCGCCCCTAGCGACATCAACGTAATATGACGCTCTTCCAGTCCCCGATTTAGCTCTGTCTGTTGCTTCATTTGTACGACGTCCTTCCTGTCTCTCTATCGTTCTTAGCAGTTCCCCAAACCGCTACGTTGTCAGTATAAAGAAGAGGTATCTGATTTGTAAACGTTTTCAAGTGAGATTTACCACTTTCTTCCCATACTCGAAATATTCTGATTTGTGTAACGTTCTCTCATCACAAAAAAGAGACCTCCATCCGAAGATGCAGGTCTGCTCGTAACACAATCGTTCTACTATTTACTCAGCTTTTGCGAATTGTTCGTCTTCTGTACGCTGCTTGCGATCAGCCAAACGGAACAAACCATTGAGAAGCAATGCCGTCAACGAACCGGCGACAATCGGGCTATCCGTCAAGACGCGGATTTGTTCCGGTAAACCGGATACGATCGCTGGGTTCATACTGATGCCGAGTCCGACGCCAAGCGATAAGGCGACTGTCAAGACGTGGTCGTTTTTTGCGAAGTCGACGCGAGACAGAATTCGAATTCCGCTTGCGGCAACCGTCCCAAACATGATGAGCATTGCCCCACCAAGCACTGGTTTCGGAATCAGTGTCGTAAAGGTGGCGACTTTCGGCAAGAAACCGAGAATCACTAAAAACAACCCGGCAAAGATGATGACTTTTCGTGTTTTGACGCCCGTCAGTTGAACAAGCCCTACATTTTGACTGTAGGTCGTGTATGGAAAACTGTTGAAAATCCCGCCGATGATTGTCGCAGCACCCTCTGCCCGGTAACCGCGTGCTAAGTCTTGCTTCGAGAGTTTTTTATCCGTGATTTCACCAAGCGTCAAGAAGACGCCTGTCGATTCAACCATTGAGACGAGACCAACGAGCGTCATCGTCAAAATCGCCGTGATATTAAACGTCGGTGCACCAAAGTAAAACGGTGTAATCATTTGGAACCACGAGGCGTCAGCGACTGGACTAAAATCAATCATCCCCATGCCGAACGCGACAAGTGTTCCGATGAGTACCGCAATCAAGACAGCGGCTGCCTTCGAAAAAACGGTGCCGTAACGATTTAAAATCAAGATTAAAGCAATCGTTAATCCGGCGAGACCGAGGTATCGGAAGTCACCAAAATCTTTAACGCCTTGTCCGCCACCGATATCATTGATGGCTGCCGGAATGAGTGATATTCCGATAATCGTCACGACGGATCCGAGCACGACCGGTGGAAATAAAATCGCAATCCGGCTAAAGAGTCCGGAAATCAATAAAATGATGATGCCGCTTGCGATTAATGCGCCGTAAATCGCCGTGATGCCCTGCATGCTACCGATCGCAATCATCGGTCCGACTGCCGTGAACGTACATCCGAGCACGACCGGCAGTCCGACACCGGTATACTTCGTGACGAAGACTTGGAGTAACGTCGCGATTCCACACATGAATAGGTCAATCGCGACAAGATACGCGAGGCCTTCTCCGGATAGTCCGATTGCACTGCCGACGATCAACGGAACGATGGCTGCTCCTGTATACATGGCAAGGACATGTTGGAGTCCGAGCCCTGCCGCTTTAAAATTCGATAAGGATTTCATACGTTCACCGAGCGGACGAACGTCGCTTTCCTGTTCTCTAATTTTTCAATTCGCGCGAGCGATTCAACACGGAATCCTGCATCAAGTAACTTCTCTCGCCCCGGTTGGAATGATTTTTCGATCACGATTCCGATACCGACGACTTCTGCTCCTGCCTGCTCGACTAATTTAGCAAGACCGAACGCCGCTTCCCCGTTCGCTAAAAAGTCATCGATGATCAGCACACGTTCACCTTGCTGTAAGTATTTTTCAGCGACCGTGATCGTACTCGTCTGCTGTTTCGTAAACGAGTAGACTTCTGCTGAAATCGTTCCTTCGTTTAACGTCAGCGACTTCGTTTTTCGTGCATAGACTATCGGTACACCGAGACGAAGCGCCGTCATCATCGCCGGTGCGATTCCACCTGCTTCAATCGTTAAAATCCGCGTAATGCCTGCGTCTTGAAACCGATGCATGAATTCATAAGCAATTTCCCACATCAATGTCGGATCGACTTGATGGTTAAGAAATGCATCGACTTTCAGGACTTGATCGGACAGGACGATTCCTTCTTTGTTAATCATTTCTTCTAAACGTTTCATAGCTGAGTTCTCCTTTATTGACGAAAAAAAACGTACAGCGCTACCCCCGGGGGCAGCCACTGTACGCCAAAAAAGAGAGCAGTAACTCACCACCCGTAGTCGGATCGTTACGGCGATCCGGTAGAGACTCGTGGGCCAATTCCCACTATTATACGAGCGTTGCTATACGTTTATGATTCGTGCATGATGTGTTTCATTTTACGATGTTCTCTGAAAAAGTAAAGACTTTTCCGTTTTATGCGTTTGCTTCAACTGCTTGAGCTGCCGTGATGATCGCAAGTTTGTAGACATCTTCTTCGTTACATCCACGTGAAAGATCGTTGACCGGTTTGTTGAGACCTTGGAGAATCGGTCCGATCGCTTCGAATCCACCAAGACGTTGTGCGATTTTGTAGCCGATGTTTCCTGACTCAAGGCTTGGGAAGATGAAGACGTTGGCTTGACCGGCAACATCTGATTCTGGTGCTTTTGATTTTGCGACGCTCGGGACGAACGCTGCATCAAATTGTAATTCTCCATCGATTGCAAGTTCAGGCGCACGTTCTTTTGCGAGACGTGTTGCTTCGACGACGCGTTCTGTTTCAGGTGATTTTGCTGAACCTTTTGTCGAGAAGCTGAGCAATGCCACTTTCGGCTCGATGCCGAATGTTTTTGCTGTTTTTGCTGATGCGATTGCATTTTCTGCTAAGTCGTTTGCGTCAGGTGCGATATTGATTGCGCAGTCAGCGAAGACATACTGCTCATCATCACGAACCATGATGAAGACACCCGATGTTTTCTTATAGCCTTCTTGCATTTTGATGATTTGAAGTGCCGGGCGGACTGTATCGCCAGTCGCGTGCATCGCACCCGAGACGAGACCTGCTGCTTTACCTGTATGCACGAGCATCGTTCCGAATGTGTTGACGTCCTTTAAGATGACTTCACGTGCTTGTTCTTCTGTCGCTTTTCCTTTACGGCGCTCGACGAATGAAGCAACAAGTTCTTCCATCGCATCGTACGAAGCCGGGTCGATTGTTTCAAGATCCGTTACGTCGATTCCGTTCGCCGACGCCGTCTCTTCAATCTTCACGCGTGGTCCGATAACGACTGGTGTGACGAGACCATCTTTTTTCAGGCGGACAGCAGCACCAAGAACACGTGCGTCGATTCCTTCTGGGAAAACGATTGATGGTTGGTGTGCTTTTACTTTTGTCTCAAGCATTTCGAATAATTGCATGATTTTCTCTCCTTTTATGTCAATCAAGTGTCGGTTTCTATTCCTTATACATTCCATCGTTCATTATACACAGTTCTGTTTCGTTATTAAAACAATTTGCAAAAAACTTCTTTTACCCATTACACGGAGCGATTTTTTATCACTATTACAGTTATTTCTAGGAATAGTACAGAAGGCGCTTAACGCGTTTTAGCACACCCTTTTACTTCATACCCCGATTCGTGTTACTTCATGTCTCTATCCCTAATGAGAGACGGTTGTTTTGTTGCGATGAACCGTCCGATCTATGATAAGATTAGCAATGGAGAATGTACTTTTCATTATAGATTTCAGGAGGTTTTTTCATGGAACATCGAACATCAGAACCAACTGCTACACAGCAAGCCGCCGAAACTCTCGACGGTTGGTATACATTACATGATTTCCGCCGGATTGACTGGTCGCGCTTAAAACAAGTCGAAACAACTGTCCGGACGAAAATGATCAACGAATTCCAAACGTTCTTAGCTGAGCTCGGACAAGTCGAAGAACAAAAAGAAGGCAGTCATGCCCTCTATACGATCATCGGTCAAAAAGCAGATCTCGTTTTGATGGTCCTTCGTCCGACAATGGAAGACATCCAAGCCGTCGAAGTGAAGATGCAAAAACTCGACTTATATGACTATCTCATCCCGACGTATTCATATGTCTCCGTCGTCGAACTCGGCACATACCGTGGATCTGGCGAAGGGAACCCGTATGAGAACCCGTATGTACGCGACCGTCTCTATCCAATCTTGCCAAAATCGAAGCACATCTGTTTCTATCCGATGAGTAAATCTCGTCGCGATGGCGATAACTGGTACACGCTTTCGATGGAGAAACGGAAAGAGCTCATGTACCGTCATGGTATGATCGGGCGGAGCTACGCTGGGAAGATTCAACAGATTATCGGTGGATCAACTGGCTTTGACGATTGGGAATGGGGCGTCACCTTGTTCGCGAATGATATCCTCCAGTTCAAAAAAATCGTCTATGAAATGCGTTTTGACGAAGTGAGTGCAAAATACGGTGAATTCGGTGAGTTCTTCATCGGCAACCGTCTTGAGTCAAGCGAGCTCGAAACACATTTCGCGCTTTAATATGCTAAAAGACGTTTCATAGAAAAACCCTATGGGAATATACTCTTTGCGGCCATAAAAGATGTACGTTTTATACGTTAAGGAGGAATGATCATGGGGAATGCTATGAACCGGTCAACGCGATCGCGTGAGTTGCAATTCGCTGTGCTTTCAAAAGAGCTAAAGCCAGTCGCACAACGTGTACTGGATCGCTATGAGCAAGCATTATCGAAGCTAAATAAAACACAACCAATAAAGCATTGAGGCAGTTGCTTCAATCGTAATCGGTCAAGAGGCAGTGATGTCTCTTGACCGTTTTTTTTATTTCGATGGCGTAATCGTCGTAAAAAGACAAAAAAAAGAGAGTGGATATACATCCACTCCCAGTGTGTAGACAAACTTTGAACATGCGATATCGGGAGGCAAAACCCTGCTCGTTTTCCGTGAGGATCAAGGAGCAACGGCTTGCGCCTCGCCCGAGGAAAGCAACGAAAAAAGACGCTTTCAACTCCCGCTAGCGCGTTGTCTACATCCTAAGAGAGTAGCTATAAAATCCACTCCCTTACTTTCGTTTAACGACCAACTTTTCAAGTCAGTCGATGGATCATAATCCCTTATACGCACCAATCGCAACAAAAATCCATGCTGCGATGAACAGAACGCCGCCAATCGGTGTGATTGCACCGAGTTTTGTAATCCCTGTCAGCGCCATGACATATAAGCTGCCGGAGAAGAAGACGATTCCGGCGAGCATCAACCAACCTGCAAGCGAAAATTGTGAAATCGAAACTTTCAGTAACATGCCACCGAGTGCCAAAATCCCAAGTGAGTGCACCATCTGATAGAGGACACCCGTCTGCCAGTTCGCAAGCATCCGCTCAGATAACATATCTTTTAGCGCATGCGCTCCGAACGCACCGAGTGCGACCGCTACCATCATCGATAAAGAACCAATCATGATTAATACTTTCATGTCATTCTCCCCCTAAACGTCGTGCCGGTAAATTCCATTCATAATAATAAGATAGCATACGTAAAATCGTAATGAGTCCCAGTAATGTGAACAAATGCAGAGGATTCGTCAGTTGGAACCGATCGATGACGAGCGCGGCCATGACGGCCCACATCGCATAGATTTCCTTATGCAGGACAAGCGGTTTGCGTCCGGCGAGTAAATCCCGGATGACACCACCGCCGACACCCGTTAAAACAGCTGCTGAAATCGTCGCTGAAAGAGGTAAGCCTTTTGCAGATGCCATGAGCGCACCTTGAATCGCAAATGCGGATAAACCGAGTGCATCGGCGAGCACGCCCCACCGTGACCAATGTGGTAAAAATAATTGTGGTAAAACAAAGATTAATAATGCGACTAAAATCGCGATCAAGAACAATCCGCCTTGCGACCAAAGTGCCGAGACGGGTACACCAATCAACAAGTTCCGGATTGCACCGCCTCCGAACGCCGTAATCAATGCCAATAACCAAACCCCAAACAAATCATATTTTTCTTCCATCGCGACGATCGCGCCACTCATCGCAAATGCGACCGTTCCGATGATATTTAATAAGTCCCAGGACATGCACACATTTCACCTTTCCACATTGAAATTCCATTACTTACTATACTCTCTTTTTGCGTCGCGTCCACCTTATTTTTACGATTCTTTTTTCAGCCGTTTGTAAGTGACGTTTTTAGGTAAAGTAACCTATACTGAAACAAACTGTACAGGAAGCTAGGTGACCGTATGAAACGTTGGGCGCTCTACCGGATTTTCGTCATCGTGACGATGTTCGCTCGTTATATTTGGACTATCTATCGATTCACCCGGAAAAACCGACCAGGTACGAATACTGAAGAATTCGAGCGCATCATGATCACGATTGCGCGTGATTATAAGAAGAAAGCACTGCGTCTCGAAGGACTCCTGATTAAACTCGGGCAGTTTTTATCGATTCGTGCCGACTTATTCCCACCAACCGTTTTAATGGAGTTAACTGAACTCGTCGATAAGGTCCCATCGAGCAAACTCGGGGAATCTCGAAAAATCATCGAGGAAGACTGGGGCATGCCGATTGAAGACGTCGTCGATAATATCAGTCCTCGCCCCATCGCATCTGCTTCAATCGGAGAAGTATATAGTGCGACACTCAAATCGAACGGGCGAAAAGTCGCAATCAAAGTCCAGCGTCCTAACATCGAACGAATCATTAAAACGGATTTCCGCGCGATGCGTCTCGTCATCGCGATGCTTCGACGGACGTCACTCAATAAATCGACTGATCTCCAAAGTCTTTATCGCCAAATGGTCTTCGTCATCGGAGATGAACTGAATTATCGGACCGAATTAAAAAATGGTCTCTACTTTAAAAAGATGTATGAAACGAACCCTGTCATCTACATTCCAGACTATTATGAAGAACACTGTACGAATCGCGTCTTGATGATGGAGTGGATTGACGGTACACGGATCACGGACCTCGAGTTTTTAGCAGAACATCAAATCGATCGTGACGAACTCGCGCGTAACCTCTTCCTGAATGCGGGTGAACAGTTGCTGTTCGGCGGGAAATTTCATGCCGATCCCCACCCGGGCAACGTCCTCGTCCAGGCAGACGGAAAAATCGTTCTGCTCGACTTCGGGATGATTGGTGCGACGACCCCGGACGACATGCGGGCGATTCAAGGAATCTTACAGTCGTTCGTCACACTCGATTACGATGCAATCGTCGACGGTCTGGAAGACTTACGTTTCTTATTACCGAACGCCAACAAACAAAATATCCGCCAGGCGATTGAAAAAGCCGTCAACTTTTACCTTGAAAGCGATATGGAGAACGTCGATACGAAATTAATTGAAAAAGTACTGTCTGATATTGAATTACTCGTTCGGAATGAACCGATTCAATTACCGGCCGAGTTTGCCTTTTTCGGTCGTGCCGCTTCAACGATCCTGGGTATCCTGCAAATCCTCTCACCAAAAATCAACTTGCTTGAACTTGCTAAACCGATGGTCCGCCGTTGGCTGGACGAAGAAGGGAAAAATCAGAATCGTTACTTACAGATTGCAGGGTCTTACGGCGCACGTCTTCTCGCCTTTCCTCGCCTAGTCAATGATGCCCTCAGTGAACCAACACGCTGGCGGTTGTTCGAACAGCAAAAATTCTCACGCGTCGCGAATATGGAATCGCTTAAAATTCGTCAGTGGACCAGTTCACTCGTCGGAATCGTCAGCTTACCTGTCAGTTACGGTGGCTATTTCTTAAGTCAGTATGACTTGATGGGGATTTCCTTAACGATTGCTGTCGTCGCCCTCTGGAACGCTCGACGAATCGGACGACACATCGTCCGCATCGCTGACGAACCCTTTAAATAATAATTTTCACGTCCCATTCGTGGGGCGTTTTTTATTTTAAGATAATATTCGTTAGCCATTAGAGGTTTTTCGGCGGGATTCCCGGGGTACATCTTCAAGTAGATAGAACAAATGGAAGAGGTGAATCACTTGATTGATATTTTAATTGCCATCGTTCCTGCATTGATGTGGGGGACGTTGCCTCTCGTCGTTTCAAAAATCGGCGGTTCAACAGAACAACAAATTATCGGGACAACACTCGGTGCGTTAGCATTCGCCCTCGTGACGTTCTTATTTATCAGTCCAGAACTGTCGATGACGGCCTGGATTGCCGGTCTTTTCTCCGGTGCTTTTTGGGCACTTGGTCAAATGAACCAATTTGCTGCTTTTAAACAAATGGGTGTTTCGAAAACGATGCCGATTTCGACCGGGATGCAACTCGTCGGAACATCCTTGTTTGGCGTCCTCGCTTTTGGTGAATGGTCAAATACATCCGCACTTATTCTTGGAATTAGCGCTTTAGTACTGATTGTCGCCGGTGCTGCTTTTACATCGTATAAAGAAGATAAGAGCAAGAAGGATGAAAACATCGGAAAAGGATTGCTTCTACTCGTCATCTCGACGATTGGTTATGTCGGCTATGTCGTCATCGCCCGTTGGTTCAACATCAATGGTTGGGAAGCCGTTTTACCACAAGCAATCGGGATGGTCGTCAGCGCCATTTTACTTTCATTACGCAAAGGGAATTTGTTTGCGAAACAGACGTTCACAAATGGCCTTGCCGGTATCATGTGGGCTGTCGGGAATATTGCCCTATTGCTCGCAACGGCACGTGTCGGCGTCGCAACAAGCTTTTCGTTATCACAAACCGGTGTCGTCATCTCGACAATCGGCGGCGTTCTGTTCTTGAAAGAAGCTAAAACGAAAAAAGAAATGACGTTCGTTATCATCGGCTGTACTCTCGTCGTAGCGGGCGGTATCATGATCGGGTTTACAAAACAATAATCTAAAAGGGAGTCGATTTTCATGTATAATAGTCTAAACGGAAAAGTAGCTATCGTCACAGGCGGTTCAATGGGAATTGGCGAAGCCGTCGTCCGCCGTTACGCGGAAGAAGGTACAAAGGTCGTCATCAACTATCGGAGCCACCCGGAAGAAGCGGATCAGATTGCTGAAGACATCAAGCAAGCCGGTGGAGAAGCCATTACGATTCAAGCTGACGTATCGAAAGAGGACGACATGATTCGTCTTGTTAAAGAAACAGTTGACCACTTTGGTCGACTCGATATCTTCGTCAACAATGCCGGTGTCGAAATGCCATCACCGTCGCACGAAATGTCCCTCGAAGACTGGCAAAAAGTCATTGATGTCAACTTAACCGGTTCATTCCTCGGCGCACGTGAAGCCTTGAAATACTTTGTCGAGAACGACATTAAAGGGAACATCATCAATATGTCGAGCGTTCACGAAATCATTCCATGGCCAACATTTGTTCACTATGCGGCAAGTAAAGGTGGCGTCAAACTGATGACGCAGACGCTCGCGATGGAGTACGCACCAAAAGGCATTCGAATCAATGCGATTGGGCCGGGAGCGATCAACACACCAATCAATGCAGAGAAATTTGAAGACCCGGAACAACGTAAAGAAGTCGAAAGCATGATTCCAATGGGGAACATCGGGAAGCCTGAAGAAATTTCCGCTGTCGCTGCATGGCTTGCTTCTGACGAATCCAGTTACGTGACCGGCATCACACTATTTGCAGACGGTGGCATGTCACTTTATCCATCATTCCAAGCAGGACGCGGTTAATTCCGCTTTCCTGCTTTTTTAAAAGGAGAGGATCACACTATGGCCAACTTTTTCTCACTAATGAGGCGTGGTAACAAATCTGCTTTAGCTGCCGCTATCGTCAATACGATTATTGCCATTATTAAATTCATCGCTTATATCTTAACCGGTAACATCGCCATGTTCGCAGAAATGATGCATACGATCGGTGACGCTGCCAATCAAATGTTCGTTTATGTCGGATCTGCGTTAAGTAAAAAAGCACCAACAAAACGATTCCCGAATGGATTCGGTCGACTCGTCAATCTCGTCCTGCTCGCAGCAATTATCGTCGTCGCCATTTTAGCGTATGAGACGATCCGTGAAGGCGTGTTGCATATTCTACATGCTCCAGGAGAAGAAACAAGCGGACTGTGGATCATCTTAACAGCGCTTGGAATCGGCGTTGTCCTTGAAATGGGTGTCTTTTATAAAGCGATGATTGAAATCGCTCATGAAACCGGTCTGAAATCGCGTGGATTCACGCTCGTTCGCGAAAGTTTCTCGAAGCTTGGACAAGCAAAACCAGCGACGCGACTCGTCTTTATGGAAGACTTAGTTGCGACACTAGGTGGTCTCATCGCCATTATCGCCGTCCTCATTTCGCACTATACATCGTTTTATCAAGCAGAAGGGATTGCTTCTGTTTTAATCGGATTGATGATGTTTTACGTCGTCTATAACGTCTTCATTCAAAATGCAGCCGGTGCGCTCGGTGAAACTGATGAAGTCTTGACGGCAAAAATCGCAGAGATTTTACTCCGTGATAAAGATGTCCGTGATATCGAAAAACTTGAAGTCATCAAAGAGGGCGATCATTTCCACGTTGATCTTGAAATCGAAGTCGACCGTGGCATGACAATCGCGCAAGCCGATGACATCAAAGACCGTCTCGAACTACAAATCCGGATTTTAAAAGGCGTGACCGACGTCACGATTGCCTTTGATGAGGATGATCAAATTCCGCATTATAAACCCTTCCCGCCTTCAGAATAAGAGGGAGTAACCACAAACAGTGGGCACCTGTCAGGGTGTCTCAGACTGTAGACAACGTGCTATCCGGAGATACGCGTGCTTCCCTCGGGCGAGGCGGACATGCAGACCGTTTAGAAAACGCCGATGATTCCATGAAAAACGGGATCATCGGCGTTTCGTGCGTACAGGACGGAACCGTCCGTCATGAGTTTGAGTTTGAAGCGCCTTTAACATCGGCCCCTTCAGACAATAAAGGACAAACTCTCATGGGGCGTGCATCATTAATTCGCAGCGCGTCGAAAACCCGCTTGTTTCGCTTCCTGTTCGCTACAGAACATTTCCTCTGGCTTGACGTCCTCGTATGAACGACCGCCTCTGACATGATAAATCTTATTCCCTTGCCGGTTGATATTTCCTTTGATGTCTTCACACTGACCTTTTGCAGAAGAAGTCGATTCCTTCGTCAAGACCGTTTCGTCAAATCCACGATTCGTCGCATAGCCTTCCGTTTCCCAAATCCCTTTTTTCGCTGCTTTTGCTTCTTGTTCAATGTCTTCGAACGTTTTGACATACCGCGTATCCGGTTCGTACACATAGGCGACACGCGCAAGCCCTTGACGTAACAGCTCTTGATTAACCATCTTGCCATCAATCCAGACGTACGCTAGGAGACGACCGTAACGATCCGTCTTTGAGTGATCTCGCTCGATGACGATTTTGCTCCCTTTCGGTAAGAGGTCTTTCGTAAAGCTTGAAGCTTCCGGTCCGAACGGTTGAACCGGTTTTTCCGGGTTTACCGTTTCTGGCGTATCGATTAACAAAAAACGGACGTCTTCAATCTTCCCATCCGGTAACCGGACTTTAATTGTATCCCCGTCGACGACCCGCTCGACGGTCACTTGTGTGGCCTTTGTATCATCCGGTTGTGCGATACCGAACTTCGTTTCTGTTTCCGGATCTGCCTCTAAGGCATAGCCTGTACTGAATACTAGTCCGACTAGCATCAATGCCTTCATCCAAAACTTCATCATGCTCCTCCTTTTTGTTAGTGAGCCCGTCCATTCAAAAAACGCCGACCTTGCTTGCGTCGGCGCTTCGCTACATATATTAATTGATGGAACACTCCGTCGTACAGCTCATCGGAATGACGCGATTTTTCGCGACTCGGTCATAGAGTGGTGCTCCGATTCGTAAAACAATCGCTAACGAGACCACTGGAGAGGCAGGTAAAAGGACTGGCAAGGTTTTCGTCAACAGACGAATTCCTTCGATTCCCGGGTACCGGACCCCTCGCTCGGTTTCGACATGCATCCGTTCGAGCAATCGCGGTTGTTGTTCCACCGGCATCCGTCGCGCATCGGAAAACGTCAACTGCTGAAAACAATCAATCCGTTCAAGCAGCCGTTTCGATTTTTGACAGAGTGGACAGAGACCATCGTAGTAGACGATTAACTGTTTCATTCTGCAGACAAGACTTTTTCGACATCCGTCCGGTTCGAATACAGTGTGTAGAAGGCTTCAGCGACATTCGCCGGATCGAGCGCCGTCCCCCGCTTCACTTCTCCTGCAATCGTGACCGTCCCGACGTAAACGTTATTTTCTTTTAGCGTGTCATGCAGCATGTGTGTCAATTGACGGACACCCGCTTTTCCAATCGATAGTCCGGGTAATGATTTAATCGCATGAATTCCAGCCCCGCCACCTGTGATTAAGATGGCGCCGTCTTTTCGTTCCACCATATCCGGTGCGACGAGCTGCGCAGCATCGAGTGCCCCGAGGACGTCGATTTCAAATTCTTTCGTGATTTGTTCTGCTGAGACGTCGAGAACCGATGACTGATGCAGAATCGATGCATTGTAGACAAGGACGTCGACTTGTCCGTATTGTTCCTTCGTCCATTCAACAAGGGATGCGATATCCGTTCGGCGTGATGCGTCACACTCGACACCGACTGCTTCGACCCCATGCTCTTTCAATTCCGTGACGACAGCAGCAAGTGTGTCTTGCGTTCGCGCTGCACAAACGATTTGGAAGCCTTCTTTCCCGAATCGTTTACTGATTTCGACACCATTTCCTGGACCTGCTCCAATGATGATTGCTGTTTTCATACTGTTTCCCCCTCTGGCTTGTCTGTCTTTTCTATTCCCAAAAAGTTACGTATCTAGTCAAAAATCAAGCAATGACGGACCTTTTTGTTCATCTTCTTGTGCAACGCCCATGAAGCGTGCGAGCATCGGATCGACGTCCGGTTTTGTTGCCGGAGCTGTCTGTGAACGCACGACGTTTGCTGCCGGTGTGCCCGGTTGCTCAAGCAACAGCTCACAGTATGCTTTCATTGTCGCCAGTTGTTCGACTTGCGCCGTACCGCTCGTCTGCTCGATTTTTGCCATCGTCTGCCGCATTTTTTCAATGACATGTTGTTCTGAAATCATCTTCTTCACCTCACTTGTGCTAAATTGAAGGGACTAACCGAAAAGGAAGTGTCCTTATGATTCGTACTGCTTTAGTTGGATTTGGTCTTGCTGGAGAACACCTGCATGCCCCCTATATTACATCGCCCGATTATCAGCTCATTGCTGTTCAGTCGAGTCGTCCGGATGCAGTTACAAAAAGCTACCCAAACGTGCCTGTATATCCATCGCTCGAAACATTACTCGCCGAGGAAACGATCGATCTCGTCGTTATCGCGACACCGAATTCTGAGCATTATCCTCTCGCACGCCTTGCGTTAGAGGCAGACTGCCATGTTCTCGTCGAAAAACCGTTTACCGTGACGTTCGCTGAAGCAGAACGATTAACTGAACTGTCTCGTCAACAAAATCGCTTACTGACAGTCTATCATAATCGTCGTTACAAAAAAGACTTCGAAACGCTACTGGAACTCGTCCGGACCGATCAGCTCGGCGACGTTCAGACGTTCGAAGCCCATTATGACCGCTACCGTCCGACCGTCCGTGAACGCTGGCGGGAACAGGACGTACCCGGTGCCGGACTCTTGTACGATTTAGGATCGCATTTAATCGATCAGGCTCTGACTTTATTCGGAGAACGACCGGATCGTGTCTTTTGTGACCAAACGATTCAGCGGATCGACGGTCCGGTTGACGATTATACGCACCTCATTCTCGCCTTCGGAACACGGCGTGCGATTCTTCACATCGGTTCGCTCGTTCCGATGTCTGGACGTTCTTTGAGCGTGCACGGAACGAAAGCAAGTTACTTCGTTGACATGGTCGATACGGAGAATGCGACCTATACATTCGGCCTTCCGGAACAACCACCTGAAGAACGCCCTTTCTTAAAGCCGGCTTCTACGTATTACACGGATCTTGCACGGGCAATCCGAAACGAAATTCCGCTCGTCGTGACGACAGAACAAGCGTTATTTGTCATGAAAATCATTGATTATGCTCAAAAGAGTGCAAAAGAGGGTACATGGATATCAGTAGAGTAATTCAATCCAATTCATAACGAACAGGGGGAACTATTCATGTTTTCAAGTACAGAACGCACGGCATGGTTAGAAGAGATGGGACAAGAACTGCTCGATGTATTAGTCATCGGGGGCGGAATCACGGGCGCCGGGATTTTGCTCGACGCACAAAGCCGCGGTATGCGTACCGGTTTAATCGAAATGCAAGACTTTGCTGAAGGCACATCAAGTCGCTCAACGAAACTCGTTCACGGGGGGCTGCGTTACCTCAAACAATTCGAAATCAAGCTCGTCGCAGAAGTCGGAAAAGAGCGGGAAATCGTCTATGAGAATGCGCCCCACGTCACGACACCGGAATGGATGATGTTACCGCTCGTCGAAGGGGGAACATTCGGAAGTTTTTCAACTTCTATCGGTTTACGTGTCTACGACCAACTCGCTGGTGTACGACGCAATGAACGCAGAACGATGTTATCAAAAGAAGAAACACTCGGTTATGAACCACTCCTGCGCTCAGAACACCTCGTCGGTGGCGGGCGCTACGTGGAATACAAAACGGATGATGCCCGCTTGACGATGGAGGTCCTAAAATCCGCTATCAGTTATGGGGGACGTCCCGTCAACTATACGAAAGCAGAATCACTCGTCTATCATAACGGGAAAGCTGTCGGCGTCGAAGTCCGTGACCTCTTAACAGACCGGACGTATACGATTCGGGCGAAAAAAATCATCAATGCGACGGGTCCATGGGTCGATGAATTACGGGAACAAGATGGTTCAAAATCTGGTAAGTCGCTCCATCTGACAAAAGGGATTCACCTTGTCATCGATCAAGCTGATTTCCCGCTCCGTCAAGCCGTTTATTTTGATGTCTCAGACGGACGGATGATCTTCGCGATTCCACGCGAAGGGAAAACCTACGTCGGAACAACCGACACGAACTATAAAGGTGACATTCTCGAGCCTGGTGTCACGGAAGAAGACCGCGACTATATCTTAAAAGCGACAAATGATATGTTCAATATCGAGCTTCGTCCGGAGCACGTCGAGTCGACGTGGTCTGGTCTCCGTCCATTGATTCATGAAGATGGCAAAGATCCGAGTGAACTGTCTCGTAAGGATGAAATCTTCATTTCGAAATCCGGCTTGATGTCGATTGCTGGTGGTAAACTAACCGGTTACCGGAAAATGGCGGAACGCATCATCAATATGGTCGCCGAACAATTCAAAAAAGAAGAAGACCGGATCTATCTTGAATCACGGACGCGTCATATCTTACTTGGCGGCGGACATAAAGATGGTAGTAAAGGATTCGCCCGCTACTTGAAAGAGCAACAACCGAAAGGAGAAGCCCTCGGTCTCTCGCCAGACGAGACGACATGGCTCATCCAACGCTACGGAACGAACGTCGAACGGGTGTATGAACTCATTCGTTCACGTGGCAGTGAAGCGGAACGTTACCAGTTACCACTTCACTGGTTCGGTGCACTGCTTTACGGACTCGAAGCCGAGCTCGTCATGCAACCCGGTGATTTCTTGAATCGCCGTGCGTCCGCCGTCTTCTTCGATTATCCAAATGCCGAGAAATATGCGGACGGCGTACTCGCTCTCATGCGTAGCGAACTCGGTTGGTCGGCTGAAGAAGAAGCAAAAGCCAATGAAAGCATCAAACGTGAGTTTGACGCTGTTCGTGTAAAAAGTTCAGTTCCCTCTTAAATTAAGAAATTAGCCTAAAAAAGGCAGGAGACGCCGAAGTTCAATTCGGTGTTTCCTGCCTTTTTCCGATTCCCAAAAGACCATTTTCTTATCGGTTCGTCATCCAGTTCAAAAACACGTGGAAGTCTAGCTTCGTTCTTTCCGCATAGGCGTTTGACCAGCGTTGAATTTGCTGAAGGAAAACTTGCTCTGACTGTCCGATTGCTTCGATAATCGCGACATCCGCATGATGAGTGAGAACCGTCGCCTTAATTCCTGCATCCATATCGGCTCGCGCATGGATTTTCGCCGTAATCCGACCTTGAAGAGCTAATACATTTTCAAGATCATCCTGGCTTTTAATATGCTTTGCTTTTAATTTCTTTTTGTACGGAGAGCGCTCTCGAATGTAATACTCCTTTTGATGCATCGTCACGTATCCAAGGTGAGGATCTTCATGCGCTTGCATCGCTTTTTGAGACGCGATGACCCGTAATCCTTGATGGACGGTCTCGACATCTTCGCGGTAAACAGGAACGAATAAGGACGGCACAGCCGTTTGTGCTTGTTTCATCTCAAGGATGACGTCCGGCTCTTCCTTCCCTTCCCCATTGATCAAAATGTAATAGCGTTCCAGACCAATCGAGGCGGTTCCGCTATCCAGTTTGTGGACGATGTCCTTGATCGTATAAAACGCGTCGTCTCTTCGATCGTTCTCATCGACTGATGCAATGTAATCCGGCCAGATCGCTTCGATTGCTGCGTACGTCTCTTTTTCGACACGCTTCATATCCGGTAGATCAAGAAACTTCCGGTGTCCATCAATCACAGTAGTTCGTTCACCAAGCAAGTCTGCTTTCTTCTTTTCAGCTTTTTTAATTAATTTTCGAATCGGTCCTTTCGTATTCTTGACCGTAAAACAGATGTCACTCGGATTTTTACCATTCGCGTATTCATGAAGGTCGTGTAAGTAGTTTTCAATGTAGGCTTTAATTGCCGGTTCCGCATCATAAGCGACCTCGTCTGCAAATAGACGGACCGAAACGGCCATCCGGATGACATCGTAAAGATAGGATCCGAGATACCCTTCATCAAAGTCATTAACGTCATAAATGATTTCACCCTTCGCATTTCCATGAACACCGAAGTTCTCAAAGTGGAGATCGCCTTGAATCCATGTCGGTGTCTCAACCGGTGTGTCGAACCCTAATGGAATACGGGTCAAATCATAGTAAAACAGATGGGAACTGCCGCGGAAAAACAGAAACGGACTTTGGCTCATCTTGTCATACTTTTTCCGTCGAGCCGTTTCATCGAGTCCTCGCACTTTATCATCATAAAAATCCAATACTTTGGCAATCGTCATCTGTCGAATGTCATCATAAACTGCTGTAAACAAAACATGACCTCCTTTCGATTCTAAAAAAGGCAGCCAAAACGAATTCGTTTTGCTGCCTTACGATTTGACTTACTCGAAGTGTTTTTTATATTCCCCATATCCGGCAGAGTCAAGCTCTTCTACCGGAATAAATCGAAGAGCAGCGGAATTGATGCAGTAACGCAGACCACCGAGCTCTTTTGGACCATCATCAAAGATATGACCGAGGTGACTATCGGCATCAGCTGAACGAACTTCTGTCCGCGTCATGCCGTGCGTCGTATCAAGATTTACTTCCATCTTGTCTTCTGCGATCGGCTTCGCGAAACTCGGCCATCCACAACTTGAGTTGAACTTGTCTTTTGACGTGAAGAGTGGCGTTCCATCGACGATATCGACATACAGTCCCGGACGTTCTTCATCCCAGTATTCATTTCGGAAAGCCGGTTCTGTCCCGCTCTCCTGTGTCACTTTATACTGGATGGGTGTTAAGCGTTGTTTCAATTCCTGTTCCTTACCGTGATCTTTCCAAGCTTCTTTGACGAACTTGGCACGACCCGATCCGACACTATACATTTGATAGCGGAACGGATTCTTTTTGTAGTAGTCCTGATGGTATTCTTCCGCTGGCCAAAATGGTGCTGCCGGACGGATGTCGACGGCAACCGGTTTTGAAAAACGACCAGAAGCATCAAGCGCTGCCTTTGATTGTTCCGCCGCTTGCTTTTGCGCTTCATCAACATAAAAAATAGCGGGTTCGTACGATTGACCTCGGTCATTAAACTGACCGCCACCGTCCGTTGGATCAATTTGACGCCAAAATACTTCAAGTAATTCTTCATATGTGATGACAGACGGATCATACGTCACCTCGACTGCTTCGAGATGTCCCGTCGTCTCAGAACAAACTTCTTTATAGGTCGGGTTTTCGGTATGACCACCGGTGTAGCCGGAAATCACCTGGTCGACACCATCATACTTATGAAACGGTTTGACCATACACCAGAAACAACCACCTGCAAATATTGCTTTTGCCATCTATCTTCCCCTCCTCTTTCTATCTCTCTAGTCTACTGCTTTTTAAAGCATGCCCCTACTATCTTGCTCACTCAATCTTCTGGATTTGCCTTCAGGCGTCGCATGACAAAATAAATCGCTGCAAAAACTAAAATCAATCCGCCGAGCGAATACCAAATGTTGTTCATGCGATAAATCATTTGATAAATCGCTAATGTAATCAATAAAATCGCAATCGGGATGAATGCCCGTTTAAAGTGGTACCAGTAGTTCACGATGCTCGCCTCCATTTTTCTTTAATCTTAATCGATTTGAGCCGTCAACTGTGAACTTATTCCGCTCGTTTGTACTCTTCCTCGAGATAAGTCGTATACCGCGTATGCCACGACTTCAAGGCAAAGCGCCAGAGGAAGACCGTCCCGACAAGCAAGACAAGCGTGATTGGCCAGAACCAGCCTGAAACGATACCATCCGGATAGGCGAGTCCTATTTTCGAGAAGAGGACATACATCAAGATGATACTCGACACGAGTAAGACCGAGACAGGCATCGCATATTTCCACGGCGTCATCCCCGTCGTACGTACCGGTCGACGACGATTCACCTGCATAACAGGACGATATTTTCCCATGAACCACATGAACAGCACTTCGATCACCAATAAAATACCATAGCCATGGATAAAGCTGATTCCGTGATCGATTCCGAACAACTGTCTGAGTCCGAAAACAAAGAAGTAATAGGCAATGACATGAAAAACAATGACGATTTTGGCAGCAATCGGTGGAATCGTCCGCACGAGCATTCCCATCATGACGATGACGAGAATCGGAATGTTGAAAAATCCTGTGAACTGACGAATCAACGTCCAAAGACCGTCTGGTGCATACATTAAGAATGGAGCGACGACAAATGAAATCAAGGCAACGATCGTTCCGAAGATTTTACTGACACGGATCAACTGCCGATCGGTCGCTTCTTTCGCAAAGACCGGGCGATAAATGTCGAGTACGAACAACGTCGCGATACTATTTAAGAGTGAGTTGAATGAACTAAAGACTGCTCCCAGCAAGACGGCCAAGAAAAATCCCATCAATGAGACAGGGAGCAACTCCGTGATTAATTTCGGATAGGCCAAATCTCCACTTGCTAGATTATCTCCATACAAATGGTACGCAATCACACCCGGAATCAACATGAATACCGGGACGAGTAGTTTCAGGAAGCCTGTCATCAAGACACCCTTTTGTCCCTCTTTTAAGTCCTTTGCTCCAAGCACGCGCTGAATCACATATTGATTGAGTGACCAATAGAAGAGATTCGCAAACAGAATCCCTGTAAAAATCGAAAAGAACGGAACGGCGTCGGTTGACGACCCAATCGCATTCAATTTTTCAGGGTGTGTCGTTGCGAGACGCTTCATTCCGTCGACCATGTTTCCGTCCCCGAGTGCAAAAAAACCAAGAATCGGAACGAGGAAACCGATGATGACAAGGCCGACTCCATTTAATGTATCGGAGACGGCGACAGCCCGTAGTCCTCCGAAAATTGCATAGATGGCCCCGATGATCCCGACAACCCAAATGACAAGCCACAGCGACTGCGTATAACTCAATCCAAATAACTCCGGTACGTTAAACAGCTGTAAGACGGCAATCCCGCCGGAGTAAAGCATCGATGGAATCGTCACGCACATGTAGCCAAGTAAGAATAAGAGCACCGTCATCCGCCGGACCGTTTCATCATAGCGCTGACTTAAAAATTCAGGTAACGTCGAAATCCCCATCCCCAAAAACTTAGGCAACAGGTAGATCGCCATGATGATGGCAGCAAACCCTGCCGTGACTTCCCACGCCATGCTCGACATATTCCCCATGAACGACTGACCGTTCAAACCAATCAGTTGTTCTGCCGAAAGGTTGGTCAGAAGCAAGGAACCGGCAATAAAGATTCCGCTTAGTCCACGTCCTGCCAAAAAATATTCGTCAACTCCCTGTTCCTTGCCTCGTGTCATGCGATAGGATACATAAGCAACGAGCGCCATGAAGAACGCGGCCGAACCCAGTGTCAAAATCAATTCATATGTACTCATTTCACACTTCCTCCATCTCAATCGTTTTAGTAGGTTTACCGTAAAGAATTTATTCCTTATTTTTACTTTATTGAAACAATATTTTTAGATAAAAATAAAATTATTAAAAAGAAATAATCCAATTACGGATTGACATACTTGAAGGGACATATCATGGAAAGAAACTGAAAAAATCTTTCGGGAATTATTCGCTTCTTCTATACAGAAAAACCCTCTCGCAAGTGAGAGGGTTTTGGTGTGTAGACAAACTATTAATAAGCGTAAACATGCGATAACGAGAGACAATCCGTCACGATACTACCTAAAAAGCGTCATGTTTCGTTGACTCCTAAGGGAAAAGTGCGTTTTCAACGCACTGTCAGAGGCAGGCAAGACCCTGCTCATTGTCCGTTAGGATCAAGGAGCAACGGCTTGCGCCTCGCCCGAGGAAAGCAACGAAAAAAGACGCTTGATCTCCCGATTCCCGATAACACTTTGCCTATAGTCTGACCTCTCGTAAGCGAGAGGGTCCTTTAGCTTATACTATTATTTTTTCGGATGCTTCGGAAACTCCATCTCATCATACCGGACAACCGATGTCCGGTGTTTGACTTTATGTCCGAGCCAGAAGACCAAGAATAACGGAATTCCGATATACGTTGCTGCAATCCCAACCCAGTCGATTTGATCAGCGAGGAACGCGGCATAGTTTTGCCCAACGATAACGAGGAAACACAGGCCAAATGCGAATAGCGGACCAAACGGGAACGCCGGTGCAACGTACGGTAAGTCACGTAACGCATGCCCTTGGGCGACGAAACCTTTTCGGAAACGGTAATGGCTGATCGCGATCCCGAGCCACGCGATAAATCCTGTCATTCCGGAAGCATTCAGTAACCAAAGATAAACTTGTCCACCGAACATCGACGTCAAGAAACAAAGCGCACCAATCGCCCCTGTCGCGAGTAACGCATTCCGCGGCACACCGTTTTTTGAGACTTTCGCAAATAGTTTCGGTGCATCACCTTGTCGTGCCAGTGTGTAGAGCATCCGGGTTGAAGCATACATCCCGGAGTTCCCGGCAGACAAGACGGACGTCAAGATGACCGCATTCATCAATGCTGCTGCAAACACGAGTCCTGCTTTTTCGAAGACGAGTGTGAACGGACTGACGGCAACATCCGTAATATCATTTGAGACAAGGCTCGGACTTGTGTATGGAATCAACATTCCGATGACGAAGATCGCAAATACATAAAATAATAAAATGCGCCAAAACACCTGTTTAACTGCTTTCGGGACATTTTTTTCAGGATCTTCCGACTCGCCTGCTGCGATTCCGACGAGCTCCGTCCCTTGAAAGCTAAAACCTGCGACAAGAATGATACCGATGACAGCTGGAATCCCTCCGACAAACGGTGCATCACCTAAGCCAAAGTTTTTGAACCCTGCTGGTGGCTCCGAAGTAAAGATACCAAAAATCATCGCGACTCCTACACCAAGAAACACGATGACCGTGACGACTTTAATCATCGCAAACCAGTACTCGGCTTCACCGAATCCTTTGACCGAAAAATAATTTAATCCAATCATTAAAAGTAAAAACAGCGCGCTAAAATAGACGCCCGGAATGTTCGGGAACCAGTAATGCATGACGATTTGTGCTGCGACGAGCTCGACGGCAATCGTGACGGCCCAGTTGTACCAATAGTTCCATCCTAAGGCGAATCCGAATGAAGGGTCGACGAACTTCGTCCCGTACGTCGAGAATGATCCTGCGACCGGCATATAGGCGGCCATCTCCCCAAGGCTCGTCATCAAGAAGTAGACCATCAATCCGACGATTGTATAAGAAAGTAACGCACCACCCGGTCCTGCCGCTGCAACAGAGGCACCTGACGCGATGAATAAACCGGTCCCAATCGCTCCGCCAATTGCAATCATCGACATATGCCGGGCTTGAAGCCCTCGTTGTAGCCCTTCTGCTGTGGAATCGAGGGGTTGTTGTTGCTGTTGTAAATTGTTCATGTCTGTCGCTTCTCTCTTTTTATAATTTTTGAGAGGGCGTAAAAAAGCGCCCTCACCTTCCAAGAGGAAGATGAGAACGCAACATATCGATGATGCGTCTCATTCTACCGTCGTGAAAGATAGCTCCCCATAAACCGCAAACGGTTCATGACAGTATTAGACCTGTTTGATCTAATCCCAATCGCTGACTTTCAAAGTAGTCTACGATTTCGGCAATTCTTCCTTTTGAGCTATTTCATCTGCCGCTTGACGACATCCGTAACCCGACTCATAAGAATCGCAACCTCCATCCCACTGGTTGAGTGAGAACTAATTAAGTTGATTTACTAATTCATTACTTCGACATAGTACATAATATGTTTCTTGTTTGTCAATTTATATTTTTGAATCCTACCGTGCTCATAGTAAAATTCCGATATTTTTAGTACACTAAATGGTAGAAGGTAGTACAGAAAGGATGTTGCTCAGATGGGACAAGAACAACATGACCAATTGACATATCGATTAGAAGAACAAATGCGCGTGATTCTCCGGACGTTGCGCCGTGAGTTGAATCAACTGTTTGAAGGTACTGCCACGCGAAGTGAATTCTTCATCTTACGTAGCTTATCTGAAAACGGCCCCCAGCGTCCGACATTACTCGCGGAACAGTTCGAACTTGCGACAAGTCAGGTCACCGCTTTGACAGATAAACTTTATAAGACCGGTTTTGTGACACGGACACGTTCGACGGAAGATCGTCGTTCAATCGTCCTTGCCTTGACTGACGAGGGAGAGGCCGCTTTTCGGAATCTCGAAGTCGTCCGTCGCAAATATCTTCAGGAGCGATTCGGCACTTTGTCTGAAGAGGAACTGAACGTGATGATCCATGTATTTGATAAAATCCTCGCGACAATGGATGAAGAAGTCGTCTCATCCAATTAATAAATTAAAAATCAAGAGAAGGACAGAGGTTTTATTCTGTTTTTCTTTTTTTATTCTAAACATTCAGACCTCCTATACCGTTAGTAGAACGAGTATACTCAAAGTATATAATTGGAAGTATACTGCAGGGGGAGTTGGGAGGATTTGTTGTCTATTATGAATAACTTCATCATAAATTTTTGTCTCTTATTCACGACGATCACGCTTTTATTTTTACCTTTTCGAAATCAACCAAGAATTACACCAAAATCAAAGCTTGAATCACGCCTTATTTTAGGTTGTGTAGCTGGTGCAATTGCTGTACTCCTCATGTTCAACAGCATTCAAATTGATATTGCCCGGATTGACTTACGTATCATTCCTGTCGCGATTGCCACATTATTTGGCGGATTGCCTAGTGCCTTCATCACGGGAGTCATGATTATCGGAACGCGTTTTTTAATTACACCTGCTGATCAAATCGAAGGAGCGATTCTCGCTTCCGTCATCATGATTTTATTCATTTTGACAATTGGCATAGCACGCAGATTTTTACGTAATACATTGCTGACTTTTGAATTAATGATCGGAATCGGTATTCTCTATTCGTTACCAGCTATCTATGCACTGACAAACAGTTGGGAAACGTTTTTCAAAGTATCGGTTACGTACATTTTCTTTAATTTATTAGCCGGACTCGTCACCTATCGCTTATTAGCCGAACTGCGACGACATTTTGAAAATATCCAGTACCAGCAAAAACTTGCGATGACCGACGCCTTGACGGGTCTCGCTAATCGCCGACGTCTGGACGACTCCCTATCACTCGTCGGATCGGATGACGATGGATATTCACTTATCCTGATCGATATCGATTTCTTCAAACACGTTAACGATACATATGGTCATGATGCGGGCGACGATGTGTTGCGGCAACTCGGAACGACACTTGCCTCTATTGTACGTCCGGATGATTTAGTCGGTCGGTACGGCGGAGAAGAATTTTTGATCATTTTACCGAACACATCATTGAAGGATGCGAAAAAAATCTCTGAATTAGCGCGGACGACAGTCGCCCGTAACCTGTTCCCGACTGCACATGTACCTGATTTGAAGATTACGATTTCGTTAGGAATTGCCCATTCGGGTGGATCCCATACATCACTCGAAGCATTGCAACAAGCGGATAAAGCACTCTATGCTTCAAAAGAGCACGGACGTAACCAAAGTACGATTTATACGAAACAGCTGGAATTCCGTCAAGCGTAATCTAACGTTATATCCGACTAGCACCAAAAGTGCCATTCCCTCACATCGGAATGGCACTTTTTAGTTCATTTTTTAGACAGTCCCAGGGCCTGTCTGAGGAAAACCAATACTTTCAACTGTTCCGAAGACGATCATCTGACTGAGCTGATTTGCCATATACTCGGAGGAATACGGACGATCATTTCGTAACCACGACATCAAGAGCCCGAGTTGACCACCAATGACGTAGTTCAGTAATAAATCCCGATCCGCCGGAACAGAGACACTTGTCGTCTCCCGGAAAGCAAGACGGTAGTTTTCTTTTAACGTATCCAAGAAACGGGAGATGAACGTCTTGACTGTTCCTTGGAGCAGCATCGTCCGGTAAAAGCGCTCGTTTTGCTCAATGTGGATGAACAAACGTGCAAAGTAACGACTGACGCGTTCGACTGTCGGAGGCTCGGTCGATTGTTTTCCTGTAATCCGAATCGCTTCTGCGAGCAACGTCATGTGTTCCTCAACGATTTGATCCAGCAAATCGTATTTATCTTTATAGTGCGCATAGAAGGTCGAACGATTGACCTCAGCACCATCCGTCAACATTTTGACGGTGATCGTCGAAAAGGAATGGTGTTCAAGTAAATGAAATAGCTCTGTCGTAATACGTTCACGTGAACGTTTAGGACGGGGATCGCACGACTGATTCATTTAAAATTCAGCTCCTTTTTACGTATTGTATCCGTTAACGAAGACTTTTCCAACATTTCGTCGGAAATTGTTGGTTGTTTGTTTGTTATGCACCCATATAATTAACTGTATTAACTACTCCTCCCCAGAGGAGTCTTTTTTATGAGACCGCACTGGGGCGATCAGCTAGTAACAGAAAGGATGCAACTTACTCATGAACATGAAGAAATTATTAATCATCAATATTTTAACGCTCGTCGTTTTAATTGGTGGTGGTGCGATCGGTTATTATTACTACGATCAAGCAACAAGTTACGTCAAAACAGAAAATGCCAAAATCGACGGTAAGATGATTACAATTGCTAGTCCTGGCGCTGGAAAACTCACTGACTGGACGGCAAAAACAGGACAGACACTCGATAACGGGGCGACACTTGGTCACGTCATGATAGCACAAACTGGTCAAAAACCGGTTGATGCGTCAATCGAAATGCCAGCAAAAGCAACCGTCGTTCAGTCGATGGCGACAGAGAACGGCTTTGTTGGTGCCGGTACGCCGCTCGCTTACGGATTTAACTTAAATGAATTATGGGTCACAGCAAACGTCGAAGAAACAGAAATCGATGAAGTCAAAGTCGGTCAAGCCGTCGATGTCTATGTCGATAGCTATCCTGATACAACACTTTCGGGTGAAGTCGAACAAATCGGGATGACAACAGCAGGCACGTTCTCGATAATGCCGTCATCGAACGGAAACGCAAACTATACAAAAGTCGCGCAAGTGATTCCCGTGAAGGTATCGCTCTCACAAGAAAAATCACTCGACATTCGCCCTGGTATGAATGTGACCGTCCGCATTCATAAGGATTAAGGAGGGACGCTTATGTCTACGACCTTCCTCTTTGGATACATTGTGTTCATGCTTGTCACGTTCCTTGCAGTCAATTTGATTGCACGCCGGGCACGGCAACCGCGGGTAGCTGGCGCAGGAGGTCCGGCGCTTGATGAAACATTGATTGAAGCAGAAGCGGTTGGCGCGATTCCAGCCGCCCCTGCTCCGCAAGCGCAAGCGACGATTTCAACGGAAAACATCAGTATCCCGAAAGTCATCACTGTCCTGTTAATTGGAATGTTCATCGCGATTTTGAATCAGACATTAATCAACGTCGCTCTTCCTGTCTTGATCAACGACTTCAACGTCACGACGTCGACAGCACAGTGGTTGACGACCGGGTTCATGCTTGTCAACGGAATCTTGATTCCAATCAGTGCGTTCCTCATGCGAAGCTATACGTTTCGCCGCTTGTTTCTTGTCTCGATGACGTTGTTCTTCTTCGGATCGATCATTTGTTCGATGGCGATGAACTTCCCGGTTATGATGATCGGACGTGTGGTCCAAGCAGCCGGAGCCGGTGTCTTGATGCCGCTCGGTACGAACGTCTTCATGACATTGTTTCCACCCCATAAACGGGGAGCTGCGATGGGCATGCTCGGGATTGCGATGATTCTTGCACCGGCGATCGGACCAACGATCACAGGATATGTCATTCAAAACTACGATTGGCACGTCATGTTCTATGCAATGGCCTTCTTTGGTCTCTTAACACTTTTACTTGGATTTGCCTGGTTCAAACTCGTCCAACCGTTATCAAAACCAAAGTTCGATGCTCTCGGTGTTGTCTTTAGTACGATCGGGTTTGGTAGTCTCTTATACGGATTCAGTGAAGCCGGAAACGACGGTTGGGACAGCCCTGTCGTCATCAGTACGATTGTCATCGGGCTACTTGGTATTGCCGCCTTCGCTTTGCGTGAGCTTGCGATGGACGACCCGATGCTTAACATCCGTGTCCTAAAAGTACCGGAATTTTCATTCACCCTCTTCATTAACGTCATCGTCACGATGGCCTTGTTCGGCGGGATGTTGCTGCTGCCGATTTACTTGCAGAGCATCCGTGGTTTTTCACCCGTCGACTCAGGTCTCTTATTACTGCCTGGTTCATTGATCATGGGAATCACCGGTCCTTTCGCCGGTCGACTGTTCGACCGGTTCGGCATTCGACCGCTTGCCATCTTCGGTCTGACGTTGATGACGTACGGAACATGGGAATTGACGCAACTTGATTTGAACACGTCTTACTATTCCATCATGGGCATCTATATGCTCCGGTCCTTCGGGATGGCGTTCATCATGATGCCGATTATGACAGCTGGCATGAACGCTCTGCCGATGAAGATGATTCCTCACGGAAACGCGACACAAAATACATTACGCCAAGTCGCTGGATCAATCGGGACGGCCATCCTCGTCACGGTCATGACCCGTCAAACGACAGCTCATCTCGCGGACGATGCCAACCAGTTTACGACACTTGACCCAACGCTCTCGCAACACCTTGGTGAGCTCGGACAACAGCTTGGTAGTCCACAAGCCGCATCCGTTAGCTGGTTGACGCAATTGACGAAACAAGCGACGATCAGTGGAATTACAGATGCCTTTTGGGTGGCGACTGTCTTGTCTGCTCTTGCACTCGTATTGTCATTCTTCCTTCATGGAAAAAAAGAACCGAATTTAGATTAACGTGTCTTATCCAGCCAGTTGACGGCACATCGTCAGCTGGCTTTTTAATCGTTCACCTTTGCACTTCTTCTCTAATATCGATACACTAGGTTCATTGAGTTCATATCAAAAGGAGATGCTTTATGGTTGCCTTCCTTCAATTTTACGCGTTCATTTTCGCCTGTTGCTTCGCGTGGCAGGTCGGACGACCATCTCTTTCCTGGTCGCAAAAAATCTCGCGTGCGTTTTTAACGAGTATCAACAGTCTCTTCGTCTTTTTCCGTGCTTCGGTCTCGATTTTCTTACTCGTCGGTCCGTTAGTGCTTGTCTCGTACTATGTCTTTCCGAACCTCTTACAGTTTGAAGGTGGTCTCGCAATCGTCATCAGCGTGCTCGTGATTGGTCTAATTGATCGGCTCGTCAGCCTCGTCATCTTACCGCTTATCCGCTCGTTTTTCTTGAAGCGTAAACGCATCATGCCGCAGTTGCTTGAAGCAACTTTTTATACGTTGTCCATGACGGTCTTGCTTTACATTAACTTGACGGCTGTTCCGGGTGTCGAACTCGGACTTGCGATCCCGATTTTCTTTGGTTTCACAATTTATTTTGCACATTATTTAATGGCATTACTGCGATTACGCCAAGTCAAAAAGAAACTCGCTACGACAGCAAGCAAAAAACAATAACCACATGAAACGAACGATGACTTCCATTGAATTCTAGTCACCGTTCGTTTTATTTTTCGGATTACCATTGACAATGATAATCGTTATCATTTATATTTTAAGAGTACTTAGGTCAGGAGATGATAGTGATGAATGCACGACAACTCATTTTAGAACGACGTTCGGTTCGTTCCTACACCGATCAACCTGTTCCATCCGAAATGATTGAAGAAATCTTAGAAGCAGCAATTTATGCACCGAATCATAAGTTACGCGAACCATGGCGTTTTGTTCTCGCGATTGGTGAAGGACAAGTCCGGTATGTCGAACAATTGATGGAGCTCCTTGAAGCACGTGGTCAATTCGATCAAAAAACGGATGAGCAACGCCTATCATTTAAAGAAAAAATAAGTGAAGTCCCGGTGTTCTTGACGGTCCTTTATCACGTTCAAGGAACAGACGATCAACAGACAGAAGATTTACTTGCGACTGCTGCGATGATTCAAAACATCCAACTGCTTGCATCGGAACTTGGTTTAGGAAGCTGCTGGAAAAGCGGGAAACATTGGTTTACAGACGAATATGCGACACTCGTCGGTGCCCATGATGAAGAACGTGTCGCCGGTGTCATCCAACTCGGTTGGCCTGCGATGATTCCACCACTAAAAAAACGGACACCTGCCCGCGAAAAGTTAACGCACTTTTAAGGAGTGCGCATCCTGCGAGCTACCCCTGCTCGCACCAATCAAGCCCCATTTATAGAGTCATAAGCGATTATTTTGCAACTTCCTCCCCAAACGAAGTTGATCAAATAATCGCTTTTTCTTCTGCACGCTTCCCTCATTCCTGTCAGAAAACCGATTAAAAAAACCCGGATGATTCTCACTTTTTTTTAAAAGCAGAATCGTCCGGGTTTCTCTATATACTGTGTGATGTCCTTCAAAATGATCGTATTTACACGATTGTCGTTTTTTCAGGTGATACTGCAGGCGACTGCACATGATCTAACAGATGATCCACGATGCGTTTTGTCGCTTGCCCATCTTGATACGTGAAGAATTGACGGGCGAATTCCTCAATCTTCTCTGATTCGAACTGCCCTTGTTTCACCCAAGCGATGACTTCGTTGAACGAGGAAACAATCGGCCCCGGGACAAACGATTCATACGGGAAGTAAAAATCACGTTCTTCCTTATAGGATGTCAAATCATTCACGAGGAAGATGATTGGTTTTTTGAGTAAAGCGAACTCAAAGATGACGGACGAATAATCCGTGACCAAAATGTCTGAAATCTGCATCAAATCATTGATATCCGGATAATCCGTCATATCGATGATTTGGTCCGAAAATTCAGCCGGGACGACAGGACGATTAAGCACGAACGGATGCATCCGTAACAATAAAATATACTCGCTCCCGAGTTCTTGGCGGAACTGTTCGAAATCGAGTTCCTCATCATAATGTGCCGTCGTCTGACCGTTACCCCGGAAAGTCGGAGCAAGAAGAATGATTTTCTTCGAACGCCACTCCGGATGGTCAGCATACAGTTTTTGTTCGACATGTGCTTGTCGCGCCGGATTCAAGAGTTGATCCGTTCGTGGGACACCGAGTGGATGAACACGGGCCGCGTCCATCCCGAATGCTTCAGCATACGGTTCGATACAGGCTGTTCCCGAGACATAGACTTTCGAGTAGTTTCGGTGAATTTGAACCATCTTCAAGTAATCATCGTCCGGTGAATAGGATTTATCGAGCACACTGTAACCGAATTTTTTAAAGGCGCCACATGCATGCCACAGTTGAATGACCTCAGTCCCTTGACGCAGTGACGAGACATAGACCGGATAATAGTAGTCATCGATGATGAAATAGCGGGCAGTCGCGAGTTCATACGTCGCCCGCATCATGTGGAAGACGTATTTAATCTGACCGAAAAGACCTTGTGGGAACCGCTTTAACAGGAACACATAGCTGAATCCAAGATCGCGGCTCTCAAGTTCGTCATAAACGGCACGGAAGTTATCAACGAGCTTGTCTGAACGATATGTCGCAAACACGACTTTTTGCTTGTCAATCGGCAAGCGTCTCGCAAGCCAATACGTCATGACCAGTAAATAATGAACCGTCCGCCGCTGAATTAAACGTATTTTTTGTTTCATGAGTGATCCCTTCTGTTGCACCTACTAATTTTTACATGCACCATTCCATGACGGTTTTTCCGAAACGGTTCGTTAAATCGCTTTCGAACGCTTGATGGATGTCCTCGATTTGACGAATTTGGAATACACCTGCGACTAAGTTCGACAAGTATTCTGGAATATCCGGGTACGTTTGATACAGTTCCATCGTCCGAGCGAAGTCCGTTGGTGTACTGCGACTCGACCCATAGACACGTAATCCTTTTTCGAGAATCATCCGTGTATTGACAGAAACAGGCTCCTCAGATACACCGAGCAATGCCATCGTCCCTTCTGGAATGATATAGTCAATCATTTGATTGATTGCATATTGACTGCCGATGCCGCCTACACACTCAAACCCGTGATTGAAGGCAACGCCTTCTGGAATTTGGTCGATATGATACGTCTCATCCGCGAACGAGAAGTAATCGAGCTTCGATTGTGTTTTTCCGAAGACGAGTAATTTCGCTTCCGGATACAGTTTACGTAACAACAGTGCTGTGATGAAACCAAGGTTTCCGTCACCCCAAATTCCGAACGTTTCCCGACGCGCATGTGCGATTTGGTCGAAACGTGTCACGGCGTGTACAGCGACACTGACGAGTTCTGTAAAGGCTGCGACTTCCGGGTTAAGATCTGCCGGTACTTCGACGAGACGATCGGCTTGAATGAAAACATAATCTTGCATGTAGCCATCATAACCGCTTGAACGGAAACGACTTGTCCGCAAGTAGTTTTCGCCGATGATGTCATCCGTCTCAGACGGCGTATTCGGTACCATCGCAACGAGAGTCCCTTTTGCGAATGTTCCTGACGGGTCATGAACGACTTTTCCGATTCCTTCGTGAATCATCGCCATCGGTAATTTTTTCGCGAGTACTTCTGCACTACGGCTTCCTGTGAAGTAACGTTGATCCGCGTGACAGATTGACAAGTAAGTCGGCCGGACGACGACGCGATCAGATTTTAACGACCGCTCATCATACGTCACCTCGATTTGACGAGGTGCAACGAGTTGATAGACTTGGTTAATCATTGGTTAATCCGCTCCTTCAGGATTGCGTTAGCAATACGTAAATCATAAGGTGTCGTGACTTTGATGTTGAAGAGTTCTCCTGTGACGAGTGCGACATCTTCACCTTTGAGCAATAGAATCTTACACGCATCCGTTAAAATGGCACGCTCTTCAGCAGACAAGGCTTCATAATGTGATTTCAGCTTCGTGATTTGGAAGCTTTGTGGTGTTTGCCCTTGATACATCTGGTCACGGACCGGAATGTCTGTGATTGTTTTTCCGTCTGTCGATGCAACGATTGTATCGATGGCTGAAATGACAGTATCACATGCACCATACTCAAGTGCTGTCGAGATATTTTCTTTAATGATCCGGTGTGTCAGGAATGGACGGACCGCATCGTGCGTTACGATAATATCTTCATCTGTGATGCCATTCTTTTCGTCGATCCAGTTGATCGCCGCCATGATGGATTCGTTCCGGTCATTTCCGCCAGCCGTGATGACGATGCGCTCATCTTGTCCGATGTATTTTTCTAAGATATCGCGTGTATAGTTAATCCACGCTGTTGGTGTGACGATGATGACACGGTCAAAATCATCGTTCAGTAAGAATTTTTCGACCGTATGGACGAGAATCGGACGTTCCCCAATTGAAAGAAATTGTTTTGGACGATCGACGTTCCCCATGCGTGTTCCTTTTCCCCCAGCTAAAATTGCTGCATAAATCATCTTGTATCGCAGATGTCTCATCCGTCGCGTGACGGCGCTGTCATGAAACAACCTGCTTCCCTCCCTTATCAAAAATCTTTTTTGGTTTCCACCTACCAGCGATGTGGGTATATCTTCGAATAGAGTCGGATAATCGGATCACACTTGACGAAAAAAACAAAAAAAATATACAAAGCACTATTTTTTTTGCTTTGTCACGATATAATGATTGGTGATTTCTAATACAACTATACTATGTTCCTGGTGATTTTAAAAACCTATTACTTTTGTGTAAATACATTGTAATCATTTACGTGAGGAGAGATTGTTTTGACAGAAGAAACACTGATGCCGACTTTACACGCGAAAGTCGACTATTTAGAGCTTGCCGGTACGACATTCCGCTTTGAGGCACGCTTGTTTGGATTAACTGAATTCTTGCAAGCAGAACAATTACTTTTCGAAAACCCGACAGCACAAGAAGGACAGGAAACAGAACGAGAAGATGACTACATTCAATCGGAAGCACCAGAAGCACCCATTCCGCTTGAACGTGCCATCGTCTTCCGCAATAAACGAAATAAACGGACGTTCATCCTCCGCTTCCCATTTGAAGGGGACTGGACAGAAGAGACCTTTACCGGCTCATTGAACCTCAATCACATCACACCGACGGGACGTCCTTTACCAATGGGCTATTTTGATGCCTTCTTCGCAATCGTCCAGGGCAACTCGATTTTACACGAAGCCCCATTCGGCGACACACGTGCACTGATTCCGGTCATTTACCGTGTCGATACGAAACATAGCAATCTGTTATTGAAACTCGAATATGAACTGGTCGTCCAACATTCTGAGTATAGCAACACCTTAAGCTTCCATTCCCTAAAACGCGGGGAGTCAAAACGTTTCATCCGGATGATTGACCGGTACAACAAATATAAAAAGGATTTCCGCAAACGCGCCTTTAAATTCCGTCGGTTTACGTTTAAAGCCATCTACAACGTCACGAAATGGACGCAGCCGATCGCGGAAGACAAAGTCTTGCTCGCTTCCGACTCACGGAGTGATGTCAGCGGAAACTTCGCCTACATTCTCGACGAAATCGAGCGACGCGATTTGAACCTCGACGTTAAGACATTCTTCAAACCGAATCTTCAATCCCGACGCGACTGGCGTGATAAATTCACATTGCCGTATCACCTGGCGACAGCAAAAACAATTCTCGTCGATGATTTCTATCCGATGATTTATCCGCTAAACATC
The DNA here is from genome assembly GCF_018618725.1 of Exiguobacterium sp. s80. Taxonomy (NCBI): domain Bacteria; kingdom Bacillati; phylum Bacillota; class Bacilli; order Caryophanales; genus Exiguobacterium; species Exiguobacterium sp. s80. The sequence continues at coordinate 46,823 of NZ_JACSMP010000007.1, read as the reverse complement.
CGTAAAGGAACGGACCTCGTCCAGGTATGGCATGCTGTCGGAGCATTCAAGACGTTCGGTTACAGCCGTCTCGGTAAACCGGGTGGTCCAAGCGCCAACTCGCTCAGTCACCGGAACTATACGAAAGCAATCGTCAGTTCACATAATGTCGCGCGCCACTACGCTGAAGGATTCGGTCTCCGCGAAGATCAAGTCATCGCGACAGGTATTCCGCGGACGGATATGTTCTTCGACCAAGACTACATCGCTGCTGCGAAAGAACGGATTTATGAAGAATATCCAACATTCAAAACGAAAAAAGTCATCATGTTCGCGCCGACCTTCCGCGGTAATGGTGCGAAAAGTGCTTATTACGACTTCGACCAACTTGATTTAGATGCTTTGTACGAAGCGTTCCACGAAGAGTATGTCTTCGTCTTAAAAATGCACCCATTCGTTCGTCGTCGGATGGAAATTCCAGAACTGTACGCTGATTTCTTCATCGATTTGACGGATCACCGTGAAATCAATGAGTTGTTGTTCGTCTCAGACATTTTGATTACGGATTATTCTTCGACGTGTTTCGAATTTTCACTCTTGAACCGACCAATGTTGTTCTTTGCTTATGACTTAGACGACTACATCTCTAAACGCGATTTCTATTATGACTTTGAAGAATTCGTGCCCGGACCAATCGTCAAAAATTCGGATGAATTGATTGAACGGATTAAAAATGAAGACTTTGAAATGGACAACGTCAAAGCGTTCGCTGAGTACTTCTTCGAGCATCAGGACGGGAAATCAAGTGCCCGATTCGTCGATCAAATCATTCTTGGAGAGAACAAATGACGGTTGCTCCAAAGCCGATTCCCGTGCCGGCTTACGATCACTGGCTCGGGAATTACAAAGTCTTGTTGATTTTCACGGTCGTCTTCGGTCACTTGATCGAGACGTTCCGTAATCTTGACGGCAATGATTCGGTCCAAATCGCTTACAATGTCATCTACTTGTTGCACATGCCGGCCTTCATCTTCATGAGCGGATACTTCTTCAAACAAGTCCGACCAAAACGAATCATTTCGTTTGTTGTCTTGTATTTCATTTGGCAGTCGATTCATGAAGTCTACCTGGCTTATGCGAACGATAAGACGCTCGAAGGACTGATTGACGGATTACTTCATCCGCTCGTCCCAAGCTGGACATTGTGGTACTTGCTCGGCATCATCATCTGGCAAATCGTCACGCCCGGGTTTCTGATTTTACGTTTCCCGCTCTTGATCAGTGTCGCTGTTGCGCTTTTAATCAATGCAGACCCGGGTGCGATCACAAACTTCCTGTCGCTCCAAAAGGTGATCAGCTTTTATCCGTTCTTCTTGATGGGCTATCTCGTCAAAGAACGAGGATGGTTAGCGAATGACGGTTTCCGCGATCGGTTGACGGGGCCTGCCGGACGACTTGTCGGTCTCGTCGTTTCACTGACGATTGCGATTTTTATGGGTCTCTGGACAAAAAACGGTTTTGATACGGCATGGCTCTTTTACCGGGATACGTACGGTGAATTTGAAGTATCTCTCCTTAAGGGAGCGGCGACGCAACTGTTCCTTTATGCAGTCAGTACGGTCATGATTTTCTCCGTCCTCCTGATTGTCCCAAGACGATCTTTCGGTGAACGGTTTGACGAAATCGGGATTCAGACGTTAGCGATTTACTTACTCCATTCGTTCATCGTCCGTCTCTTCCGGGATTCCTTACCACCGGCCATCGCAGAATCACCGTTCCTGTTGATCGGCTTAGGGCTCTTGCTCGCGACAGTTCTTGTCTTTGTCCTGTCGAGTCGCCCGGTCGTCCGGATTTTGCGACCGTTGCTATCGCCGAATGTGAATTGGTTGTTCAAGAAAACAAGCTGATGCTTTACCTGATACGTGTAGAAGCAGGTGACTTCATCTAAAACATCCAAAAAGGGATTGTCCATCGATTTTCAGATGGCAATCCCTTTTTCCGTATCCATTTCAAAATCAATCCGGTCTTTTCAGCCCTCTAAATTGACACAGTCTTTCTCTTGAAACTAAGATGATAAGGATGACACAATAATCGCTTACATAAGCGCGCAGAAAGAAGGGGTCCCCTTGCAAGCGGATCAACGTAAAAAATTAACGGTCTTGATGATCAACATGTTCATCGCCGTCGGGAGCTTCGGGATCATCATTCCGATTCTGCCTGCTTATCTTGCCTCCATCGGACAAGGTGGAACGGCTGCCGGGCTGATGATTGCCATCTTTGCCGGCGCCCAGCTCATCATGTCTCCAGTTGCCGGAAAATGGGCCGATCAATACGGCCGTCGCAAGATGATCATCTATGGACTGATTGGTCTGACACTGTCGATGTTCGTCTTTTACTTCTCGAACTCGGTCGCAATTCTTTATCTGTCCCGTGCAATCGGTGGTATCGGTGCTGCCTTACTGATTCCGGCAATCTTTGCTTACGTCGCCGATATCACGACGATGGATCAACGGGCGAAAGGAAACAGTTATGTCTCGGCCGCGATGTCGCTTGGAATCGTCATCGGACCGGGAATCGGTGGGTTCCTCGCCGAATATGACTTAAAGTTGCCGCTACTCGTCTCAGCTCTCGTCTCGGGACTCGCCGTCTTGTTCAGCATCTTGTTGCTCAAAGAAAGTGATGTCCATGACGCAACAGCGATGGCACCGGACGAAGGATCGATGCTCAGTAAAATCGGTGCGTCGTTCCAAAAACCATACTTCGTCCCACTCGTCATTACACTTGTCATGAGTTTTGGTCTGATGGCGTATGAATCCGTCCTTGGTCTCTTCATTGATAACCAATTCGGTGCTTCACCAAAGGATATCGCCGTCATGGTGACATCGACGGGTATCATCAGCGTTATTGCTCAAATCTTTATCGTCGACAAAATCACCCGGAGTCTGGGTGAAGGCAAAGTATTGAATATCTTTTTATTGATTGCGACACTCGGGTTTCTCGTCTCACTCTTCGCCTCGAGTTACGGCGGCTTCTTCGCCGTCACGCTGGTCATCTTCCTCGCGACGTCGATTTTACGACCTGTCTTGAACACGATGATTTCAAAACTCGCCGGGAACGAACAAGGCTTTGCGATGGGGATGAACAATGCCTATATGAGCATCGGAAACGTCCTCGGACCAACACTCGCCGGTCTGCTGTATGACGTCAATATCTTATATCCGTTCATGCTGGGACTTGTCTTCCTCGCCGTGACGTTAGTCGGCTCTGTCGTATGGCAACGCCGCCAGTCCCGGTTGATTGAAAAAATCGAACGTACGTCTTAAGTTTCACCCACTAAAAAAGAGTAGGACGACTCCGGATATATAGCGGAGACCGTCCTACTCTTTGTTTGTCGTACGATATCTAAAAAGACTGACAGCCTACTTGAATTTTTAATGAGATGCTTCTCGATACTTCGTCGCTCTTTTCCTTTATCCATATGCCTTTTGATGGGCTTTTTTTAACTTCAGGTAATCTTCATCGGCCCGGATCAAATCCCACTTCTCTTGAAAGATTTCAGCGGATTTTGCTTTTTCCGGGTCAATGTCCCGTTCGTTCAACTCGCCTTTTTCTTTATCCTTATATTTCCGCCCTCCCGGATAATTCGCATAACGGCGGGCACGCGTGTGTCCCATCTGAATGAACTTCCGTGCCATATCCATCCCGACGAAATCACCCGCCGCTTTATAGGCTAAGTACATTTCATAGATTTTTTCAGAGGACTCCTTTGCAATCTCCGGTGTCTTGAACCGCCAGTGCGGCAGGATTTCACCTTTATACGGTTCGACAAGCAGGACACCTTGCTCCCCCCGTCCAACGCGGTATTTTTCCGGTTCCTTCCGAAAGTCCGTCGTCTCGAAATCAATCTCATAATCAAATGCCACGGTTCCCACATCCCTTTAGTTAATTACAGGATAATTCCCCGCCATGCCTTCACTTAATCTTCTCGATACAATCCATGTGCATACACTTCCGTCAGCGTCCGCGCAATCTCATCGATCGTCGCCGTCGTTTCTGACCGGACGACTTCAAACAAATACATTTCATTTGCGAAAAACCACCCGCGTGCGACGAGTTTCGGATCAAGATCCATCCGGGCCAGCCCTTGCTGCTGGGCATATAAAATGTCTTGGCTGATTTGTTCAATGAACCGTTCCCGAATTTGTTTCCACTTCGTCCGGACGACGTACGATACGCCAATCGCTTGCTCGACGATCCGAAGCATCGCCCGCTCCTCGTCCGCTAACCGAAGAAAGGCCGTCGCCTGTTCCAAAATCTGCTGTTTTGCGTCCGCACGCGAACGCGGCTCAAACACTTGCTCGGCAATTTTGTAAAACCGGTCCATGACGTCTTCCATCAGGACGATCAATAATTCATCCTTCCCTTCAAAATGAACGTATGCCGTTCCGTAACCGACACCTGCTTGTTTGATGATTTGTGAGATGGTTGCCGTTTGAAAGTCTTGCGATAAAAAGACGTCACGTGCTGCAACGAGCAGCTTTTCACGTGTTCGCACCGTCCGTAGATGACGTTTGTCGACTTTCGCCTGTCCTGGTTCCTTCATCCTCACACCACTCCTTTTGATTCGTTATTCGATAATATTGACACAGTGTCAATTTGTTTGCTACGCTTTTGTCAAAATTGATTGAGGATTCAGTTCGAGGAGGAACCGAGATGACACTTACCGCAAACCGTGAAGATGCACTCCAAATGGATCAGCAAGACCAACTTGCACCGTACCGTAATGAATTTTATCTCCGTGAAGGGTCGATTTATATGGATGGCAACTCGCTTGGTCTCTTATCCAAACGTGCCGAACAGACATTGCTTGAGTCGCTTGCCGATTGGCGCGAACTCGGGATTGACGGCTGGATGCAAGGACGCCATCCTTGGTTCGAATTGTCGGAAAAACTCGCTGCCTTAAACGCCCCCCTCGTCGGCGGGCGGGCAAACGAAGTCATGGTGACCGGCTCGACGACCGTCAACCTGCATCAACTCGTCTCGACGTTCTTTGCGCCGAGCGGACAACGGACGAAAATTTTAGCGGACAGTCTGACGTTCCCGTCAGACATTTATGCACTGCAAAGCCAGCTTCGCTTACGTGGACTCGACCCAGCTGAGCACCTTGTCCAAGTCGAGAGTCGTGACGGACGTTTCCTTGACGAAGAGGATTTAATTGCTGCAATGACAGATGACATCGCCTTGATCGTCCTCCCGACCGTTTTATACCGGAGCGGGCAAGTCCTCGACATGGAGCGCTTGACGAAAGCCGCCCATGACCGGGGAATCCTGATCGGTTTTGACGGCTGTCACTCCGTCGGTGCCGTCCCCCATGCGTTTCACGACTGGGGCGTCGACTTTGCGTACTGGTGCAACTATAAACATTTAAATGGTGGACCGGGAACCGTCGGTGGTCTATTCGTCCATGAGCGGCACTTCGGGACACTCCCCGGTCTAACCGGGTGGTTCGGTTCCCGCAAGGACAAACAATTCGACATGGATCACACATTGACGCCGGCAGAAGATGCGGGTGCCTTCCAGATTGGAACACCACATGTCTTAAGTCTTGCGCCGCAAATCGGTGCCCTCGAACTGTTCGCAGAAGTCGGAATCGGTGCCGTCCGGGAAAAATCGCTCGCCTTGACGGATTATATGATGCGCCTGGTCGATGAAGAACTTGCGCCTTACGGCTTCTTTATCGGAAGTCCTCGCGATCATAAGCAGCGTGGTGCACACTTGAGCCTCGAACATCCGGAAGCGGCGCGGATCTGTAAAGCGTTAAAAGCACATCACATCATTCCCGACTTCCGTGCACCGAACATCGTTCGCCTCGCACCGGTCGCATTGTACAATACGTTTAGCGATGTCTACGACGTCGTTGCGACACTGAAGACCATTATGGAAGAGAAGGAATACGCGCAATTCGCAAATGAACGCGAAGTCGTCGCGTAAGGAGGTCATCATGAAAGAACACCCTACTGAACTACGACGTGACTTAAAAACACGTCAACTGACGATGATAGCGATGGGGTCTGCCATCGGGACGGGACTATTTCTCGGAAGCGGTCTCGCGATCAGTCTCGCCGGACCAAGCGTGCTGATCAGTTATGCGATCGGCGCCTTCATCGTCTTATTACTGATGGGCTGCCTCGCCGAAATGACGGTCGCCCATCCGACTTCCGGTGCGTTTGGAACAATTGCCGAACGCTATATCAGTCCCTACGCCGGCTTTCTCGTCCGCTATTCGTACTGGGTCGCGAACGTTCTCGCCATCGGGGTCGAGGTCAGTGCGATTGCAATTTACATGAAATATTGGTTCCCGGACGTTCCCGGTTACTTATGGATTTTATTGTTTGCCGGTGCACTCATTTATATCAATGCTACGACGGTCCATACGTTTGCGACGTTTGAATACTGGTTCTCCGTCATCAAAATCAGTGCCATTCTCATGTTCATCGTTCTTGGTGCGTACTTGATCATCGGTAGTCCGGCACCGGAAATCGGCCCGCAAAACTTCACGAATGATGGCGGATTCATGCCGTTCGGAATTTCCGGTCTGTGGGTCGCCGTCTTTATCTCGCTCTTTAGTTTTATCGGAACAGAATTAATCGCGGTCACGGCGGGTGAAGCAAAGGACCCGGACGTTGCCGTGCCGAAAGCATTAAAAGCGACGGTCTTCCGTCTCTCGACGTTTTATGTCCTGACGATCGCCGTCATGTTGATGATTGTCCCGTGGCAACAGGCCGGCGGGATTGACCAAAGTCCGTTCGTCAAAGTGATGGAGCTCCTGTCGATTCCGTATGCAGGCGGCATCATGAACTTCATCATCCTGACAGCAGCCTTGTCAGCGATGAACAGTCAACTGTACGCCTCGACGCGGATGATGTACTCGCTCTCGAAAGCGACCTACGCCCCGCGGATTTTCAGTCGTCTGAACGCAAAAGGTGTTCCGCTGTTCGCACTCGGAATCTCGACACTCGGTATCTTCTTAGCTGCCGTCATCAGCAGCCAATCGAGCGTCTCCTACCCGTTCATGATGGGGATTTCGATGTTCGGCGCGATTTTCACATGGTTCATGATTTTCATTTCCCACCTCTACTTCCGCAAAGCCTGGGAACGGGACGGCGGGCGGAAACTACCTGTCCGGATGATGGGGTATCCGTATTTGACGGCACTCGGCGCCATCTTGTTAGTCGCGCTCGTCATCACGACATGGTTCACGGACTTCCAAATTGTCCTGAAGTTCGGAATCCCATGGTTGATTTTCTTGACGATTGCCTACGCGTTTTGGAAACGAAATCATCCACCGCAAGCAGATCAACAGAAACGTTCACAATCACTTTAACGTAAAGGGGATCGATTGGAATGGAACAGACCGGTCACAATGGAATCGAATCAACGATTCAAACGGATTTCAAGAAAGAAATGTCGTATGGGGATTATTTACAGCTTGATCCACTACTCAGCAGCCAACACCGCTTATCGGATCATCATGATGAAATGCTGTTCATCATCATCCACCAGACAAGCGAGCTTTGGATGAAGTTGATTTTGCATGAGATGACGGCTGCGACAAAGGCAATTGCGGACGATCAGCTTGAACGTTCATTCAAGATGCTCGCCCGTGTCTCAAAGATTCAGCAACAATTGATTCAGTCCTGGTCCGTCCTCTCGACGTTGACACCGGCAGAGTACCTCGAGTTCCGGGATTCCCTCGGGCACTCGTCCGGTTTCCAGTCCTATCAAAACCGGCAAATCGAATTTGCACTCGGCTTTAAAAACGCGCAGATGCTGCGTGTTTACGAACATGAAACAGAATTATTCGCCCAGCTGAACACTGATTTAAAAACACCCAGCATCTACGATGAGACCGTCCGCGCGATGGCACGACGCGGTCTCGCGATTGATTCTGCAATCCTTGAACGCGATGTCACACAGGACTGGGAAGCTGATGCCAGTGTCGAAGCAGCCTGGGGGGAAATTTACCGTGACGTCGCACAATACTGGGACCTGTACGAACTCGGTGAGAAGTTACTCGATATCGGCAGCCAACAACAAATGTGGCGCTTTAATCACATGAGTACGGTCGAACGGATCATCGGACAAAAACCGGGTACGGGCGGCTCGTCCGGCGTCAGTTATCTCCGGCGTGTCCTTGACCACCGGTTCTTCCCGGAACTCTGGTCCGTCCGTACAAAATTATGAGGGGGAATTCCTGATGAACCGCTGGATTGATGTTTCACAACCGCTGTCCTCGTCCGTGACGACATGGCCGGGAGATACGAAGTTCGACTATACGATCAGTTGGAGTAAGGCTGACACAGGATCCGTCAACGTCGGTAAGGTCACGATGAGCTTACATACCGGCACACATATCGATGCGCCGTTCCACTTTGACGATGCAGGCAAAAAAGTCATCGAACTCGACCCCGATCTATATATTGGTCATGCACGGGTTATCTACTTACCCGGTCGGACAGAACTCGTCGCAAGTGACCTCGACGGATTCGATTTGACCGATGTCCGCCGTCTCATCATCAAGACGGACGGCTGGGTCGATAAATCGGTTTTCCCTGAGTCGATTCCCGTCCTGACGCCCAGTCTCGCCGAGCGACTCGGTGCTCTTGGCGTCGAGCTGATCGGTCTCGATCTTCCGTCCGTTGATGCGATCGACAGTAAGGAAATGGCTGCCCACCATGCACTTGCGACACATGGTGTGCATATTTTAGAAGGACTTGTCCTCGATAAAATTGCACCTGGGGACTATCACCTGAACGCGGTCCCGCTCCCGCTCGTCGATGGTGACGGCAGTCCGGTCCGTGCGTTATTACGTCCGTATTGAACAGAAAAAAGAACGTTCTCGTTTTTTCGAGGACGTTCTTTTTTGACTGTAATGAAGTAACTTTCGGACAAACGTTTCACTTTTCGTGACTCCTACGGGGAAAAGCGCACGATTTTTGCGCTGTCAGAGGCAGGCAAGACCCTGCTACTTGGTTCGTTAGAACCAGGTAGCAACGAGGTAGCAACGGCTTGCGCCTCGCCCGAGGAAAGCACGAGAAGGAAGACACGTTTGTCAGTCACTCACTTCGCCTAGAAACGATAGACAACACCGTTCAACGAATTACCGTCACGGGAAAGAGTGTTTCTTCAATCCGTTTCGTCACATGCGCAACCGTCGCAAGCGACTGATCGACTTGAAAACCGATATCTAACGAATGATTCGCTCCAGGAATCAGCTCAACCGTTAAGTGACTGGCCCGGCACCGTTCGAGTGCCGACGTTTCATAAAAACGGTCCGTATCACCGATGACGAGTAATCCCCGTTGCCGGCTTGCCGCAATTCCTTCCGCGATGAAAGGTACGGTCAAAAGCGGCGTCAGTAAAATGACTGTCGCTTCCGAAAAAACCGGTCGTTGCATTAACGTAACGAGCGGACCCGTTCCAAGGGATTTCGCGATGAACTGGTGCGTCAGATAGGTTTTTTCTTGTAAGACTTTCGCGATGACGGCCTCGATCCGGCGAAGGATTTCGTCGTCCGCTTCCTCGTCCGGCAACGCATAGATGTCGTCCGACATATAGTGAATCTCAATGATATTGACATCATGATTCAGCAACATCATTCGACTATAGTAAAAGTATGGATGGTTGTAGACATAACTTGCACCTGACAACAAAAAACAGACCTGTGATGACTCGGAATAATAATGCGTATATGAAACCAGCTGCTCCCCGACCGCGATTGTTTCGTGACGGATATCCATTGAACTCCCCCTTTTTAATTTTCCTTACTTTACCATCGATACATTATAAGGTCCATTAAAATTCCATTTCCATTCTGTAGGAAAACGGTCACCTGGCACTGACGATTCTTTTGTACACTGAATCCATCACATATCCTCTGGAGGTGCAGAATGGATTCAAAACGAAATGATGGGGTGATTGCTGTCGGTCTCCTGTGCGTCGAAGCCGGTCTTTTTGGTTTCGGTCATGCGATGTCCGTTTCACCTGAAGTCAGTTCCGGTAACGGCAATCCGGCCATTTTATTGGCAATGCTGTTAATCTTCTTATTCGTCACCAGCGTCCGTTCCGTCATCCGTTTCCTGCACCGTCTTCAAGTCCGTCCACCCGGATTGACGATTTTGCTGCTGCTCAGCGGGAGTTCCGTGCTGTTCGGTTCAATCTATCAAATCCATCACTACCGGACGTACCGAGCTGACTTGATTGATCATTTGATGCATCGCGAAGGAGCGACACGTGATTTAGAATACATTCGTTCCATCACATCCGTCTTCGACATCCATATGAATGATCAGACTTTCAATAGTACGACTTTTTTCATCTTCACTTGTGCCATCCTCCTCGTTAGTAGCTCGTTCCTGCTCCTCCATCACTGGTGGCTCAACGTACCCCGTTAAACCACACGAAAAAACAGGATCCGCTGGCGCCGTTCGTGGCACAAGTGGACCCTGTTTGTTTAACGTGCGATTTGATCCGGCGTAAAGACGGATTGTTCGACTTGTTTTAATGCGTAGAAGGCACCTTGTCGGTTCATCAACTCATCATATGTTCCGACTTCGATGACTTGTCCCTGTTCCATGACGACGATTTGATCCATCTGTTCAAGGCCTGCGAGACGATGGCTGACGAGTAGCACGGTTGCGTCTGTCGCACGTGCGAACAGTTGACGTAAAATCATCTGTTCCGTCAAGGCATCGACGGACGATGTCGGTTCATCCAGCAAGTAAAGCGGTGCTTCGCGTAAGAAAATCCGGGCAATCGCGAGGCGTTGTTTTTCGCCTCCCGATAGATTTTCTCCTTTCTCGAGCACCTTGTCAGCCAGACTAAACGTCAAATCAACCTGCCGCAACGCCAATTCCATCGCTTCATCCGTCGCTTCCTCATGTGCGAGTTGCAAGTTTTCACGAATCGTTCCGTAAAAGAAATGATTCTGTTGCAGGACGACATTCGTTTGTCGCCACAAGGCTTCCGGATTGATTTCTTCTCCACGGACACCAGCAATCGTGATTCCGTCTGCTGGATACATTCGGAGCAACAGTTGGAGTAAGGTCGATTTTCCGGAGCCGCTCGCACCGACGATCGCCGTCTTCGAGCCACGAGGGAACGTCACGCTGACGTCACGGAGGACGGGCCGGACTTCACCCGGAAATGAAAACGTGACGTCCGTTGCCGTAAGCGTCGGGGCAGTGTCCAGTTCAAATGGAGGATATGTCGGCATGACTTCGTCCGTCACGACATCATCGAGCCGCCGTGCGGCATGGCGGCTATCTTCGAAGAAGCCAGGTAAAATCGCCATCGGTGCCGCATTTTCGAATACCGTCAGTGATGTCATGACGAGCAATGCAAGGAAGACACCGTCGAGTTGACCGTCCGCGACGAGGTAGGCACCCAGTCCGAGGACGAGCCACGAGATGACTAACGTCACCAGTGTATTGAGCGCCAGGTTCGAGACGGCATGTAGTCCGTTTCGCCGTTCTTCTGCGACATAACGAGCTGCGACTTCGTTCAGTTCCATCTCTTTGTTCGCGAGTTGCTGATAGATTTTTAAGTCACGGTAGCCTTGGAACAACTCTGTCACTTCCGTCGAGAGTTCCCCGCGCCGCGCGCGAACGGTCCGCGCGAAACGCTGTTCCCGGTAAGCGAACCAGCCCGGGATGATGAATCCCGTCAATAACAGTCCGAACACGAGGACGAGCGCGACGCTGAGTGAGAAGAAGCTGACAAAAAAGATCGTACACAGAAAGACGAGGACGAGAATGATCGGCGGATAGACGACACGTAAAAACGTGTTCTGCAGACTCTCGACATCGCCGACGATTCGCGCGAGTAAGTCACCGCTCCGGTACTTCGCGAAGATTCCCGGCGCAAGCGGTTCGAGCCGTTTGTAAAACGTCGTCCGTAAATCACTCAAAATCGTAAACGTTGCCCGGTGCGAGTAATAACGCTCCGCATACCGACTGACGGCACGCGTCAGGCTTGATATTTTTTGCAAGGCAATCAGTACAGCGAGTGTTTGAATCGGTGGCAACAGTGCCGCCTTCGAAATCAGGAAGCCGCTTGCTGCAAACAGACCCACCGCCGTGACGCCGGCAAGAACACCAAAGACAATCGAGAGGACGATATCCCGTTTCTGGTGCAGCATCAATCGAAAAATACCCATCAATTCCTTCATCGTGTTTCCTCCCCTCGTTGGACGGCACGCATCCGTGCGTATTCCGAATCCCGTGCGAGTAACGCCTCATGTATGCCTTGGTCGACGATCCGGCCGGCCTCTAAAATGACGATGTTGTCCGACTGTTCGATCGTATGCAGACGGTGTGCGACCGTGATGACGGTCGCCGTCCGTCCGAGTTCCTGGATTGCCTGCTGTAACAGGTGTTCCGTCTTGACGTCGAGTCCCGTCGTCGGTTCATCGAACAGGATGACGTTCGGTCGTTTTAAGAAGGCACGGGCGAGTGCGACCCGTTGTTTTTCGCCACCCGATAGACCGCGCCCCCCTTCACCGATTCCGGTGTCGAGCCCGTCCGGTAAACTCGCAATCAGTTCCCCGAGTCCTGCGGCAGCTGCCGCACGCTCGATGTCTGTCCGCGTCGCCTCCCGTAATTCACCAATGGCGATGTTGTCGGCGAGTGTCCCCGCATACAGGTAAGGATGCTGCGAGATATAGCTGAGCTGTTCAAACCAGCTCGTTTCCGTGATTTGTGCGCGTGGCTGACCATTCAGGAGCACTTCGCCGTTCTTTGGATCGGCCAGTCCCGCGAGTAACTGCAGGACGGTCGACTTCCCGGCACCACTTCGTCCGATCAAGGCGACTTTTTGGTACGGTTCGATGCGCAGCGTGACGTCGGTCAGTGCAAACCGCTCGTCCTGATACGTAAAGTCCACATTTTTTAATTCAATCCGCGGTGGTGTCGCGGACTTTAATTCAACCGTTCCGAACGTTACGCCCCGATCGTCTTGCGTCAGTTCAGACGCAATCTGTTTCGCCGCCGCAACACTGCCCCGTCCGGTATGGAACGCAGCCCCCATCTCTTTTAAGGCCAAATAATACTCCGGTGCAAGCACGAGCATCAAGAAGGCTGGAACAAAGGTGATGCTTTGGAAGAGAATCAACCGGAGACTGACCTCAAGGGCAATCATCCCCATGCTGAGCATCGAGATGAACTCCAGCATCAACGACGACAAGAAGGCAAGCTTCAGCACGGTCAAGGTCGCATCACGGAAGTCGAGACTGCTCCGTTCGATGACGTCCTGCTGTGCTTTCGCGCGACCAAACAACTTTAACGTCGTGATGCCTTGCAGCGTATCGAGAAAGGTTCCGGAGAACGCCGTCATCTTCTCGAGCTGCGTATCGGCACGTTTTTGCGTCATGATTCCGATGACGATGTAGAACAGTGGAATGAATGGTGCCGTGATCATCATAACGAGTCCCGTAATCCAGTCATAACTGAATGCTGCGATCAGTACCATCAAGGGAACGATCGACGTCTGGATGACTTTCGGCAAGTATTGGCTGTAATAGCTGTCCATCTCATCGACCGCGTCAAGCAACACACTGACCTTTTGTCCCGACTGTCCTTGCGACATCACTTCGACGGAACTCATCGTATACTTCGCGACGAGCGCCTGGCGAATGTCTTGTTTGACACGTGCCGCGAGAACCGTCCCGAGCCGCCCGTTCCAATACGTAACAGCGACCCGTAACATCAGCATGAGCAGTAAGATACCGAGTAGCGGAACAATTGCCGCAAAGGCGTCCCCTTGGAGAAAAATGCGGTCGACGATGATGACGATCAAGTACGATTGACCGATGACCGCAATCCCCATCAGGACAGCCGCCAGCATCAATTGCAACATGATCGTACGTGGAATCGAGATGATTCCTTTAAGTGGATTCATATAAAAACGCCCCTTCACAAATTGTGAACGACTTTTAGTGAATATTTTCACATATCGTACATTCAGTATACCGAATCCTTCGTTTAGTTGCCATGAGAATGCCGCTCCAAAGGTGTGACGGTTTTGTGAGAAGCGTTTTACTCGACAAAATTGCTAACACCCACTATTATGGATAATAGTTGTCCACGTTATACAGAAAGGGCGAATTACCATGCAAATGAAAACCGGAGTCGAACAATCCGTCTACGCGATGCTGTTACTGACCTTTTTGCCGGAGAAAGGACTTTTACCCGGTGAGTTCATCAGTCAGCAGCTCGGCGCTTCACCGACGTACTTTCAAAAACTATTGCGTAAACTCGTCAGTGCCGACCTCCTTCTGTCTGTCCCGGGGGTCAAAGGCGGTTTCCGACTGAATCAACCTTCCGATCGGATTCGTATCTTTGACGTCTACGAAGCCATCGAAGGAAAACAATCCCTTTATGCTTCAAGTGGTGTCTTTGAAGATTTGATGGGCATCAAAGAACAGAACGTCCGCCTCTTATCTAACTTGATGACGGAAGCGGAAGATGCTTGGCAATCGACCTTAAAACGTGAAACGATTGGATCGCTCCGACAGGAAATCGACAGGAACTGTCCCCCTGACCACTTAACGACATTGCAAGCCTTGATTGAACAACAAATGATTCGCAACTAAAAGGAGACTTACGCATGACTACACTTGACCGCTACTTTGAGTTATTTGACGCTTCCCGGACCGATGAACAGGCTTTTAGTGACCTCATTTCACTCTTTTCGGACGACATCACGTTCGTCTTGAGTGGACAGGAACAACACGGGATCGACGCCTGGAAAAAATTCGTCCGCCTGGTCTTCACTGCCAACCAGGACATCAAGCACATGTATGAAGCCTGGCTCCCGTCAGCAGATGGCGATACATTCGAGACACGCTGGGCCGTCTGCGGCAAGCGGGCTGACGGAGCGGTCTTCACGCAGGACGGGACGGATATCGCCCGCCTTGATGCAGACGGAAAAATCGTCTACCTCGCCAATGTGCCGGATGATGCGAAGATGTTTAACAATTACAACGACTAACCCAAAGAGACCGTTCCCCACTCGGAACGGTCTCTTTTTGAAGTCATCCGCTTATAAGTTTGCTGCTTCGAACGTGTCGCCGCCTTCAATCGTTCCGTTATCAAAACCTTTTTGGAACCAGCTTTTCCGTTGTTTCGATGTCCCGTGCGTAAAGCTTTCCGGCACGACGTATCCTTGACCTTTTTTCTGAAGGGTATCGTCACCGACGGCATTTGCAGCACCAAGCGCTTCTTCAAGGTCGCCTTCTTCCAACAAGTTCTCCCCTTGCGCGTGATGTGCCCACACGCCGGCATAATAATCTGCCTGCAGTTCGAACCGGACGAGGTATTTATTGAATTTCTCTTCGCTCATCTTTTGACGGAGCGGCATGATCTCATCTGACGTCCCGAGTAACGTCTGGACGTGATGACCGACTTCATGGGCAATGACGTAAGCCATCGCAAAGTCGCCAGGCGCCCCGTACTTAGTTTGTAATTCATCATAAAAACTTAAATCAATGTATAATTTCTGATCGCCCGGACAATAAAAAGGACCGACCGATTTTCCGGCTTGTCCACACGCTGAACTGACTTGGTCGGTATAAAGGACAAGTGTCGGTTCTTTGTATGTCATCCCGTCTTGTTTAAACTCCTTCGTCCAGACACGTTCCGTATCGGCGAGCACGACCGAGACAAAATCGGCGGCTTCTTTTTCTTTCGCTGTTTCTTGATAGCCTGAGTTCGTACCGCTCTCTGAACCGGATAAATCCCCCAGCAAATCAGCAGGATTCCCACCCATCAACGTCACGACGATCAAGATGATGATGCCAAGTCCACCTCCGACTCCAGCGATTCCTTTCCCGCCCATTCCCCGGCGGTCTTCTACGTTTGAACTTCGTTCTCTTCCTTTCCACTTCATGCGGCTTCCTCCTACCAATTTCGATGTTTTTATATACCCGTTCAGGCATTTATTCATGCCACGTTCTTTTAGAAAAATAATGGATGTGCAGCTAACTTTTTTTCCAGTCAACAAACACATGCGTGCAACCGATAGTCTTGATACCCCTACAAAAACAGAACTTTGTCTTTGTTTTAGTTTCAACTAGAAATCGGAGGAATTTTATTTTATGAAACGTCATCAACTCATGCTCAGCATCACGTCTCTTATCGTCGTTTTATCTTTAATCGTCCATGGACTCCACCGCTTCACAACGTTTGGAGAAGGCTACTCCCTTTTACAGGGAAAAGGACCAGCCGCGTCGTTCGCTACGTTGACGGTCGTCGCGCTGATTCCTGTCTTTTTTCTCTTCGCAGCTGTTATCCTGTACCGGCTTAATTCCCAAAGCAAACAGGTCGCCATCCTCTTGACACTGACGCTGACATTCGCAAGCATGTCAATCATCGCCGGTGGAGAGGGTCTCGTCGAATATCACTTCTCGATTTTCATGGTCCTGGCATTGATTGCCTATTTCCGGCGAATCGATTTAATTTTAATCAGCACGGTATTATTTGCGATTCAGCACTTTGCCGGATTCTTTTTTGCACCGACGCTACTGTGCGGAACGACCGGGTATCCGTTTAGTTTGTTGCTGATTCATGCTGTGTTCTTAGTTTTAACGAGCAGTGCCCTGATCATTCAAGTATTCGTTCAAAATCGTGAACGTCACGCGGCGCACGCAAGGGAAACGGAAGCAAACACGTTAATCACGAACGTCAGTCAACAAATCGAAGCACTGGTCGGTCATTTAAAAACGAATACGACACACTTGAAGCAAGCTGCTGCAAACTCAGTTGTCGTCACAGATCAGATCGCTACTGCCATCGAACCGATCGTCGACTCTGCCGACGGTCAATATCAATCGATGCAACATGGAACGAATCAGTTACAGCAAGTCAATCAAGCAATCGCGACGATTCAAACACAGATGGCGACGACGGCAGACACAGCCGTCCACATGACAGCCACCGCACGTGAAGGAAATGAAGAGATGCAGTCGATGGAACGCCGGGTCGAAGCAATGGTCGAAGCGACGAACCGCTTAAACGATTCCGTCGAGACGATGACAGGACGCTCCGATCAAATCCAGACGATTCTCGCGAGTCTTGAAGCAATTGCCGGGCAAACGAACTTACTTGCACTCAATGCAGCGATTGAAGCTGCGCGCGCCGGTGAAGCGGGACGCGGCTTCGCCGTCGTTGCGACCGAAGTCGGGCATCTCGCCGTCCAGTCACGAAGCTATGCCAATGAAGTGACGGAAGTGTTAGAGGCTCTTGTCGAAGACACAAACCAAATCAAGGCAACGGCCCGAGCGTATGCCGAGACGTTGACGGAAAACCGTCAGATGACGAAACGCGTCGGTCAGACCTTCGCTGATATTACAGGAATGATTCAAGATGTCGAACAGCATATTCGCTCGATTCAAACAGCACGCCAAGGTGTCGGTACGCAAATGCTTGAAATCGGTGAACGCATGGATACGACACGTGTCGCCTCGCTCGAGGTACGGCGCGGGATCGAATTTACAGCTGCAGGACTCGAAGAACAGGCTGGTGTCCAACACGAATTTGAAACGATGACCGATTCACTCAATCAAATGACCGATTCGCTCGAACAACTCGTCGATAAATTAACGAATCATGTTAAATCCTAAAAAGCAGGTCCCTTCGTTAACGGGGACCTGCTTTTTAAAATTAAATGAAACCCTTCTAGGAATCTGCGATCCCTACCTCGAATAACTAATTAAGACTGACAGTATTAAAGAAAAATCCCTGATATTATACTGCAGAGTCTTGCGGTGAGAAAATGGACTTCAGATGACGTTGTCAGCTCTCACCTCCCTTTAAATAGCGAGGCGGTAGCTTACTCGCCCTTTCGAGACCCTCTTTTTGAATGGACCTACTACACGTATAGGAGGACATGATAATGAAACCACACCTCTTATTTTTGTCTTGGCGTGATATTAAACATCCGAAAGCAGGCAGTGCTGAAGTTTTCATTCACGAAGTATTGAAACGGGTTGCCGAAGATTATCGCCTTACCCACATCTCACCTGGCTTTGATGGTGGTCACGACGTTGAATTTCTTGATGGTGTCACCTATATCCGACGCGGAACAAACGCAACGGTCCTTCTGTATGCTTTTCACTATTACCAGATACATGCATCGACAATTGATCTCGTTGTCGATCAAGTCAATACCCATCACTTTTTCACTCCGCTTTATGTACCACGAGAAAAACGTGCCCTATTCATTTATCGACTAACACGTGAAATTTGGAAGATCAACGTCAACCAACCGTATGCCTGGTTAGGAGAACGGACGGAAACGCCCCGCCTCCGCCTCTACCGGAACGATTTGGCGGTGACTGTCAGCAAATCGACCACTGACGATTTAATCGATGTCGGATTCGCTCCAAAACGAATTACGATTTTACCGGCAGGAATCAATTTCACCCCATGGCCAGAGATAGACTGGAAAAATAAAGAAGAAAAACCGACTTTTCTTTACATTGGTCGTATGTCCGCCTATAAAGGAATCAACGATGCGATTAAAGCGTTCGTCATATTCAAACAGGAGTTTCCGGAAGCCCGTTTTTGGGTGATTGGTGAAAAAGATGAGACCTACATTGAAGAGCAACTAAATCCTCTTCTTCCGGAAGAAATGCGTCAAGATATTACCTATTTCGGCTTCGTCAGTCATGAAGAGAAACTTGAGCGAATGAGCCGGGCGACCGCTTTATTATTTCCATCAAAGCGCGAAGGCTGGGGGTTGGCAGTCAGTGAAGCTGCTGCTGTCGGGACGCCATCCATCGTCTATCATGCTCCCGGTCTTCAAGATGCTGTACAGTATGGATTAGCTGGATATATGACAACGTTCCAGACTCCAGGCGCATTAGCCATTGAAATGCGATCATGCATTCGGGATACAGAACAGTATGATACGATTCGTTACGCCTCTTACCTTTTCGCAAAAACACGCCACTGGGACTATACCGGATCCCGTTTTCGGGAATGGATACAGAAAACGTTGACTCGGTGACTAATGGTTTCTTAAAAGACCATTAGTCTATAAGTGAATTATGTGTTTTCCACTTTTCAACTCAGAACATGTCTCAATTGTCCAAAGAAATAGGAACTATTATTCATTTGCATAAATACAGTTAACCGTTTCATTGAAAGGATGGATTGGCATGTACATTTTATTATTGTCTGGCGGGTCCGGAAAAAGATTATGGCCCCTTTCAAATGACTTAAACTCAAAACAATTTTTACGCATTTTAGAAGACCCGTCCGGGAAAAAACAGTCCATGATTGAACGTGTTTTTCTCCAACTTCAAGAAATCAAGTTAGCTGAACGCACTCTGATTTCAACAACAAAATCACAGCTCGATGCTATCGAGCATCAATTAGGTCCAGATGTCGCCGTTATTTGTGAACCTTCGCGTCGTGATACGTTTCCTGCCATCATGCTTGCAACAAGTTACTTGGCTGAAAACATTGATTCGACAGAAACAATTGTCATCATGCCCGTCGATTCTTATGTAGATATGTCCTTTTTCGAGAGGTTTAGTTTACTCGATACGGCTGTCCAATCCCATCCTGACGCGTTGCATTTAATGGGTGTCGAACCACTTCATCCAACCTCAAAGTATGGTTACATTATTCCAGAAACAGCCAATCAGATGGCACGGGTAAAGAAGTTTCAAGAAAAGCCGACAATCATCTTAGCTGAACAATTAATTAAAGAAGATGCACTTTGGAGTTGCGGTGTCTTTGCTTGCCAACTCGATTTTCTTATTAAACAATTGTTTGCTCAAAACGTTCCTACCACCTACTGTGATCTACTCCGCTCTTACGACTCTCTTGAAAAAACATCTTTTGACTATGCGGTTGTTGAAAAAACGGAACTGATTTACGTACATCGGTATGAAGGTCCGTGGAAAGATCTCGGAACCTGGAATACGTTAACGGAGGAAATGCCGAGTGTTCTTCATGGAAATGCTCATCTTCTGAAATCAACAAATACACATATTGTAAACGAACTTCAAATTCCAGTTCTCGGAATTGGATTGGATGATTTAATAGTTTCCGTTAGTCCTGACGGTGTCTTGGTTTCTTCTAAAGAAGAAACGACCCATTTAAAAGAATATCTCGTCCACCAAGACCGACCTCCACAATTTGAATGGAAACGCTGGGGCTATGCGACAATTTTGCATCAACAATTACTTGAAGATGGACGATATGCAATTACACGACGCTTGCACATTAAAGAAAATCATCAAATCAGTCATCACTATCATGAACATACCGCCTCAACCTGGAGCATTCTTAAAGGAAGAGCGGAAGCAATCATTGATGGTAAACATCAGACGCTTGAAGCACCATCGGTTGTCCACATCCCCCAAGGCGTCTCACATACATTAAGAACGGTAAATGACTTAATTATGATTGAAATCAAACACTCCGTCGATTGGACAGAAGAAGACAACTATCCATTTCCAACCTCATTTCCCACTCAAGATTAATTCGTTTTTTATACTGTAGTTCTTTTTAAAATAATTCCGTCGCATACATCAAACAGCAGTCCTTCGTCTTATGAACGAAGGACTGCTGTTTACGAATAGAAAAATAAAGGAGTTGATCATTTATAACATTTTAAAGTTTTGAGATGATCGTTAACGGATCAACACGTTTCGTGTAATCGGACGGAACGTCAGCAAACGAAATTTCACCTGACGGCTGAATGATGAACGTTGCTGGTTTCGGTAGCTGCCAGTCTTCATTTCCGTTATGTCCGCCGACGTCCAGCCCTGATTCTTTGTACACTTCAACTAAATAGTCCGGCATCTCGAAGACGAGATCAAATTGACCCGCGACGACATTATCGACGTCACTGAGGACGGCGAACTCTAAGTCATTTTTTTCTTGTGTCGAGAGTGAATGATCCGGTGTCTCAGGACTGATCGCGACGAGTGTCGCTCCTTTTTCCTGAATCTTCGCCAGTTCACGTTGGTACGCACGGAGCTCTAAGTTACAGTACGGGCACCAGCCGCCACGATAAAACGTGACGATGACGGGACCTTGTTCAAGTAAATCTGCTAAAGCGACGGATGTCCCTGCCGCGTTCGGTAACGTAAAGCGCGGCGCCTCGTCACCGACAGCTAATCCTTTTGCTCCGTTTGATGCTGCGAGTTCTTCTGTTGCTTGCGTCATCAGCTTCTGCTTTTCAGCCGGTGCTTTTTGACGGAACTGTTCTTGATACGCTTGAATTTCTTCTAATAATGTAGACATGACAATCCCTCCCTGTTGTTTTTCATAGCATAACAGGGTGTCTGACAAAAGACTGAAATTTTGCTCACTCCGATTTTTTTCGGAATCGTTTCACAAATCCTATCAGACTTTCCGGTGTCAGTTCGAGTTTGTTCTCGTACGCATATTTTGTTCCGTAACCAAGTGCGAGCGTCGCCGTCGAGGCGATACCCGCTCCGAATACAGCCCCGTACCCGGGCACCATCTTCGCCAGTTGGCGAAAAGCCGTTTTTCCTGAATTGCCGACGATTGTCACGACAAGTAACTCTTTCGCACTTTCTTTCGATAAGTTCCGTTCATATAAGTTCGACAGCTTCAGCATCAAACCGATTTGAATCGACGTCAACGGAATGATGTCCGCGCCCGGGAACGGGACCGCTCCGATTGCACCAGCCGCCGTCCCGGCCCCGACAATCCAGTTGTTAGCGATTTTCCCCCGTAACGAAGGATCGATTTCGCGGACAAACAGATTATCCTTGTCGAACTTTTTTAGGATATCGAGGACCTCACGCCGCAAGCGGTCGATATTCGTCCCATCCTTCGCTGATACAGGGACAAGGGTCGGTCCCGGTAACTTCGTTTCGATGTGCCGGGTGACGGTCTCTAAGTCGTTCGTCGCATCAATCTTCGTCACGACGATGATGATGTTTTTATTATGGGCATAAATCTTATTGAAATTTTTTGTTTCCGTCTCCGATAAGACGGTCCCCGCTGCATTCAAGAAATACAAAATGACGTCAGCACTCTCGTAAAATTGCCATGTCGTATCCGAATTTAAGCTGTTCGCGTCATTGAGTCCCGGCGTATCGACGAAGATGACCTTATCTTCCGGGTGCTGCCGGATTTGATCGATGCGTGTCGTTTCACCCGGTTGCGCTCCGACCGTCGCAACATCACGTCCGAGGATTGCATTGAGCGTCGACGATTTACCGGCATTGACGTCGCCAATCAGGGCGACGGTCACTTCTTGATTGAGCGACTGGTTAAAGTCGCGCCGTTCTGCTTCAAACGATTGGTCAAATACTTCCTCAAGCTTTGACTTCCGTTTCTGTTCATTGGTCTCAAGTCCCTCACCAAAAAAATCGTCCATCGTTACCCCTCCTGAAAATATGTGCTGTCAGTCTTTTCCCGTTCTTCATTGAAATCATCCAAGGAAAACGATAAGCTTGGTGATGGATAATGTTTCCAACAAGCGAAGGAAGGGGCTTTTTCTATGAAAAACTGGATGTACATACCACTTGCCGCTCTTATCTTGACGGGGTGTAGCCAAAACCACGATCAAATCGAATCCGCCACGAAAAAAGCACCTGTCACCCAGGCTGCTTCTACATTCACCCTCGCTCCCCTGTCCGTCACAGAAGGAGAAGAAAAATTCGCGGCACTTGCCAACCAACAGATTGGTGCCGTTCAGTTAAAAGGAACAGTAAAGACGACCCACTGGCTAAAGGGTGTCGAATACCTCCCGAACAAACAAGAACATGTACTCTTCTCGATGGAACTTGAACCGAAAAAGTACGATACCACGATCCGGTTTTCCCAGTCGTTCTCGGATGACCTGATTCAATTCGGGATTGATGTCGGTGAGACGGTACTCTTCGGTGACGACACGTTTACGCATCTCGACGATTACATCGTTCGCGGTACCGACTTCCGCTCAAAAACGGCTACGGCGACCCCTTATAATCTTTTGATGGTCTACCATCTGTCGAAAAATGAGGAAATGCGTGGATTTAATTTAAATGAGGTCACGCGTCCCGCTGACGTGCCACTCAAAAAAGGAGAGCGGATTTTCGGAATTGTATTATCCAATCAGAAGTAAAAATATGACGTTCCTACAATCTTCTTAAGAAATGATGTGTTCCTGCATGAAAAAATTTGGCATTGCTTGCTTATTCGCCACTCTATTACTGAGTGGCTGTCTCTCACCTGAAAACGATCGCCTGACTGTGACACCAATTGGAATAAAAGCCGGTGAAGAAGCCTTTGCAGAAATCAATGATCAAGACATCGCCGCTTTTCATTTGGATGGTAAATTGAGTAAGGCCTATTTGCTAAGATGGGTTGAATTTTTACCGAATCACAAGGAGCGGACACTTTTTTCAATGGAAATCTCTCCGGATGACTATGATACAACGCTCCGTATTACGCAGTCTTCCACCGCAAAATACATTCGTTTTGGAGCGAGCTTTGAAGGTGGAATCATGCGTGCCAACGAAGCATTAAAACAAAAACCGGTTGCCCTTAGCATGCAAGCTCAAGGAGACACATTCACCATCAGCGATTACGATGTATTGACGCTTCGTCGCTTGTCCACGAACACTGGCAGTGAAATCAAGACGAGTTCGTTCAGTGATATTCACGGTCCTCAGGACATCGATGTCAAGAAAGACGAGCGGGTTTTTGCACTCGTGTTATCTCCACTTGAATCATAAGTGACTCCATTTGAACGAGACTAAGGGTGGCAGACTTAATATCTGCCACCCTTAGTTGTGTAGAAATCGACTTTTGCGTCAGCCGTTTTTTAAATATTACTTCTCCGTTCAAGTAACACGGTATCCCGCCAGACACCAGCCAACTGTCCAATCCGTTCCCGACGACCGACTTCACGGAAACCGAACCGTTGATGGAGTTTGAGGCTGGCGGTGTTTTCCGGAAAGATTTGCGAGTGCAGCGTCCAGATGCCTGCTGCTTCACTCGACGTAATGACCGCCTGCATCAATACCGCCCCGACTCCTTTTCCCCGTGCGTCTTCATCGATATACAAACTGACTTCGGCAACACCGGCATAGGCCGGAATCGACGAAAACGGACTGATGGCGACCCAACCGAGTAGCCGTCCCGCTTCTTCTGCAACAATCCGGCTATGGCGATGGTGATGGGCATCCCAGTAGTCAAACGACGGTACTTCCGTTCGGAACGTCGCATTCTGCGTCTCGATCCCCTGTTGGTAAATCCGACCGACTTCCGGATAATCTGCTGCGGTCATCGCTCGTAGATTCATAACAACATCCTCCTTTTCTAGTCTTTTATCGCTTCGCGTCAAACAATCTTGACCTATTTTCGTCAGCGGACTCGTTCCGTCGTCCGCAACAGATCAAGCAACTGTTCGAGCCGTTCAATGGTATAGGTCGGCGTCAATTCAACGGGAGCCGTTCCCTGACTTGGATTGAACCAACATGTGTCAATTCCGGCCGAAATGCCGCCTTGGATATCTGCAGTCAGGGAGTCACCGATGAGCAGTGTCTGCTCCGGACGGAATGCCGGAATCCGGTCGAACACATACGTAAAGAAAGCACGCATCGGTTTTTGATAGCCCGTGTCTTCGGAAACAAAAATCTGATCGAAGTACGGCAACAGTCCTGAACCAGCGAGCCGTGCATGTTGTGTCCGCGAGACGCCGTTCGTCACGACGTAGAGCCGGTAATGTCCTTTTAACTGCCCGAGTAATTCGTGTGCTCCGTCAATCAAATCCGTTCCTTGACCGAGATACGTCCGGTAGCGCTCATCCATCTGTTTTCCGTCGACCACCCGTCCCTGCTCTGCAAAAAACGTCACGAAACGTTCCGAGATGACTGCGTCTCGCGTCACTTCCCCCCGTTCGAGGGCTGCCCATAAGGCTTTGTTAATGGACCGGTACCGGGTTTCACGTTCTTCCGTCCATTCGAGCTGTTCGTCCGCGAATAGTTTTCGCAGCGCCCAGCGTTCCGTTGCGTCAAAATCAAGTAAAGTATGATCGATATCAAAGAGTAATGTTGTATAGTTCATTCGTCATGCTCCTTTTCGTAAGATCCGTTTTTCTGTCAGCTTCCCGCCGAGTTGAAACAAAAGCACCCCGCCGCCAATCAAGAGAACACCGACTGCCTTCGTCCATGTGAAAGCGACCTGTTCGAGACCGAACCATCCGAGCGTGTCCCAGAGCAGGGCAAAGAGGATTTGTGAGACCATGACAATCGAAATCGCGTAGCTCGGTCCGAGTTGCTGGACGCCTTGCGTCACAGACAGGACGACACCGACTCCGATGATGCCGCTGAACCAAAACCACGGCTGCATGCCGGCCAATGAAAAAAGTGCCGTCCCTTCAACGAGCAATCCAATCGTCAGCGAAGCGAGAAAGCCGAGTCCAAGGACTAACGTCGTCGTTGCCCAGGCTCCGACCCGTTCTTTGACTTTGGCGTTAAAGGTGTTTTGCATACAGACGAGCATCCCGCCAAATAAGGCGAGTAAAATCCCAAGTGTCATCGTGCTTGCCTCCTATTCATAAATACTTTCCCCGACACGTTCCATTAAACCCGCGCGGTCGATGATCTCAATCGTCCGTTTCGTCCGGTCAATCAATCCCTCCCGGCTGAACTGGAGTAACACCCGGTTCAGATGCCGGTAGCTCGTCCCGATCAAATCCGCTGCATCGACTAAATCCGTGACCGGCAGAGTTTGTTTTTCCGGTGTCATCGACAACAGATAACTCGCGAGCCGGACTTCGACCGGATATAAAAGATTAAAGCTCATCGAGTGCGATTTCAGTTCGAACTTCATCGTGATCGTCTCGAGCAAAAAACGTAAGAACGCCGGATTATCCGTTCCGACCTGTTCAAGTGCCGCGTAACTGATCCGGAAGACTTGGACCGGCGTTACAGCCTCGACCGTGTTCATCAAGGGGATACGGCGGACATATTCGATATCGCCGACCAGATCGAACGGATGCTTGAAGGAAAGAACGAGCCGTCGTCCTGCCGCTGACATATGTGTGATCTTCAACTTTCCTTCGACGAGCAAGTACAGCTGTTTCGCGTCATCGCCCTGCTGGCACAAGTATTCGCCCGGTTCGACCTCGACACGTTCGAGATGACGGCGTAAGCGCTCGTCAAAGACATGCGTCAATTGAAAACGGTCCAAGTATGTCGCAAGTCGCTCATCCTCCACGCGAATCCCTCCTTATAGTTTCAAGATTAAGACACCGCCGACCATCAACAAAATTCCGATGACTTGCGGCAGCTGCAACCGACGTTTCATCATTCCGAACCAACCGTTCCAGTCAATCAAAAGGGCCAGACCGAGCTGGGCGATCAAAAAGAGTGAAATCGTCAATGTCACACCCATCAAATGCACGGCTGTGATATTACTGAACAAAACAGCCGCCGCCAGTGCGCCTCCTGATAGATAAAGCGGCTTGACGTGACGCATCTCTTGAAACGTCCGGTCGCGTAAGGCGAATGTGATCAATAAGGCGACGATGAAGCCTGTCATTTGGGTCACGGTCGCTGCCTGCCAGGTCCCGATTCCATCACTGATTCGGGCATTGGCGACACTTTGGAGCGTCAGAAAAAAACCGCCGCTGATTGCAAAAAGGATGCCTCGCATCTGTATCGCCTTCCTTTCGTTATCTTCTTTCATCCTATCCTAAAACGACGGTGGATGATTGATAAAGGACATTTGTCCTGAACATAAATTCATTCGTCGAAAACACAAAACCGCCATGTCGACTTGACTGGCGGTTTTGTACATCAGATTTTTTTAACGAACTCGGATTTCAGCTTCATTGCGCCGAGTCCATCAATCTTGCAATCGATGTCGTGGTCTCCCTCGACGAGACGGATCCCTTTGACACGGGTTCCTTGTTTGACGACGAGCGATGTCCCTTTGACCTTCAAGTCTTTGATGACCGTAATCGTGTCGCCGTCATGCAATTCGTTTCCGTTCGCGTCACGGATGACCGCCGTCTCTTCCGTCACGTCCGCTTCCGCCTGCGTCCATTCATGGGCACATTCCGGGCAGACGAACAGATTTCCGTCTTCATAATGTATAGCTCGATCCACAGTTCGGACAGTTTGGATATTCAGTCATGTGTGATTCCTCCAAATTGTTCATCGTTTCTTCCCTGTTTAGTATAACGTATCTGACAAAAACGAAAATAACAAATTAAAAAAATGCTTAGACAACCTCTTATGAAGCGTGAATATGCTAGAACGAGAGGCAATCCGTTCGCGCTGCCCTGTCTCGCCTCGTCTTCAAAGCGGCAATCTTCCGCGCCGCTACAGCAAAGCTGCAGGGTCGCGACCGATTGCTTTTCGCTTTAAAAGCGATTCGAGACGGATTGCGCTCTAAACCGTCTGCATGACTGGATTTCTGTCACGGTATTACCTAAGCGTCACGTTTCGTTTCTTCCCCCGTAGGAGTCAACGAAACGCGACGCTTTATCTCCCGATAGAACTTTGTCTACAGCCTAAAAAACCGTTCATCGTCTGACGATGAACGGTTTTGATTATTCATTTTCCAGCTTTTTGATTGCTTCATCTAGTTTTTCTTGATCCTCGTCCGACACTTCAGGAAACTGCGGATCGATATCGCGTAAAACGTCGTTCATGACTTCTGTCACGATGTAACGTCCGAACCAGTCATCATCGGCCGGTAGCACGTACCATGGCGCATTTTCCGTTGATGTGTTTGAAATCAAATCGGCAAAGATGTCTTGATACTCATCCCAATGTTCCCGCTCCTCAACGTCACTGAACGAAAACTCGAAGTTCTTTTTCGGGTCTTTCATCCGTTCGAGCAACCGTTCCTTTTGTTTGTCCTTCGAAACATTGAAGAGAAACTTGACGACACGGACGCCGTTCTCGACCAGGTACTGCTCGAAGTCATTGATTTGCCGGTACCGCATCTGCCAAACGTCTTGATCGTTCGGGAGTTCTTCCTCCTCAAGCAGGTTATGAATACGCGGTGCGATGACATCTTCATAATACGAGCGATTTAAAATGCCGACTTCTCCTTTGGCCGGCAACCCGTCATGAATCCGCCATAGAAAATCGTGTTTTTGTTCTTCTTCTGACGGTTTCTTGACCGAGATCGTCTTTAAGCCTTGGGCATTCAGGTTTGAAAAGATATAGCTGATCGCTTCATCTTTCCCACCGGCATCGATTGCCTGCAGGACGACTAAAATACCTTGTTTTTCTTCTGCATGAAGCCGCCAATGTAGCTCTTTCAATTCCTCGACGCTATCTGGAATGTATGTCTTGAGTAATTGTTCTTCAGAAATCCGGTCCGGATCAGACGTTTGGTAATCAGCTAAACTGACGTTCGCATCCGGAGCGACTCGATATTTTTTGATGTCCATTTGAATCCTCCTCTAACTTTCGCTCACTCTCAAAAGAATACCCTGAGAAGGACTTCGGAAAACCCGTTCAAATGAACTTATCTTTTAATCAATCGTTCTAATGCATCGTTGATTACGACAGGTGGGCGACCGAGAATTTGTGCAAAGTCCTGACTTTCAACAGCAAGCGTATCGTTTGCAATCCCTTCTTGAATCGAGACAAGCATCGGGATGAGGAAGTCCGGGAGACCCGCTTGTTTCATGATATCAGCATACGTTGCTACATCCACTTGTTGAACAGTGACAGGTCGAGCAAGAACCGCTCCGAGTGCCTCGGCGATTTCTGTTTGTGTCAACAATGGACCCGACAGTTCATAGATAGCTTGTTTTGGAGCATCTGTTGTCAAAACAGTAGCGATTGCTTCTGCATAGTCGTCCTGCAACGCCCAGCCGACTTTTCCGTCACCCGCTGCGGTCAGCCAGTCTGCTCCGTTACGTACGGCGTCAATCGTCGCCTGCTCGTTTTCAAGATACCAGTTGTTCCGGAAGAAAACATATGGGATACCTGTCTGTTCAATCAATCGTTCTGTTACCTGGTGCGTCCGTGCCAAGAAATTTTGACTTGCTTGTGCATTGGCAATACTCGTGTAGGCAATCAGGCCGACGCCTGCAGCCTGTGCTGCCTCGACTGCTACCGTGTGTTGCCGGATCCGTGTAGCTTCTTCCCCGTCCGTTGAAATGATCAACAAACGATCAATCCCTGCAAAGGTCGTTGCTAACGTATTTGGCACATCAAAATCTCCATGACGGACTTCGACACCACGTTCTTTGAGATTCGCTGCTTTTTCGACATTTCGGACACTGACGACAAGGTCGTCCGCACTGATCCGCCCTAACAGATGATCGACAATCTTAGTTCCTAGTTTTCCAGTTGCTCCTGTAATCAATAGCTTCATGGGTATTCGCTCCTTTTTCTATCAAATGCCTATCCTGTACCTAATCTTATTACAGGTGGTACACTAATCCTAGTAGGCACCTTTTAGATACTTGGTCACCTAAACAGAACCATTGGAGGAGGACACTAAATGAATCTTACCGAACAGCGGACGGCTTGTCCGGTCACTCATGTGCAAACCATCATTTCTGGTAAATGGAAAATCCTCATCCTGTGGCATCTCAAACAAGGAACACAACGCTTTGGCGCCTTACAACGTCTGCTGCCCGGGATTTCTAAGGGCATCTTAACACGTCAACTACGCGAACTTGAGCAGGATGGCATGTTGCTTCGAAAAGTCTACCGGGAAGTCCCGATAAAGGTCGAATACTCATTGTCCGACACGGGACTTAGTTTTTTGCCGATTTTAGATGCAATGGCTGCTTGGAGCATGTCGCACATTTCAGAATCTGATCAATAATAAAGGAGCATGCCATGTCGCATACTCCTGCTTTTACTTCATTTCGTCAGAACGTGTTGCTTAAAATGCGCATCAATTGTCGCTGCGACCCGCAGACCGGATATGACGGCACTCTCAACCCGTGTCCGTCCCGAGGCATCATCCGCGTCAAGGAAGGCATCCCCAGCAAGCCAGAGCGGATGGTGATTCAGTTTTAGAAACGGCGTGTGGAAAACATCGCGTGCCTGGGCGTAACGCCATCGTTTTAATTGACGGGAAACAAGTTCGACGGGACCGAGTTGCGCTTGCAGGAGCCGTTCGATTTCAGCAAGCGTGACTGCCTCTCCTTTTTCATACCAGGCTTCACTCCACTCACCCGTCATGTAGACACTCAGTAACGGCGTCGCCGAGATTTCTTTTTCTGCGTTGTTGACGAGCTTCAGCATCCCGGGGACAAGTCCATCGTCCGCCAGACCGACCTCCCCAATTTCGAGTGGGTCTTTCAGTTCAAACAGGCCGACGAATGTCGGTTCGAACGTGACGCGGCCTAACGCTGCGTGATCGGCTGCGTCAAGCGTCAGCCGGGACGCTTGCAGTAAGTCATAGGCTTGCGGAACCGGTGCTGTCACGAGCATCGCGTCATAGACCCGTGTCCGGCTATCTGCAATCGTCCGGAGCGTGGTTGCATCCGCTTCAATCCGTCCGACCTGTTCATTCAAGTGGACCGGAATCCCGCGTGCAATCGACTGAACGAGTTGATTCATCCCGTTAATCGCGATATATCGTGGAAAATCATCACCGAACCATTTCCGGATCAATCCGCGTTCGAGCCATTCATCGACTTCCTGCGCCAGTTCATCCGTCCGGACGGTGAAAAAGACAGCTCCGTGGTCCGCCGTTCCCCGATCGATTCGTCGTGTCGCCATGCGTCCCCCGACACTTTGGCTTTTTTCGATGATCTCGACCTCGTATCCTTCGACTTGTAATTGACGGGCAGCGAACGTCCCCGCAAGTCCGCCACCGATAATTCCGATTCGTTTTGGTTGTTCCATCTGATACATTCCCCTCCACTTGCTTCATTTCCACAAGTATAGCGGTTTGACTGTCAAATCACGTCTTTTAACGTTCTTCGAATATGCTCGTCCGTTCGAGTTCAATTAATAAGCGGGCATGGTTGTTGTTAAAAAACTGTTGGTGCTGCGCTAACCCACGCTGGACGCACCAACCGATTCCCGTCAGTGCTTCAAACAGACGGTAGTACGGCAAATAAACTTCAATCGGTTCCGGTGTCCGAATTTGACCGTATCCGTTTTGATAAGCATTCAGCAGAGCGCTGCCACCTTGGAATACGTCCCGGTCGAGTTTCGTGAAGTCGATCTCCGTCGCTCCGAAACGTGAAGTTTCAAAGTCGATCAGTCCAGTGAGGTTTCCGCCGTCTGCGAGCAGATTCCCGAGCCGGAAATCGAGATGGACGGCGACCGGACGCGACGGTTCCGGTAACTCACGTTCACGCCGTTTTAATTCTGTAAAGGCGGCTTGATAAAGGGCAGGCGGCAAAACTTGTTGAATCGCCGGCTCGAATGAGGTCATCTTCGCATTTCGGAAGACACGCCAGTCCTGTGAGGTAAACGCGGTGAAGCCGTTTTGTTCAAAATCACCATAGGTCTCATGCGTACAGGTATGTAAAGTCGCGTGAAGCTGTCCGATTTGTGTGGCTAGTGTCGGTGTCACCGTCTCGATTGTCGCACCGGCTAATGCCTCCAGTACGAAAGCTCCCGTCGTCTGCGGCGTTGGCGGTGCTTCTGCAAGGATTTTCGGAACGGCGACACGGTCGGCCAAATACGTCAGCCATCCGTGCTCCCGGTACCATTTATCAGCCGTATAGGGTCGCTTTAAAAAAACAGTCCGCCCGTCACGCAGAACCAGCCGGTCGACTTCGGAACTGTACGAATCCGTGACAGAAAAAATCTCCGCTACATCGAGATCAAACGATTGAATCCACTCTTCGCGGGTCATAATGCATCCCCCAGTCGTTTTTCAAGGATTTCACCGGGCAGTCCGTCAATCGCGGCTGTACCGAGCGTCTGATAGGTTAAATAAACAGTCTCTTTTATCTTTCGCAGTTCAATCATAACTTCACTCCTTTATGTTCTGTGCTGATCGTGGATCGGTTCAAATAACTTCTCCGTTGACGGCCGGACAACCGCAAAATGTTCGACATTGTAGTGTCCGTGCAAGACTTGATTGTGGTGGGCAATCATCAACTCTGCTGATAAGACATCGGAACCGTTCGTCGTATGTCCGTCCGCAACGAGCGTCACATCAAATCCGTTGACGGTTGCACTGCGGACCGCGGTATCGATGCAGTGTTCCGTCTTGCAGCCGAGGATGACGATATGTTCGATTTGTCGTTCATTCAGATACTCAAGCAGTGGTGTCCCGTGAAACGCATTCGTTGCAGCTTTATCAAACGTCACCGCCTGATCTGGAATCTGAATCGAGGCGTGTACAGCAAACCCCGGTCCGTTTCCGTCCGCGACATCAAGATCCCGGATGAAGACGACGGCATGATCCTGATCGCAGGCTTCTTGCACGACTTGATTGATGACCTGACTGACGGCAT
The DNA here is from genome assembly GCF_018618725.1 of Exiguobacterium sp. s80. NCBI lineage: Bacteria > Bacillati > Bacillota > Bacilli > Caryophanales > Exiguobacterium > Exiguobacterium sp. s80. The sequence continues at coordinate 14,402 of NZ_JACSMP010000007.1, read as the reverse complement.
CTTTCGCATGAACCCCTGACTCTTCTGCCGTACCTTCGACGAGATCCTGTTGAAAATCAATAATGAGTACCGCTTGTCGCATCGTTCTCTGCCCCCTTTGTTTGCTTCTCCCTTCCATACCATCCGCAAGAAGTCCTGTTTTTCTGATGAATTTCCAACTTTTGTGAAACTTTCTTTGATCGGATTCGTTAAATAAAACGATAGAAAGGATGTTACATATGGACCTATTGCCACTCTTTTTTGTGATCTTCGTGATTGTCTTAGCTGTTAATCTGTTTCTCGATAAGATGATCATGAATCGTCGTGTCACGCGACGGATATTCATCCGTAATTTCTTCGTCTGCCTGCTGATTTCACTTGTTCTGTTAAGCTTCTTCTACATCCAGTCAATGATGAGCTGACAAATAGACCGTCCACTTGATACAAGTGAACGGTCTTGTTGGATTCAATAGACTTCGTAGTTTTGTCCGGTCTGTGCCCCTTCGACGCTTTTCTCAAATGCTGTCGCGCCACGCGATGCCGGAACAGCTTCGAATCCACGGAAAAATGGTCCGTACTTGTCGAGCGACTCAATCAAAACGTTTGGACTGACACTGTTGATCCGGATACCACGTGGCATCTCAATCGCCGCGGCATGAACAAACGCTTTGACCCCGCCGTTCGCAAGGGCCGCTGACGCGCCTTGCCGAATCGGATCGTCCATCATGATACCGGTCGTCAACGTGAAGCTGCCCCCATCCCGAACCGTCTCCAAACCAAGCAGGACGAGATTGACCTGTCCCTTCAACTTACTGTCGATTCCAATCTGGTTTAACGCCGGTGTCAAATCCGTCAACGGTCCGGATAATCTCATGCCGCTCCCCTAATTGCGCGACGATGGCTTGCCCGATTGTTCCACTTGCTCCAACTACTAAAATTCTCATCCATTCGTCCTCCTTCTGCTATTCTCTACGTGTTCAGCCTACCGGAAACCGGGAGTCGTTTTCAAGAAAGAGCACGATACGTGCGATAGAACCGAGCAATCCGAAAGCCGACATAGGCCGGATCCCATAAGACTGGGTAAATCGTCCGATGATATACATCCCAGTAACTGATGATCCGTCGCTCAATTCGTTCAAGATAGCGGTTGTTTGCCTGGGCGAACGTTTTCATCTCTGCTTCCGACCATATATGTAACACCTGTTCGATTCGTTCGAGAATCTCGCGGACGTATTCGCCTGTCAGTTCAATTAAATAAAGCAGGACCCAGTCTGTTTTTGCCTGTTCCCGTTTTAGGCGTTGAACATATTTTTCACGGATGAACCCATCGTGATGACGGGTATACATGCAGTACAATATCCACCGTTGACGATCCGTCAGAGTTTGCATTTTTTCTTCTTTTACTTCATTTAAATACAGGCGTGATGGAAGAATTAATGATTCCCCAAAAAACATGACATCAATCGTTCCCCAGGTCACCGTTCTAAAGAGCCGGCGCGGTAGAAGACGTGTGACGACTCGAACATCATCCGTACAAGATTGTGGAAACGCGCCTGCCCAGTTCCATTTTATGTTCACGTGTTGTTTCCTCCTCCATACATCGTTTCTGTCTTTTATCAACTTATCATTTTAACGACAGAATGAGGTACTATATATTTACAGGTTACATTCAAACTATTGATGAGAGGCGGCTTCGCATGGACAACGCTTTAGGAATCATAACTGTAATCGTCATATTACTTCTCTTGAGTTATTTGCTTTTTCGTAAATTCAGTCGTCGTGATGCTGTAACGGATTCGGTGCTTCCGTCCGTTACTTCACAAACAATCGTTCAGGAACTTCATGCCGATGAACTTCCCTGGGAAATTGAGTCGTATGCCTCAACTGATACGACCTCGTATCATCATTCCGAATCATTAATCGTAACAAAGCGTCTAAAAGACCAGCTTGGTAATATTATTAAACTTTCACCACATGCCAAAAATCTCATCCAAAAAGAACAGAGAGTCATCATCAAATTCAGTGAAGAAGCTCTCGCCAAGCTGACATCCGGTGAATTACGAATCATGAAGGCAAAGGGATCGGTGGATCAATTTAGAGCACTTGCCGTTGATCATCAACATAGAATCAGACATCACGCAAAATTCGAAATTCAAGATATTAAAAAAATCAATCCGGCTCAATTGGCGAATTTAGCTCTTGGAGTCGCGACCATGATCACTGCTCAAGAACACTTGGACCGGATTAATCAACAACTTACATCTTTGAATCGAAAGGTCGATACATTAATTCGTCAATCCAAAAATGATAAAGCAGGTATCATCAAAGGTCATATCAAATATCTTCGTTCGATTCTGTCAAGTATCCCTGATGAAGAAGAACGATATTCGATAAAATTAGAAGACATGGCAGCCATCTCTTATAAAGAGCTGGAGTCGGTTTTACCGGAGTTAGATTTTTTAGTCAGAAGCGCTAACGAAATTGAAGAAAAAACAACATTCAAATTAGATAAAACGGTTGATGAGATAAAAGAACTCGCCGCATCATTTGAGCAAACTGTACTGATTGGATACGGAAACTTGGAAGTCATGTCAATTTGCTTAAAAATCATGAATGACTGGAATCAGGATTCACAGACAAATGCGATGAGGTTGTCGGATATCGAAAAATATCACCAGCAAATTACCGAATACCATGACGAATTTGAAAAAATATTAAACGATAAACATATCAGTCTTGATGCAACCTTCAGAAGAAATAAAACAATCACCAGCAAAAAAGAAAATATCGATAAACAGCTAACCTATCATCAGGAAAAAATACGTTCTAATAAATTGATTGTTACCGATCACATTGATCAACTGAAAGGACAAGATTACACCTCGATTCCCAAACCTGTAGATTTGAGAATAGATTTTGATGCGACCGGCGGTATTCATACGATTCATCGATTAAAATAGGCCAATCCGAAAGTTGGGACAGAGCATTGTCTACCCAATTTCGGATTGGTTTTATTCATTTGAAAATTCTTTCAAAAGTTCTTTATCTAATGGGATTTAAAAAATTCATCTAATTTTTGTACCTGTAAAATAAAGTCGTTCTCTACTCTTAGTTTAAAATTTCGCCCTGACTGACTTCCGTATTTTTTAGATAAATTAGTTTTTTTTATTAAAAACACTAGATTTTCTCTTCATTTTTTTACTTTGTTCCATGCTCTTCCTCACTCTTTTTATCCAATAAAAAACATGAACGGAAATCGAAATCACCATCCGATTTCCGTTCATGTTAGGGAACGTTTTATTTGACCGAGAATACAGTTTGTTTTGCTAAAGAACAACTTAATTTTACAGGTACACCAACAGTTCTCCAGGAACAAATCATAATCCTATATTTCTTTTTACTGTTTCCCATTCTGTGGAAACGTTTGGGTTTATAGAATGAAATATCTTACTTGATAAATGAACTCCCATACTTGCCACCGTAGTTTCGTAACTAAAAACTAAATTTAAAATAATCGGTATTACTTTATCATTTTTTTCGATTCCATTAGTTAAAAATAGTTGCCTGAATTCTTTAAAGATTTTTTCAGATGTGAACCTGAGAATTTCTAATTTAATCCATGATATTAATATTCCAGTTGTGAATATCGTTTGGGCAACTATTGAAATTAAATTTAAGTCTGTTTCTCTAACCAACATTAAAGATATCCACACAATCAAATATAAGATTATCTTTAACCTCTCCATTATAGCTATTTTTTCAGTAACTCTGAGTGTAAACAAGCTATTCTCAAATACATTCATACCTAATCGATATAACGAAGGCAACTCTGGGTTATTGTAATATAGGTTAGTTTCCTCATCATCAAGTTTTGACCCAAGCGAATCTGACAGTAAATGAACGCGCCTACGGTTCTGTGCTTCTCTTAATAAAAATAAACTCAGCCAATTACTAAAAATAAAATATAAAACTGTTATAAGAATAAAGAACACTGTTAACAGAATATTTAAGCCTAAATACTCTTCAGAAAAAAATATCGCAAATGATAATATTATGGAGCACCAAAAAAGTATATTACTTACCTTGCTTATAATAGACACCCTTTTAAAGTAATTCTCTACTGTATCAACACGCTCATTAGTCATATATTAATCTCCTTAAAAGTCAGGGAATAATTTTTTTATTTCGGATTCAGCAGTATATAGCATTCCACTTTTTTCATACTCTTTAGTTGATTGTATAATCTTCTTGGCACGCTCCAATTTACTTTTATACGCTTGAGAGTCTGTATAAGAAGGAGTTAATTTTTCAAAAACATCATAAACATACTCTTTCAAAGTAATATTTCCCCAATAGTTATTTCCAGCAATCCAATTTTCTAATTCATATGATGACAAATGTCCCCCGTTGATTCTATTCCAATACTTCATTAATCGTACTAATGGTTTTATCTTTGAGTTATATTGAATGTTAGCTGTTGTCAATTTTTGATTAAATACATTTGGTTCGGTAGAAATCCATTCTTCATAAAGCGATTTTCTTGAAGGTATATAAATCATTCCCCACAAATCTTTTTTAGCAGGTACTAACTCGAAGCGAATATGGTTTAACTCAAGTACTATAGTTGGATGAGATTGCGATATTTCAGAAGCTCTGTAATAATGATTTACAAACTTTCTGATATGATTCATTAATGTTTGCGGTTTGTAGCCATAAGGATTTTCAAAAATTAACATATAATCAACATCTGAATATTTATCAGCTTTTCTTGGAAGTATTGTCCCTCTAGTATATGAACCAAATTTAAAGTGTTCTGTCAATTGACTTCCAAAATAATAATCCAGTCGACTCGACAAAGTTTCAATAGAAGTCCTTACTTTTTCTTTTTCAACTTCTTTCAAGTTCAATAGGCTTGCTAAATTATCTAAATGTGATTGCACTGTCACAAAATTCCCCCCTTTAATAAAATCCCAGAAAATCGAAATCAATTTCACTTGTATAAATCGTAATCAATTCCAATTTCTATTATATCATTTATAATATTCTTCTAACTCTCATTATTCATAAACGCATATCTCGAAACCTTTTTATTGGAGATACTTCATCTCTACTCCGTTATTCCTCACTTTTTCAACTAAAAAAAACACGAGGTGAATCGGATAATAATTCCGATTTCCCTCGTGTGAAAGTACATTTAATTTGATCAAGAATTTTACTACAGAAAAACTTAATTTTGCAGGTACAAATCTTTTTACTCAACCGTTACCGATTTCGCCAAGTTACGTGGCTTGTCGACGTCGCAATCACGGCCGAGTGCCGCGTAGTACGAGATCAACTGAAGTGGTAAGACTGAAAGTAATGGTGACAAGAGCGGCTCGACTGACGGGATGACGAATGCATCCGTCGGCAATTCGAGACCTTCTGAAGCGATGACACATGCGTTCGCGCCACGTGCGACGACTTCCTTAACGTTGCCTCGGTTGTTGAGGTGAACGTGTGGTTGTGTCACGAGGGCGATGACCGGTGTATTATCTTCAATCAAAGCGATTGGACCGTGTTTCAATTCGCCGCCGGCATAACCTTCTGCCTGGATGTACGAAATTTCTTTGAGCTTGAGGGCCCCTTCCATTCCGACATACGCATCTTGACCGCGACCGATGAAGAACGCATTGCGTGATTCAGACAAGTATTCTGAAGCGATCTCTTGGAACCGTTCTTTTTGTGACATGACAGATTCCATCGCGCTTGAAATTTTACCGAGTTCTTTCATGAGATCGAAGTTGACGTCGACGCCTTTTGCTTGAGCGAGGTCAAACGCAAGGACGGCAAGAACAGCGATTTGCGCTGTGTATGCTTTTGTAGAGGCAACCGCGATTTCAGGACCGGCATGCAACAAGAGTGTTGCGTTCGCTTCACGTGACAGAGTAGATCCTGCAACGTTCGTGATTGTCAGTGCCGGGTGACCGAGTTTTTTCGCTTCGACGAGAACCGCACGGCTGTCCGCTGTTTCACCTGATTGTGAAAGGAAGAGGAAGAGTGGTTTCTCTGTCAAAAGCGGCATGTTGTAGCCGAATTCAGACGAGATGTGGACCTCTGTCGGAATCCCCGCGATTTGTTCGATCAATTGTTTTCCGATTAATCCTGCATGGTAGCTTGTTCCGCAACCGATGATGTAGACACGGTCACGTCCGAGGACTAAATCACGGACCGACTGATCGAGTGTGATGTCGCCAGCTTCGTTTTGGTACTTCTGAACGATGTTCCGGATAACTGCCGGCTGCTCGTCCATTTCTTTAAGCATATAGTGCGCGTACGTGCCTTTTTCGATATCTGATGCATCGATTTCAGCTGTATACGCGTCACGCTCTTGGACGTTTCCGTCTAAGTCCTGGATTGTGACACTGTCACGCGTTAAGATAATCATTTCACCGTCATGTAACTCAACGAACTGATCCGTTACTTGAAGCATGGCCATTGCGTCAGACGCAACGACGTTGAACGTACCGTCTCCGAGACCGACGAGAAGTGGTGATTTATTTTTTGCGATATAAAGAACGTCCGGGTTTTCTGCATCGATCAATGCGAGCGCATACGAACCGTGGAGCATACGAAGTGTTTGACGGAAGGCTTCCGTGACATCACCTGTTGCGTCAAAGTTCTTTTCAATCATCTGAACGATGACTTCTGTATCCGTGTCGCTGAGTAAATCGACATTGAGTTCTGCTTTTAACTGCTCATCGTTTTCGATGACACCGTTATGCACGAGTGTAAAGCGTGATGATGCACTTTGGTGTGGGTGGGCGTTCGGGACACTTGGTACGCCGTGTGTTGCCCAACGTGTGTGACCGATTCCTACTGTACCGTCTGCATCTGCAGGGACGACTTCGCGTAGCGCAGCGATGCGACCGACTTCTTTATGAACCTGAACGCCGTCATTGACGAACGCAAGACCTGCCGAGTCATAACCGCGGTACTCGAGTTTTTCGAGACCCTTTAGTAAAATTTCTTTCGTGTTAACTTCTCCGATCATACCTACGATTCCGCACATATTGATTCTCTCCCATATCAAGTATTTCCCTGAAGAGGAAACGGCTCTTGTCGAGAGTTATCAGCACTTGCTTGTTTGTCCGTCTAATCACTTAGACGATTTCAAGTAAGTTTACGGTACTGATAAGGTACCGGGAGGCATCCGCCGAATGATTCGATAAACCTCCACCTCGTCAGCTGCCTATCACATAGTCAGCCCTGGCGCTTCTGTTTCTGTCCGACTCCGTTTCTGTCCGACTTTACAATCATACGAACTTTAATTGGAAAAAGCAAGGAAGGTAACGTATTTGTAACTATTCCCGATATCTTTCTAAACAATACCTCTAATACCTAGATTTTGTAAAAAAAAGAATCGTTCATCTTTATATTACTTCTCCACCTTCGAACGAACCCGTGTCCCTGTCCGACTTCTACAGGAAAAGGAAGCTCTGCTTCCGACAGGAACAGGCGAGACCCGGGCAGCCTAAGCTGACCGCGGCTTGCGTTCCGCCTGAGAAAAGCGGGCAGAGGGACAATGGGTTCGTGACGAGTTCCCTCCTTAAAAGTTCGTCCATTAGCCGAACAAAAAAGGAGCAGCACGAAGCTACTCCTTTTTCGTCGACTCAATTTTCTTGTAACGCGTAGTTTTCACGAACGACGTTCGCGATCCGTTCGACGTACATGTCACATGCTTCTTGCGACTCTGCTTCCGCCATGACACGGACAAGTGGTTCTGTTCCAGACGCACGAACGAGAATCCGACCGTTTCCAGCCATTTCCGCTTCGACTTCCGCAATGATCGCTTGAACGGCAGGACCGTTCATTGCCCCATTCTTATCTGATACACGAATGTTGACAAGACGTTGCGGGAAGATCGGCATCTCGGCTGCGAGTTCCGATAACTTCTTGCCTGTCGCCTTCATGATTTGGAGCAACTGAACGCCGGACAACATGCCGTCTCCTGTCGTCGAGTAATCCATGAAGATGATGTGACCTGACTGTTCGCCACCGAGCGTGTAGTCGTTTTTACGCATCTCTTCGACGACGTAACGGTCACCGACTGCCGTTTGTAAGGCTGTCATGCCGTGTTCTGCGACTGTTTTATGGAAGCCGAGGTTACTCATGACTGTCGCGACAATCGTGTTATCTTTCAAACGACCGATTTCGTTCAAGTATTTTCCACAGATGAACATGATTTTATCGCCATCGACGATATCCCCATTTTCATCGACTGCAATCAAGCGATCGCCGTCACCGTCAAACGAGAGACCGACGTCGGCATTTTTTTCTTTGACGAATGCCGCGAGGTGCTCGGGATGTGTTGAGCCGACACCATCGTTGATGTTCAAGCCGTTTGGTGTTGTACCGATCGTTGAGACTTCTGCTTCGAGGTCACCGAACAAACGTGGTGCAAGGCTTGATGTCGCGCCGTGCGCGCCATCAATTGCGACATGAATCCCAGAAAAATCTTCATCCGATGTTTGACGAAGCATATGGAGGTATTTTTGCGCACCTTCATAATAATCGTGAACGAAACCAAGTTCTTTCCCTGCTGGTCGCGGGAGTGTGTCCTCTGTTTCGTCGAGCAATGCTTCGATTTCAAGTTCTGTTGCATCATTGAGTTTAAATCCGTCTGTTCCGAAGAACTTGATGCCGTTGTCTTCGACTGGATTATGTGACGCTGAAATCATGACGCCTGCAGTCGCATCCATCGTCTTCGTCAAGTATGCGACGCCCGGTGTCGAGATGACACCAAGGCGCATAACTTCCGCGCCGATTGATAACAATCCTGCGATCATCGCGTTCTCAAGCATTTGACCCGAGACGCGTGTATCGCGTCCGATTAAGACTTTCGGACGTGTGCTCTCGTGTTTCGTCAACACGTATCCGCCAATCCGTCCAAGACGGTAGGCGAGTTCCGGTGTCAATTCTACGTTTGCGACGCCGCGGACGCCGTCAGTTCCAAAATACTTACCCATGTGCTATTTCCTCATTTCACTGATTGGTTTTAATTGGTCTGTACCGATGTCCGGGGAATCGTCTTTAACGTGACGTCCATGTTATCCGGTCGTAAGACATCGAATGCTTTAGATGTCTGATATGAAATCGGTAAGCCGTGTGTGCCTTCTTTTAATCCTGTTACGTCGATGACAGCCTTGATGTCGGTTGCATCAATCGAAGCTAAGTCCGCTTCGCTGCCACGGACGACGAGATCAATCGTTTCAGCATAGTCAATTGTATACTTCGACTCGTCGAAACCGTTAAGCGTCACAGGAACACCTGTAATCGTCTTCTCTGCTCGCTCCTCGACCGTTTCCGTCGTCGATTTAGCATTTTCTTTCTCGACGACGATACTGACCGTAATCGAAGTCGGATCCATTGCCGTCACATTATCCGGTTCGACGAGTTCGATCGTCTTATCGGTCGTCTTCGTCAAATCTTTTAGTGAGATTGCCTTTGTATCGACTGAACCGATTCGCGTCAATTCTTCCTTCGTTCCGTACAGACGTGCTTCCGTGACGACGGGAACGATCTTGACGACCTTGTAGCCTTTTTTGACGCTACCTGTTGTTTTAACGTTGATCGGGACCGTCTTACTTTCCTTATAGACAGGAACTGTCACTTCAAGCTGTTCCGGATCGTACGTCGCGTTAATCGCGTTTCCGTTCGTATCCGTCGCTTTGACGTTGAACGACTCCATGAAAGTCGACGCGCGACCCGTCACGTCGATCGGGACTTGAATCGATGTGATGGCTTGGAGCTTTTCTGCTCCTCCTGTCACAGCAACCGTTTGTTTACTCGGTTGTGCTTCACCGACGACATACCCTTCGGCGATTTTATTTTTGTTGAGTAAAGCGACTTGAACCGGGACTTGTTTCGTGACTTTTTTATCAAGAAAAACTTCGACCGTCTCCTGTTTCGGTGTCACTTCAACATCTTTTCCAAATCCATTCGCTGTCACACGAACACGGTGGTACCCAGGGTCGAGTCCCTCTAAATCTAACGATAGACCAAAGTCTTTGACGAGGCGAAGCATCGTCAAGCTACTCGATGGTCCTTTGACCGTCGTTTCGATTGTAGTTGGAATATTATAGGCGACCCACTGCGATTCATCATAATTCACTGTGACCGGTACGTCAAACGTCGTCGAGCCCTGACCAGCGATCGGCAATAGACTCGCCGCGTCACTTTTCCCGCTCGAACTCGAGCCTGCGACCATCAAATAGAGCATCACAGCAAGTAGTACCGCAACGATTCGTAAAAACCATCGTTCATTGAACCACTTTTCGAACATTATTTTTTCGCCCCCATCCAGTTAAAGAAGGACGTATTCGCCGGTTCGACTTTGACGAGCGTCTCAAGCAACTTCGTCCGAAGCGAATCTTCGTCGAGTTCCCGGTAAAGACGACCATTGATTGCGAGAGATACGCCTCCCGTCTCTTCCGATACGACAAGCGTGACACTATCCGTAACTTCACTGACACCAATCGCGGCCCGGTGACGCGTCCCGAGATCTTTAGAGATGTGGGCACTTTCTGAGAGCGGTAAATAACAAGCCGCTGCCGCAAGTTTGCCTTGCTGAACGATGACCGCACCATCATGCAACGGCGTGTTCGGGATAAAGAGGTTAATCAAAAGCTGACTCGTAATTTGAGAACCGAGCGGAATCCCCGTCTCGACATATTCACTGAGACCGGTTTCCCGTTCAAACGTGACGAGCGCACCAATCCGGCGTTTCGACATGTATTGTGCTGACGAAACGAGTGCGTCGACGATTCGCGTTTGTTCATCTTCATCACTGATGGCACTCCGTGAAAAGAATTTACTCGTTCGTCCCAGGTGCTCCAGTCCTCGACGGAGCTCTGGCTGGAAGATGATGATAATCCCGAGTAATCCATAGGTGATGATTTGATTCAATAGAAATTGTAAGGTCTTCAGTCCGAAGAAGCCGCTTAAGAACCAGCTGATCAAAATGACAGAAATCCCTTTAATCAATTGAACCGCTTTTGTGCCTTTGACGATAATCATCAGGCGGTAAATGACGAATGTCACGACCGCGATATCAAGCACATCATTAATATAATCGTACCAGTGTACGTTTTCGCCCAGTTTCAACATTTGAAATTGAAGTGGTTGCCAGTTGAAGTAATTCACCAACCGTGCCCCCTATCTCATCTAATTTAAACAGCTTTCATTATAGCACAAAGGGGCGAGTTAGACTCGCCCCAACTGATTAATCAAAGATTCGTTTGATTCCGTACCAGACGCGTTCGAACAACTGATCGATTTCTTTAATTTCTCCAGTCACGTTTCCGGCACTGGCTGTGTAAGCCGTCCCGTCAACGGTCATGACGTCTCCATTGACTTTGCCTTCAATCCGGACATTGCCGCCTTCAACGTATAAATCTTGATTGACCGTCACTCCTTTTGGAACAACAACTTCGCCATTTTCAGCGACGATACCGGGAGCGTTCGTATACGACAAGTCTTTATCTTCTTGCGTCATGTACCCCCCGAGGCTACCGACCGAAAGTAACGCAAAGATCGAGGCAGCTGCAAGGAGTGGATACTGTTTCATCTTCCCTCCAAAACGAGAAGGTTTACGAAGCGGTGTCACATTCGACGTGTCCACCTGTTCAGGCAGTTGTGCCAGCACGCGGGATGTAAAGTCTGCCGAGAGCTTCGGCTTCGGAAGCGTGCGTAACTGTGCATCGAGGAGTCGATACTCTTCGAAGTCGTCCATCGCATTCGCCTCCCGTAACTCCGCTTCGAGTTGTTTAAAGTCTTCTGGAGGTTGGTTTTGGTCTAAATAATCTTGGATGCGTTCGTTTACGTGTTCTCGTGTCATGGTGAGATCCTCCTTCTCACCGCGTTCCGAAGTGCTTCTTCAGCGCTTCTCGGCCACGGTGAATTCTAGTTTTGACTGTGGCGACTGGTAAATCGATCAGTTCACTGATTTCCTTTAATGAAAGGTCTTCAATATATTTCAAGACGAGTGGAATTCGATACTTTTCAGGTAAAGCGGCAATCGCGTCCCCGACAGCATTTCGTTCTTCAGAATCAACGACTTGGTCTTCTGGCAATTGCTCCTTACTTTCAAGCTGGGAATACAGCGTCAAGCCTTCAGTACCTGACATCTCGGCATCAAGGGAATAATCTGGACGTTTCTTCCGTAAGCGGTCAATTGAAACATTCGTCACGATCCGGTAGAGCCACGTACGGAATTTCCATTGTGCATTATACGATTCAATCTTTGTAAATACGCGAATAAAGGCTTCTTGCGTGGCATCTTCTGCTTCCATCCGATCACGTAATACACGGAAGGCAACTAAAAATGCCCCTTCTTTATATAGATCAACAAGTGCCGCAAATGCATCCCGGTCGCCTTGCTTCACTCGCTCAATCAAGCGTAGTGTTGTTTCTTCCACTTCAAATACCCCCCGCTCTATGCGGTCAATCTCTTATACGGAGTCGACCGATAAATGTTTCATCTCAATTTAAATTGTAACAAAAAAAACTTGAACCCCGATGAAAAGAGTTCAAGTTCTATCCATTATTTTACTAAATGTTGGTTTTGCATCGCTTGAAGTAGGTTTCCAATCAAGCTGTTCGCAAGAATCGCGGTTCCGTTCCCTTCTTCTAACAACGGATTCACTTCGACGAACTCTGCTGCAATAAAGTTTTCTTGTTCCGCACAAGAGTTCAAGACGGTCTGAGCATCCTCTAACATGACACCGTCCGCAACCCGCGTCCCGGTCCCTTCGACTAAACTCGGGTCAAGACCATCCATGTCGAAACTTAAGTAAAATGCGTCTGTCGTTTCGTTCAGGTAAGCAATCGCTTCCTTCATGATGGCTTCCATTCCCCGTGTCCGAATCGCTTCCATATCATAAACGCGAATCCCAAGCCGATCAATCAATTCCTGTTCTCCCGGATCGACGTCACGCAAGCCGATAAAGACAAGATGCTCCGGTTGTAACTTGACGTCTGTCCCACCGATTTCCGTTAGGCGCTGATGCCCTTCCCCAAGAGCAACAGCGAGTGGCATTCCGTGAATATTACCTGTAGGTGACGTTTCCGGTGTATTTAAATCGCCATGCGCATCGAACCAAATTGCACCGAGCCGCGGAATCGATCGACGAAGTCCTGCGATCGTTCCGATTGCCATGCTGTGGTCGCCCCCGACGAGTAACGGAAAACGTCGTTCGGACAGCGCATCATGTACAAGTAGCTGTAAATCATTCGTCGTATGGACGACTCCTTCGAGACGCTTTAACTTCGCATCTTCCTCACGTACCGCGTCTTCTGGTAAGACAGCCGCTTCCCCGTAGCGGACCGCTTCTTGTCCATGTGTTGCTAACGTTTGAAATAGGCCTGCTTGTTCGACTGCTGCCGGACCATGCTCTGTTCCTGGCTTTCCTTGACCGTAACGATATGGCACGCTGATATATGCAATGTTCATCCCCGCATCCCCTTTGCTTAATTAAGTTACCTTAATTGTAAGCGGTAACATACAGCTGGTTCAACTCGACAAGATGACGCATCTTTATACAGTAGAAGACAACAAAAAAGCACTGTGAAGGGAATCACAATGCTTTCGCGTACGTACTCTGGTTAACAGGCATTTCAAGTATAAAAAAACTTAAGACGAACGAAACTCGCTTAAGATCTTTAAGCAAAATTTGGTGGAGCCTAGCGGGATCGAACCGCTGACCTCCTGCGTGCAAGGCAGGCGCTCTCCCAGCTGAGCTAAGGCCCCAAAAAAATAAACAAAAAGCGGAAGACGGGATTCGAACCCGCGACCCCGACCTTGGCAAGGTCGTATTCTACCACTGAACTACTTCCGCAAGAAAATGAGCCATGCAGGATTCGAACCTGCGACCCTCTGATTAAAAGTCAGATGCTCTACCAACTGAGCTAATGGCTCGACATGGTGGGGGGGGGCGGATTCGAACCGCCGAACCCGAGGGAGCGGATTTACAGTCCGCCGCGTTTAGCCACTTCGCTACCCCCCCAGTTTGTCTAGGAAAATTTAATTAAAAAAACAGTGCCGGCAACAGGAGTCGAACCCGCGACCTACTGATTACAAGTCAGTTGCTCTACCAGCTGAGCTACACCGGCACAATAAAATGGTGACCCGTACGGGAATCGAACCCGTGATACCGCCGTGAAAGGGCGGTGTCTTAACCGCTTGACCAACGGGCCATTGGCTCCGCAAGTAGGATTTGAACCTACGACCTACCGGTTAACAGCCGGTTGCTCTACCACTGAGCTATTGCGGAATAAAAAAACAAAATTGCCTGGCAACGTCCTATCCTCACAGGGGGAAGCCCCCAACTACTTTCGGCGTTCAAGTGCTTAACTTCCGTGTTCGGCATGGGAACGGGTGTGACCAC
>NZ_JACSMP010000006.1:119427-153492 GCF_018618725.1 Exiguobacterium sp. s80 | reverse complement strand
TGTTTCATGGCCAGCGACCGCTTCTTGTGCTGCTTTCGTCGGAAGGTTTTCTTCCGTTGCTGCTCCGAGGAACGCACCGAAGTCGTTCGAGAACATTTTAAGCATGTCTTGAGCGTCAGCCATCATTTTTTTGTCATCGTTAATGGCTGCTGTGACGAGGTTTGCTTGTGCTTCGATGTGATTTTTCGTCCAAGCTTGCTCGAACTGATCTGCACCGGCTTCACCGTAAATTGATTTGATTGCGGCTTTGAAGTCAGCTGTGTGCATGTCTTCCGCCCAGTTTGCAGCATCGTAGTCTTTCGCTTGATCGACACCTGCCGTCATACTGAGGTTCGCAAGAGCGACGTGTTCAGCAGCAAGGCTGTTGAGTGTTGACCGGAGGTCAGCCGCTTTCGTATCAGCTTTCGAGTTATCGAACTTCTCAGGCATCTGTGTTGTGATCGCGACTGAGAGAGCTTTCGAGATGTCATACATGCGGCTGTATCCTTCACGGAACGTGTTGTACGATCCTTCATAGTCGCCTGCTGCATACTCTTGGAATGTTTTATAGACGTCCGCTTCGTGAGCACGAAGGACTTCTTCAGCTGCTTCCTTCGGAAGTTCGCCTTCTGTCGCAGCGTCGAGGAATGTCGAGAGATCCTGGACGAATTCTTCTGTCTCGGCTTTCGAAGCGTTGATGCCTTCCTGATCATCCGCTTTGACGGCTTTGACGAGGTCCGTTGTGTATTTGTTGTGATCGACGAAGATTTTTTCGAATTGTTTCGCGCCTTCGTCGCCATAGACTGAAGCGATTGCCGGTGTCATGTCGAGTGCGTTCTGTTTGAGTGCTGCTTCATAATACTCAGCATCTTTTGAACCGTCATATTGTTTTTTCATGTCCATGACAGCAAGCACGAAGTGCTCAGAAAGCAATTGGTCGAGTGTCGCACGAAGATCTGCTGCTTTCGTTTTGACCGTGACGTTTTTTGCTTTGTCCTCATGCATCATGTCGTCTGAACCGCCTGATGCAAACGCCGCCGTTCCTGGTAATACGAGTGCTGCTGCCATTGCTGATGCTGCGAATTTTTTAGTGTGTTTCATTTGTAATCATCCTTTCAAATTTGGGTTTTATTTTAACCAATCTGGTAATTCGTTTCCTCATCGTTCTGAACAGCATAC
Organism: Exiguobacterium sp. s80; assembly: GCF_018618725.1. Classification (NCBI taxonomy): domain Bacteria; kingdom Bacillati; phylum Bacillota; class Bacilli; order Caryophanales; genus Exiguobacterium; species Exiguobacterium sp. s80. Next base: position 152,334 of record NZ_JACSMP010000006.1, on the reverse strand, counting down.
GCACCCGGATTTCGTTTGGATTTAAAAAAGCAAAAAAAAGTGAAATCTTTTTTAAGTCATTTGTGGAATCTATGAAAAAAGACTCCAGTATGTGTGCATTTTCTTCATAGGGACTACGCAGAAACAACACTGGATTGGCAAGAATTCGCCATAGTGTGTTAAAAGTTGGCTTGATGTAACCGCTTATAATTAAAGACGTGTTCACATGTGGGACATATATAGGAAAGAACGGGGGATATGATCATGAAAGAACGGAATCAAGCTTCGCGCGTGCAGCAGAGCTGGTACCAATCGATGTGGCGGTGGCATTTTTATGCAGGCATTATTTTTGCACCGATTTTTATCATACTTGCCGTCACAGGATCGATTTACTTATTTAAACCGCAACTGGAGGATATGTTGTACCGTGACATGATCTTCACGGAAGAGACAGGGCAACGTCTGCCGCTCGAAGATCAGATGAAAGCTGTCGCGGACAAATATCCAGAGGCGGGTATTTCTTCGCTTGGTCAGTTTGAGCAACAAGACCGGACGACACGGATTGGCGTGACGTTCAAAGAGGAGTCGGGATATGTCTATGTTGATCCATACACGGGTGAAGTGACGGGGAAACGACTCGGGGCAGGACCACTCGGCTTTATTAAAACAATTCATGGGGAATTGTTTGCTGGGAAAGCCGGAAATCTTCTCGTCGAACTTGCAGCGAGCTGGGCAATCATTTTATTGGTGACAGGAACGTATCTCTTTTGGCCACGAGGGAAAACGGGGAGCTTCAAGCGTGTATTTTTCCCGTCCTTCAGACAGAAAAACGGAGCACGTAATTTTTGGAAGGGGCTTCATGGTTCAGTTGCCGTCTGGTCAACGATCGGATTACTCGTGATCATCGGTTCCGGACTCGCATGGTCGGGTGTCGCAGGTCAGTGGATCAATACGATTGCGACGAAAGCCAATTCGAATTATCCACAGTTTGCGTACGGACCGGATGAAAGTATGGCGTCAAAAATCGTCACGAAGGACATTGCGACGGATATTCCTTGGGCGACACAAAACGACGTCGTTCCGAGTTCGGGACCAGCCCGACCGTTGACACTGTCTGTGACGGAAGTCGCAGCTGAAGCGAAACAGTTAGGGATGGGACGCCCGTATCAAATTACACTTCCACAAGGGGAAACAGGGGTCTATACGTTATCCTCTCTTCAAAGTGCGCCGACCAAAGAAGCGACGATTAATCTCGATCAATATTCGGGAACGGTCTTATCCAATGTCTCTTATGCAGACTACGGACTCCTCGCGAAGGGCATTACGCTTGGGATTGGGTTTCATGAAGGACGGTTGTTTGGTTTCTTGAATCAACTCGTCGGATTAGCACTGTGTCTAGGATTAATCTTCATCGTCGCCAGCTCATTTGTTCTATGGTGGAAACGCCGAAATGGTGCAGGAAAACTAGCGCCACCAAAACGGGCGAGTGATCAACGCGTGCAAAAAATCGTTGCCGGTTTGATTGTAGTGATCAGTTTGACGATGCCACTCGCGGCACTGTCGGTCATGACAATCCTCGTACTCGATTTCTTGATTTTCACGCGTCGACGTAAAGGAAATAAGGAGGCGGCAGCATGAAACGATTCGTATTAACAGGTTTATTCGCCAGTAGTATGGTGTTACTGGCCGGCTGTCAGTTCGAGACAAAAGCGGCTGCGCCTGCGATGAAAGTCGGACTTTACGCACCGGAGAAAATCGCAGCAGACACGAACACGACGGTCGCGCTTGAAATTGAGAACCCGCAAGCCATCGATCAGGTGCATGTTCAAGTTACGCCAGTAGGAAGTGACGAGACAGAAACGTATATGGCAGAACAGAAACAGGGACATTATGTCAGCAGTATTCCTTTTAAAAAAGCCGGTGTCTATCTCGTCAATGGTATGGTCCATGTCGGTTCGCATGTCTACACACCAAAAGCACTCGTTCAAGTGGGGGATGTGTCAGAAAAAGAGCTCGAGGCGGCACAGAGCTTATTGAAACAGGCCGTACCGGCAGGGGAACAGACGGATCATCATGGACATCATTAATGGGAAATAAGGACTTCGCTGCCGAAGTCTTTATTTTTTTGGGAAAAATATTAAAAATCAAAACTATTTGTGAACTTCTTACGTTATCTATGTGTAGTCCAAAAAAATAAAGGGGTGTTTACAAGATGAAAATGAAAAAGTCGTTTCTCGCAGTTCCACTCAGTGCCGCATTGTTGATTCCGGCAGCCGGCGTCAGTGCCCATGGTCATGAAGATCACAGCAAGATGGCCAGCTCCGGAAACATGTCTCTCGATGTCTCCTCACCAGCGTCCGACCTCCGGGCGACACTCGATCAGCTTTTATCGGAACATGCCTACCTCGCAGTCGTTGCAATGCAAAAAGGGATTGATGGGGCGGATGATTTTGATCAAGCAGCAGGTGCACTGAATCAAAATGCCGATGATCTCTCAGCAGCCGTCGGATCAGTTTACGGGGATGAAGGCGGAGAAGCCTTTAAAGAAATTTGGAAAAGTCACATCGGTTACTTCGTCGATTACGTGAAAGCAACAGGGGCAGAAGATGAGGAAGCAAAACAAAAAGCGCTCGATGACCTCGATTCGTACCGCGTCGAACAGGCAGCCTTTTTGGATAAAGCAACGGAAGGGCGATTGAAAGCAGCTGATCTCGAAGGTGGCTTAAAAGTCCACGTCACCCAACTCTTGACGTCGTTCGACAGTTACGTTGCAGGTGATTATGACGCCACGTACAGCAATTTGCGAAAAGCAATCGAGCATATGTACATGGTCGGGGAAGGCTTATCCGGTGCAATCGTCGATCAATACCCGGATAAATTTGAAAATACGAAAGTCGATACACCCGCAGCCGATTTACGTGCCGGTCTGAACCACAACTTCTCGGAACACGCGGCACTCGCAATACTTGCGATGCAAAAAGGGATTGAAGGAGCAAAAGACTTTGATGCCGCAGCCGGTGCACTCAGTGAAAACACGGACGACCTGACAGCATCAATCGGTTCGGTCTACGGTAGTGATGCAGCGAAAGAATTCAAAAAAATCTGGTCGAGCCACATCGGCTACTTCGTCGACTATGTCAAAGCAACGGGGGCGGAAGATGAAGACGCACGTGACATGGCCGTCAAAGAGCTCGACGAATATCGCGTCGAACAAGCGGCTTTCCTTGATGCAGCGACGGAAGGTCGCCTGAAGTCAAAAGACCTGGAAGAAGGCTTGAAGATGCACGTTGATCAATTGTTACTCGCCTTCAACAGCTACAATGAAAAAGACTACGATAAAACGTACCCGGCAATCCGTGAAGCTTACGGTCATATGTACGGAGTCGGTGAAGGAACAGCGACAGCAATCGTCGATCAATTCCCGGATAAATTCCAAGGGACGCCAGCAAGCATGCCGAACACAGGTCTTGGTGGAGCCGCTGAAACTCAATCGTCAGCCGGTATCTTATGGTCACTGTTCGGAATTGCAGCCGCTTCACTTTTAGGATTTTTTGCACTCCGCGGTCGTCGTGAACAACAATAAGCCGTCTGACGGAGATGACTCAAAACAGTCGCCTGAAGCGCGTGCGTTCTTTTAGACGAGAGGAGAGTGGCGGATGTAACATCGGCCACCTTTGCCTCTGTAAAGACTGACGTTTAAGTCAGTCGCATTAGATTGCAGCCTCAATGATTTTGAAGGATTCAAGATTCGATTCCTACTCCCGCATTCTTCGGAAAATGAATCTCTGTTAGAGGACGGTCACTAGAATAGAAGTCAGGAAAGGAGGAGGAACAATGAAACGAACCAGCGGCATGGTAGTAGTACTCGTTTTCGTCGTCTTCATAGCTCTCATGACACCAGAACTGCATGCAGTGGCAGTTGAACATCTGTTGCAGGATCCATTGACATCGAGCGAGATCATCCCGGTCGAAGATCGTGCAGTCGAGCCAGGTATCGTCCCGCGTATCTTACCGTGGATTGTCAGTAGTCTATTGCTCAGTGCCTTCGTGACGTTCCTCCTCCTGCGACGTAAACCAAAGCGTTAAATGAAAGCACAATCCGTTTCTCAGCCACCTGCGGCTGAAGAGGCGGATTTTTTTGAAGTGGACACGCGTCCGGATCAGACACGCCGCAAAAACAAAAACATCGATGCCTGATTTTCGGCGACATCGCGACGAAAGAACTCGGTATACTGTAGAAAAGGAGGCGATCGCATGGAGGACCATCAAACAGAAGAGTATTATGCGGCACTCGTCCGCCGGGATGCGACCTATGAAGGGCGGTTCTTCGTCGGCGTCAAGACGACAGGCATCTTTTGCCGGCCGTCCTGTCCTGCCCGGAAACCGAAACGCGAGAACTGTGAATTTTACAAGACGGCGAAAGAAGCCTTACTCGCTTCGTATCGCCCGTGTCTCCGCTGTAAACCGTTGTCGCACCCCGGTGCGAGTGACATCATCAGCCGTCTTGTTGCCGCTGTCGAAGCGACACCGGAAAAACGTTTTAAGGAGGCCGATTTCCGGGAACTTGGACTCGATGCATCAACGGCGCGCCGCCAATTCAAAAAACGCTTCGGGATGACGTTCGTCGAGTATGCCCGCTCACGTCGGATGGGACTGGCGATGAAAGAAATCCGGACCGGGAAACCGGTCATCGAGGCCCAGCTCGCGGGTGGCTACGAATCGAGCAGCGGCTTTCGGGATGCTTTCGCAAAAATCATGGGTGCGACACCGAAACGCTGGGACGGGACTTACTTGCAGGCGAAATGGCTCGATACGCCACTCGGTCCGATGCTCGCGATTGCAGACGAGGAAGCCCTTCATTTGCTTGAGTTCGTCGATCGCCGGGGATTGGAACGGGAGATCGAACGGCTTCGTCTCGCGGCACGGGCCGTCATCGTCCCGGGGGAATCAATCATCTTCGAGCAGATCGGACAGGAGCTGACCGACTATTTCGCCGGGACACTGCTTCAGTTCAAGACACCACGTGCCCTCTACGGCACGCCGTTCCAACGCCGCGTCTGGGCCGAGTTGGAGCGTATTCCGTCCGGGGAAACAATCTCCTATCAAGAACTCGCCATCCGGATTGGCAATCCGCTTGCTGTCCGGGCCGTCGCCCGGGCAAATGGTGCCAATCAACTGGCACTCGTCATTCCGTGTCACCGCGTCATTCGGGCGAACGGGGACCTAGGCGGGTATGCCGGCGGGCTCGCCCGGAAAGCGACGTTGCTCGAAACCGAGCGACGAAAGGACTTGATTTTACATGGCACTGATTAAAGATGTCTTCTCGGACGACTGGCTCGACCGCCTGAGTCGGGCGCTTGACGCGCCGCGGCTGCAGCAGGACATTAAACGAGCCGACTGGGAGGAACTCGCCTTCAAACAACGGGTCCGCCGAATTTCGACGTCGCTTGGATCGTATGTGCCACGTGAATTTGATGTGGCGGCGACAGAACTCGAACGGCTTGCCCCGGAGTTCACGGGACTCGCCGGGATCGTGTTTCCCGACTATATCGAGCTCTACGGCGACGACTGGGACCGGTCGTTGCTGGCACTCGAACGGCTGACGCCGTATTCGACAGCGGAGTTCGCTGTCCGGCGATTTTTACTGAGCGACCAAGACCGGTACTTACAACAGGCACTGCTCTGGAGCACGTCGGACGATGAACATGTCCGGCGCCTGGCATCGGAAGGGACACGACCACGCCTACCATGGGGACAGGCCATCCCGGCGTTGATTGCCGATCCGCGTCCCGTCCTGCCGCTGCTCGACCGGTTGCTGACCGACGACTCACTTTACGTCCGCAAGAGTGTCGCCAATCACTTGAACGACATCACGAAGACGCACCCGGAACTTGTGATTGAACGACTCGATCAGCTCGGAAACAATCCGCAGACGGACTGGGTGTTACGTCATGCTTCGCGGACGTTGCTGAAACAAGGACACCCTGACGTCCTAAAGGCATTTGGTCTCGTGACACGCGGCACGGTCACGGTCGATGATTTGACGGTGACACCGTCGCTGCCGATCGGGGGCGAGCTGACGTTTACGTTTGCGCTGACGACAACAGAACCGCAAGTCCTGCGGATTGAATATGCGATTGACTATGTCAAAAAGCGGGGAATGAGTCAAAAGGTCTTTCGGATTAGTGAACGACAGGTGGCTGGACGGGAGACGTTTACAAAACGGCAATCGTTTCGGAACTTGACGACACGCGTCCACTATCCGGGGACGCATCGTGTGACCATCTTGATTAATGGGCAAGCTTACGCAACGGCAACGTTTGACGTGACAGGGGAGGAATGAAGATGAACGGACGCCATCCTGACTTTACGACGTCCCGCTTACACATCGAAGCGGTGGATACGACAGACGGCTGTGTTTGGACATTGGAGCTGCGGGACGAGCACCAACAGGTTGCGACGATGCAGTTAGCCGGTCAGCAACTCAGCTATGACGCAATCGATCCGTCTGACGCCGCCGGCTACGTTGAAGAAGCCTTGAGGGTCATCACGGCGTATCTGGCACGGACATTATTGTTACCGTCCGTGACGGGCAGAGGCGGGGAAGTCGTCGTTTGGGAGAAGAGTGGATTTGAGAGAACGGATGACGGATTTTCGTTAGCCTTGACGCACTAAACGAAAAAGAGGACAATCCGCGTCGCGGACTGCGAACGGCTTGTCCTCTTTTTTTAAGGTTCCGAGATGCCGTTCGCGAGCAACAGGAGATAAACCCAAATCACGAGCGGGAGCAACAGCATCAGAGTGGCAAGCAGGCTGAAGGTCTTGATGACAGTGTTTTTCAACCGGAGCGCAATCAGGAGTGACATCACATAGCCGACGCCGACGAGCGAATACAGACTGATCGGGACCCAAAGGCTCATATTCGGGAACGTCCGTCCGTTCAGCCCGAAGAACAGTAGGATGCTGACAATCAAGAGGATGAAAGTCAGGATCAGAGAGTGGTATTCGTTCCGGTGCGACTTCAAGCGGCATTCCCCTTTCATGACGTTACCTGACGGGTGTGTAAGACCAGCCGAAGCGGGCACAGATTGCTTCGGCACTTGCAGCGGCAGAGCGTCCTTCCGTATCCAGGCGGAAGTAGTTCGGGTACGGCAGTTCTCCTGGCAGGGAGGACGTCCGGTAGCCGTCTGCCGTCTCGAGCAAGTCGTTTTCGGAAGCGGTGAGATCCCGTTTCGTAAACTTATGGGCAAGCCGGTTTTCCGTCTTGTTTCGCGCGAGACGTGTCGCGACGGATGCTTCGAGTTCGACGATATAGACGTCGGCACCGGCTTCTTCGAATAACGCGACCGTCTCCTCGATGAATTCGATGCCCCCGCCTTCAACCCCGAACAGGCAGAGGAATGTGAAGAGGACGCCTTCGAGATCACTGACCGCCATCTCCTTGAACATCTCCCGACGGATTAAGTCTTTCAGCCTGTGATGGGCGGGCTTTGAAAAGTCAAAATAGGGCAACAGCAAATCGATCGTCTGGTGGTTATGAAACAACTTCATCCCGGTCAACCGTTCGAGTTCCTGACCGATCGTCATTTTTCCGACCGCCTGCGGACCGAGCAATAAAACAAATTTCATCAAAAGACCCCGTTTCCTTTTTTTTGTTAGATTACCATACCGGTTCAGCACGTTGGAGTTAGAACGTTTGTTCGTAAAATGATATAATGGAGATAACAACGGATGGCGTGTCACAACGAATGGAGGGTGTTCGGGCAGATGGAACATTGGAAGATGGTACAAGGATATGAAGGGAGTTATCAAGTGTCGACGTCGGGAAATGTCCGTTCGCTCGACCGGATTGTCGAGACAAGCCGTGGCGTCAAGCAGCGGCGCACAGGTGTCCTCCTGCGTCCGCGCATCAATCAGGAAGGTTACCGGAAAGTGACATTGTATCAGCACGGGCGCGGTGAACGGTTTTACGTCGGCGAACTCGTTGCGCAAGCGTTTCTCGACCCGACCGCTTGTCAGGAGCGTCTCGTCCGGGCGGATCATGACCGGTTGAACGACCACATCGATAATCTGTCGGTCAAGCCTTCGCCGAGTCAAGCCTATGCTTCCTTGCTCGCTGAATTCGATCTGCTGTTGACGGACCATGTCGAATTGTCCGCGTGGCAGATTCGGGAGATCCGGCGGCGCTACCGGACGGGCGAAGCGTCGATTCGAAAGCTTGCGCTCGTGTACGGGGTGACTGAAAACCGGGTCCGCAATATCATCGATAAGAAAGAGGCACGGTATGTCATGTAGGCAGAAGGAAAGGGCAGTCCGAAGAAAATCGGTCTGCCCTTTTGGTTGAAAAAAAGTAAGGTGTCGTTAGCCGGCAAGTGGTAAGTACGGCGTGATTTGGCTCACCGTCAGTTGGAGGAGCTGTTGCGTTTCCTCTTTCGGTTCAGACGTGACGTAGATGATTAACGCAGCGGCGACGATTAAAAAGATGACGATGACGAGCCCGATGAAGAAAGGCATTTTACTTTTTCGTTTTTCTTCGTTCATGTCCACAGGTAGTTCCCCCTTTTACGAATTAACAGATGCATCTGTCATAATGATTCCCCTTTAAGAAAATGGAAAACCTGCAAAACGGCTAGAAAAAGGGTGCCGGTAAGACGATAAAGAAGATATAGACAGAAAAAGCTATTTTTTGAAGGGATGTCGATCGTCGTGTTGAGTCAGTTCAACCAGTTTCTATTAAACTTTTCCCTTTTGATTACGTCCCTGCTGTTCGCCTTCTTACCGATGCGCAACATCAAACGCATTTCACCGCACTCCTCAATCCAGATCCGGCTTGCCGTCGGATTGATTGCAAGCGTGATCGGGGCACTGCTCGTCTTAAACAGTATCGCCTACGACGGGGCAAAAATTGACTTACGACTCGTCGCGCTCGTCACGGCGTATTATTACGGCGGCTGGGTCAGTGGCGCATTGACGACGGTCGCCGTCATCGGGGCCCGCTTTCTCGTCACGCCACCCGGTGTCTACCAAGGTTTGATTCTCGCGACACTGATTTGTCTTGCTTTACTCGTCACGGCAAGTATTTACCGTCGCTTTGCTGCCCAGACGTTCAAAGACTACCTTGTCCTACTGAGCATCGGGATCGGCTACAGCTTACCGGCCCTGTACTTGTTGACGGATACGTTCATTCGGTTTTTCGAGATGTCATTCGTCTACATCATCTTCAATCTTCTCGGAGGGTACGTGACGTTTCGTTTCCTGCAGGAGTTACGGAAACATTTCCAGTTCGTCCAAGCCCAGCAGGAGCTTGCCTTGACGGACAGTCTGACGAATCTCGCCAATCGGCGGAAACTCGATGAGACATTGGCCGACTATGACAAACACGGGTATGCCTTCTCGGTCCTGATCGTCGATATCGACTTTTTCAAGTCGGTCAATGACGAATACGGACATGATGGCGGGGATGTCGTCTTACGGCAACTCAGTCATCTGTTGACGACGTTTTGTCCGGAAACGGGACTCGTCACCCGGTATGGCGGCGAGGAATTCGTCGTCGTCCTGCCGGATATCTCGCACCGTGAAGCGGAGCGACTCGGGGAACGGATTCGGACGGCGTGCGCCGATCAACACTTCATCTTCAAACCGTATCCGGCTTTCCATGTCACGCTTTCGATGGGTGTCGCATCGTCCGACCAAGCCAAGACGGCGTTCGAAGTCGTCCAAAAAGCCGATCAGGCGCTGTATCAGGCAAAGCAGACGGGGCGCAACAAAGTCGTCGGTTATGATGTGACACATAATTAAAAAAAGGCAGCTCCGCGGAGCCTGCCTTTTTCGTGTTGTCATTCACCGACCATGCCGTCGTTATCGTTGTCCCGCATGTACGGATAGAGCCAGTGGTCACTCCGGATCGGCATGCTGAAACCGGCATCCTTCGCTTCCTGGATCGTGACTTGTCCGTTTCCGTTCGCATCGACGCTTGAGACGTCACCGCCCGTTTCCGGCGTCGTGCTTGGTGTCGAAGCGGCAGGCGTTTTCGCCTTCGGTTCAGCTTTTGGTGTTGCTTTTGGCGCTGCCTTTGGTTCAGCCTTCGGTTTACTTTCCGGACTCTCGGTCAGACCGAGCGACGCGTTGACGCCATCCGGGTTGACGTTATCGAACTTGTCGACGATGACGTTGCCTTTGATTGTGTACGTGTACTGATAACTCGAAGGAATTTGCGTTTTCGTCGTTTCATAACGGATGATCGCTTCGAAATTCGTCGCACCACCGGCTTTACGGATAGTATCTTCCATGTACGCTTGATCGCCGTGGCGATTGAGCGTACTGTCCTGCGGCGTGATGTTGTAGGCGTTCGAGACACCGCCAAGCGAATCGGCGATGACATGTCCTTCATCAAGATCACGGTGTTCGACACCCGGAACCTTCGCTTCATCATGATAGTAGCGACCGGCTGACGTCACGTCTTCCGTTTTATCATTTTGTAAGGTGATTTTTTTGGCGATGACTTTGACGAGTTGTCCATGCTTGTTCGTAAATGCCCAGTACTCGCGGTCCCCGAACCCGATATCGACGACGACGTTCGCCTGACGCGAGCCGGACTGGTCGCCGCCATCGACTTGAATCTGTTTGTATCCGGCAAACGGATCATTGCTGGACGCCGTGACCGAGGGCTTGTCTTCTGTTTCTTTTTGATCCGTTGTCGTATCTGATTTTTTTTCGGTCGTCTCTTTCGCAACCGGCTCTGCAGGAGGCGTCTCCTGTTTCGCGTCTTCTTTAACGATGTCCGCTGTCGGTTCTTTGACGTCGCTCGTCTGCGGCGTCTCTTCTTTTGGAGCACGTTCCTCCGTCTTCGTGTCTGTCGAAGAAACCGTCTCCTCGTCGCTCGCACATCCCGTCAGTAACAGGGCCGCTAGCGGTAATGCAAGGTACATTCGTTTTTTCATGCCGCACTCCTTTCACTTAAGCACACCCGTCTGTTTTCTCAACATCCCTGAAGCTGGCGCTAAGCTGATTTTCAATATATAACAATCTTAATATATATTTGGGTGCGATTAAACAAATATGTAAATTTACTTAAGGAATGACGACGTCAACCTCGTGACGTGATGCAATCAAGGAAGTTGCATTTCAGGAAAAAGACGATCTGTCCTGGTGGGCAGGACAACAAAAAAACACGCCACTTCACGTGACGTGTTTTCAAGTCGAGACGAGCTGAGGAAATATCTGATACCGCTCAAAGTCAGTTAAGATGTTCGGTGCAATCTGTTTCCGAATCATTGCTTCGTCAGCCCAAAGATAGGCGTCGTGTTCGTCCGATAAGCTGACAGCATTGGTTTCCGCCGTACAGAAATAGACGAGTAAGATGACTTGGCGGTCGGAGTGGGTCAGGAAACTGGAGGCATACGCAATCCGGTCGACCGTGACTGAGAGTCCCGTTTCCTCTCGGATTTCACGGATCAGACTCGCTTCCGGTTGCTCCCCGAAATCAATCTTCCCGCCCGGACATTCCCAGGTCCCGCCACCCGAGTCGGCAGCGGCACGCTGGACGATCAGGATTCGGTGATCTTGCCGGATGATGCCTTTGACGGCGGTGACGATGGTTGGCATGTGTGTTCCTCCGTTCGCTTGAGCACGACAGGCAGGGGGCCTTCCTGTCGTACGAGTTGATTGTTGTTAAGGTAAATCCCTGTCCGTTCCGGTAAACCGTAAGCGTATAGGCTTCCGGTCGTAATAAATGCCTGTTGTAAATTCGCGGCTTCATCCCATGTATCGTAATGGACGGAGAGGACGGCGTCGGGTAAGAGGCCGAGCCCTTCAAGGACTAAGTCCCGGCCGTCCCGCTGGTCAATCGCCGGTATCCGGCACTCGTCCGGTGCGAGTAAGGCACCGGCAGAAAAGCCAGCGACCGGGACACCGTCTTGAAACTGTTCCTGAATGACAGCGCCGATTGGTGTGTGAACGATGAACTGTTGATACCGCTCCGTTTCACCACCGGCGATGATGATCCCGGCGCTTTGTTTCAGCGTCGCAAGCTGAGACAAGGTCGGATGCCCGGAGAGCGGGAAGTGGAAAAAGTCCGTCTTCCCGTGCGCTTCGAGCGGACCGGTCAAGACGGGGGCGTAAGACATCCATGACGTACCTTCACGCGGAACGTACAGTAAAGCGATGGGACCGGCCGATGCGCAAACGCTCGCGAAACGACGGGAGAGGCCTTCCGTAAACGGTGGACTACCGCCGAATAAAAAGAGATGTTGATCTGGCATATAAAGGACCTCCTGACGAAATCGGATGTCTATTAGTTTACCTGTTTCGAACTGAGTTCGGAAAGGGATTTCCTTAATTTTCAAATGATTCAAAAGACCAACATCTTTTTTTTACCAGGTTAAGAAGGGGAACCAGCGTATAGTAAAGGAGAAGACGTGAGGGGGATGTACATGGATACAGTGGAACAGGTGATATTTCGTGAGTCCGGACGTGGGCTCGGTCAAACATTTTGGCTTGATCTTCGGACGCGGGAATTGACGGTGGAAGACGAGGAAGCAGCGACGGGCACGGTTCGAACGACACGTCTCCTGACGAATCAAGACATCGAAACAGGGCGACGGTTACTCGAGCGTGCGCGCACCTGGAAGGAAACATACAGCTCGGACTTGTTGATCCTCGACGGGACGGACTGGTGGATTGAATTTGTGGGAGCGGAAGGCCGTAAGACATCGTCCGGTTCAAATGCTTTTCCCGCCGGCTGGGAGGAAATACGGGAGTGGTTTTATCGGGAAGGAGGGGTTACACGATGAAACGTGTGAAAATCGGGGTGATGTTGCTATGTTTTTACGCGATCCCCTTTGTGTTCCTCGCCTTGTTCGAGGACTTTAAGACGGGGACGCTGCTCGGGTACGGGTTGATGCTGGTCGGGATGTCGAGCTTGGCGTTCGTCAGCCAGCGCGTCAGTCATGTCGGATTCGTCATCCTCGGCAATCTCATCTCCTTTGCTGTCTCCTATTATGCCTTAGGCAGTATGGGCGCGGAGACATACTGGGAAGGTTATTTTAAACCGTTAACGTCCGGACAACTGTTGATTCTCGTCAGTGTCGTTAATGTAGTACCACAGTTTATAGCGATTTTGGTCGCAGTAAGTCTGCGACGTAAGAAAATCACATCGAAAAGGACTGACATACATGAGGGATGACAGCACTGAATTACTTGACGCAATCATTAGCGTCATGCAGAAGTCGGATCGACAGTTCGATTTGACGGAACTCTACGAACAGATTCGGCAAATGCCTCATCTGGATGTGTCGCGTTTTACGACCGTTGATGGATTCGAAAGCCGTATCCGAAAGTTGATTTATCTTCACGCCAGTGAGTGTGATCTTTTCGCAGGGGGAGAGGATTTGTTTTTCAGTGAGACCGGTAAAGGGACAGGGCGCTGGGGATTACGCAGATAAAAAACACGCCACCAAACGTGACGTGTTCCAAAGTATTAGACTAATCCTAAAATCTCAACTTCAACCAAAGCACCTTTCGGTAACTCTTTGACGGCGATACAAGATCGTGCCGGGAAGTGGTTATGCGGAGCAAAGTAATCGGAGTAAATATCATTAAACGCAGCGAAATGATCCATGCTTGTTAAGTAACACGTCGTTTTGACGACACGATCCGGTGTCAGACCAGCTTCTTTTAAGATGGCATCAACGTTTTTCATGACCTGCTCCGTCTGTTCTGTAATGCCACCGGCGACCATTACACCTGTTGCCGGATTGATCGGGATTTGACCTGAAGCATATAACGTACCGTTGGCGATGAAGCCTTGTGAATAAGGACCAATCGCAGCCGGGGCGTTAGTTGTTTCGATTTTCTGGAATGAACTCATGAAAACTCCTCCTCTAATCTAAAATAAATAGTATGTAGAACGTGCTATCTGCCTTGAACTATAGGATAATTTTTACAACACCATCACCATACTTACAAGGAGTGAATCCAATGCCTCTTTATCATAAATTAGTCCGGGATCAGATTCCAACTATCATTGCTCGGAACGGAAAAAAAGCAACGTTCCAGACACTTAACGAGGAAGAATTCCTCGTCGAAGCAAAACGGAAATTGCATGAAGAAGTAGCCGAATATGAAGAAGCAACAGAGACCGAAGAAGCGGTTGAAGAATTGGCCGACTTGCTGGAACTAATTCACGCGCTGGCTCGGACGCACGGGACGACACCGGAACAACTGGAAGCAATCCGGCTGACGAAACACGATAAGCGGGGCGGCTTTGATGACAAGCTGTATCTGATTGAGGTCGAAGATTGATTCCGGCAGCAAAACTGACGACACACGATTTGTATGCGTCGTTGGTCGATGCCATTGACCAAGCTGATGAAATCTATATCGTCGCTGCCTTCGCGCAACGTTCTGGTGTCGAACTGTTGTTACCGGCGTTACGTTGCGCCGTCGAACGAGGCGCTGATGTTCATTTTTTGATTGGCGACTACTTACATATTACGGACCCGGAGGCGTTGGCAGAATTATTGAAACTGGATGGTCTGTCGATCCGGTTTTATCGCTCCGGCGGACGGGCGTTTCATCCGAAAGCCTATCTGTTCCGCAACGCAGAGACCGGTCTGTCGATTGTCGGCTCATCGAATATCTCCAAAAGCGCTTTTCGGACCGGTGTCGAGTGGAATCTCCATTTGCCGCAAGCCGTCGCACCGCATATCTTGGATGATGCGATCGAGGCATTCATGGATCTTTATTTAAGTGAAGCAGCTCAAGACCTGAATCCGATTGTCCTCGAAGCGTACCGGCAAGAACATGACGCACGGCAATATGTTGCGGAACCGGAAGTTGATTATGCGGAGCAACAGCTCGTCACGTCCGAGGAGATTCTGCCGCACCGGGTGCAGGAGGAAGCATTACGTGCACTTCAGGACACGATGGAAGAAGGACGGACGCGTGCCTTGACCGTACTTGCGACCGGGCTTGGAAAAACGTATCTCAGTGCATTTTTTGCGCGTGACTTTAAGCGGATACTGTTCCTCGCACATCAACGCGAGTTGTTGGAACAAGCGGAACGTTCGTTTCAAAAGGTCGAGCTCAATTGGCAGACAGCTTTGTATATCGGATCAGACCGCACGAACGATGAACAGACGGATGTGCTGTTTGGCTCAGTCCAGACTTTATCCCAAAACCGGCATCTCGAACGGTTTGCAAAAGACCATTTTGATTTGATCATTATCGATGAGTTTCACCACGCAGCAGCTAAAAGTTATCAAAAAGTTCTGGCGCATTTTGAACCGCAATTTTTACTGGGACTGACAGCGACGCCGGACCGGATGGACGGAGCGGACGTCTATGCGCTGTGCGACAATCACGTTGCGTTTCAAATGCACTTCACGTCAGCGATCAATGAAGGATTTCTGACACCGTTCCATTATTACGGGATTCATGACGTCATCGACTATTCGCAACTGCGGCGGATGGGACGGAAATATGATGCGATGGAACTGGAACAGGCGCAGATTGATCGGGCAGTCTCAGAAAACATCTATGCCGCTTGGTCAAAGCACCGGCAGACGAAAACGATCGGCTTTTGTTCGTCGATCCGTCAAGCCGAATATTTGGCACAGACATTCCGGGAAATGGGACACCAAGCGATTGCCTTGACCGGACAGACCGTCAATCGACGGGAGCGTATTCAGGAGTTTGAGCGGGGAACGTTAGAAATCGTCTTTACGGTCGATTTATTTAATGAAGGAGTCGATATTCCAAAAGTCGATACGTTACTGTTTTGTCGGCCGACGGAATCGATTGCAATCTACACGCAGCAAATCGGACGCGGCTTACGTTTAACGAACAAGAAATCACATTGTGTCATCATCGATTTGATCGGCAACTATAAAAATGTCGAAACGAAGCTGATGTTGCTTGGAACAGTAAAAGATAAGCTCAAGCGGGGGGATAAGGAGCCGATTACGCCACCGAAAGAATGCATCATCGAGTTTGATACGCAGGCGCTGAATATCATTCATCGGATGCGTCAACCGAATCAGCGTAAATTACGTTTGATTGAGAGTTACGAACAATTGAAACTCGATCTGGGACGTAGGCCGACTTACGTTGAAATTGGTCAACTGACAGCTGTGCCAATAGGCTATAAACAAGAGTGGGGCTCGTACGTTGGTTTCCTGAAGGAACAAGGTGAATTGACGAATGAAGAAATCGAGACTTACGATGCTAACCGTGAACTGATTGAACAGGTCGAAAAGACGGTGATGAACCGGAGTTACAAGATGGTTGTATTGCTGGCGATGCTTGAGCGGGGGGAAGAACGTTGGATGGAGCCGATTACGGCAGCAGAAGTCGCTCCGTTTTTCTACGAGTATTTACATGCGGAGAAGTACAGGGAGTTGAAGGATGCGAATACAGAAGAATTAAAAGGACCTTTTGATGCTACTAAAGTAGAAAAACTGTTAAAGAAGATGCCGTTTCCGAGGATAGGTAAACCATTTGTTTTTAAGAAAGAAACTCTAAGTTTACATGCTGTTTCATTATTTAAGAGCAGTGAAATATATAATATAGTTTCAGATGTGGTGATATTTAGAATTAATAAATATTTTGACAAGTAAATATTTAACTTTTGTCTTTCGAACATAAACAATTAATATCAATTTTTGTATATAATAGACTTGTTACAATTTATTTTTTTATTAAACAATAGGGAGTGTATTTAATGGAAATTATATCTTTTATAAACTATAAAGGTGGTGTAGGTAAAACTACACTTACATCTAACATCGCTGCAGAACTTGCTTTTAAAGGAGTTAGAGTATTGCTCGTAGATTTAGATCCTCAAGCTAATTTAACGTTTTCTTTCATTAACGTTGATGAATGGGAGGGGTTAGATAAAAGTAGCAGAACAATTAAACATTGGTATGATGAATTTTTGAATGGTGATAGAGATGTATCTTTACGTAATTTAATTATTAGTCCAACTAATGTTAATGAGAAATTGGAAAATTTAAGTGCAGAAGGACACATCGATTTAATTAGTTCGCACTTAGAGTTGATTAATGTGGATATGGAACTGGCAACACAATATGGAGGTAATACAGAAAGAACATTTAGAAGCAGTTTTCTTAGATTATTCACAAGACTAAAAAAGGGATTAGAGGAAGTAGAAAACGATTATGATGTTGTATTAATCGATTGTCCACCTAATTTTAATATTGTTACTCAAAATGCAATTATTGCTAGTGATTTTTATATTGTTCCAGCAAAAGCAGATTTTTTATCAACATTAGGTATTGATACGCTCGTTAGACACATTGAATCACTTACTGAACGTTATAATAATTATGTGCAAGAAGATAGTGGAAATTGGCAGAAAATCAGTCCAGAGTTAAAAGGTATTATTTTTACAATGATTAATATTTATAACTCACAGCCTATTCAAAATCAAGAAAGGTACATTTCGCAAGTAAAGCGCGTGTATAGAGACGACGTATATAAAAATTACGTTAGAAGTAATAGTACGTTATTCGCACCTTCTTCAGAATCAGGGATACCTGTATTATTAAATACAAGCTTAGAAGGTATTTATTTAGATATTAGAACTGAATTTGAAGATGTAGTTGATGAGTTTATGAATAATACAAAAATTAGTTTCTAGGAGGTAAAAAATGAGCAATTCGAAAAAAGAGATAGAGCTATTGTACAAACTGTTCTCAAACTTTTTAAGTAATTTGACAAATGAACAGTATCTACAATTAGTTAACGGAGAATCCGAGCTCAAGCTAGTTTCTAAAAAAATAGATACTAATACGATTCAAGTATATAAAATGCTCCTCCAAGATATTATATCTGTTGAAGATATTGAAGAAAGAAAACTTTTACTATCATCTCACTTGAATAAAAAATCTGATTTAATAAATTTAAGCGATTTTTTAAATATACCTACTAAAAGTAAGGATACAATAAAAGTAATGTTAGATAATATTATCGAATATACTATAGAGAATGAAGATTATATTAAAAATAATGTTAAAGAAGATCAAAAATATGAAAAAGAATTAAGTGATTTAATAAATCAAATAGAGGCAACTATGGATACAAATGAAGCAAAAGAGCTATTAAAAAATTCCTCTATAGCTTATAGAAAAGCAGATCTTATGAACTTTGCCAAAAAATTAAGTGTATTTCCAGATAAACGCTCGTCTGCAGATGATATTATCAATGAAATAGTTCAAGCAGTAGTAGAAGCAAAAATAAGATCATATAAAATAAGAAAAAAATTATAATTTCAATTTCTAACTATTGTGCATTAATTAATATTATAAGAGTCGTTCCCTTAAATATGAATTTTTTAAAGGAGCGACTTTTAATTTTTTAGTTCATTCAAAAATTTTGTCTATAAGTTCAAAACATTTATCTGGTTCGAAATTTGTAAAATTATAAATTGAAGCAACAATAATTTGATTGTGTTTAAAATCTTTTTTCAATATAGACAATGTATCTTCAATATTTTCTTTGTTTAGTTCTCTTCCGCTGGGAGAATCTAATACAATGGGAACCTTATACCCTAGATAATTTTGTAACTCAAGAATATAAGCCATCTTAAATGAAAATACTATTTTATGAAGAACAGCTCCACTTAAAGATTTTAAATCTGAAGTAAAGATATAATTTTTTTTCAAATTGATATACTGACTAACTTTTAAAATTTCAGCGTACTTCATTATGTTCAAATGTAGATTATTTAGTATAGGATTGTTATAAGATACTTTCTCTTTAATCTCATCATTTAATATTTTTTTTTGTTTTTTTAATGAAGATAGGGTCTTCTCAATATTTTGTGGACTGTTCTTTAAATGAAATGAAGATTGACTCTCAAAAGTTAGAAATGTATCTTTTATCAAGAAAGTCATTTCGCTAATGCCTTTACTTTTAAAAGGAGGTCGTCAGAATAAGCACCTTTGGAAATGGAATTGAGTAACTCCACAAATGACACAGCAGCTTGCTGGAAAGCGCAAATAACTTCGTAATCGTTTGTATCAATCATAATGAAAAATTAAGTAGTTTTTTGTACCGATGTGTCTATAATCGATTCGTATACTTACTAGTAAAAGATGTTATATGCAAGTTTATAATCCAGAAAAGATAAAAAGGCTTAAGTCCACTGAAATGAACTGAGCCCCGTAAAATGGACAGTTTAATAAAAAGCCCACGTTTTCTATGCTGCGATCAGATGGCCCCGATATTGTTCTGGGGTCATCTTTTTTAGGTTCCATTGACCGCGTTCGCAGTTGTAATAGCTTATGTAGTCCCCGACCATCTCTCGGACCTCCTCGACTGACCTGCACGAACGGTTGGTGACATAGTCCTTCAAATGACCGAAGAACGATTCGATCGGTGCGTTGTCGAGGCAGTTGCCGCGACGTGACATGGACTGCACCAGTCCGAGGTCGCCAACGAGTCGTTGGTAGTCCGGATGGGTATAGTGGAAGCCTTGGTCCGAATGAATCATCGCCTCGGGATGTCGATTCCCTTGGAGATGCTCTTCGAGCTTTTTCATCGTCTGAAAGACGAGGTCCATGTGAAGGCCAGTGGACAGTTTGTATGCCACGATTTCGCGTGTGGCGACGTCCTTCACACAAGACAGATAGACGTTTTCACCTGAGGCGATGGGGAGGTAGGTGATATCGGTCACGAATACCTTTCCAGGCTCGCTCTGCCGGAACTCGCGGTTCAATCGATTCGGCACGACGCGGTGCTCGTGCGTCGCCTGAGCGAGCTTTCGATAAGGGTTCATCCTTCGGATTTTGGTCACGATGTTATATTTGCGCATTAGTCGGAGAATCCGTTTATGATTGATTGGGAAACCGAGGGTAGCGAACACCTCCATGTACAGCTCACGATAACCGACTTTGCCTTTATGGCTATCATGGATTTTCTTGAGGAGTGTCGCATCTAGGTAATCACGCTCTTCCCGAAGGGACTCCGCCTCGGCACGGTTCAACCAAGCGTAATAGCCACTGCGGCTCACTCCGGCGATCTCACATAGTGGGCGGACGAGATTCTTAAGCTGTGCGATACGGATGATGGTGTTGATGGCCTGATATTTCTCTGCTGGTGTTAGTTCGTATGTTTCGCCCGCCCTTCTAACTTCTCTAGCTTTTTTAATAGCTCGTTCTCTACCGTCAGGTATTTGATCCGTGCCTCTGCCTTCGCTAACCGTCTCTCCATCGACTCGTCTGTTTTCGGGCGTCCGCCCCCCAGAGCCTTTCCACGTTTATCGTTCCGGAGACCCTCCTCTCCGTCTTTTCGGAACGTTTGGCGCCAACGATTCAACGAGGACTGCGCTTTTCGTTTCCTAATCACCGTCAGGTCGAATCCGGCCTCCGTGAAGATTTGTTGAGGTCCCTTTCCCTCCATATTTTCACGTACGGCCTTGACCTTGAACTCGGCGGTGTACTGGATTGAGCGTTCTGATACCGAAGCGACGTTCGGATTTTCTTCGAACTGGTTGATTTGTGTCATGTTGAAGATGATTTTACTCATGGTTGTTTCCCCCGTCTGAATGAATAGGTTCATTATAGCGATTCGTATCCACACAAAAAACCCCGAATGATGCACTTTTTTTCAAGTGTCTATCATTCGGGGTTCAGTTCAAAATAGAGGATTCAAGCCTTTTTAACTAGTTATTGTTATTGTGATCCTTAAGAGAACAACATTAGAGATTATGATCTTTTCACAAATATTCTAGTTAACAGATTAGTAATTACACCAGCAATGGCTGCTTCAATGATTGCAACTACTGCAATTGCAAAAATATCTTTAAAGCCAGGTGTTCCCAAAAAATTAATGAAATTTAAAATAAAAAATAATGCGAAGAAAATAATGAAATCCAATTTGCGCATACAAGTAACTCCTTATCTAAATACGTAATCTTTTTTTATATAACCGTTTTTTGTACATCTGACTTCATGTTTAATATAAACATCTTTAATGTTGAATCCGACGCCATTGTAAGAAAATCCATAACTGAAATTACCCGAAGCTGTCGCTACATAAGAACTTCCGTCCGACTCCTTCGCAACTTTAAATCCGTTTACTTGCCACAAAGATAGTGTACCACGTTTACTATAACCGTCTAAACCAGAACGATATGTTGCTTTAGTACCGTTATAATAAAATTTAGCACTGACTGAAACAGTAAATAATTTTATTTTTGCAATTGAATAATAAGATTTAGTATTTTCCCCGTACTGAGTTTTTTTAGAGGACTTAGCCAAAGTAAAAAATGTTTGAGGATATGTATTTTCTTCTGTATCTAAGTAATTATCGTCTTTTTCTTCAATCGAATATATACCATTTTTATAAAGAGTTATATTTTGATTGTCTAGTTTATATTCTTTTTCTACTAGAGAATCAGCGATTTCTTGATCAGATTTCCCAATTTTTTTTAATAAAGATGTCTCTTTTTCTGATTTATCTTGTATTGCTTGAAGTTGTTCTGGAGAAACTTCCTTTTGTGAATCAAAGAATTTATTTATATCTTTAGAATCAATATTATCTTTATTAGTCTCAAGGAATGTATCGAGATTTTTTTCAGTAGTGTCCAAATAAGCTTCTGCTGACTTTGAGATTAGATTTCTTGTTTTGAGAGTATTTGATTCCTGTGCATTAACACTTAAAACGTTTGTGGCACAAACTGTAGCGCAAATTGAAGTAACTACTATTAATTTTTTCATGAAACCACCCTTTTTTGTTTAATTTGTCAAAATAAAATTAACATAAATGTAAAATAAAAACTTATCTTTTTGTATATTTAAAGATTACAATTTTGAAATTAACTGAAAATTTAAGGGGGTAATTGGAATCTGTGATGTGTTAGAAATTTTGCTGATAGTAGTGATGATTTATCAGATGCAACTGAATAGTCGGTAAAATAAAGTGTTGAATATGAAAAGATGAGCACAGAATGACTTATATATTCGATTTGATTGAAGGCTTGCCGGTTTCGGAGCTAATACCGATATCACATAGTTGTAAAAGTATTTAAAAATTGACTTGTGAAGAAAATTCACTGAATTAAGCAAACATAGGAGGTAAAAATGGAAAAACATCAAATTTTAGATCCGAAGTGGAAACGCCAAGCTGTATGGGAAGGATGCATGCTCGCCTCCATCGCTCACGCTATCTTTGTCGCGAATAATCCTGACTTTGCGTATGAACATTCCTGGGATGGTAACAATTACAGTACAAATAATGGTCAAGGTAGCAGAAAGACAGTTACATTTGGTCAAGATTTTTTTGTCGGAGGATTTAGAAACGAAGAATTCTCTATAGAGACCACAGAAGCAAAAGAACTGTTCAGCCAAGCTCCGCAACGCGTACAAAAAATAGCTGAAGAAGACACCTTTCAATACTTGTTAGATGAGGTGGATGGTTCAGCTCTTCCAATCGTCACTACTGTCTTATAGGGAAGTGATGATCAAGTTTTTTCTAGTCATCCATATGACGAAATGATTGGACAGGGGGCACACCTTTTAGAAATACAGGCATCGGAGTACGAAACGGGAGTTGAACACTGGGAAGAGTATTATGAACTCACAGAACAACAGCTGACGTTATTAAAAAAACTGTATCACTTGAAGTTGAAAAATCCCGCGCGAACTATTCCTTTATCCGCAGCGGATATTCAAGCACTAGAGGTCGTTGATGAAGAAGGGATGGAAGAGAGTAAAGTTTCTTTCTCTGAAATGGGCTTCGAGTGACCAAGTAAATGAATAAGAATTGAACTACTACCACTTACGTTACGCTCAGAAATGAAGGTTTCCTGGATTATTCGATTTGTCTGTTGGAAACTCTACGTGACAAATGGCTTTGCCTTGAGATGTTTAAACGATGAGGAAGTTGAATCTTGAAGATTTGTCAGTCTTCCAACTGGATAACAATCTGTGCAAATGTTAAAAAATCATCTATGTGCTTCTCTAAAATAGCCTGAAGAATATTTAAATCAAGTGACGGGTAGTCATGGATTGCGATAGTACAAAATCCCATCATATTCATTAGACTTGTAGATAGGGAAGAATTGATAAAGTGTGCTTTCTCTAATAGTTTAAGTCCATCCTGACTCGCTTTAGGTAATCCTAGTTTTCGTGTACTTACGACATACATCGCCATATCAATAGAAGTTTGGCATATCCGTTGCAAATTTAAGATGACGCTATCTTGTCTGGTTAAATCACTTAAATTTTTGGAGTCATTATTATAGACTTCGTTCATTCTAATGATGCAACGTTTGATCGTCGCATGTTTTTGTAAAAGGATATCGTTCATTTCTTGAGACACCTCCTTTCTTACACAGTAGATAATGGTACATCTGATTTTAACCATTCTATAACACCTTGAAAAAAATCGGTATGATTTAAAAAAAGTAAAATCCGACGAAATCCGTCAGATCTTACTTTTTATCAGGAATGCATACCCGTCACTCGACTCCTGCAGGAAAAAGCGCAGGGATCTGCGCTGTCAGAGGCAAACAAGACCCGAGTCCGTGTCCAGAGGACAAAGGAGGCGCGGCTTGTGCCTCGCCTGAGGAAAGCGAGTGAAAGGGAAAGCATGACGTAGCGAGCACTTACGCCGTCACTTCACTCACTTCATGATTGAGCTGCCACTGCACACCAAAAGGATCTTCGACGATACCGTAAGCTTCACTCCAAAATGTTTTTTGAATCGGCATGATGACCTTACCGTCTTGCGCCAGCTTGTCGAATGTCTCATGAATAACCTGGATGTCCGGCAAATGCAGAGCTAGCGTGACGTTTTGGCCAATCGTCACGGGATCGTGCGGCATCGCGTCAGAAAACATGATTCGTGTCCCGTGAACAATCAATTGTGAATGCAGGACAAGCGACTGGACGTCTTTTGCAAACGGTTGACCGTCCGGACCGTTACCGGGACCAAACTCCATGATCTCAGGGATGTCCTGGCCGAAGATGTTGGCGTAGTAATGGATCGCCTCACGGGTGTTGCCGTTGAAGACCAGATAGGGGGTAATCGGCATGGTAATGCTCCTCTCCATTTGAGCACGACTGACTGATGCTTATAGTATACCAAACATTTGTTCTCGTTTGTGTGTTTTTCTGATTAAAAATGAAAGCGATATCATTTATTTTTTTAATTCCAAATAAATTCGAAAAAAATGGTTGTGTCTTTCCAAATTCCCGTCTATACTAAGTTTATCGAAAGCGCTTTCGGTGAAATGAGGTTTTAACGATGGGCACAATTTATGATTTAGCAAAAATAACAGGTTTTTCGATTACGACAGTCTCAAAGGCATTAAACAACTATTCCGATGTCAGTGAGAAAACGAAAGCAAAAATCATTCAGGCGGCAGCGGATATGGGGTACTTACCCAATGCGCATGCTCAGTCCCTTTCGACGAAACGGTCCTGGACGATCGGGGTCATGTTCTCGGAAGCGAACGAAGTCGGGATGATGCATCCGTTCTTCAACGCGATCATCGAAAGTTTCCGTCAAGCGACGGAGCAACAAGGATACGACTTAATCTTTGCTTCACGTAATCTCCGCAACCGCGACATGAGTTACCTCGAGCACTTTCAGCACCGGGCGGTCGACGGTATCGTCGTCATCTGTTCCGATCAAATGGACCAGCACGTCCAAGAGTTGATTCAGAGCACGATTCCAATCGTCGTCGTCGATATGGACAGCGCGGATTGTAGCGTCGTCTTCTCAGACAATCTGACAGGCGGAGCACTCGCTGTCAATCACTTGCATGAACTCGGTCATCGCCGAATCGCCCATATCGCGGGGGATACGACGATTGACGCAGGAAGTGCACGGATTGCTGGGTACGAACGGGCAATGGCTGAACTCGCACTACCGATTTTAGAAGGTTACTTAATCAACGGTGGTTTTTTCTCGGTCGAAGAAGGTAAACAAGCGATGCAGACGTTACTTGCCTTACCACAACGTCCAACGGCAGTATTCGTTGCCGGTGACCAAATGGCGATCGGTGCGATGGAAGCAATCCATGAAGCCGGGTTACACGTACCAGCAGATATTTCAATCGTCGGCTACGATGATATCGAAATGTCGAAATACGTCACACCGAAGTTGACGACCGTCCGGCAAGATACGGAACGGATCGGACAACATGCAGCGGATTTATTGATCGAACAGATCGTCAACAAGCAACGTCTCAAGACGACGGACATCATTCCCGTCGAGTTGATCGTCCGCCATTCAACGGGACCCGTCAACGACTAACAATCGATTTCGAAATCGCTCTCGCAGGTGGAAGGCGAGGACAAGCGAGAGCGGTTTCGAAACAGTATATTTTTTTAAAGCTTTCCGAAAGGGCTTTCGGAACTTTTTTCTAGGAGTTTTCGAAAGCGCTTTCGATATTTTTGGATAAGAAATGAAACCGCTTACTAAATTAGTGGGCGAGTACATCAGAAAAAGGATGGGATGACATGCGTAAGAAGTTAGTCAGTGTTTTGACAGTCGGCGCGTTAACAGCAAGCGTTTTAGCAGGATGTTCAGATAGTAAAGAAGCAACGACAAGTGATGGGAAACAAGTCTTGAAAATCTGGTCATTCACGGATGAGTTAAAAGAACCAATCAAAAAGTTCGAAGAGAACAATGATGTCAAAGTCGAATTGACGATCGTTCCGATCGCGGATTACCCAACGAAATTAAAACCGGCACTTGAGAGCGGCGTCGGTGCACCGGATATCTTCACAGGTGAGATCGCCTTCTTGAAACAATGGGTCGACGCCGGTTACTGGGCGAACCTATCTGAAAAACCGTTTAACGCAGACGAAGTCAAAGATGACTACATTCCGTACGTCTATGACATGGGGAAAGACAAAGACGGTAACGTCCGTGCGCTGTCATGGCAAACAACACCGGGTGGTATCTATTACAAACGGAGCATCGCCAAAAAGGTCCTCGGCACAGATGATCCAAAAGAAATCGGTGCGATGATGAACTCGATGGACGGCGTCTTCGATGTCGCTGAGAAAATGAAAGGCAAAGGCTACAAAATGTTCCCGGATGAAGGTTCAATCCGTTGGTTCGCACAAGGTAATGATCCGCAGGCCTGGGTCAACGATAAGCAAGAGCTCGTCTTGACAGAAGACAAGAAGAACTACATGGATTACGCAAAAGAATTACGGACAAAACAATACACAGCACTTGCGCCAGAGTGGTCACCATCATGGTTCGCCGGGATGGATAAGCCGGTCAAAGTCAAAGAAAACGGTAAAGAAACCGAAACAGAAATCTTCTCGTACGTCCTTCCAACATGGGGCTTACACAGTGTCTTAAAAGAAAATGCGAAGAAATCAGCCGGTGACTGGGCAGTCACAAGCGGACCGAGCCCATACTTCTGGGGCGGTACATGGTTAGGTGTCTACAAAGATTCGAAGAAACAAAAACTTGCGTATGATTTCGTCAAAATGATGACGCAAGACGAAGAGTTCTTGACGGATTGGGCGAAAGAAACAGGTGACGTCCTTGCGTATACACCGGTTACCGACAAAATCAAAACCGACTTCAAAGATGAGTTCCTCGGCGGACAGAACAACTATGAGTTCTTCCTCGATCAAGCGGATCAAATCACACCGGGTATCGTGACGAAGTACGACCAACAGCTCGATACATTATACGGTGCGTCAGTCATGGAATACGTCCAAGGCAAAAAATCAAAAGACGAAGCACTTGCTGAATTCTACAAAAAAGTCAAAAATGCGTATCCGGACGTCAAAGTACCGGAATAAGGAGACTGGGTGGGGCGGACCTCGCCCTACCTCTTCTTGTTTAAGAAAGGGGTTTGACCTGTGAAAAAACTCGATCGCCATGGTTATCTGTTCATCGCACCGTTTTGGATCGTCTTCTTAATCTTCAGCATCTATCCGGTCGCGTTGACGTTCTATTACAGTTTCACGAACTACACAGGCGCAGAAGGCGAACAACTCGTCGGACTCGCGAACTATACGCGTTTGCTCGGAGATACGTACTTCATTGAAGCGTTCTTCAATACGATCAAGATTTGGGGACTGAACTTCATCCTGCAAATTGGTGGAGCGTTGATGCTCGCCTTACTGTTCTCAGACTTACAACTCAAGTTAAAAGGACTTGCTTTCTTCCGGGCGACGTTCTACTTACCGAACTTAATCACGATCAGCTCGGTTGCCTTGTTGTTCGGGATTTTACTCGACTGGCAACACGGATCACTCAACATGATGTTGATGAAAGTCGGAATCATTTCCGACCCGATCAACTGGTTGACACAACCGGTCACAGCCCAGATTTCCGTTTCACTCATCCTGACCTGGATGTGGCTTGGTCACTCGTTCATCGTCGTCATGGCCGGTGTATCCGGCATCTCGAAAGATTATTTCGAAGCGGCCTTGATTGATGGTGCGACACGCTGGCAAATCTTCTCGCGAATCACGTTGCCGCTGTTAAAACCGATCCTGCTTTACATCATGATCACGTCACTGATCGGTGGACTGCAACTGTTTGATCTCCCGATGTTGATTACGGACGGTGTCGGTGCGCCGGATGGTGCCTTGAACACGATGGTCCTCTATCTCTACAATCAAGCCTTTAAGTACAACAACTATGGCTACGCTGCTGCCGTCGCCTATGGATTGTTTGCTATCACGCTCGTCTTTTCAATCATCGTCTTCAAAGGGATGTTCCGAAAAGAACGTTCACCGAAAGGAGCCTGACCGATGGAACGAAATGCAGAAGCACGGCGGATCGTCCCGCAAACGGAGGAACAACCGGAGCGTTCAGAACGTCCGCTGAAGTTGGCACCACCGAAACAGAAAAAAGCCTGGTTCGGCAAGAGCCTGATTTATGTCAGCCTGATTGCCTTGACCATCGCCTGTATCATTCCATTTTTAATGATGATCATCAACGCGACCCGGTCGAACGAAGAAGTCCTGTCCGGTTTCTCCTTGATTCCCGGGAACTCGCTCGCTGAGAACTATGCGGCGTTAAGCTCCTACGTCAACATCTGGTCCGGCTTCAAGAACAGTCTGATCATCGCCGTCCTCGTCACTGTCTTGTCGGGTTACTTCTCAGCGATGACAGCGTTCGGATTTGCTTTTTATCAGTTCAAAGGAAAAAACGTCCTGTTCGTCTTCATGCTCGTCATGATGATGATTCCGGGACAACTCGGATTGATCGGGTTCTACGAACTCAGTAAGAATTTAGGTATTCTCGACAGCTTCATCCCGCTGATCGTTCCGGCGATTGCCAGTCCATTCACGGTCTTCTTCGTCCGTCAGTATTTACAGACCGTCATGCACCCAAGTTTGATTGAGGCGGCGCGAATGGATGGTGCAAGCGAATGGCGTATCTTCCATACGATCGCCTTGCCAATGATGATGCCGGCGATCGCGACGATGTCGATCTTTACGTTCATCGGTTCGTGGAACAACTACATCATGCCGCTCGTCCTATTGTTCTCACCAGAAAAATACACGTTACCGGTCTTGATGGGCTTCTTAAAAGGTTCACAAGTCGCAGAAAACTTAGGGGCACTTTATCTCGGGATCGCGATTTCCGTTGTCCCAATCATGATCGCTTTCTTGTTCCTATCGAAATACATCGTCAGCAGCATCTCAGCTGGTGCCGTCAAAGAATAATCTGTTAGTTAAAGGGGAGTACGCGTATGAAATTTGCATCAAACTTCGTCTTCGGAACGGCCACGTCTTCGTATCAAATCGAGGGCGCACACGACGAGGGGGGACGGACACCATCAATTTGGGATACGTTCTGCGATACGGACGGAAAAGTTTTTGAAAAACACAATGGCGATGTCGCCTGCGACCATTACCACCGCTTTGAAGAAGACATCCAGCACATCAAACAGTTAGGCGTCGACACGTACCGCTTCTCGATTGCCTGGCCACGGATATTCCCGGCGAAAGGTCACTACAACCCGGAAGGCATGGCGTTTTACCGGACACTCGCGACACGCTTACGCGAAGAAGGGATCAAACCGGCCGTCACGCTCTACCACTGGGATTTACCGATGTGGGCATACGACGAAGGGGGCTGGGTCAACCGTGACTCGGTCGACTGGTTCCTCGACTTCGCCCGTGTCTGCTTCGAAGAACTCGACGACATCGTCGATTCGTGGATCACGCACAATGAACCGTGGTGTGCCGGTTTCCTCAGCTACCACCTCGGACACCATGCACCCGGTCACACGGACATGAACGAAGCCGTCCGTGCCGTTCACCACATGCTGTTGTCACACGGAAAAGCGGTCGAACTGCTCAAAGGGGAGTTCAACTCGGCGACACCGATCGGCATCACATTGAATCTCGCACCGAAGTACGCGAAGACGGATTCCGTCAATGATCAGTTGGCGATGAACAACGCCGACGGGTACGCGAATCGCTGGTTCCTCGACCCAATCTTCAAGGGACAGTATCCGGTCGACATGATGAACCTGTTCTCGAAATACGTCCATACGTACGACTTCATCCAAGAAGGCGACATGGCAACGATTTCGGTCGGCTGTGACTTCTTCGGGATCAACTTCTACAGCCGCAACTTAGTTGAATTCAGTGCCGCGAATGACTTCTTGCACAAAGATGCGTACTCGGACTATGATAAGACGGGCATGGGCTGGGACATCGCACCAAACGAGTTCAAGGACTTGATTCGTCGCCTTCGCGCGGAATATACGTCACTCCCGATCTTCATCACGGAGAACGGGGCAGCGTTCGACGATCAACTCGTCGATGGTCGTGTCCATGACCAAAACCGGATCGACTATGTTGCGCAACACTTGCAAGCGGTCTCCGACTTGAACGACGAGGGAATGAACATCGAAGGCTACTACCTTTGGTCGCTGCTCGATAACTTCGAGTGGAGCTTCGGATACGACAAACGATTCGGCATCATCTATGTCGATTTCGAAACACAGGAACGGACATGGAAGGACAGCGCGCATTGGTATGCCGATGTCATCCAGACACATAAAGCAACACTCTCACAGGAAGCGTAACTCAGTCGCAGGCAAGGTCGAATTACATCGGTCTTGCCTGTTTTTTGTCAAAGGAGGATTACAGATGAAGAAATGGCTCGCAGTCGCCCTTGGGACAGGCTTAGTCTTAACTTATGCCGGGACAGGGCATGCTGAAAAAGCAGACAAACAGGACAAAACGAAATGGAAAATGGTCTGGTCGGACGAGTTTACGAAACAACAACTTGACCGGACGAAATGGAACTACGACACGGGAAACTGGATCGTCGATGCGGACGGCAACGGCGTTTCATCCGGGTGGGGAAATAACGAAAAACAATATTATACCGACAAAAAAGACAATGCCTTCATCCGTGACGGAAAACTCGTCATCCGCGCAAAACAGGAAAAGACGACGGACGCCTTCGGAAGTTATGACTACACTTCGGCAAAATTGAAGACAAAAGGACTGTTCAGCAAGACGTACGGCCGTTATGAAATCAAAGTGAAACTGCCGACCGGTAAAGGACTGTGGCCAGCGTTTTGGATGTTGCCGGAGCAGGACAAGTATGGTGCCTGGGCATCGTCCGGTGAAATCGATGTGATGGAATCCTGGGGCAGTCAGCCTGAAAAGGTCGCGGGGACAATTCATTACGGCGAAAACTGGCCGAATAATAAATATACCGGTAAGGATTATCATTTCCCGGACGGTGAGCGGATTGACCAGTGGCATACATATGCCGTTGAGTGGGAGCCGGGTGAACTCCGTTGGTACGTCGACGGAAACCTCTATCAGACACAAAACGATTGGTACAGCAAAGGAAAAAATACGGCGACGAACTACAGTTATCCGGCACCGTTCGACCAAAATTTCTATCTCGTGATGAACCTCGCTGTCGGCGGCTGGTTCGACGGGGAAGTCGACGCGACGACGAAGTTCCCGGCTGAGATGGAAGTCGATTATGTCCGGGTCTATGACCTGAAGAACCGCGCCTACCGGGAACCGGTCGAGCCGGTCTATGAAGACGTGACGTTACCGGACGGGGCGAAGCAACCGCTTGAAGACGGAAACCTCGTCTATGACCAAGCGTACGAAAAAGCGATTAAGACGATTACGGACGGCGCGCAGACACTTGATCCGACCTACTGGAACTATGTGACGTTGCCTGACTTTGGCGGCACGGGATCAGTCGACGTGACGGAGCAGGACGGAACACGTTTTGCTGACGTGATGATCACAAAGCCTGGGGCACAGACGTACTCGCACCAATTGATTCAAAACGTGTCGCTCGCACAAGGTGGCCGTTATCAAGTCAGCTTCGACGCGAGTAGCGACCAGGCGCGGAAGATGGTGGTCAAAGTCGGTGGTGGTGCTGAACGCGGTTATACGAAATACTCGAATGAAGAATCAATTGATTTAACGACGACCGTCAAGCCGTACACGTTTACGTTCGACATGACGGGTGAAACGGATCTTGCGGCCCGGCTCGAATTCAATTTAGGTCTCGCGCAAGCGGGCGTTAAAATCGGCAACGTCCGTGTCGAGCAGGTTCCACGCGGTGAAATCGATGAAGCGGCAACAAAACCGGCTTTACCGGACGGCAATCAAATCTACAACGGAACGTTTGACCAAGGAGCGATGGATCGTTTGACGTACTGGCAGTTTGATGCCGGGAAAACGAAGGGGACGGGATCGGTTGACCCGGTAACACGCGTCTTCACATTCAAAACGAATACGAAAAAAGGACAAAACGCGACACTGTCGCAACAAGGCGTACAACTCGTAAAAGACCATCAATATGTGCTGCGTTTCAAAGCAGCAGCAAAACGGGTGAACAAGATAAATGTTCAGTTGACGGATGCGACAGAAACGACGGCTTACCTGCCGGAACAACGGATTGCGCCGAGCGGTAAGATGGAGACGTTTGAAGTACCGTTTACGATGACAGAAGCGACCGATCTAAAAAGTCGTCTCCAGTTCATTCTTGGATCAGAGAAAGGGGAAGTGACCATCGATGATGTTGAACTCTTTGACACGACGCCGATCGAGATCGATAAGTTGCCGTTAAAAAACGGCTCGTTCACGGAAGGGCTGAACTTCTGGAGTTCATACGTTCATTATGATGCACAAGCGGTCGTCTCGACGGTGAATGAAGCTGCAAAAATCGCGATTGCTTCAGAAGGACAGGAGCCATGGAGCGTTTTACTGGAACAAGGGAACTTAGCGCTCGTTAAAGGACAGACGTACCAGTTGACATTTAAGGCGTCGTCGACGGTTGCACGTCCGCTCGAAGTGACGGTCGAAAATGCGGCGTATACACGCTACTTCAGTCAGGTCGTAGCAGTCAGTCCGACGGTGAACACGTACCAGTACGAGTTCACGATGGGACAAGACGATACAGCTGGTCTAAAGTTCTTGCTGGGAAAAGCGGCAGGATCTCCGTTTGCGGCACATGACGTGACGATTGATGATGTACGACTAGAAGTGAAATAAGCTGAAGGAGTGCCTAGAGTAATTAGGCACTCCTTCAATATTTATAATTTTAATGTGTTTAAACAAAAATAATTATATCTCCTATACATACTGTGAAAAAGTCATCGTTCGCATGCGAAGTTGTCATTATCTCGATCCATTTTAGGTTGATAAGCAGGATGTGTAGAAGGTACGCCATGTGGATATACTGCTGTCAATTCTGTGCAGTTAGCGAAATTCGTAGTCACCTTGGCTTTAGCGTCAGCCTTGGCTTTAGCGTCAGCTTTGGCTTTAGCGTCAGCCTTGGCTTTAGCGTCAGCTTTGGCTTTAGCGTCAGCCTTGGCTTTAGCGTCAGCCTTGGCTTTAGCGTCAGCCTTGGCTTTAGCGTCAGCCTTGGCTTTAGCGTCAGCCTTGGCTTTTTCTTCAGCCTTGGCTTTAGCGTCAG
>NZ_JACSMP010000006.1:0-119327 GCF_018618725.1 Exiguobacterium sp. s80 | reverse complement strand
CCTTGGCTTTTTCTTCAGCCTTGGCTTTTTCTTCAGCCTTGGCTTTTTCTTCAGCCTTGGCTTTTTCTTCAGCCTTGGCTTTTTCTTCAGCCTTGGCTTTTTCTTCATCGTCAGCTTCTGTAGTTACATTTGTGGCGGGATTCGAAAGACTATTTAAGTCATTATTTTTATTACTTTCTACTGCAGGCATTTCAATCATAAAAGTAATAAAAGCTATTATTGATAAAGGTATTGCCCAAAACATTGGTCGTTTGACAAGGGTCTTTTTTCTTCTTAATTTTTGAAAGAATTGAAATATGAAAAACATACTAGTAGCAAATAAAAAGCTGGCGAAATAGGATTGAGTAACAAGGGCTGAAAGTAAAAAAAGGAGGATTAATAATGCACCTAAAGAACCTAGTAATATTAAAAAAATCCTAGTTTTCAATTTAACTCACGCTCCTTATATTTTATATAATAAAATATAACATATTTTTGTAAATAGAATTCATTTTTAAAGGAAATATGGGAATGTTTATAAGTTTAATAAGTGATATTAAACCTAATAAATATTTTAAAAGTTACTAGTGAAGAAATAAAATAATTATCGATGTAATAAAAAAATTGTTAATTAATGGAGGTTATTGTACATATTTGTTGAATAAATAATTTAACAAATATGAACTTGGAGGAAAGAGTCATTATGAATATGACTACAAAAAAATATATTCCACTCTTTTTTGTACTTTTGATTATTTCGATTATGTTGAACGGCTGGCCAGCCGGAATCTATCCGGATGGTTCGATTGGTATAGTACAAATTCTTACGTCGATTGGCTGGTTTGCTTTCTTGATGGGATCAATCCTCATCCTTAAAAACACATCGCTCATCCGTTTTCTGTTTAACTACCTTCGTTTTGGTTTCATCGGCGGGATGGTCGTCTATTTGATTACATTGTTTGAGAATCACCTTTGGGATCAGACGTGGTTTGACATTATGTCAGGAATCCAATATCCACTGTATGTTCTGTTTGTCGTGCCGATGTTTGGTTGGAATGCCTTTACTGCAATTCCGTATGGTGATTTTTCATTTTTAATTGGTTTCCTCTATCTCTTGATCGCCTTCGGTCTAAGCTTACGGTATAAGAAAATCAAGATTGAAAGCTTACGTTACTGAATGGTAATTACAAGTAGGACCCGCTTCATAATGAAGCGGATCTTTTTTTGTCTTTTAAACTGTCAGATAAGTCATATCTCTAAATTTTAAAAATAGGAAACTATTTCTAAAGAAATCTATTATAATCAAATTATCACTAAGATTTGGTTTTTTAGAAACGGAGGTAACCTGATGAAAAAAGCATTAAAGATTGTCATGACAGGTGTACTTAGTATTTCATTACTTAGCGCTACATCTGGTCAAAGTGACGCAGCGACTAAGGCGAAGGCATTTAAAAACTGTACGGAGATGCAAAAAACGTATAAAGGTGGCGTCTCGAAGAAAAAGGGTTTGAAAAACCGAACGGGTTACGATAAAAATGGGAAAGCCATTTATAAGAAAACAAAGTACGCCCAACATGTAAGCTTAGCGACGTATAATCTCAATAAGTCAAAAGACCGTGACAAAGACGGCATCGCCTGCGAACGCTAAAAAAAGCCCCGCTCTCCTAAATGGAAAGTGGGGCTTCATGCGTTTAGTTGAAGTTCTTTTTGAGGAAGTCTGTCACTTCTCCTGGTGTTTTTGCGTTGGCGCTATGCAAGTGACCAAGCTTCTCGCTGTTTTGGAAAACGAGTAAACTTGGAATTCCCATGACGACATTATCGGATGCGATTTCCGGGAACTCATCTTTATCGATCGTATAGATTGGAAGTTCTTTAAATTGTGACTCGACGTCCGGCATGAAGTAGTCCATCCGTTTGCAGTCCGGGCACCAGTCGGCTTCGAACTTGATGATGACCGGTGTTTCGCTTGCGATTAGTTCTTTAAACGTGTCTTCACTCTTGATGTAGTTACTCATGTGTAAATCCCCCTATAGTATGATTGTTTGTCTTTAGTCTACTGACTCTGGTAAGAAGATGCACGGATTATGCTTTTTTTGTTCAATAAATTTCCGCAAAAAAGTTGGTTGTTCAAGAGATGTAAGCGGTTTTTCTGTTCAAGAATGTTGGATTACTAGGGCTTGATCTATTTTGCCTATAGAAAACAAAGTTGGTCATTTATTAATTATCTAGTTATAAACAAAATGATTTCTCTAGACCCACTTGTATTGAACTGCTACGATAAGTTTTCGGAATTAAGCGAGTAAGTGGGGGCGGGCGGAATGATGGACGAACAAAAATTCGATAATCTAAAACGGGGCGAACGCGGTGCGATGATTAGCATTGCAGCCTATATCCTATTATCCGTAATTAAATTGCTTGTCGGCTATTCAGCGGATTCTGCCGCTTTACGGGCAGATGGTTTGAACAATACGACGGATATCATCGCATCGATTGCTGTGTTAATCGGATTACGAATTTCCCGTCGTCCGGCAGATGACAATCATAAATACGGTCACTGGAAAAGTGAGACGATTGCGTCGATGGTCGCTTCTTTCATTATGATGGCAGTCGGTCTCCAAGTGTTGATTGATACGATTTCAAGCTTATTTGAAGGAAAACAAGAATCTCCAGATATCGTAGCTGCCTATGTCGGAATCGGTTCGGCAGTCGTCATGTATTTTGTCTATCGGTATAACCGCAAACTGTCTGAAGAAATTGACAGCAAGGCTGTCATGGCAGCGGCGAAAGACAATCGGTCGGATGCCTGGGTCAGTATCGGAGCGTCAATCGGAATCATCGGTTCCCAGTTCGGGATGCCGTGGCTTGATATCGTGACGGCGATCATCGTCGGTTTCTTAATCTGTAAAACGGCATGGGATATTTTCTCGGAAGCTTCCCACGAACTGACGGACGGCTTTGATGAACAAAAGCTGAAGATGTATGAGGACGTGATTTTTGACCTCGAAGGTGTCAAAGGAATCAAGTCAATCAAAGGACGGAACTATGGCAATAATGAAGTCGTCGATGTCGTGATTCTCGTCAATTCGACACTCAACATCCACCAAGCCCATGATATCGCAACACGAGTCGAAGATACGTTGACGGACGAATATGGCGTCTACGACATTCATGTCCATGTGGAGCCGGAGTGAACTATAGAGAACGACCATTTCTAGGTAGAGAAATGGTCGTTTTTTTGTGTATTCATAATCTGTGGTCACTCTTTGAATTTGCTAAAAATATTATGTGCATTTTCACATTGTTATTTAGTTGACTTTACGAATGAATCGGCGTATTTTGTTTTACATAGATAATCATTCCAAATGGAACGATTCGAAATTGAACAAAGGAGTTGAATCCATGGAAACAGAACAGCAGGAAAATTTACGATCG
Source organism: Exiguobacterium sp. s80 (assembly GCF_018618725.1). Taxonomy (NCBI): domain Bacteria; kingdom Bacillati; phylum Bacillota; class Bacilli; order Caryophanales; genus Exiguobacterium; species Exiguobacterium sp. s80. The sequence goes on along the minus strand of NZ_JACSMP010000006.1, from coordinate 115,916 downwards.
GCAACGATGATGAAATCGTTTTGGAACATCCAGCGCCACTTGATGCGTTTTGCCCATCAGACGGCACAGGAAAATGGACTCAGTATGCCGCAATTTCATAGTTTAATGACGATTGCACCGCGCGGACCGATTACCCAAAAAGATTTGGCAGCACAGACCCACTTACCGAAAAGTACGCTCAGTCAATCGATCGAAGGACTGGTGCAGTCCGGCTGGATTGTCCGCGAGACGAACGAACAAAATCGGCGCGAAGTGATTTTGTCGCTCAGTGAACAAGGAGAACGTTTCGTTCAAGAGATGAAACAACAAGAAACCGGGATGCAACAACGCCTCGAGAAAATTTTGGAAACGATTGATCCGGAAGCCTTCGAGCAGATGCTTGCGACTCATGACATCATTGCCCGTGGCATGAAAGAGATTCTCCCGCCAGGAAACGGAGGTTGTACACGTGATTAAGTTACTCAAAAATCTAAAAGTCTATAAATGGGCGGTCCTCGCCGTATTGGTCCTCGTCTTCGCCCAGTCGATGTCCGATTTGTATTTACCGACTTTGATGGCAGACATCATCGATAAAGGCGTTGTCGTCGGGGATACAGGCTACATTTGGAAAATTGGTGCGGTCATGCTGGGCATCACGGCACTCGGTGCGACGGCTGCAATTGCCGCAAGTTATTATTCATCAAAAGCGGCGATGGGGCTTGGCCGTGACATTCGCCGGAAAGTCTTTAACCACGTCGAACGTTTTTCACTGCAAGAGTTCGACCAAGTCGGAACAGCGTCGCTGATCACACGGACGACGAACGACATCACACAAGTCCAACAAGTCGTCATCATGATGTTGCGGATGGTCGTCAGTGCACCGATCATGTTCATTGGTGGTCTGATCATGGCGGTCTCGAAGGATGCCAAACTATCACTCGTCATCGTTGCCGCGATGCCCGTCCTCGTTGTCTCGATTTTGTTGATTTTATGGAAAGGGGTGCCGCTGTTCGGACAGGTCCAAAAACGACTCGACCGGTTAAATCTCGTCTTACGTGAGAATTTGACAGGCATCCGTGTCATTCGTGCCTTCAACCGGGAGAAAGAAGAAAAAGTCCGTTTGACGCAAGCCAATGCGGACTTAACGGACGTCTCGATTAAGGTCAATAAGATCATGGCATTTTTGATGCCGACAATGATGCTCGTGATGAACTTGACGGTCGTCGGCGTCATTTGGTTCGGTGGGATCCGGATTAATAACGGCGGCATGCAAATCGGTGACCTGATGGCGTTCATCCAATACGTCATGCAAATTATGTTCGCCCTCGTCATGGCATCCGTCATGTTCGTCATGATTCCCCGTGCTGCGGTCTCGGCGAAACGGATTAATGAAGTCCTCGAGATGACACCGACGATGGTCGATGAAGGAACCGCTTCAGCAGACCGTGAGCCGGGCACGCTCGTCTTCGATCACGTGACGTTCAGCTATCCGGGTGCGGAAGCGCCGGTGCTGTCGGATATCAGCTTCAAAGCACGTCCTGGTGAAATCACCGCTGTCATCGGCGGAACCGGTGCCGGGAAATCGACGCTCGTCAATTTGATTCCCCGTTTTTACGACGTAACGAGTGGCAGCATCCAAGTCAACGGCGTCGACAGTCGTGACGTCCCGCAAGAGGAATTACGTTCGAAAATCGGCTTCGTGCCACAAAAAGCCCTATTGTTCACGGGATCGATTGCGGACAACATCCGTTTCGGGAAACAGGATGCTTCATTAGAAGAAATCGAACATGCAGCGCGTGTCGCCCAAGCGACCGACTTCATCGAACGGATGCCGGACCGGTACGATTCCGTGATTGAACAAGGCGGATCAAACGTTTCCGGTGGCCAAAAACAACGGCTTTCGATTGCCCGGGCGCTCGTCCGGAAACCCGACCTTTATGTGTTCGATGACAGCTTCTCCGCCCTCGACTTCAAGACGGACGCAACACTCCGAAAAGCATTAAAAGAAGAAACGCGTCAAGCGACCGTTCTGATTGTCGCCCAACGTGTCAGTACGGTCATGGATGCGAATCAAATCATCGTTCTTGAAGAAGGGCGCGTCGCAGGAATCGGCACGCACGACGAACTGTACGCAACAAACGATGTCTATCAAGAAATCGTCAAATCCCAACTGTCAGAGGAGGAAATCGCATGAGTCAGACAACGAAACGACCTGCCGGCGGACCTCCGGGTGGACCGGGTGGCGGTCCCGGCGGTGGAAACATGATGATGATGGGGGAGAAACCGAAAGACTTCAAAGCGACGTTCCGTCGGTTACTCGCCTATTTAAAACCACGGCGGACGGCACTGATTGCTGTGTTTGTCGCCGCGATTCTCAGTACGGTCTTTATGATCGCCGGACCAAAAATCATGGGGACAGCGATTACGGAACTGTTCGAAGGGGCGTATGCGAAGTTCCAAGGGGTCCCCGGTGCTGCCATCGACTTTACGAAGATTGGCCAGATTTTGCTGCTTCTCGCTGGGCTTTACGTCATCAGTAGTATATTTAGTTACATTCAGCAATACATCATGTCGAGCGTCGCCCAAAAAACGGTGTATGACTTACGGGAGGACGTCAATCAGAAACTTGAGCGGTTGCCGCTGAAGTATTATGACGGACGACCGAACGGGGAAACGCTCAGCCGGGTGACGAACGATATCGATACGATCGGGAGTACGCTCCAACAAAGTGTCACATCGTTCATTACGTCAATCGTCACGATCGTCGGGATCTTAATCATGATGCTGACGATCAGTCCGCTCTTGACGCTGATTTCACTCGTGACGTTACCGTTATCGATTTTTGCGATCCGTCCGATCTTAAAACGGTCGCAAAAGTATTTTGCCGATCAACAACGGACGCTTGGTCAGCTGAATGGCCACGTCGAAGAGATGTATACGGGACATCCGGTCGTCAAGGCGTTCGGTCACGAACGGAAAGCCGTCGCAGAGTTTGACGACGTCAATGAACAGCTTTATGATGCCGGACGAAAAGCACAGTTCATTTCCGGCATCATCATGCCGATGATGATGTTCATCGGGAACATCAGTTATGTCTTGATCAGTGTCGTCGGCGGGATTTTAGTGACGCAACGCAGTATCTCGATCGGGGACATTCAAGCCTTCATCACGTATACCCGACAATTCACACAACCGATCACGCAGACGGCGAACATCGCAAATATCGTCCAGTCGACGGTCGCAGCAGCAGAACGTGTTTTTGAATTGTTAGATGAAGAAGAGGAAATCAAAGAAGTGACAACGCATCATCTCGCGCGTGCGAAAGGTGCCGTCGCGTTTGAACACGTTGACTTCGGTTACGGAAAAGACCTCTTGATTGAAGACATGAACATCGATGTCCGGCCGGGACAAACCGTCGCGATCGTCGGTCCGACCGGTGCTGGGAAAACGACCTTAATCAACCTGTTGATGCGTTTCTATGAATTAAACGGTGGTGCGATCCGGATTGACGGAATCGATACCCGTGACATCTCCCGGGAAGACCTACGGACGACCTTCGGGATGGTCTTACAGGATACGTGGCTCTTTAACGGGACGATCCGCGATAATCTCGCGTACGGGAAAGTCGGAGCATCGGAAGAAGACATCATCGATGCGGCGAAAGCAGCCCATGCCGATCACTTCATCCGGACGTTACCGGACGGGTATGAGACGGTCTTGAACGAAGAGGCCTCGAACATCTCACAAGGGCAAAAACAATTGTTGACGATTGCCCGTGCGGTTCTCGCCGATCCACCGATCATGATTTTGGATGAAGCGACGTCGAGCGTCGATACGCGGACGGAAATCTTCATCCAGCAGGCGATGCAACGCTTGATGGACGGACGGACGAGTTTCGTCATCGCCCACCGCCTGTCGACGATTAAAGATGCGGACTTAATCCTCGTCATGGATCAAGGGCGTGTCATTGAACAAGGAACGCATGAAGCGTTGCTAAAAGCAGATGGTTTCTATGCGGACCTCTACAACAGCCAGTTTTCCGAAAAAGAAGTCGTATGACAGGATCGTAAGAAATGAAGCAGTTCCTCGAGGAGAGGGGCTGCTTTTTTTGTCGGAATAATCCTTTCCCTTGATTTTTAATACCGCAGGGGGTATATTATGAGCAGAAATCATTTTGCCGAACGGGCAACAAAAGGAGAGAAACTTCATGAAAAACATGTCGACGACTGAACTTGAACAAACACTTCAAACGGATGCATCAATCCAGTTGATTGATGTCCGCGAAACGGATGAATACGCAGGCGGTCATATCGAACAGGCTAAAAATGTTCCATTATCTGAATTGACGGAACGCACGGCTGAACTGGATGCCTCTCAACCGCTCCACGTCATTTGCTTATCGGGTGGACGGAGTATGAATGCTTCGATGTATTTGGAACAAGCAGGCTTCGACGTCACGAACGTCGACGGCGGAATGATGAGCTGGGAAGGAAACGTCACACGCTAAGCAACGATCAATCGGGTACGACCATTCAACTAAAGGAGGAATCGTTATGTTATTACGCTATTTCTATGATGAAAAATTAGCACAAGCTTCATATATGGTAGGGTGCCAGAAGACGGGGGAAGCGATCGTCATCGATCCGGCACGAAACATCGAACCGTATCTCAAAGAAGCGGAAAAAGAAGGGCTTCGAATTTCGGCGACGGCGGAAACACACATTCATGCCGATTTCGTCTCTGGGACACGCGAATTCGCGAAGCGTCTCGGAACGACAGCTTATCTATCAAACGAAGGCGATGCTTCTTGGAAGTATGGTTTTGCTTCAGAGATTGATGCCCGTCTCGTCAAAGACGGGGAGACGTTCAAAGTCGGGAATGTGACGCTTGAAGTCATGCATACACCAGGTCATACGCCGGAACACATCTCGTTTGTCTTATACGATCGTGATCAGACAGTTCCGATGGGGATTTTCACAGGTGACTTCGTTTTCGTCGGCGATATCGGACGTCCGGATTTACTGGAAGAAGCAGCCGGTATTCAAGGAACGACAGCCCTCGGTGCGAAGCAAATGTTCCAGTCCTTGAAACGCTTCAAACAACTGCCTGACTTCACACAAGTCTGGCCGGGACACGGTGCAGGAAGCGCGTGCGGGAAAGCCCTCGGTGCTGTTCCGACATCGACGGTCGGCTACGAAAAAGTGACGAACTGGGCACTCCGGATGGAGGATGAAGCGGCATTTGTTAAAGAATTAACAACGGATCAACCAGAACCACCGAACTACTTTGCGATGATGAAAAAAGTCAACAAAGAAGGCATTGTCGTGACGACAGAAGTTGATCGTCCACGCCTTGCTGAAGCGAACACGGTGGAAGAACTCGTCAAGACGATGCAAGTCGTCGATACACGAGACGGAAAAACATTTGGTGCCGGACATGTACCGGGGACAATCAACATTCCCTACAATTCGAAATTCGTCGCCTGGGCAGGCTGGTTAGTCGATTTCAATCAGGATATCGCCATTCTCGCAGCAACGGATCAACTGGAAACGATTCAAACGGATTTACAATCGATCGGACTGGATCGTTTCGTGACATTGATTGATGTCGAAGAACTGACAGCGAGTCAGTTAACAGAAAGTTATCCGGACTGGACAGCAGACAAAGCCATCGCGGCAGCTGAAGCCGGTGACGTCTACGTCCTTGACGTCCGAAATAAAACAGAGTGGGAGGAGAGCCATTATGAACAGGCTCACCGGATTTTACTCGGAAAACTTGCGTCACGTCATGAAGAGCTTCCGAGTGACCAACCGATCGCCGTCCACTGTGCATCAGGTGTCCGGTCACGGATGGCAGTCAGCGTCCTGCAATCACTCGGTGTGAAGAATGTCATTAACATCGATGGCGGGTATGCAGCGATTGAAGACGTCTTACACGATCAGACCGTCGCCGGAAAGGCAACGTCACGTTAATCAAATAAACAATGTCGAAACGGATGATTCTCGCGAGGGTCATCCGTTTTTTAGTGTTTCTTGAATTGTCTGTCAATTTGACTGAAAGCGTGTTTACTTCATTCACAACAGGGGGAAATGATAGATGTAAAGGTATGCCGATAATCCATTTTTTAAAAAAGGAGTGTGACAGGATGAACAATATGTGGAACGATACTTCGCTGAACCTGAACGGAATGTTCGGTGTTCTTGGTAACATATTAGGTGCACTACTTGTGTTCCTAATTGGTTGGCTGATCGCAAAATTAATTGCGAACGGCATTCAAAAGGCACTAGAAAAGTCAGGTGTCGTCAAGAAGTTGATGCCAGAAAAGTCAGCTGAAGCGACAACGAAGAAAAAGAAATGGACACCAGAAAAAGTCGTTGGAACAGTTATTTTTTGGGTCTTAATGGTTTTTGTACTAATTTTAGTGTTCAACATTCTTAATCTTGGCATCATTGCAGCACCACTCGCAGACACAATGAGCACGCTGCTTGCGGCAATTCCGAACATCTTAAAAGCTGCACTCGTTCTACTGTTCGCCTATATTATTGCCGTCGTCTTACGGATGGTCATCGTCAAAGGTGGAACAAAGTTGATGGCGAACGAAAAGGTTCGTTCAAACAAGATGTTACAAGGACAAGCCGATCTATCGAACTATCCGAAAATTGCCGGGGATATCGTCTTCTACTTGGTTTTATTGATTTTCCTACCAGGTGTACTTGATGCCCTCAACATTGACAGTGTTTCGGAACCGTTCAGTCAACTGTTATCCTCGTTCTTAAGCTTCATCCCACGACTAATCGCAGCAGCAGCTATTTTGCTAGTTGGGTTCTTGGTCGCAAAAATTGTCCGCGATATCGTGACGAACTTCCTTCATGCGATTGGGACGGATAAATTTGCTTCCCGTTTTAACATCGGGACAGACAATCAAAAAGATTCAAAATCGGTCTCGTCAATTCTCGGGACAGTCGTCTTCATCTTGATTTTGATTCCGATCACGATTTCAGCACTTGATCAACTGAACATCGAAGGAATCAGTGCACCAGCAATCAACATGCTAAACGATGTCCTCGGAATGATTCCGAACATTGTAATCGGCGTCGTCTTGATTCTCGTCGGTGTCTATGTTGGACGATTCGTAAAAAAATTCGTCACCGACCTTCTCGTCCGACTCGGTTTTAACAATTTGACACGTCACTTGAAAATTGGAAACTGGGATGCTAACAATACGTCGATGTCACCTTCTTCACTCGTCGGTGCTCTCGTTGAGATTATCATCGTCGTCCTGTTCGTCGTCGAAGCCTTTAACCTGATTGGTCTGAACTTCATGGTCGATCTTGGACGAGCTGTCCTTGCCTTCCTTCCGAGTGTCTTGACGGCGATTGTCATTCTCGCAATCGGGATTATCGTCAGTAACTTGGTCAAACGCGCGATGGATAGTTTGTTCGGCAGTTCTGATCTTAAAGTCCTATCGAATGTTGCACGTTATGCGATTTTAGCCCTCGCGATCTTCATGGCACTCGATCAACTTGGGGTCGCAGCGACGATCGTCAACTCGGCCTTCATCTTGATTCTCGGAGCAGCCGCCCTTGCCTTCGGCCTCGCCTTTGGTTTAGGTGGTCGCGATAATGCTTCGCGCTACCTTGATCGTCTCGAGAAGAAAGCAGAAGAGACAGAGCTTGATACGTCGAGTCTTGCTTCGGACCGAACTCCATCAGCTCCTAAGCCAAGCCTGAAAGAAGCGGCTAAAGGTGCAGCTTCGAAAGCAGCAAATGATGTCACGCCAGACCGTGCCCCACGTGCTTCCCGTTCGACGGAATCGACTGATGAGAAACCGACGCACGGTAAGCCAAAAGGTGCGCTTCCTGAAAATGATTTGGCACAACAGGATGATTATCCGATTGACCCAGATGGAAATCGTGGACCAAATCTTGATCATCCAAACGATCGTCCGTAAGTAACGTGTAACTCCTTCGCTAGTATGCGAAGGAGTTTTTTACTCGGAATCGGTGCCATCATTGGTACAGGTATTTTCGTTTTAATAGGAACAGGCGCCTTATACGCAGGTCCAGCATTACCGGTCTCATTCATTATTTCAGCCATCGTTTGTGCGTTAGCCGCCCTCTGTTATGCCGAATTTTCCTCGATGATTCCTGTCTCGGGTAGTGTATATACATACACCTACGCTACGATTGGCGAACTCGTTGCCTGGATCATCAGGTGGTGTTTAATTTTAGGATACGGTCTGGCTTCGAGTGCCGTCGCGACAGGGTGGTCAGGTTACTTCCAGTCGTTGTTATCGGAATTCGGCATTGAACTTCCGACGGCGCTCCGTGCTGCACCGGGCGCCGTACCTGGCAGTGAAACGTTCTTTAACTTACCGGCATTCTTAATTTTGATGGTCATTACGTTCTTGTTGTCACTTGGAATCAAGGAAACAAAACGCGTCAATAACGTGATGGTACTCGTTAAAGTCGCCGTCGTCATCTTGTTCATCGTCGTCTCTGCAATTATGGTCGGAATCGTCCCGTTCAAACAATTTGAAGGTGTCGATAGTCCGGTTTCGCTTGCGTTAAAAGTCGCAGGTCAAAACTGGGTTGCCGGATTGGAGCCATCGTCGGGATGACGACAGTTATTCTTGTCATGACATTTGGTCTCGTCCGTCTGTTGTTTGCGATGAGTCGTGATGGATTATTACCGAAAGTTTTCTCGGACGTCAATGAAAAATCGCATACACCGGTCAAGGCGACTTGGATTCTCGGTACCGCTTCTGGTTTGATTGCTGGATTCGTCCCGCTCGGTACGTTGGCGGAATTGATTAACATCGGGACACTCGCTGCGTTCGCGTTAATCGCCGTCATCATCTTGCGTCGGACGCGTCCGGACTTAAAACGGGCGTTCAAAGTCCCGTTCGTCCCGGTTCTCCCGATTTTATCGGTCCTCGCGTGTATCATGTTAATGTTGAATCTCCAAACCTTTACGTGGATTGCGTTCTTCATCTGGACGGCGATTGGTTTGCTTGTCTACTTCGGTTACGGAAGAAGCCGTTCGAAATTAAATTAAGTACATGATCACTCTCGATTTCATCGGGGGTGATTTTTTTGTTGGAAACAAGTGCAGGAAACATCTTGTAAAAAGTCGAACGATTGAAGAGAGAAGAGGAGGGACTACATATGATTCATATTAAAAGAAATCCTGATTTAGAATCTGCCTACAACGCGATGCAAGAAGGGTTCAGTGATTACATGATTCCGCTCGGTTTGTCACTTGAAGTGTTTCAGGAACGGATTTTGACGCGAGATGCCAATCAATTGGAACACTCGTTTGTCGCCTTTCATGGAGAACGACCTGTCGGGTTATGGCTGAACGGCCTCAAGAAAATTAAAAAAGAGCAAGTCATGCGGTGTGGCGGGCTTGGCGTAGATCCGCAGTATCGCCGTCTCGGCATCGCAAAAGCATTATACGAGGCTCAACTAAGTTATGCGAAAGAGCTGGAAGTCGATCGACTCATGCTTGAAGTCATCCAAGGTAATACACCTGCAATTGATTTGTATCACCAGCTTGGCTACCGCCAAGACCATGAACTCGGTTATTTTCAGCGCGATGAACCGAACCAGGTGAATCCACTCGTTGAGATTGATGAAGTGGCATTTGAACGGAGATACGCCCAACAAGGCGAATACATTTGGCAACAAGATCCGGGCGTGATGAAATATAGAAAGGCCACCTATTATGAACTGGATGGAGCATTCATCGCTGCTTCAAACGACTCGATTTTTGCCATCTTGACAGAAGAATCGGAGGTCGCACGCATCGCAACGGAAGCGACCCGACGTTTGAGCGGAATGACGTATCAATTGCAGTCGACGAATCCACTCGTCTGGGAAACATTGCGTGCAGAAGGATGGGTACAGCGTGATTTAAAGCAATTCGTCATGAGTAAAGCCATTCGTTAACGAAAAAAATAGCCATCGTTCGTAAGTAGCAAGCACTACTATAGAACGAATGGCTATTTGTCATGTCCATAAGCTGATCATGACGAGGATGGCGAAAATTACGAATAAGATTCCAGTGCCACCCAGCATGATAAGCATAATTTTGTTCATCATTGGAAAATGCCTCGTCTCTAAGAATGAATTTATGAAGAAATACTTGCTATATAATCTTGAATCATCAGAAGATGCGAACCGACGATGTTATCCGGTAAGTCCGTCAGGGACACATACGTCAATGCAACACTTTCATCACTGACACGGAGTGTACCGGAAGTATCGGACGCAACGTAGGCGAGGGTGACACTTTGAAAGACATCCCCGTTCGCGAGTGTCGTGACATAATTTTTACCGGAGTAGACACCGAGCAGCTTGAGCGTCTTTGCGACGAGTCCGGTTTCTTCGAATAATTCGCGTCGGGCCGTCTCTTCCGTCGATTCTTCCCATTCCATGAGACCACCCGGAAGACCGAAACGCGCTTGTTCTTCATTTCGTTGTTCGAGTAAAATCTGACCTTCCTTAATGACGAGGACGACGGCACCGACTAAAATCAGTGGAGTGGGTCCGACTAAATCACGGATGGATTTGACGTAATTCACCGCGGCACCTCCTGGTGGAACGGACATTCCGTGGCTTGCGTCTGTTTCGGGAAAAAGTTCGGTCGCTGTAACGCATTGTCATAATCTTTATGGAAGACATGTGTCGCTGCTCCGCTTATCGGTGGAACGAGCCACGACCATTCCCCAGTGACGTCGCGACCGCAAGCGGCTTCATTTTTTTCGAACCGGGCGAATTGTTTGGCCGCCGTATGATGATCGACAATCGTCACTCCGGACCGCTCGAAGGATTCGAGGACGGCGACATTGAGTTCGACGAGGGCCCGGTCTTTCCATAAGGCGCGCTCACGGGACGTGTTCAGACCAAGTTGTTCAGCGACAAGCGGTAAGAGATTATAACGGTCCGCGTCAGCAAGGTTACGGGCTCCAATTTCAGTTCCCATATACCAGCCATTGAACGGAGCACATGGGTACGAAATGCCGCCGATTTCAAGACGCATATCGGAAATCATCGGGACGGCGTACCACTTGATGTCGCGTCCTGCGAACAAATCATAGTCGGGATGGATGATTGTAACTTCAAGAATCAGTTCTTGTGGAATCTCATGGAGTGTTACTTGACCATCGAGTTCAACCAACAGCGGTAAAATATCAAAGGCGGTCCCGTGTCCCGTCCACCCAAGTGCCTGACATTGTTTCGTGAAAGCGGTGGATGCGGGATCACCAAGTACGCCGTCGGCCGTTTCGTAGCCGGCGTAACGAATCAGTTGATGATTGAGGACGCGGACACGTTGCGGATGGAAAATCGTGATTGTCGAACGGATCCGTCCCTCATTGGTGGCGTGGCGAATGTGGTGGAACAACGCGTCTCGAATCGCTTCGATCGTTGTCGCCGCACGGGCATCGATGACGTGCAGTTGATCCCAAAAGAGCCGTCCGATGCACCGGTTGCTGTTACGCCAAGCAAGTTTCGCTCCGAACGTCAATTCGTCCGTTGTTTGTGTATAGTTTCCCGTTCGTAAAATTTCTTCGCGCACGTCGTTCAAACGATTTTGTGTATGTGGTGTCTCTTCTATATAAGTCGTCAAGAAGCGTTCTGCTTCGTCTAGTAAATGTTGCACGGCGTTTGAGTCCTTTCTTCATCCAAAGCGACAGAGTTTCTTATTCTAGTGTACAAGGTGAATGGAGGAAGCGCCAACTCATAGCAATTGCCTGTTTTTCGATACGTTCAAAAGACGTTCACAGATTAAGTGGGAGCGGGAAGGGGGATAGATAAGAGAATCAATCGAAAGTGAGGAACATGGCATGTCTTTAGTCAAACCGGTTTTTATTCGCTTTTTTGGCGAAGCTTTTTTCGATAAGTCGGCACAGCTGGCCTATTATTTGATGTTGTCCTTATTTCCATTCTTATTATTCGTTGTCGGATTAGTATCTTTTTTACCATTCACTTCCGGTGAAGTCCTTGATTTGATTCGTCCTTTCGCACCAGCGGAAACCTATGATTTAATTCGCCGAAATGTCGTAGGGATTTTTGACGAAGGGGGATTGAAACTTGCTTCGATTAGCTTCGTCGCAGCCTTTTGGCTCGCCTCGATGTCTGTCCAGTCGCTCGTCCGGTCCCTCAATGATGCCCTCGAGGTGACAAGGAAAGTGCCGTTTTGGCGGGGCTTATTACAAGACTTCGGATTTACGATTGGGATGATGTTCATCTTGCCGTTTTCGCTACTTGTTCCGGTCGCCGAGAAATTGGCCCGACGCTTCATCAATCATTTTGCACTCATCGCGGATGTTGCAGCAGACTATTCGTCCATTTGGTTTGTATTCCGCTGGGGGCTCGGTTCCTTGTTTCTATTTGTGTTCTTTGTATTGTTGTATCGCATTTTACCGAGTGTCCGTTTGACGATTCGTCAAGTACTCCCGGGGGCATTATTTACGACGATTGCCTGGCAGGTCGTATCGGAAGTCTTCTCATACTATGCGGAGTTTGGGAGTTACAATCGTCTCTACGGTCAGCTCGCAGGAATCATCGTCTTGATGACCTGGTTTTATTTATCCTCCGTTGTTTTGATGCTCGGTGGATTGATGAACGCAGAACGGATGCGGCAGAAAAAAGAGGCGAAGATCATGAAGCCTGAAAAAATCAAAAAAGAAACTGTCCGCTGAGGGCAGTTTCTTTAGTTTGCACGTAAAGGGTTATGAAGATTGTTTTCGCTGTGGACGCGATTCAAAAAGACTCATGTCCTAGGAATGTCTACTTCTTACTTTTTGATAGAAAAATAGAAGCAATAGCCCAATCGTAAAGATGCCGAGCAAGATGAGCGATCCTGTTTCCTGCTCTAAGACTTTCAAGACGACACTGACGGCGACGACGGCGTAAAAGATGCCAAGACTCTTTCGGACGAAACGATCTTCGAACAGATGAAGCAAGGAAGCACCAATCGGAGAGCCGATAAACGCACCGACGATTAAAGCAATGCCGAGATAAAGCGGAGCTTCGGTACCGGAAGCAAGATAACTGGTGACACCGCCGAGGACGATCAGTGTCGCCGAGGCGATGCTCGTGCCGATGGCTTGTTTGAGTGGGAAACGGACCCATCCCATCAAGAGTGGCGTAAGCAGGAAGCCACCACTGACCCCCATGAGGGAGGAGAGAATCCCGGCAGCAAATCCGATGACGATCAATTTATAAAGATTCGCTTGTGTGATATGTCCTTCGACTGGTTTTCGTTTCGATGGTTTTAAGAACTGAATCGCAAACCACGTCAACAAGACGATGTAGAGGGCAGAAATCATCGCATCGGCTCCGGTCCGTTGTTCGAGCCAAAAGACGACCGGTGTGATGACGGCAGAACCGACGATCCCGGATAATCCGACGGCTAACGCATCACGGACATTAAAATTTTTCAGACGCATATGGGATACCGTCCCGGTCACGGTCGAACCGAGTGTCAATAACAGACTGAGGACGATCGCGGTACTGGGTGGATAACCGAGGATTAATAAGAGAGGAGTTAAAATAATCCCTCCGCCGATTCCGAAAAAGCCGGATAAGATACCAATTGTTGACCCTAAAAGTATAAACAGGATGAATTCCATGCAGTAAACCCTTCTTTCTTTTGTTCTTAATCTATCTTTACTGTACAGCGTGATGATTGATTACGAAAATAGATTATACTGATCTAAATGATTATAAAGGTTAATGAGGAGGGAAAAGAATGCGTCTCCACGAACTAAGAACGTTTATTTCATTAGTCGAAACGAAACACTTTACGAAGACAGCAGAACAACTCTATATTTCACAACCAACGGTCAGTCTGCATTTAAAACGGTTAGAAACGCATTTTGGACAAGCGTTGATTCACCGGCATTCCTTTAATAAGACGATTGAAATATCAGAAGCCGGACAATTGGTTTATCGCCACGCGAAAGAAATCCTGCATCAAGTGGAGCGACTCGATCAAGAGATGGATGAACTCGAGGGGCTTGTCCGCGGTCATTTGAAGATTGCTGCGACACATACGATTTATGAAACGATGCTCGAAAAAATGATCCATCGTTTTGTAAATCTGTATCCGGAAGTCGTGATTGATGCGAAATTGATGAATCAGGAACAAGTCGAACAAGCTGTGCTTCATTACGAAATTGATTTAGGTCTAGTCGAAGGAGTTGTCGAAGCACCACAAATTGAGGTAACGCCGTTTACATTCGATCGCCTCCGGGTGATTGGTCGACGAGAACTTGACCTCAGTGAGGCGACATTCATTTACCGTGAGGAGGGGTCTGCCGGGCGAGCAGCACTCGAATCCTGGTTAGCGACGAATGATATCGTTCCGCAACGTATCATTACGGTCCATTCGAATCGTCTCGTCAAACAGTTGATTGAAAATGGAACGGGTATTTCGATGATTTCCGAGCGGTTGGCGGGAGAGATGCTCGATTCAGCAAACTACCGGCTTCACAACGAAGATCCGGTTCACAAGCGGACTTTTCAATTCGTGACGTTAAAGGGACAACCGACGCGGCTTTCCGAGAAGTGGATGGCGATGGTAGTGGAAGAATTCAAACAGAATTAAAAAAAGAAAACTTTTCCGTTGACTTATACCCCCATAGGTATTAAAGTGTGAAATGTACCAACGAGGTATGACGAACGTCACACGAAAAAGGAGAGTGGTCTTCAAATGGAAAAATTATATGAAGATCGAATCATTCATCGAATGAACCGGATTGAGGGACAACTACATGGCATCGTCCGTATGATGAAAGAGGATGCTTCTTGTAAGGATGTCGTCACACAGCTCAGTGCGACACGTAGCGCGATTGATCGTGTCATCGGACTGGTTGTGAGTGAAAACCTCATCGGTTGTGTCAAAAATGATGAGACAGAAGAAAATCATGAACAGGCTGTTGCAGAAGCCGTTCAATTGCTTTTAAAAAGCCGGTAAAATTTTTTAGAATAATTTATACCCCTATGGGTAAAAGTAGACGGAGGAATTAGTTAAATGTCAGATGTTAAAAAAACAACGATTGTATTGTTCAGTGGAGATTACGATAAGGTGATGGCAGCATATATCATCGCAAATGGAGCAGCAGCGTATGATCACGAAGTCACGATTTTCCATACGTTCTGGGGATTAAACGCGATGCGTAAAGATGAACCGATCCAACCGGATAAAACGTTCCTCGAAAAAATGTTTGGTAAATTCATGCCACGCGGTGCAGATAAAATGCCACTTTCGAAAATGAACTTCGGTGGTGCCGGTCAAAAAATGATCAAAAACGTCATGAAAAAACACAACGCAATGCCACTTCCGGATTTGATTGAACTTGCAAAAGAACAAGACGTGAAGCTTGTCGCTTGTACGATGACAATGGACTTGCTTGGTCTGAAACAAGAAGAATTGCATGATGGGATTGAATACGCAGGTGTTGCAGCATACCTCGCAGACGCAGAAAACGGAAACGTCAATCTCTTCATCTAACTTAGAGAATGGAGGCATCACAAAGTGGATATCTTAACCGTTGTTTTTCTACTGATCGTCGCGTTTCTTGCTTACCGCATGTTTGTACCGACGAAAGGTGTCGCGAAAATCTCAACAACTGAACTAAAAAGTAAATTAAATGAGCGTAATCGGTTTTACTTGGACGTCCGGACACCGGGCGAATTTAAAGGAAACCACATTAAAGGGTTCAAAAACATTCCGCTCCAAACGTTACCGGCACAACTCGACAAAATTCCGAAAGACAAGGAAGTTATCGTGATCTGTCAAAGCGGGATGCGAAGTAAACAGGCTGTCAAGCAACTCAAAAAAGCAGGTTATCCGAACGTAACGGAAGTATCAGGCGGCATGAATGCGTGGCGCTGAACGTAAACTAAAGGAGGATGAAGTAAATGAAACGACTAACCGCTAAAGAAGTACAGGAAAAGCTTGAAAACGGGGAATACTTAAACATCATCGACGTACGTGAAGTCGACGAAGTGAAAGAAGGCAAGATTCCTGGAGCGAATCATATTCCGCTTGGTCTCGTTGAATTTAAAATGAATGAACTCGATAAGAAAAAAGAGTACGTCATGGTTTGTCGTTCTGGTGCACGCAGCGGTCGCGCGACAACATATCTCGAAGGACAAGGCTACAATGTCATCAACATGGATGGCGGCATGATGTCCTACGAAGGAAAAACAGAGTAAAAATTTTAATCTTAAATATACCCCTAGAGGTAAAAGGAGCGAATACTTTTGCAGACAATTAAAACAGACGTTGTACTTGACGCACGTGGACTCGCTTGTCCGATGCCGATCGTCCGTACGAAAAAATCAATCAAGACACTCGAACCGGGTCAAGTCATCGAAGTGCAGGCAACCGATAAAGGGTCAACCGCTGATTTACGTGCTTGGGCGAACAGTACCGGCAATCAGTACCTTGGAACGATTGAAGAAGGGGACGTGTTACGTCATTACGTCCGGAAGTCTTCCGGAAACGATCAGGAAGCTCCTGCTTTCACACAAGTAGTGAATAACGAGACACTTGAAGCAGTGCGCTCAAACGACGACGTGCTCGTTCTCGATGTACGTGAAACAGCAGAATATGCCTTTTCACATATCCCGAACGCGATCAACATTCCGCTCGGTGAGCTCGACACACGCAGTGATGAACTCGATAAAACCAAAACGATTTACGTCGTTTGCCGGACAGGCAGCCGGAGTGATCTCGCATCACAACAACTGGATGCAAAAGGATTCACGGTTCAAAATGTCGTACCGGGCATGAGCCAGTGGACGTTTGATACGGCAACGACTGTTTAATTACTAAACCGCTTAGGAGGAACAACAACAGATGGCACATGCAATGACGACTCAAGAAGTCACACAAAAAGTTATTAACCGTCAACCATTCTTTATCTTAGACGTCCGCAACGAAGATGCATTCGCGGACTGGAAAATTGAAGGTGAAAACTTCAATTATTTGAACGTTCCATACTTTGATTTACTCGATGGTGTCGAAGACATTCTCGATCAACTGCCGACGGATCAAGACGTTCTCGTCGTCTGTGCAAAAGAAGGTTCTTCCATCTTCGTCGCTGATTTGTTAGAGGAAGCAGGACGGACTGTTTCTTATTTAGCAGGTGGCATGAAGGCGTGGAGCGAGCACCTCGAACCGATTTCACTCGGAACATTGAATGAGACGGGTCAAGATCGTGGTGAAGTCGTTCAGTTCGTCCGAATCGGAAAAGGATGTTTGTCTTACATGATCATCTCGGAGGGCGAAGCGGTCCTCGTAGATGCAACACGGATGACAGATGTCTATCTTGATTATGCAGCAGCACGTAATGTCAAAATCACACATGTGTTTGATACACACTTACATGCCGATCATATTTCAGGTGGTCGTGAAATTGCTGAAAAAACGGGTGCGACCTATTGGTTACCACCAAAAGATGCGACAGATGTGACATTCGAATATGCGGCACTTGAAGATGGCAGCCATGTGCAAGTCGGGGATACACAAATCGACGTCCTTGCCCTTTATTCCCCGGGACATACGATTGGTTCGACATCATTCGTCGTCGATAACCGGTATCTCTTAACGGGTGATATCCTGTTCATCGATTCGATTGGTCGCCCTGACCTCGCAGGTCTTGCGGACGACTGGGTCGGTGACTTACGAAACTCCCTCTACACGACGTACCGTGAACTTTCGAACGACTTGATCGTGCTTCCGGCACACTTCATGTTGATTGAAGAGTTGAACGCAGATGGCAGTGTCGCGGAGAAACTGAATGTTCTCCTTGCGAACAATCACGGTTTGAACATCGAAGACGAAAGTGTCTTCCGTAAGATGGTGACAGAGAACTTGCCGCCGCAACCGAATGCGTATCAAGAAATCCGCGAAACGAACATGGGTAAGAAGACACCAGATCTCGAAACACAACGTGAGATGGAAGTCGGTCCGAACCGGTGTGCCGTTCGTTAAGCAGCTCGAAAACTAAACTAAAGCAAGCAACCATTAGGAGGAATTCACCAATGAAATCAGAACTCGTACTCGACGCAAAAGGACTTGCATGTCCAATGCCGATCGTCAAAACAAAAAAAGCAATCGCAGGACTTGAATCAGGACAAATTTTAGAAGTACATGCAACGGATAAAGGTGCTAAAAATGATTTACAAGCTTGGGCAAACTCAGGCGGTCATGAGCTCGTTAAACACGAAGAAGAAGCGAGTGTATTGAAATTCTGGATTCAAAAAGGGTAATTCAAGTTGAAGGGGGCTGCTGACAGTCCCCTTTTTTTAAAGGAGTGATCCACATGGAAATCGGTTTTATTATTACCATCTTCTTAATCGGTTTCGTCGGTTCGTACATCTCCGGGATGTTAGGAATTGGCGGATCGATCATCAAGTATCCGATGTTACTTTATATTCCACCGTTGCTCGGATTTGCGGCGTTCTCTGCTCATGAGGTCGCAGGAATCAGTGCCATTCAAGTATTTTTTGCGACGATTGGCGGCGTCTGGGCGTATCGTAAAGGTGGTTACCTGAACAAATCGTTAATCATCAACATGGGTGGAGCGATTTTGATTGGGAGCTTCATCGGCGCATATGGCTCGAACGTCTTAGCGGAAGATACAATCAATCTCGTCTACGGCATATTAGCGTTAACAGCTGCTGTCATGATGTTCGTTCCGAAAAAAGGGCTCGATGACATTCCGCTCGATCAAGTGAAGTTCAATAAAGGTATCGCAGCAAGTGCTGCCTTCATCGTCGGGATTGGTGCTGGAATCGTCGGTGCTGCCGGAGCTTTCTTACTTGTTCCAATCATGCTTGTCATCTTAAAAATTCCAACACGGATGACGATCGCTTCGTCCCTCGCGATTACGTTCATTTCTTCGATTGGCGCGACCGTCGGTAAAATCACGACGGGGCAAGTCGATTGGGGTCCTGCAGCGATCATGGTTGTTGCCAGTCTGATTGCGGCGCCACTCGGAGCAATCGCCGGGAAAAAGATGAATACTAAAATCCTGCAAGTGACCCTTGCCGTCTTGATTCTCGCGACAGCAATTAAGATTTGGCTTGATATTTTATAAACAGACAAAAAACGAGTCGGTATCGTCAAAAGACGAAACCGGCTCGTTTTTTTGCTTACTTGCTTGCGTCGATGACGTGAAGCAATTGATCTTCGACTTCTTTTGCGACCTGTTTTAATTGTTCATCTTCAACGAGCGCAATTAGTGCTGTCGGACGTGGCATGCCGATTTTCGTTTGTCCATTCTCCGTAAAGACAGCCAGTTTACAAGGTAGGAAGTAACCCGCACGTCGTTCAGCTGACAGGACGCGGTGTGCTTCTTTCGGGTTACAGACTTCGAGAATATGATACTCGCCTTCAAAGTCGAGTCCCTTTTCATCTAATTTTCCTGCTAAATCGAATTCCCAAAGGACACCAAATGAAACTTTTTGGAGCTCCTCTTTCAAACGTGTGATGGTTTTTTCTGTTGAGTGTTCAGTCGTAACTGTATAATCAAACATCGATACCCCTCCTGGTGTTTAGTCTTAAAACTATTCCCTACTTTTTCATTAAATAATCATTCAGCATCAGATGTGCAATTTTGAGGCACGGTCAACGACAAACTATGTGAAATCAAGGTACATTAGAAAAAAGACATCTAACCATTCACCCGGAACGTATGCTTTAAAAAGGAGGCGAAGGGAGATGAAGAAGCGAATGTTGACGATTCTATCCGTCGTTGCATTACTTGCCATCATGATTGGCGGGTATTTTGTTTTCCAGCAGCAACAGGCGAAGTCGAGCGGAAGTAAAGAACTGACCTATGCGAAAGAGGAGACGGCGATTTTAGCAGGGGGCTGTTTTTGGTGTATGGAACCGCCATTTGAGGAATTGAAGGGCGTGAAGTCCGTCATCTCGGGTTATACCGGCGGTGACGTTGAAAACCCGACCTACAATCAAGTGTCTGCTGAGACGACCGGTCACCGGGAAGCCGTTTTGATTACGTTTGACCCGACTGTCATTTCGTACAAACAGTTACTCGATGTCTACTGGCGCCAAATCGATCCAACCGATCCGAACGGTCAATTCGTCGATCAAGGCGAGTCGTATACGACAGCGATTTTTTATACAAACGATGACCAAAAGCAAATCGCTGAACAGTCAAAACAAGACCTGGCAGACCGCGGCATCTTTGACGACAAAATCGTCACACCTTTGATTGAGTCCGGTCCTTTTTATGAGGCGGAGGCATATCATCAGGACTACTACTTGAAGAGCGAGAAAAAGTATAAGTTTTACCGTGCCGCTTCCGGGCGAGATGAGTTCATCGACCGCTACTGGAACGATCAACCGAAACTCGATTTACCGAAGTATGACAAGTTAACGGATGCTCAAAAGAAAGCAAAATTGACCGATATTCAGTATAAAGTCACGCAAGAAGACGGGACCGAACCTGCCTTTGACAATCCTTATCACGACTTAAAAGCGGACGGGATTTACGTCGATCTGATTTCTGGTGAACCGCTCTTCTCATCAAAAGATAAGTACGACTCGAAAACAGGATGGCCCAGTTTCAGTCAACCACTCGAGCCTGGGAATATCATTGAAAAAAGTGATTTTGCCCTCGGGATGAAGCGGATGGAAGTCCGGAGTCGTCATGGCAACGCCCATCTCGGTCACGTCTTTAACGATGGTCCTGAGCCGACCGGTCTTCGGTACTGCATGAACTCGGCAGCTCTACAGTTCATTGCGAAGGAAGATTTAGAAAAAGAGGGGTACGGTCAGTATCTGTCTGAATTTAAATAACATATGCGCCCCATCCTTTCGTTCGAAAGGGTGGGTTTTCTTCTGAAAAAAAGCAGGGGGACCAAGTCGTTCGGTCAAGTGAATATTTTTCCTTTCGAAATTGTAAGGTAATATAACGAAAAAATTATCATATTTATCCAAATATTGTTTATACTTGAGAAAAGCACGATTTATTTTTCTTAAGGAGGAACAGTGGTGAAGAAGTTGACGATTTGGCTCATGTTGAGCTGCCTCATTCTGACACTTGGAGTGGGACCTTTCGCTATGAAAACGATAGCGGCAGACGAAATAGGACAGGCAATCGGATTAAAAGCAGGACAAGAAACGGTTCTCGAAACGGGGACGAACGACAAAAATACATATTGGTATAAAGTCGAACAGCAAGCAGGAATCGAAAAAACGGCATCGCACTTCGAATTATCAATTGATACGGATCAATCGATCGAAGTGACCGCCTATCCGAGTGAAGAAATGGCAGCGAAAGATGAAACATTCGATCGTTACCGGAGCTACGCTGAACCTGATGAAAAAGAAGCCATGAAACTGGCGGTTCCTTACGCTTGGGATGGCCCGTATTATATAAAAGTCGAGTACTATCCGAATATCGAAGAAGGCAAAACGACGAAAGCGGCACACGTTAAACTGACATACAATGATGTCAAACTGGCAGTCGAGTACGAACCAATCAGTGATATTAGCTGTGCAGCGGAAGAAGCGTTGAAGCAAACGACTGAAGAAAAGCCGATGCTAGCGTTGATGCACGCGATTCAAAAACAAGTGTTGAGTCAATCGGAGCAAGGACGTAGCTTAACGTCGCTGTATTACAAAGCGTCACCCTACGTCGTCAAAGCGATTTTATTTAATAAAGATAAGCGAACACAAGCAGCAGAAGACTTGAAGACGTTGAAACCAGCGATGACGGCGCTCGTCAATGGAACGACGTATACATTATCAAAAGCCGATCAGCAGGCAGTCAATCGTCTGTTTGAATTAACACGTGACGCGTCACCAGAAATCATCGCGAATGAAATCAATCAGTATGCGAAAAAAATGGAAATTTCAACGCTTGGTGGAAGCACGCTGAGTGAAACATTCCGTTCACTCGGAATGACGATTCAATCAGAAGAAAAAACACGGTTCATCGTTAAACTAAAACCAGGTCAGATGAATCGGTCGATGAAGATCGCTGGAACTCCGGCGACAGATGTTGAGCGTTTATCGCTTGGTAAAGCGGGCGACTTCGTCATTGTCACGGAAGATCCGACAGTCAAAAGTCAAACCGCGACGGCATTGAAACAGTCACTCAGCCGGTCTTCTGCCGTCGAGTATGTCGAGAAAATTCAGACGTACCGCGCAACAGGGGACATCAACTATGACTACCAGTGGGCGTTAAATAAAAATGCAATCGTCGAACAGTTACCGGATGTCGGAATCGGTTTTGAACAATTCGTCGCCAGTCCAATCAGCAAAACATTGACTCCGGTGACGATTGCTGTCATCGATACAGGAGTCGATTACCGCCTGAAAGATTTACAAGGAAAAGTCGACATCGCGAACGAAAAAAACTATGTCGATGTCAATGGAAAAGGAGATGCCCTTGACGACAATGGTCACGGGACACATGTCTCAGGCGTCATCGCGGCAGTACTCGAAAATGAATATGGCATTCGCGGAATTCACCAATCTGCTCAAATCCTCCCGATTAAAGTATTGAATGCGAATGGGGAAGGCGAAACAGATGCCATCGCACTCGGAATTAAATATGCTGTCGATCACGGAGCAAAAGTCATCAACATGAGCCTCGGAGGCGGCGAGAGTCGAACGATGGCTTACATGATGAAGTACGCAGCGGACAACGGCGTCACAGTCGTCGCGGCGTCAGGGAATGAATATGACAGTTACATCGGGTTCCCGGCGAACTCGGAGTATGCCATTTCAGTTGGAGCAACGAATCCACTCGGGATGGTCGCTGACTATTCGAACTACGGTTTCGGGCTTGACGTCGTGGCACCAGGATCAAAAATCGCAAGTCTCGTCCCGGACGGTAACACCGTTTACATGGATGGAACGAGTATGGCAACACCACACGTTGCGGCAGTCGCAGGCATCTTGGCGTCACTCGACGGGACACTGAAACCAAAAGAAATCGAAAACATCTTACGAACAAGTGCAGAACCACTCGCCTTCGAAAATCCGAATGATTGGTACGAGGATGATGAAGAGGACATGGAAGACGAGTATCCGCCTGGTAAAGCGCCGGAAAAACTTCCGGCCTACGTCAGTCCGGTATCCGGTTACGGGAAAATCAATATTTTGCGTGCCATCTCACAATTGCATTTACAAGGAAAAGTCAAACCGGTCTATGACAATCAACTCGTTGTCAGCGGGACTGTTAAGACGGGCACAAAAGTAGAAGTCTGGTCAACAAAACGTTTAGCTTCGACGGTAGCAAAAGCTGGTACGTTCTCCGTTCAAATTCCACGCCAAGCAAAAGAAACAGTCTTGACGATTCGTTATGCGAATGGAACGGATGTTACATCTGAGCGGACGGAAGTATTGCCTGGGAAAGCACCTGCTGCACCGAAAGTGAATCCTGTACTCGCAGGCGCGACGAAAGTGACAGGAACAGCCAGTGCAAGTGGAAAAATCGTCATGAAGGACGCTAAGAATAAGACGATTGCCACAAGCATGGTGGATGCGAAAGGTAAGTTCAGCGTCAAAGTACCAAAACAAACAGCTGGAGCACGCCTCAGCGTGACGGTGCTTGATATCGCAAAACGTTCAAGTAAACCAACTGTCGTAACGGTTTTGGCACCACCTGCGGCACCAAAAGTCAAAGCCATCACTAGTAGTCAGACGAAACTGTCTGGGACAGGTGAGAAAAAAACACGCGTCTACGTACAAAATGCGAAAAAGAAAGTCATCGCTAAAGGAACCGTCACGTCAAAAGGAACGTTCTCTGTAAAAATCGCGAAACAAAAAGCAGGAACGAAACTTTCCGTTTATCTTGTCAACGCGCATAAACAGACAAGTGTAAAGACGTCGATCACGGTCAAAAAAGCGAAAAAATAATCTGTTTAACAGACCTTCTCCAGTCATCTGGAGGAGGTTTTTTTGTAGTCGATTATTTTTAAGGTATTTTTCGGTAGATTATGCTATTTTTAAGTAACTGAAACCATTTTAAAAAAGGCATCATCCCTGAGTGGGTGGTGAGGAGGATATTCTATGATCAAGTGGATTCGGAGACGAATCGGACGCCAGTTGCTAGCGGTGTTTTATGTAGTATTGCTATTAGTATCGGTGACATCATTTTTTGTTTATGACTACATGGAAACACGAATTGAATCGTCCCGAAGTGATCTTGAGACGATTAGTGAGAAAAATAGACGGGCTGATACGCTTTGGGACAATTGGCAGACCGTCCAATTTGGGTTACGCGGATTCGTGATTTTTGGAGATCAGGAACGATTTGATGAGATTGAAGCCTTACGGACTGAAATCAAAAGTGAGACGGATTGGTTTGGACGCAGAGCAGAAACGGATCAAGAAGAAGAATTCGCTGCTCAAATGTTGAACTTGTATGATTTATATTACGGGGCATTGTTCCCGCTGACGCAATCATACGTAACGGAGAAAAAAGCAAATCGCATCAATGAAGATTTTTTACAAGGTGATAGTTTGTTTTCGTTACCAATCGCGCAACGTCTCGTCGAGCAAGGTCAAATCAAACCAACGGCAGACGGATCGATTGATATCACCCCAGACATCGAAAAAGCATCATCGGCACTGGAAGAATACCGTGATACGTTGCAGCAACAACAAGAAGCTGCCGTTTTAAAATTACGGACTGAAGTCGCGAATACACAATGGATTTGGATTTCAAGTATTTTTGTTTTAATCAGTTTCATTCTATTGTTCGTTCATCCGTTCATTCGTCGGATGACAAAACAGTTATTCCGCTTAATTGACGACAATCAAAAATTGACGCGAAGTGAACC
The DNA here is from genome assembly GCF_018618725.1 of Exiguobacterium sp. s80. Lineage (NCBI taxonomy): Bacteria > Bacillati > Bacillota > Bacilli > Caryophanales > Exiguobacterium > Exiguobacterium sp. s80. The sequence continues at coordinate 91,095 of NZ_JACSMP010000006.1, read as the reverse complement.
GATTGAAATAGATGAGGTGGCACAACAACGTCCGGATGAAATCGGTCTACTCCGGGCCTCATTCAATCAAATGGCGCTGACGACGAACGCACATAAAGATGAGATGCAGGGGAAAAATGAAGAGTTGCAAGCGCAAAGTGAAGAATTGCTTGCACAACAAGAAGAACTGCAAGCACAGCAAGAAGAATTAGAGGAAGCCTACCAGGCAACGAAACAAAATGAAGAAAAATTAAAGCTCAGAAGTGAACTGACAGAAGCCTTAGCCATTCGAGAAACGATGGAAGCCTATCCGTCAATCATCCAGAAAATGATTGATATCACGTCTTCAGAGTACGGAGCGCTTCTTCTTTATGAAGCAGGCATGTACATCGGTGCGACGACGAATGGCATGAAACAAAGTCACCTGGAAGCCTTACGAACTGACGATACGTCCGTGTTAAGTCGGATGCTGTTAGGTAAAAAGATCGTTCAATCTGAAAAACGTGTCGACCGAACAGCGGACATTCCGTACAGCTTTAGTACACACGAAGTGGCACTACCTATCTATGATCCGGCAAGTGGTCAGTTGATGGCGGCAGTTTATTTAGTCCGGTACAAGTCGCCTTACAAAAAGCAACAGTTACTTGATATGCGCGATTTCTCCCAACAAATGACGCTCTCTCTGTTACGGACACGTTCGTATGAAGAGATGAAACAAGAAAAGAAAAAAACGGAACAAGTTTTAGACTCGATTCGTGAGGCCATCATCTATCTAGAAGACGGAAATGACGAACTGTATGTCAACCGTCCGCTGTTTGACCTGATTCCGGAATTACAATCGGAGTTCACGAGTGACCGGACCTTATCATCCGGGTCCTATGTGATTGAAGTGATGCGAAGTGTAGTCGACGATCGTGACGTATTTGATGAGTATGTCACTTTAATTCGCTCAGGCATCGTTCCTCCGGATAAGTTTCAGTTCGATGTGCGAAACAATACAGCACACCTCGAAGTGTATGCGGAACGGATTGATATTGAAGGCGGATGGAAAGGTGTCATTCTTGTCATTCGTGATATTACCCGGGAAACAGAGGCGGATCGCCTGAAAACAGAACTCGTGTCAACGGTCTCCCATGAGTTACGAACACCGCTTTCATCCATTTATGGATTTACGGAGTTGATGTTGAACCGTGAAATCGATGTCATGAAGCAAAAAAAATATTTAGCAACGATTCATGACGAAACAGGTCGTTTGTCAAACTTAGTGACAGACTTCTTAGACGTTCAACGGATGCAATCAGGGGCGCAGCTCTATCAAAAGACGACACTTCATTTGTACACTGTCGCGAAACAAGTCGTCGAAATTTATGAGACGTCGAGTGTACGCCACTCGATTCGACTACGCCTCTTAAATAAGGAATTGCCAGCCATTCATGCTGACGAAGATCGTATTAAACAGCTCTTAAGTAATTTAATTAATAATGCAATCAAATATTCACCGGATGGTGGAGAAATTGACGTCGTTCTGGACTTGGATGATGAGAATGTCATCATTCATGTCATTGACGAAGGGATCGGCATACCGCCTCATGCGTTTGCTCATCTGTTTGATAAATTTTATCGCGTAGACAATTCCGATACGCGTCGTATCGGTGGAACGGGACTCGGGTTATCAATCTGTAAAGAAATCGTCAAGGAACATGATGGAACGATCCACGTTGAATCTGAAGAAGGCGAAGGCAGTACATTTACGATTCTACTTCCATTGTCTAGCGTACTTCCATCTTAAAAATACACTAAAATGCTTGCTCGTTCATTCGAGCAAGCATTTCAGCGTGTAGAAAAACTATTAAAAAGCGTAAACATACGGTATCGAGAGGCAATCCGTTCACGCTTGCCTGTCTCGCCTCGTCTTCAAAGCGGCAATCGGTCACGCCGCTACAGCAAAGCTGCTGGGTCGCTTACGATTGCTTTTCGCTTTAAAAGCGAGTCAAGACGGATTGCGCTCTAAACCGTCTGCATGCCCGGCTTTCCGTCACGGTGTTACCTAAAAAGCGTCACATTTCGTTGACTCCTACGGGAAAAGTGCGTTTTTAACGCACTTTCAGAGGCAGCCAAGACCCTGCTCGTTGTCCGTGAGGACTAAGGAGCAACGGCTTGCGCCTCGCCCGAGGAAAGCAACGAAAAAAGATGCTTCGTCTCTCGATAGCACTTTGTCTACAGTTTAAAATGCTTGCTCGTTCATTCGAGCAAGCATTTTTTAGGGTCGACCAAACCAAATACTTCGATAGGCGGAATAGAGGAAAATAAAAAACTTTTTGAATATAATAAGAAAAGAAGGTTAAAAATATATTGTTTTGACCGATAGATGATAGGACATTAGAACTATTTGAAGGGAGGAGGACGAAGTGAGACAAAAATTAATTTATATTTTGATAATTGCTTGGATTTTGAGTCATTTTAGCTGGTTAGGCATTGTAGGAACGTCCTCCGATCTCGCACGAATCGGTAATAGTCTATTTACGACGGGTGGTGCTGTTTTATCTTCTGCAATGCTCCTACTGGCGATTTATAAACATCCCACTCGTCCCTTTACGCAACGACTTTTTTTCCTGTTGCTCTTAGGAAATATCGCTTTGATTGCAGGTGAAGTAGGTCAATTGGTTTTGCAAATTCAGCGGGCTGAACGCTTTGGACCATTCGACTGGATTGACTTTGTCTTCAGCTTGCAGATTATCTTTTATTTGATTGCGTTTTGTTATTTTTTATTCAATCGCCGTACTCAAATCAATCTGCGATTTTTCTTATTCGATGAATTAATTATTCTGATCGTTGCAGGATCGATATCTTGGCACTATATGATTACACCCTATTTAAAAAATGCGACCGGATTTGACTTAGAAACCTTGCTGTTGATTCGCTATCCGCTAGGTGATTTGTTACTCCTTGGAGGAATGATCATCTTATTCTTTGGCGTGATGAAACGAGGCAACAGTAGATCGTTGTTGCTCGTCTTATTAGGTTTTCACTTACAACTATTAGCCGACCTTCTGTACGTCGTGTTGTATCGGGCGGACTTCCCGGTGTCCGCCATGTGGCTCGATCCAGTTTGGCTCGCGACGACGTTGACAGTAGGGGGAGCCGCGATTTTATTTAATGCAGATGAGCGGTCTGTCGATTTCATGTTAAATCGTCGCGTGCTGGATTGGGTACGCTTAGTGACGCCTTATATTTTCTTGTTGATTTTATTTATCACAATGGCGCGCCAAGCCGTCACCTTTAACGGGTTGACCATCGGGCTGATGATTGCGACACCGTTGTTGATTTCGCGACAAATTCGTATTGTCATGGACAATCAACGGCTTCGGGAAAACTTGGAGGCGAAAGTCGACCAGCGGACGGCGGACTTGGAGCGAGCGCTCGAAGAAATGGAGCACATGGCTTATCACGATGCATTGACGAATTTGCCGAACCGGTATTTGTTTGCCCGTCTCTTTAAAGAAGAGCTGCGTCGCGCTGAAATACACGAACGGTTAGCCGCTCTGTATTTTATTGATGTGGATCACTTCAAACAAATCAATGACACCTATGGTCACCAAATCGGCGATCAACTCATCATCGATATTGCCAGCCGTCTTGAGAAAAAATTACCACACAACACTGTCATTTCCCGTCAAGGCGGTGATGAATTCGTTGTCCTTTTATTTGACGTGAAAGAAACGAACGTGATTGAGGAGTGTGGACAATTACTCGTACAATTGTTTGAACGCCCCTTTATTCTTCAAGACACACCGGTCTGCATGACAGCGAGCATCGGGTGCGCAATCTATCCGACACATGCGACGTCACGGACGACGTTGATTGAACAAGCGGATATTGCGATGTATGAAGCGAAACGGCGCGGGAAAAATCAATTCTATTTACAAGCTGATTAAAAAGCGAAGCCTCCCGAAAACAGGGTGCTTCGCTTTTGCTGTTATTTAGCATTTGTTAAAAATTTTTCAAGATCAGAAATCGCTGTGATGGAAGCGTTACACTGGTCGCTATCGATGCATAAGTAGTTCCCGACAGCACGATAGTGATCAGCTGATTTATTTGTTCGAACCGAGACGAGCGCGACCTCATTGTTTGTTTTACAGAGGCTGCAAATTCCGTGCTGAATGTTTGGTAAATAGGTGCTCTCGAGTCCGATCCACGTCCCGTCGAGCGGATAAACAAAAAATTTCTTTTTGTTGCTCGTATCATTCCAACTCAAATACGTCGTCATTAAAAAATCAATCGTATCGAGTGGAGGAAGATGGAGTTTTTTTACCTTTGGAAAAAGTGCCTGGATTTCAGCGGGGGTGATCGTCGGAAATGGTTCGACGAACGGTTGGATTTGATCGAGATACGTGAACAGCTGTTGCTCTGAAGCTTGATTCCGGATCGTCATCAAAAGTTCCTCTTGTTCCGGGGACAGAATGGGAATGATGTCGAAAATTTTTGTCGTCGCGCTGTATAAAACGGCATCACGGACATCGGGGTCATTCACGGTCGTTAATTGTTGAAGTAATAACTCAATTTGATTCCGGATGAAATTATATTGGTGGGGCTTGATGAATGGTTGCATATGATCAACGCTCCTTTATCTTTCCATCGTACCTGAATCCGTTTCTTGAAGACAGTTTTTTTGTTTTCGAGCATGTCGCGTCGGGAAAAGACTAGGTAAGGAGGTGGACGCGAGATGTTGACACTGACGGGACTTCGTTTACTCAATTTTTTATCGTTTTTATTCGTTTTATTTGCCCGTGTCGTGTGGTATAAGATGACGACCGAGTTACCGTTAGCAATCATGCCGGCACCATTCGTTGATGCTGTCGTCGGTGTTCTGTATACGACACTCCTGATTTGGTGCATCCGTCCAGTCCGATCTTATCCGGCAGATCGAACGTTGATACTTGATATAAGTGGATGGTTCAGTTTGACGATGATTGGACTCGGAGTAAGTTCGATTGTAGGTCCGCCGTGGGAACTCGTGTTGATGACAGTGTCTTTCATAAGTCTTTGTCTCATCTATTCAAAAATTCAACAGCATCCGAACCGTTCACCTTGGATGCGCTCGCCTTTTTCCGTCTTTCTAGCCTGGTCGAGCGTCCAAATCTTAATTTTACCGTTTCGGATTTTACGTGATTTCCGGTTTGAGGAACTGTTTGGTTTAAGTGTCTCGCTTTGGACGAGTATCATGCTGATTGTTTTTGCCGGTGGTGTACTAGTATTCAGCTGGTTCCATTCGGATTGGGTGTTTGGTGTAGTGATGATTTGGTTTTATAGTGGGCTGTTCTTTAACGATCGTCTCACTTTAACACAGGAATGGATTACCGTTATTGCGACGGTGGCAGTCGCAATCGTCACAGTAGTGGTCTTTCGGAGACGACAAAAGGTTTTTTCAGAACAAAAAACACCAGTTTCTTGAAACAAACCGACAGTTTGAATCATTGCTTTTCGTTTTTTCGGGTATATCCCTTATAGAAGTTAAAAAGGGGGACACAGTCAAATGGGGAAAAAACAATTTATCGGAACGTATGAAAATGAAACCGAATTGATTCGGGATATTGAAGATTTACATTTTAAAGGGTATCTTGAGGAAGATTTATACGTCGTCTTACAGGATAAAACCGATATGGCGATGTTGCGGGGACAGTCAGCAGCACAACTCGTCACGGGTAAACGGACATTGTTCGAGCGTTTTACTGGAAAGCCGGCGACAGAAGATGAAATCCGAACGGCATTTACGTCGCTTGGTCTAGCGGACGAGGAAATCGAACGTCATGTCGTCGGTGTCCGGCATGGTGCTTACGTCTTGTTCGCGGATCGAGAAGGTGCGGAGCGACCGACACCGTCACCTAAAAGTATTCTTGAGACGGAGCCGGAAGGCATCGAAGCAGAACGGAAACTCGATCATGAAAACAGAGCATTGGAGAACGAAAACAACGATAAATTATGAGTGTTGCCTTTGTTTGAGTGGAGAGGGTGAATCATGATGGACAGCCACTACCATACAATTCTGGTCGCAGTAGACGGATCAAAGACAGCAGACTTGGCATTCGATAAAGCGGTCCAGTTTGCAAAAATTGATCATGCAAAGCTCGTCATCACACATGTCATCGACATTCAGACATTCGCGAATGTCCGTGCCAACCAACGCTTCATTGACCAAAACGTGACAGAGTATGCACAAGAATTACTTGAACGATACGAAAAACAGGCACATCAAGCCGGGTTGGATGCAGTCGAGCTCGTCATCGAGACAGGGTCACCTAAGACGTTGATCCCGAAAGTCATTGCACCGCGTGTCGGGGCAGGACTGATTGTCTGTGGGGCTGTCGGCATGAACGCAATGGAACGGATTATGATTGGGAGTGTATCCGAAAACATTGCCCGTTATGCGAAATGCGACATTTATATCGTCCGTCCAAAAACGTTAAATTAATCAAAAAAGATAAGCAGTCTCTTAACGGTAGTAGCTTAAGGGACCGCTTATCTTTTTTTAGTTTACTTTGTCAGCAGGTAATAAAATACACCAAGTACGATTAAGATGACCGGTAGTAAAATCAAGTACATCCAAACCATGTTTTTAGCAGTTGTTTTGTTACTGTAGCTTTCTTCATTACGGCTACGTCCGACCATGAGTGTAAAAATAAGTCCAATGATACAAATCACAAGGGCGATCCAAAATAAAAGGGTCATCGTTCTTCCTCCTTTATCTAGCAAACATCAAGCTCTCTTTTATCATATCGAACATTGCTCGGGTCTGTCTGCCTAATTGTGACAGTTTGAAGTTGACGTCAGCTAGTTGAGGGGCTAAACTAACACTAACAGTTTAGGAGGTAAACTAAAATGAAAGACAATCTTCGGGAAGCCGTCCTTCTGTTTGAGGAAGTCATGATTCATGGGACGGAACGCGTATTAAAGTCCGTTGAATCTCCCGTGTGGCGTTTGTATTCTCCAGAGCAACTTCATTTATTGAAAATCGTCGGTAAATACGGACCGATTGCTTCGGGACGAATCGCCGTCATGCAAGGTGTCCATAAAAGCGCGATTTCAAACCGTCTGAAAAAGTTAAATGAAAAAGGACTCGTGGAAGTCGAACGGGCGGAAGATGATCATCGGACGAAACAAATCATTTTGACGCAAGCAGGACACGATGTCGTCGAGGAATCGAACCAGGCAATCTATCTCTATTTGGAACAATTGATTGACGGTAAGGTCGAGGACGATGAAATTCAACAGTTTATCGAAACGTTTAAAAAGGTTAAATCGATTTTAAAGATTGAAGATTAAGCAGCAGAGAAAAATAGAACTAGAAGAGGTGGAGAAGGCATGCGACAAATCATCAAGTGGCGCTGGCCGATCGTAATCGTCTTATTGATTGCGACAGTCGGTCTATTTTTAGCGGCACCGAACTTATCGAAACAAGCAGAGGATGCTGGAGCGATTCAGCTCGCAAGTGATGCAGATTCGCAGCGCGCAGCAGATATTTTACAGGCAGCTGGTGCAAGTGAAGAAACCATTTCGCTCGTCATCCCGTTAAAGGACAAGATCTCAGCGTCTGACCGCACTGACATCGGTCAAATCGTGACGGATTTAGAAAAACTCGACAAACCTGTGACCGGTGTCCTTAATCCGTTTGAAAGTGAGGAAACGGAAGGACAACTTGTCTCAAAAGATAAAAAAACGGTGCTCGTTCCAATTACAGTGGACGGGTCACAAGAAGAAATTACAGCGCTCGCGGAAAAAATCCGGGCGGATGTCCTTCCGAACGACCGGACGATTTATCTGACAGGTGAATCGCTGATTAATGCAGACGTCAACAAAAGTTCGCAAGAAGGACTGAAACGGACGGAGTTAATTACTGTCGGTTTGATTTTTGGTTTATTGCTTATCGTCTTCCGTTCGATCGTCACACCGTTCGTTCCACTGCTTGCAGTCGGCGTAACCTACCTGATGAGCCAATCATTTGTGGCGTTTTTTGTTGATTGGTTCGGTTTCCCGGTCTCGAACTTCACACAAATCTTCCTCGTCGCGATCTTATTCGGGATTGGGACAGATTACTGTATCTTACTGTTAAGCCGCTACAAGGAAGAACTGACAGCTGGACATGACGTCGAAACGGCAATCGTCAACACGTATAAAACAGCGGGTCGGACATTGCTGATTAGTGGGATTGCCGTTCTCGTCGGTTTCTCGGCAATCGGATTCGCAGATTTCCCGATCTTTAAATCATCGGTTGCAGTAGCGGTCGGGATTGCCGTCTTACTGCTCGTCCTGTTTACACTCGTCCCATTCTTCATGGCGACGTTAAAAGAAAAATTATTCTGGCCGTCGAAAAGTGCAGCGAGTCACCGTGATAGTAAGTTATGGTCACGTTACGGCGGATTATCGATTCGCCGTCCATTGCTCGCGATGGCAATCGTCGCCGTCATTACAGTCCCGACGCTCTTTACGTATGATGACGATCTTTCATTCAATACAGTCGATGAGATTGGAGAAAAATACGAAACCGTCAAAGGGTTAAATGCGATTTCAGACGGATTTGGTGCGGGAGAATCGCTCCCCGTCAACGTCATCTTAAAGGACGATAAAGACATCGTGACAGAAGAAACACTTCCTTATGCGGAGCAGTTAAGTCGCGAGCTCGTCAAATTGGATGGTGTCAAATCCGTTCGGTCGATTTCAAGACCAACGGGTGAGGTCATCCCCGATTTATACGTCGACCGCCAACTCGCGCAAATTGCAGATGGGGTCAAAGATGCCAATACGGGTCTTGGTGAAGTCGGTCAAGGTTTAGAGGAAGTCGAAAAAAACCTTCAATCGATTAGTGGACAGCTTCCGGCTGGAGACGAAGCGACGGCTGGGGCAACACAATTGCAACAGGCAGCAGATGGTCTCGGTCAAATCAATCAACAGCTCGGCGCTGTCGGTCAAGGACTGCAAACGACACAAAACATACCGCAAGCGGTCGGGACGTTGTCCGCTTTATCGGAACAATTGACGCAAATTGAAACCGGCATTGCGCAAGCGGCGACAGGAATTGAACAACAAGGTGCACAAGCTGGACAGCTCGGTGGTGGCTTGACGCAACTTGCGGACGGTGTCGGTTCGGCAAATGAGGGTCTTCAAAAAATCGAAGACGGTTTAACGGATGTAGCGGATATTCTGACTGAGATGGGCGATTCGAAAACGATTCGCGGGACCGGAATGTTTATTCCGAAAGAGACGTTAACGAATAAAGAGTTTGAACCGGTCATCGAACGATATGCAATTGATGACGAAACAGGATTGAAGTTTGAAGTCATCTTAAACGACGATCCCTATTCGCCAAAAGCGATCGAAACAGTCGCGGCGATTAAAAAAACGACTGCGAGTACGTTAAAAGATACGCCACTCGAAGAGGCAAAAGTTGCTTACGGTGGTATTTCAAGCATCAATAGTGACTTAAACGATACGTCAAAAGCGGACTTTTCGCGGACGGTCGCGATTATGATCGTGAGTCTGTTCATCGTCCTCGCAATCATGTTCCGTTCGTTCATCATGCCGCTGTTCATGATTGGTTCATTGTTACTGACGTACTATACGTCGGTCTCAATCGCAGAGTTGATCTTCGTCAACGGACTGGGGTATGACGGAATCAGTTGGGCGGTTCCATTCTTTGGCTTTGTCATGCTTGTCGCACTTGGCATCGACTATTCAATCTTCCTCCTTGATCGCTTCCGCGAAGAAACGATCAACGGACTTGAGACGAAAGAAGCGATGTACATCTCGATGAAAAAAATGGGCTCGGTCATCATTACGGCAGCGATCATCCTCGCCGGTACGTTCGGTGCGATGATGCCATCCGGTGTCCTCAGTCTCGTTCAAATCGCGACGATTGTCATCACGGGTCTTCTCTTGTATGGATTGATTGTCTTACCGCTCTTGATCCCGGCGATTACGGTTTCGTTCGGTTCAGGTGTCTGGTGGCCTTTCCGTCAAAAAGAAAATAAGAAGTAAAGGCATTGAACTGGTCCATCCGGGCGTCATCCGGATGGGCTTTTTCGTTATACTACAAGCAGGAGGCGATGAAGATGCAACAATTTAACCAATTGACGGATCGTGTATGGTATCAAACGCCGGTCAGTGAAACGGATCGACCGATTTTAGGGCTGATCGTCGGAGCAAAACGCAGTCTGATGATTGACGCAGGAAACTCGAGCCGGCATGCGGCACTGTTTTTAGAAGAAGTGGAGCGACAGGGCTTGAAAAAACCTGATTTACTGGCATTGACGCATTGGCACTGGGATCATATTTTCGGACTAAAGGAAATGAACCTTCCGGCGATGGCAACGAAGCGGACGGTAGCGCGAATTGAACAGATGCTAGATTATGACTGGACAGATGAATCACTCGAAGCGCGAATCGAGCAGGGAATCGAGATACCGTTTTGTGCCGATGCCATCAAGCTCGAGTTTGGTCCGACACGTGATATAGCAGTACAATTGCCAAATATTCAATTCGAGGGAGAACTTGTCGTCGACTTAGGGAATGTGCATTGTATTCTGCGCGAAGTCGAAAATGACCATTCACCCGGGAGTCTGCTTGTTTACATACCGGAAGAACGTGTCTTATTTTTAGGGGACGCGATGTATGCTGATATCTTTTCGGCGAAATGGAACTATACGGTCGAGCGAATGACGTTGTTACTTGATGCAATCGCGGAGTATGATGCGGCGTATTACGTTTGGTCGCACGGTGAGGCAATGCCCCGCGAAGCGTTCGAACAAGAAGTCGTGATGTTACGTCAGGCGATGGATGTGACGGAGCGAGCAGGTGGGAAGATTTCAGAGATGCATCGATTATACAAAGAAACGGTCGACCGTGTGTTAACGACGGACGAAGAAGAAACGCTCGTCTTTTTTGCGAACGGGATGAAATCTTAAAGAAATCAATCGTCAGTTCGGAAGGAATTGATGCCGCAAAAGGCGAAACTATTCAATATGAGAAAAATTGGATAGATGAGAAAGGGAGTTGTATAATGTATCCGGATAAAAATAATCGGAACGAAACAAGCGACCGTGTTTTTTTTGGTACGGGAAAATTCTTTTTCGTCTTTGTGATTGCGCTAGTGCTCTATGTTCTCTACGACTTGTATCTCCAATGAAAACAATCTGACGCGTCACCTTCCTGAAAAAATCGGGAGGTGATTTTTTGATTTTTAGGGGAGTGCAAAGAGACCAAATTTTGGGTAATAATCAGCATGAGACACTTACAGGTTTTTGCAGAGGAGGCACAACATGAAACGCATCCAGATTGCCGACTTTGATCGTCGTTTACCTGGGAGAGAGCTCCGGGAGACGACGCATTATTATGAAGTGATTTTTATGAAAGATTACGAAGAAATGTATCCTTCAACACAAGTACGAACGATTCAATTGGCAGATATCTGTGTCAACTTAATCGTGATGCCGGAGCGGACGTATCTTGTCTCCGCGTTATTTTTGAAGCCGGTCGAAGTAACAGATGTCGTCGCCTGGATTCAACTGTACACGATTAGTTTTGCGACAGCTGATGACTCGGGTTATTATGTCGAACAGGCGGATGAAATTCTTGAAATCGTCCTGTATCAAGACAATCCGATTGTCATTGCGACACGAGGGGATGACCGCCTTTATTATGAGACGAAAGGAGCGATTGAAGTGCGCCGAGCCACCAATGAAGGAATTGGAAACAAACCATTGTTGTATTTGAACGGAGAAGCATGGTTCGGGGTCCCGCGACTTGAATTCAACCCGAAGCAAGACGAAATCCATGTCAATGGAACGTTTTTATTCGCTGATTATATGGACGTTTATCAAGGTCATGTCAGCTTTTTTCGGAAGACGGACCCAGAATTGCCGGCTGTGTTGCTAGTCGGGCAGGCCATTATTGAAATGGAGTTGACGGAAAAGCCAGACGGTAGCCGAATCCTCGTCATCGAGCAGCCGTATGATGAAGCGTGAAACCTCGCCTCTTTCTCTTTCAAAATGAGTTAAAAAGGAGACAGTGAAATCCCTTACAAAATGTGCGAAGATAGGAAGGAGAAGGTTAGAGGGGATGAGGGGAAGCATGACTAAAGAGACACCACGTAATTCAAAATGGATGCGCTCCTACAATCGGGCACTTGTGTTACGCCTGATTCGAATGCATCAGCCAATTTCGAGGGTCGAACTTGCCCAGCGGACAAATTTGACGAAGCCGACGGTCTCGAACATCGTCAGTGAGTTGATTGCCGATGGTCTCGTGACGGAGCGGGAACTCGGAGTTTCGAATGGGGGACGCAAACCAATCATGCTTGAATTGGTTGCGACGGAACAATATGTCATCGGAATCGATGCGACGAGTCATCGTTTCATCGGTGTCATCGCCGACTTGAGTGGAAATACGATTCATGAAGTCGAATCAATCGGACACTTTGATACGAGTGACGATATGATTGATGCCGTCAGTCAACTGTGTGAAGAATTGATTGAAGCGACAAACGGTGTCGGGACGATTCATGGCATCGGGATTTCTGTCCACGGGATGGTTAATCCGGAAACAGGTGTCATCCTATTTGCCCCTCGGTTCCACCTTCATGATGTCGCACTAAAAAAACATTTAGAGGAACGATTTGCCTATCCAGTTTTCATCGAGAATGACGTGCGTGCGCTCGCTTCCTTCGAATTGTTATTTGGCGAGGGGGTTGGGGTCGATCAATTCTTTTACCTTTATGCAGGCGAAGGGATTGGAGGCGCCTATGTACTGGATGGAAAGTTGATTGATGGGGAAAACCACATCACGGGTGAAGTCGGACATATGCGACTTGATTTAGATGGACCCATCTGTTCTTGTGGCAATCGTGGTTGCCTCGAGGCATTGGCAGGCGAAAAGTCACTGTTGCGCGATTTTGAAGTCATTGATCCGCAAGTAAAAACCTTACTGGAACTGCGGAGTCGTTTAGTGGCAGGAGACGAACAAGCGGCGCGCGCCTATCATCGAGCAGGAGAGTATATCGGGATTGGTGTATTGAATACGATTCACTTGTTGAACCCGAAACGGATTTTACTAGGCGGCCCGATGTTTGAACGCGCACCGGGCATCGTCGAGCAGATTAAAGAACGGGTCGCGCATACGGCGCTGACAACAGCCTCGCGACAGACGGACGTGAAGATGGTGCCGTGGAGTGAAAAACAAGGGGCACTTAGTGCAGCTGCCTTAGCGACAAATAGTGTCTTTCAAACGATTTAAAGTATAAACTACTTCCATCGATATGACGGAAGTAGTTTTTTTGACTGTAGGCAAACTCTTATGAAGAGTGAAAATGCGATAACGAGAAGCAATCAGTTCGCGCTTCCCTTTCTCGCTTCATCTTCAAAGCGGCAATTGGTCTAAAGCGATTCAAGACGGATTGCGCTCCAAATCGTCTGCATGCCTGGATTTCTCTCACGGTATTACTTAAAAAGCGTCACGTTTCGTTGACTCCTACGGGAAAAAGTGCGTGTTTAACGCACTTTCAGAGGCAGGCAAGACCCTGCTCGTGTCCGTTAGGACCAAGGAGCAACGGCTTGCGCCTCGCCCGAGGAAAGCAACGAAAAAGACGCTTTGTCACGCCCTCAGTTATCAGGACTTCAAGCAATCTCGAGATAACCCAAAAAAATAATTTATGAAAACGTTTACAAATATAAAAGTCATATGCTATAGTCTTTTTAAAGATAGATAATAAATTTAATTTACTAAGTTCATGTGAACGGTGGAGGTGGATGCGGACTGGCGAAGACCAGTCGAGCTGAAACGGAAAGAAGGAGGCAACGCGCCGATGGAAACAAAAGATCCGTGGGTTTCCTATCGTGAAGCTTTTGGGCGTTACGGGGCCATCCGCGGCTTTTACTATGATCGTCAAACGCAGCGGATGACTGAACAACAACTAGGGGATGAACGGTCACCGGACCAAGACATCGTGCTCGTCCGTCCGCGACAAGATGGAGTTTTTCAATTCCGGATGTCATCCGTGCAAGGAGTATTGACAATCCGTTCCTCAGAACTGCATGTTCGAAAAAATGAGAGCGGATACATCGAATTACGCGCATTGATGCAACAAATGCGGACGGCAGGCTGCTTAACACTTGGCGGAGAGTTTTACTTATTTGTCGCTCGCGAAGTCGACACATTGGATTATCGGTTACGTTTGATTGCCCGCGTGTTGATTCGGCTACAGGGAATGCCGATCGACCAAACGGTGATGGAAGACTGGTGCAAACAAGCGAAACTGGAAGGTCAACACGGTCAAAAATACGCATGATACTTACACATAAAAAGGGGATCAATCAGATGAAATTTAAAAAATCGAAGATTTTAGCGGCAGCATCGGTTCTTACATTATCAGCACTACTCGCAGCTTGTGGTGGCGAAGATGAGCAACAGACGACAACAAAAGACGGTAAAACAATCATTACCTGGTGGGGCTGGGCACCACAACCTGAAGCTGGGAAAGCCGTTGTCGATGCGTTCAACAAATCGCAAGACAAGTATTCAGTCGAATTCAAACGGTACAGTGAAGACTATGAAAAGCAACTTCAAGTCGCAATGTTGTCAGGTAAAGGCCCAGACATCATTGGCTTAAAAGAACCGATGATTCAGCAGTATAAAGATCGTGTCGTACCGGTCGATTCATATATGGATAAAGCAGCCGGAGATGGATGGAAAGATAAATTCGTCGAGCTCGGGATTGAACAGACGACACTTGATGGTACACAATACGCAGTCCCAATCGGTTTCACAGGACAAGCATACTTGATGTACAACAAGACGATGCTTGATAAATACGGTGTCACGCCACCTAAGAACTATAAAGAAACGGTTGATGCCGTCAAAAAAATCAAAGCGTCTGGCGATAAAGTCATTCCATTGATGCTCGGAGCAAAAGATGCTTGGATCGACATCGATGTCTACAATGTCCTCAGTCACCAAGTCGCGCCGGGTTACATTCAAAAAGTCTTGTCGGGTGAAGCAAAATGGACAGATGACGAAATGGTCAAAACAGCACAAGTATGGCAAGACCTCTTCGAAGATAAAGTCTTCCAAGAAGGAGCGCTGGGTCTTGCGACTTACAATGACGGGATGAACCAGTTCTTCGATAAAAAAGCTGCGATGTGGGTCATCGGTTCATGGGAAGCACACTCGATGACGACGGCTGAGAAAAAAGACAAATGGAAAATTGACGATGAGCTTGGATTTGCACCACTTCCTAACCTCGTAGGCGGAACAGAACAACCAATCATCGCTTCAATCGATATGGCGCTTGGTGTCAATAAAGAATCGAAACAACAAGAAGGTGCAGCAGAGTTCATCGCCTTCATGAGTCAAGGTGAAGGACAAGAAGTATACATGGGTGAGTTCGAGATGGCACCAGGAATTAAAGATGTCACAATCGACTCTGATTCCGCTTTCACATCGGAAGGCGAAAAAGAATCATACAAAATGTTAAACGATACGCTTGCGGACGCAGTCGCGAGCCGTGGAATCCGGGATACGAAATTGAACGATATCCTCGGGAAGGAACTTCAAAATATCGCAACAGGTCAAGATCCGAAAGAAGCACTTCAACGTGTTCAAGATACAGCGGATAAATCGGCGAAATAAGCAGTAGACAGCGAAGTGATGCGCCTGGCGTATCACTTCCTGATTTTTGGAAAAGAGGAAAGTGAGGAATCAACATGCAGACAGAGCGTCAGGAATTGCCGATTAAACCAAAAGCAGAGCCGTTAAAACCAGCAGCGACACGTTCACCTGCTCCAAGAAAAAAAGGCAAGATGAAACAAAATATGGTCGGTTGGGCATTTGTCGCACCAATCGTCCTTTTCGTCGTCAGTTTCATCTACTACGGGATTTTCTACAATGCCTATAACTCGTTTTTCTCATGGGACGGGATTTCGTTTGATAAAGCGTTTGTCGGGCTTTCAAACTATGCGGAAATGTTCGGAGATCCGGACTTTTATCTTTCGCTCAAAAACACCTTCATCTTCACCGTCTTGACGGTCACAATCCAGGCTGGAATCGGACTTGTTCTCGCGTACTTCCTGCATACACAAGGACCGCTGCGGACTGCGATGAAATCGGTCTTCTTCTTCCCGGTCGTTTTGAGTCCGGTCGTCCTTGGGGCAGCTTTCACACAAATTTATGATTTCCAATTTGGCTACATCAACGAATTCTTACGTGCAATCGGTCTTGGGAGTCTCGAGCAGAATTGGCTCGGCGATCCGGATATCGCGCTTTATTCCGTCATCGCCATCAATATCTTCCAGTGGACAGGGTCGTCGATGGTCATGTACTACATGGCGATGTTGACGATTGAAAAAGAAATTTTCGAAGCTGCGAAAATTGATGGAGCTGGTTTCTTCCGGACCCTTTGGAGCATTGTGTTCCCGAACTTAAAGGGCACGACCTTCACGTTATCGATCCTCGGTGTCATCGGTGGACTGAAGACATTTGACTTAGTCTGGATCACGACTGCCGGTGGGCCGGGATCGTCCACAGAATTTATCTCGACCTACTTATTCCGAAAATCAATGCTCCAACAGGAAGTCGGCTACTCGAGTGCTGTCGCCATCGTGCTACTTACAATCGCGTTGCTGATCACGTATTTCCAATTACGGATACAAAAGAAAATGGATAACTAAGGAGGAACGTACCATGAATGTAGAATCTAAAAAGAGTCGTTGGATGATCAACCTTGTCCTTGCCTTAGCTTCAATCGTCTGGCTGTTCCCGATCTTTGTCATGTTCAAGGAAAGCTTACGTGTCAATGGATTTGAGAACTATATCGCGACGTTACAAAACCCGAATTTCCCAACGTTCGTCTTCAACAGTTTCTTTGTTGCTTTCTTCATGATCATCATCTCAATCACGATTCTTGCGTTTGCAGCGTTCGCTTTTTCAAAGCTAGAGTTCGCAGGAAAGCGTCTCATGTTCAATATGGTCCTCGCCGGTTTAATGTTACCGGTTGCTTCGATGATCGTCCCTTTGTTCTTTACGCTCCGTTCATTTGACGGACTGAACAATCATTGGGGATTGATTGGGGCAGAAGTTGCATTTTTCCTCCCGTTCGGCTTGATGCTCATCAAAGGGTACTTTGACGAATTGCCGAACGAACTGATGGAAGCGGCCTATATCGACGGTGCGACAATTTTAGAAGTCTTCTTCAAAGTCATGTTGCCACTCGCGAAACCGGCACTTGCGACAGCATTAATCTATGCGTTCCTCAACTCGTGGAACGAATACTTGATGGTCTTGACGTTCATGACCGATCCCGCTTACCAGACAGTCACGATGGCACCGAGTTTCTTCAAAGATGCACTCGGCGGCGATCCAGGTAAAATCTATGCCTCACTTGTGTTAATCAGTTTACCGACAATGGTCTTCTATATCTTCTTCCAACGTTTCTTCCAAAAAGGAATGACGGCCGGTGCAGTAAAATAATTTGTTTTTTGAGTCAGGGGGAGCAACATGTATTTAGGAGTCGATTATTATCCGGAACAAACACCACGTGAATTGTGGGAGGAAGATTTTCGTTTGATGAAAGAACTGGGGGTCAACGTCGTCCGGATTGCAGAATTTGCGTGGACGATGATGGAACCGGAAGAAGGGGTTTATGACTTCGACTTTTGGGATGACGTCGTCGCACGCCTCAGTGACGCGGGCTTCGATATCGTCCTCGGTACACCGACGGCAACACCACCCGCCTGGATGTGTCATAAGTATCCGGAAATTTTACCGGTCGACGAAAACGGTGTGACGATCAGCTTTGGTGCGCGTCGTCACTACACGGTTCACAGTGAGACCTATCAAAAGTTTTCCGTCGCGATTACGACGGAAATGGCGAAACGGTACGGGCAACATCCGCGTGTCATCGGTTGGCAGACAGATAATGAGTACGGTCATGAAAAGTCGGACCGCTCTTACAGTGCTATCGACCGGGCCGCTTTCCAGGTCTGGCTCAAGAAGCGGTATGGCACGCTTGACGTGTTAAACGAGACATGGGGAACGGTCTTTTGGAGTCAAACCTATACGGCGTGGGAACAAATTCCCGTCCCGCGTAAAGTTTACCAAGAGCATAGTCCAGCCCTGCTCGTCGATTTCGACCGATTTTGTGCCGACGGCTATAACTATTACAACAAGCTGCAAGTCGATGTCTTACGGGAACGTATCCATCCGGATGCCTTTATCACACATAACCTCGTCTACAGCGATATGGCTGTGAATCAACAACAGATGGCGCAAGATCTTGACTATGTCTCATTTGATAACTATCCCGTCTGGGGCGGGTTACCGGAACCAAACCGTTTTGAGAAGATGGCGAGCGATCACGATCTCTGCCGGTCGTCGAAACAGGGCAAAGGTTTCTGGGTCATGGAACAGCTCAGTGGCGCACAGGGGTGGAGCAAAATCGGATACTTACCACGCCCGGGTCATATTCGCCTCTGGACGTATCAAGCCGTTGCACGCGGCGCGGAAGCGATCGTCTATTTCCGCTTCCGGGCAGCCTTGTTCGGGACGGAAGAATTTTGCCACGGCATCATCGACCACGACGGGAAACCGAAACGGAAATTTGCTGAAGTCAAACAGATCATGACGGAACTGAATACGTTCGGCGACGAGATCAATGCCAGTACGTACCGAGCGGATGTCGGTGTCTATTTTGATCAGGAAAACGTTTGGGCCTGGACGCATCAACCACACAGCGATGCATTTGATTTCCGGACCGAGTTCGTCCGTTTTTACGGCGGGGCTGTCCGCAAGCAGGTTGCGACGGACATCGTTTTCCCGGGCGATGCACTTGATGGCTACAAACTGATTATCGTGCCGCTGTACTTCCTGACGAACCCGACGTTCGATCAAGCATTGATTGATTACATGGAACAAGGGGGGCACGTCATCTTTACGTACCGGACAGGTGTCAAGGATCCGCATAACAATGTCATCCCGAAAACACTTCCCGGGAAGTTTGCCACGTATGCCGGCATTGAAATCGATGAATATGAATCCCTTCAAGCGGTCCAGCAAAACCGTGTCGAGGGACTTGACGGACAATCGTCGATGGCACGCCTCTGGTGCGATCTCATTACACCGACGACGGCAGAGCCGCTCGCCGTTTATCGCGATACATTTTACGATGGTGTCGCAGCCGTCACGCGAAATCAATACAAAGGAACAATCACGTACATCGGAGCGTCGATCGATGACGCGATGATCGATACGATTTACGCGCAAGCCTTTGAAGAAGCAGGAATCGAGACGCTTGAAGTGCCGGACCAGGTCGAAGTCGTTCGCCGTCACGGGGAAACACGCGATTTCGTCTTCCTGATGAACCATGACACAAAAGAAACGAAACAAGTCACGCTTGACGGAACATATCAGGAGCTGACGACGCAAGAGACATACAGTGGAACAGTGACACTCGCACCGCTTGCGACACTGATTCTGACGACGTAAGGAGGTAGGACCATGGCAATCTTTGAAGTATCGAAACACCGATTCGTGATTGAAGGACAAGATGTCGCGCATGTCGTGACAATCGGAGCGAATGGGAAGCTCGTTCATACGTATTTCGGGGCACGACTTCCGTATCGAGCAGATTATGCGGCGTTACCGAGTGCGGTTCTTGCCCACAGTTCATTCGAATCGCCAGACGGCGTCGCGACGTACGACTTTATCCCGTTCGGTGAGATGGTCTATACAGAACCGACGTTAAAATCAGAACGGGCAGACGGAGCAAGAATCAGTCAATTTTCTTTCGAGCAAGCAGAGCTGTCGGATACGGCACTTGTCTTATGGCTCCACGATCCCCTCCAAGATTTGCGCGTCGGGGTACGGTATGAACTTTTCGCGGCATACGATATGATCGGGCGCTCGCTCATCGTCGAAAACGCAGGAGAAAGACCTGTCCGTTTGACGACGGCGCAGTCGTTCGCGATGGGACTTTTAAATCGTCCGACGCTCAACTTCCATCATTATGCCGGGACATGGACGGGCGAATTCCAAAAACAAATCACGCCGCTGACAGCAGGACGCAAGACGATTGAAAGTCGACGCGGTGTGACGAGTCACCAGGCAAATCCCTGGTTCGCGCTTGAACACAATGCGACAGAGACGACGGGCGAAGTCATTTACGGCCATTTTGCCTATTCGGGCAACTGGTCGATTCACGCTGAACAAGATGCCTTCGGGTTCGTCCAACTATCGGGTGGGATGAATGGATTTGACTTCAGCTGGACGCTTGACGCTGAACAACGTCTAATAACACCGGTCTTTTATATCGGCTATACTCCGGACGGCTTCGCCGGAATGAGTGCGCGCGCGCATGACTTCCAGCGTCACGTGATCATGCCGGCGTCTGACCGTGAAAACGTTCGACCGGTCCTCTATAACTCATGGGAAGCGACGTATTTCGATGTGACGGAACAGGGACAACGGGCACTCGTCAATCAAGCAGCGGACATCGGATGTGAACTATTCGTCGTCGATGACGGCTGGTTCGGTGAACGTCACTCCGATCAAGCGGGATTAGGCGACTGGGTCGTCAATCGGAAGAAGTTTCCGAACGGTCTGACCCCTTTGATTGAGTATGTGAAGGGAAAAAACATGCAGTTCGGTCTTTGGGTCGAGCCGGAGATGGTCAATCCGGACTCCGATTTATATCGCGCACATCCGGACTGGATTTATCATGCTCCGGGTGCTGTCCGGACGACATCGAGAAACCAGTTCGTCTTGAACCTCGGTTTACCGGAAGTCGAACGTTTTGTTTATGACATGATGGATGAATTATTGACGTCGCACGAAATCGACTACATCAAGTGGGACATGAATCGGGCATTCTCTGAGCCGGGTGTCCCGTCGCAAACGCCGGACGCGCAAAAAGAACTTTGGAAGCGTCACGTCGATGCCTTATATCGAATCTTCGACGAGCTACGACTCGGGCATCCGACGGTCGACTTCGAAGCGTGTGCCGGTGGCGGAGGTCGGATTGATCTCGGGATTTTAGAGCGGACGGAACAAGTCTGGACGAGTGACAACACGGACCCGCTTGACCGGTTGACGATTCAACATGACTTCTCGTTTGCCTATAATGCAAAAATGATGAGTTGCTGGGTGACGGATGGTCCGAACTGGTTGAATGGGCGGAACTTACCGCTTGCGACGCGGTTCGTCTCTTCGATGCAAGGGACGCTCGGCATCGGTGGAAACTTAAGTGAGTGGACGGCAAGTGAACTCGCGGAAGCGAAAGGATGGATTGAGACATACAAGACGATTCGGCCGACAGTTCAGCACGGACGTCAATACCGCCTCAGTCCATTCTCACAAACGACAGCGAGCATCATGCAGTATACGTCTGAAACTGAGACAGTCATTTTGGCGGTTGCACCGATGCGTAAGCATGGCATTCACCAGTACAGCTTTAAACTGACGGGATTAGATGCAAGTAGACTCTATCAAGTGGAAGATCGCCAGGTGAGCGGTGCTTACTTGATGAACCAAGGACTGAACTTCTCTTATTCGACGGACTATGAAGCACGTTGTTTACGAATTCAACCCATCTATCAATTGAGACAAATTGAGCAAAAGGAGCCGATCGCATGACCGACCAGACGTTAGAACAAATCTTTGAAGAGCAATTCGATGTACAGGCGACACATCGCTTTTTTGCGCCAGGGCGTATCAATTTGATTGGAGAGCATACGGACTATAACGGAGGTCATGTGTTTCCATGTGCCTTGACGCTCGGGACGCATGCGATTGCCCGAAAACGGGATGATGCAACGTGTCGTTTCTATTCACTCAACTTCGAAGCAGACGGCATCATCGAAGTCGGATTAGACGACTTGGCCCATAATCCGCAAGACGGTTGGACGAATTATGCCAAAGGAATGGTGCACATCCTCCGGGAAGCCGGGTACGCCATCACGTCAGGATTTGACGTCTTGATTAAAGGGGATATTCCGAACGGAGCAGGGTTGTCTTCGTCTGCTTCACTCGAACTCGTCATCGGTGTCATGCTCGAGCGTTTATATGAATTGGATCTCGACCGGGTCGAACTTGTGAAGTTCGGTCAGCAGGTCGAAAATCACTACATCGGCGTCAACAGTGGCATCATGGATCAATTTGCGATCGGGATGGGACAGGCAGGGTCAGGATTACTCCTTGACTGCCAAACGCTTGATTACACGTATGCACCGCTCGACTTGACGGGCTATACGATCATCATCATGAACACGAACAAGCGGCGTGAACTCGCCGATTCAAAATACAACGAGCGACGTGCGGAGTGTGAACAGGTGCTCGAACAGTTACAGCAAGTCCGGCCGTATGCAACGCTCGGAGATTGGTCGATGGCAGAATTCGAAACCGTCACACTCGACGACGAACGCTTGATGCGCCGGGCACGCCATGCCATTTCTGAAAATGAGCGGACGTTACAAGCCTTGGAAGCACTACAAGCAGGGCAACTCGAGGAATTCGGAGAATTGATGAATGCGTCGCACCGGTCACTCCAACACGATTATGAAGTGACAGGGCAAGAACTCGACGCGTTGGTCGAAGCGGCTTGGGCGCAACCGGGTGTCCTTGGGGCACGGATGACAGGAGCCGGCTTTGGTGGCTGTGCGATTGCAATCGTTGAAACGTCAACAGTCGACCGATTCATCGATGCCGTCGGACAACGCTATGAAAGCCGGATCGGTTATCCGGCAACGTTCTACACGGCGACTGTCGGAGACGGAGCGCGTGAAGTCGAACGGGAGGTCATCTAATATGGCAGTACTAGTTGTCGGTGGGGCCGGCTATATCGGCTCCCATGCGGTCTATCAGTTGATTGATGCTGGAAAAGACGTCGTCGTCATTGATCATTTACAGGCAGGTCACAAAAAGGCGGTCCATCCGCAAGCCCGTTTATACGAAGGAGATATTCGCGACCGGTCGTTCCTTGACCGTGTCTTTACAAAAGAGACGATTGAACAAGTCGTTCATTTCGCTGCCTTTTCGTTGGTCGGGGAGTCGATGGAACAACCATTAAAATACTTCAACAATAACGTCTACGGAACGGAAGTCTTACTCGAGGCAATGGTCGCACATGATATCAAACAAATCGTCTTCTCTTCGACGGCTGCGACATACGGTGAGCAAGAAACGATGCCGATTCTCGAGACGGCAATGACGAACCCGACGAATACGTACGGTGAAACGAAATTGATGATGGAGAAGATGATGAAATGGTGCGAACAAGCACATGGTCTTCGTTATGTGGCGTTACGTTACTTCAACGTCGCTGGAGCACGCGCGACAGGAGAAGTCGGAGAGGACCATACACCAGAGACACACCTTGTTCCACTTGTCCTTGAAGTCGCAAACAATCAGCGGTCTGTCATCTCGATTTATGGAGATGACTACGCGACGCCAGACGGGACATGCATCCGGGATTACATTCATGTCGAAGATTTGATTGATGCCCATATTCTCGCACTCGATTACTTACAACAAGGACACACGAGTGATGTCTTTAACCTCGGTTCGAGCAACGGATTTTCCGTCCGCGAAATCATCGAGGCGGCGCGCCGGGTGACGGGGCACCCGATTCCGGAACAAGTCGTCGCAAGACGTGCCGGTGATCCGAGTACGTTAATCGCAGGATCAGAAAAAGCAAAACGTGTTCTCGACTGGTCACCGCGTCGGACGGACATCGACCAAATCATCCGTGATGCCTGGAACTGGCACGAACGCCGTCCGAACGGCTATCAGACAACATAAGAGAGAGAATGGATTGAGGAGAGTGAAGGCGATGAATGAACACATCAAACGATTGATTGAGCAAGCGATTGCTGAACATCTGATTGACGCAGAAGATGAAATCTATGCGCGTAATCGAATTCTTGCGCTTGTCGGTCAGGCGGATTATACCGATCCAGGGACTGTTACAGCGGAACCGATTCCAGACATCCTCGAGGCGCTGGTGGAAGAAATGATTGCGTCCGGACGGCTTGCAGCACGACTCGATGAAAAAGAACGTTTCGCAGCTGAATTAATGGATGTGTTCGTCGATCGTCCTTCGACGATCACGACGACGTTCAATCAGCTCTACAAAGAAAATCCGGTGCACGCAACGGATTATTTCTATCAACTCAGTCAGGCGAGCAATTATATCCAGACGAAACGGATTGCGAAAAACATCCAGTACAAGGCAGCGACGGTTTACGGGGAAATTGATATTACAATCAACTTATCGAAACCGGAAAAAGATCCACGCGAAATTGCGGCAGCCCGGACAGAACCTGTTGCAGCATCGACCTATCCAACGTGTTTGCTTTGTGTCGAGAACGTCGGTTATGCCGGACGCAGCAATCATCCGGCTCGGGCGAACCACCGGATCGTTCCGTTGACACTCCAAGGTGAGGATTGGGCATTGCAGTATTCGCCATACGTTTACTACAACGAACATAGCATCATTTTGTCGCAGGCGCATCGCGATATGGTAATCAACCGCGACGCCTTTGAACGATTACTGGAGTTCGTCGATCAATTCCCGCATTATTTTGCAGGGTCAAATGCTGATTTACCAATCGTCGGCGGTTCGATTTTGACGCACGATCATTACCAAGGCGGGCGTTATGAGTTCGCGATGGACCGAGCAACGATCCAAAGCCGGTTCGACTTGCCGCAACAACCGGATGTCAGTGGGCAAACGTTACACTGGCCGCTCAGCGTTATCCGCTTGAGTAGCCCTGATCGTCACCAGTTACTCGCTGCTGCCGATGATGTGTATACAGCCTGGTTGACGTATAGTGACGCGGAGCAGGAAATCATTGCGATGACAGACGGCGTCCGGCATAACACGGTGACACCGATTGCCCGGATGCGAAACGGCGTCTATGAACTCGATCTTGTCTTACGAAACAACCGGACCTCTGTCGAACATCCGGATGGCATTTTCCATACGCACGCGGACATCCACCACATCAAACGTGAAAACATCGGCTTGATTGAAGTGATGGGACTTGCGGTCTTACCAGCCCGGTTGCTTGAAGAACTAAAGCAGGTCGAACAGTTCATCGTCGGTGAAACGACGGACGTCTTGCCGGTACACCGGACTTGGGCAGAATCGTTGAAGCAACAGTACACCGGTCAACCGGTCACAGCTTACGTCGAACAAGCGGTGGCCGAAAAATTCGTCCGTGGACTCGAAGACTGCGGTGTCTTCAAACAGACGGAGGCAGGGCAGGCGGGACTTAACCGGTTCCTGCAGACGGTGACACATCAAGTGACAGGTGACCGGCGATGACGTACGAGACACATCAAACAGAAGACGCGCGACTCGTTCGGCACCGCTTGATGCAACCGGACATGGAAGTCGAGATATGGAATTACGGTGGCATCATCAATGACGTCCGGGTCAAAGATCGCTCGGGCAAGATGGAGAGTGTGGTGCTCGGCTTCGATACACTGGCCGCGTACAAAGAACATTCGCCGTATTTCGGAGCAATCGTCGGCCGGGTCGCCGGACGGATTGGGCAAGCCCGCTTTTCAATTGCTGAACAAACCTATCACCTTGCGGCAAATGACGGAACGAATCACTTACATGGCGGCACGCACGGCTTCGATCAAGTCTTCTTTGATGTCATCGAAGCAACGGAACAGCTGTTGCACTTACGGACGCTCAGTCCGGATGGTTGCGAAGGGTATCCCGGGGACGTGACGGTGGATGTCATCTACCGGCTAAACGGTACAGCATTGACGTTGTCGATTGAAGCAACGACGGATCAGACGACACCATTGAACGTGACGAATCATACGTACTGGAACCTGTCCGGGAACTTACAACGCGATATTCTGGATCATCAGTTGACGTTACCGAGTTCGACCTATCTACCGCTCGGATCCGATCTGCTACCGACGGGTGAATTCCGTGCGGTCGACGGAACGGTCCTTGATTTCCGGACAGGGCGGTCGATTCGCAGTGGCGCTGAATCGGAAAGTGAGGAGACGGTCAATGCCGGGAACGGTTATGATCATCCGTTCGTCTTAGACGAAGGGAGAGCGCAACTCATGGATCCGGTATCAGGACGAACGTTACAGATGACGACGAATCAGCCGGTCGTCGTCTTATATACGGGAACACAACTTTTGACCGACTATACGGTTCGCGGTGTCCCGTCCCGTCCGTCACTTGGTCTTTGCCTTGAGGCACAAGTTCATCCGAATGCTGTCAATGAATCCCGTTTTCCATCGATTCTCATCGAACAGGGTGCGACGTACCAGTGGGAGACGACATATCGGTTTGGGATCAATAATGTAAACTGATATCGGAGGGGTGACGTCCCTCGTTTGAGTCATCCGCTGTTCATCTTTATATTCTTTTGATGAAGAACATGCTGAAGCAGGTGTCATCCGTTGATTCTCATGCGAGACGGAGACTCCTGCGGGAACAGCGGAATAGGTGAGACCCCCGAGGAACGTAAGTGACAAGGAGGCTCGCCTTCCGCCCGTGGAAAGCGAAGTCTCGCATGAGAATCAACAACCGCTTGATCGTTGACCTTTAGCTTGTCTCCATTTCATTTTGTGTTAATCTCGATGACTCATGCCTCAACCGAGAAAAACATATGAACAAAAGGCTGATTGTTCATCAACCACGACGTAATGAACGCCGTGTCTACGTGAAAACCCGAGCGTTCCGTTTCTTGTTAGAAAACGGAGTCGCTCGGGTTTTCGATTACATCGTATTCGGACTGACTTCTTGCTCTAAGGCAAGCAAGCGGCGTTTCATGTTCAATCCACCCCAGTAGCCAATCAAATCACCGTTCTTGCCGACAATCCGGTGACAGGGGATGACTAACAGCAACCGGTTTTTCCCGATTGCCGTGCCGACTGCCCGGATGGCACGAGGGCGTGAGACGGCCGCTGCGATCTCGGAATACGTTGTAGTGTTTCCGTATGGAACAGCTTGCAATGCTTGCCAGACATCGAGCTGGAACGGTGTCCCGATCGGGTGAAGTGGCAATGTAAAGGCCGTCCGCTCTCCCTGCAAATAACCGAGCAGTTGCTCCCGGTACGGATTGATTCTTGAATCGTCAATTAAGACTTCAGCCCGTGGAAGATGCTTTCGTTTCCAGTCTTCAAAGAGTTCGGACGGTTCGTCAAACGCACCGACATAACAGAGACCGTCCGACGTCGCAGCAATCGGAAAGCAATGGTGTTCCCATTCAAGTTTCGTAAAGTAAAGTTCCATCGGGCATTGCTCCTTCAAAAACAAGTGGTGTGGTTACGTGTTCGAGAAGACAGCCTGTTGACGTGGTGGAAGATGGATTGCTTGTCCGACCAGTGCTTCGAGTGCTTCCGTCAAGGCTTCATTGCGACTCGGGTGTGCTTGGACCGGAAAACGTAAATCTTCTTGTTTCGCAGCCATTTCAAGGGCAAGCGCACATGTACCGGCGAGTTCAAGGGCACCGTCCCCAATCATATGAATGCCTAAAATCAGTGATGTCTTCGCGTCCGAGACGACTTTGATAAAACCGCTGGCCGCATCGATACTGCTCGCCCCGTTTGCCGTCAATGGAAACTGTCCGACTTGCACCGTGAACCCGCCTTCAGTGGCTGCTTGTTCCGTCAAGCCGATGGAAGCGATTGGCGGAAGTGAGCGGATGATTGTCGGGAAGTAAGGAATCGTCGTATCAGGTGAAGCGCCACCGAGATGTTCCGCCGTCCGTTTTGCTTCATGGATTGCCCGCGTCGCGAGTTGCGGACCAGGTGTTACGTCCCCAATCGCATAAATATGGGGGAAGTTTGTTCGACCAAGCGCATCTACGACTAGTGTTGCATCCTCGTTTAACGTCAGACCAAGCCGATCGACACCTAAATCAAGTGTATTGGCTACGCGTGGCAACGACTGGAAGAGGTAACTGGCCTGGACAGTTTTTTCTTGTTCAGCCTTGACGATTGTGACGTCGACGTGAGTATCTGTCGGTGTAATCGTCGTCACAGTGCCACTGACAAGTGTGATTTTTTGTTTTTTGAACGTCCGCTTCAATTCTTTTTCGAGACTTGTGTCGAACTCGAATCCGTCAGCAATCAACGTCACATCTGTCCCGAGTGCTTGAAAACTCATCGCTGCTTCAATCGCGATATAATCGTTCCCGATGATAATCAGACTGTCCGGTAACTCTTGTAATTGATACAGTTGTTCCGCGTTCAAGAGAACGGATGATTCTTCACGGATGCTGTGGCTGCCGGTTGCGATCACGACATCCTGAAAACGATACGTATCGAACTGATGTCCGTGTTCGACACCAATCCGGTCGTCTGAGAGGAAGGACGCAGACCCGGTCACGTATTCAATATCGTTAGCTTTACATAGCGCTTCGACGCCTTGGCGCAGCTTCGTCACGACTTGGTCACGGTAGCTTGCTAACTGGCCGAAATCATGTGTCGTTTCGATGGAAAAGCCGAGTGCCGTCAAGTGTGAGAGACGTGTCCGCTCCTGCGCAGCATGCGCCAATACTTTCGACGGGATACATCCGACGTTCAAGCATGTTCCACCGAGTCGTTCCCGTTCAATTAATGTGACGTTGCGTCCAAGCTGTTTCGCCCGAATCGCAGCTGTGTAACCAGCCGGTCCACCCCCGAGAATGAGGAGGTCACGCTCTTGTGTCAGTTCTCCTACGACCATTTAAATCAACTCCATTAATAAAGTAGTCGGTTGTTCAATCAGACCGGCGAAGCGATTCGTAAAGGCGACGGCCGTCGCTCCGTCCGCGACACGGTGATCAAACGACATCGAGACGTTCATCATCGAGCGGACGACGATTTGATCGTTTTCATCGACGCAAGCCCGTTTTTTTGTTTTATGAAAAGCGATCAGGGCGGTCTCCGGATAGTTGATGATGGGCGTCGCACCGGTACTACCGAGCGGTCCGACATTACTCATCGTAAACGTGCTCGCTTTTAAGTCGCCCGCCCGCAACTCGTTTGTTTTCGCCCGTGTGTGCAGTCCGGCGAGTTGTTCATGTAGCAGGCGGAGTGAGAGCTGGTCGGCTTGACGGACGACAGGGACGATTAAGCCGTCTTCCGTTTCCGTCGCGATGCCGATATGGTACTCCTGCTCTAAAATGATTTGATCATTGGCTTCATCCAGTTTGGCATTGAAGACCGGGAAGTCTTTTAAGGCAACGACAAGTGCCTTGACGAAGAAGGCGTTGACACTGATCGGTGTCCCGTTCGCTTTTAGTTCTGCCCGCAGCGCGAGGAGACGAGTCATGTCGATTTCTTCAAAGTGCGTGACATGAGGAATCGTAAAGAGCGATTGCGTCATCTTCTTCGCAATCTGTTTGCGGATCCCGCGAAACGGTAACGTCGTCGGAGTAGCTGGCGGTGTGACCGCTTCAGGAGCCGTGACGGCTTCAGGCCGGACAGGTGACGCGGATTCTCGACTTGTGACGAACTGCAGAACATCCTCTTCCGAAACGCGTCCGGATGGGTCCGATGCGGGTACTTGTTCGATATCAATTCCGTGATCGCGAGCGATTTTTCGTGTGTACGGTGTCGCGAGGACACGGCGCGTCTGTATGGCAAGCGGTGTTCGCGCGTTCACGACAGGACGCGATGGCTCGGTGACGGTTTCACGTGTTGCCGCTTCCTCGTCACCGGATTCAATCAGGAGGAGTGTCGTTCCGACAGTGACGGTCTGGCCGACCGGAATTAAGATGTCTTTGATGACGCCGGAAATCGGTGCCGGTAGTTCAGCGACCATTTTATCGGTCGACACTTCGACAACCGGTTGATCAAGCGTCACATGATCACCGATTTTGACGAGATAATGGGCGATTTCACCTTCCGTCATGCCTTCTCCGACATCATGTAGTTTCACTTCAGTCATAAACTCAGCTCCTTAGAAGTCGACCGTACGCGTAATCGCTTCAAGTACGCGGGCGGGTGTCGGAATATAGTGATCCTCTAGTGCGAACAACGGGACGGGAACATCAAATCCGGTCACGCGGGCAATCGGTGCCCGTAAGTAGAGGAAGGATGTGTCATTAATCAAAGCAATCAAGTCTGTCCCGAGACCGCCCATCGCGTGGGCCTCGTGGACGATGACGGCCCGTCCTGTTTTTTGGACGGAGGCGGCGATCGTCTCTTGATCGAGCGGATAAAGTGTCCGCAGGTCGAGCACTTCACAAGAGAGACCTTGTTTTTCTGCCTGTGCTGCTGCTTTTTGAGCGACTTGCACCATTCCACCCCAGGCAATCAACGTGACATCGGTCCCTTCCGAGACGATGTTCGCTTTACCGATTTCAATCGTATAGGCTTCATTTGGGACGGGTTCCTTGAAAGCGCGATAGCTCCGCATCGACTCGAGGAACAGAACGGGATCGGGGTCATCGATCGCAGCAAG
Organism: Exiguobacterium sp. s80; assembly: GCF_018618725.1. Classification (NCBI taxonomy): domain Bacteria; kingdom Bacillati; phylum Bacillota; class Bacilli; order Caryophanales; genus Exiguobacterium; species Exiguobacterium sp. s80. Next base: position 60,656 of record NZ_JACSMP010000006.1, on the reverse strand, counting down.
TAACAGTCCTTTGGCATCGTAAGGCGTCGCAGGGCAGACGACCTTGAGTCCTGGCATCGAGGTGAATAAACTTTCCGTGCTGTCCGAATGAATTTCCGGGGCGCGGATTCCGGCACCATACGGCGCACGAATGACCATCGGTACGCTGTAGCGTCCCATCGTCCGCATCCGAATGCGCGAGACGTGGGTCATGATTTGTTCATAAGCCGGATAAATGAACCCGAGAAATTGAATTTCGACGATCGGTTTAAAGCCATTGACGGCAAGTCCAACCGAGGTCCCGACAATCCCCGCTTCACTGAGTGGGGTGTCGATGACACGGTCCTCGCCGAATTCGGCTTGCAGTCCGTCCGTTGCCCGGAAGACACCGCCGTTTTTCCCGACATCTTCGCCGAGGACAAGCGTCGTGTCGTCGGTCGCTAATTTAATGCGTAATGCATCCGTGACGGCTTGGATGAGCGTCATGTCGGTTTGCTGATTGATTGGTGTCGCCATGTTAGTTCCCCCTCGCAGTCAGGTAAGCGGTTTTTTGACGCGCGACGTCTGCTGGCAACGTCGCATAGGTATGATCGAACAGGTCATCGATTGCCGGTGGCTTGAAGGCTTCCATCGCTTTGACGGCCTCCTCGACCTCCGTTTGGTGACGTGTCCGGATTGCATCGATTTCCGTCTCGTCGTAAAACTCTTGCGTGCGCATGAACTGTTCGAGGCGTTCGAGCGGATCGACACGGTCGCGCGACTGTTCTTGATCGCGGTACTTCGACGGGTCATCCGCTGTCGTATGGGCACCGAACCGCCATGTGACGGCCTCGATCAATGTCGGTCCCTGACCGTTCCGTGCGCGGGCGACAGCTTCTTGCATCGTGAAGTAGACGGCAAAGGCATCGTTTCCATCAATCCGGACGCTCGGCATGCCGTAAGCGAGTGCTTTTTGGGCGATGGTCTCCGAGTGCATCTGCTTCTGGATCGGGACAGAAATCGCATAACCGTTATTTTGGTTGAACAGAATGACCGGTGCCTGGAAGACACTTGCGAAGTTCATCCCCTCATGGAAGTCACCTTCAGACGTCGCCCCGTCTCCGAAATAGGCAACGGAGACGGCGGACGTTCCTTTTCGTTTTTCCGCCCAAGCGGCACCGACCGCATGGGGGATTTGTGTGGCAATCGGAACGGCAGGGGGGAAGATATGCAAGTCATCCGTCGGGACACACCCCTCGACCCGTCCGTTCCAGTAAAGGAGTGTCCGGACCATATCGGCACCGAATGTCAATGTCGCCCCGTGATCACGGTACGTCGGGAAAATCCAGTCCGTCTCGTTTAACGCCAGGGCACTGCCGACTTGAGCCGCTTCCTGTCCTTCAAACGGGGCATAGGTTCCGAGTCGCCCTTGGCGTTGCAAGTTGATCGCTTTTCGGTCGAATGTCCGAATCCGGTTCATGTGCGTGAATAACTGTAACGCTAATTCTTTCGTCAAAGCGTCTCGTTTCGTCTCGTCGACGATGTGACCGGCATCGTCGATGATGCGTTGAATCGGGAATTGTGATTCCATCTCGTCCACCTCCATCAAGATTGATTGCGAATGTTCCACTTCGGTTTCGTTGTGTTCGTGAAGATATTATTGTGGCGGGCGCGGACGTGAATCCGTTTGTCACACATTCGGTTTGCGGCTTCGAGTGTCGTAATCGACTCGGCACGTGATTGTCCGAATACTTCCAGGACGGCATCGTAAATGTGACGTGTTTTCAGGAGGACCCGTTCATGATTGGCTCCGTACAGTTCATCTGCGACTTGAATCAGACCACCGCCATTGACGATGTAATCGGGAGCATAAAGGATGCCGCGCTGCATCAATTCTTCAGCGAGCGAATCGTCTGCGAGCTGATTGTTGGCTGAACCGCAGATTGCCTTACACGGAAGACTTGCGATGTTATCCGCACGGATGACACCGCCGTAGGCACAAGGGACGAAGACATCGGCATCCGTCAGGTGAATCTCGTGTGGGGCGACAACATGAACCGTTCCCGGTGTCATCTCGGCTTCTTTGACGATCGAGGCGAGTGCTGTTTCGTTAATGTCCGAGACATACAGATTGGCACCGGCATGTAAAAGTTGTTCTGCGACCTTATAACCGACTTTTCCGAGTCCTTGGACGGCGTAAGAGGCACGACTCAAGTCGTCCGATCCGAACAGGCTCTGAATCGTTGCACGTAATCCATTGACGACACCTTCAGCAGTCGGAATCGACGAATCACCACTCCCGCCAAAGGCTTCCGGGATGCCGACGATCCGTGAGGTTTCGCGACTCGCATGGACGAAGTCGTCCATCGTCGTCCCCATGTCCGTCCCCGTATAGAAACGTCCGCCTAACGAATCGACGAATCGACCGAAAGCACGAAACATTTCCGGCGTTTTGTCTGTTGCCGGATTACCGATGATGACAGCTTTCCCTCCGCCGAAATCAACGTCGGCAGCGGCGCATTTATAGGTCATGCCGCGCGACAGACGCAAGACATCGTCTAGTGCTTCATCGACGGTCGCATACGGTGCCATGCGACAACCGCCGAGTGCCGGACCAAGTGTCGTATCGTGAATCGCGATGATGGCTTGAAGTCCCGAAATCGGATCGTTACAAAAGACGACCTGCTCGTGTCCTGCGATTTTTTCCATGATTGATAAAGATGTATTTGTAGATGGATTGATCATGTTCATGTCAAAGCCTCCTTGGATTTCTAAGTAAGCGCTTTCATTTTTTAGTTTAAAAAACGTGTGTCGTCAACTTGTCCTCAATTAATCGTTTATCCAAAATGATTTGCGTGACTTCGCCGACGCCGATCAACCCGTGTTCGTTCGTGACATCGATTTTTGTCCGGACGCGGTTGTCCTGCAGTTCCGTCACCGTCGCTATGATGCTGACCTGTGATCCGAGTGGTGCCATATTCAGATGTTTTACGTTGACTGCTCCCCCGACGCCTTCTTCTGACGATTCCAGATAAGGGAGGATGATTTTGCGGGCGGCCCACTCCATATGATAAACCATCGACACAGTGGAGTAGGCGGGATGGACGACGGTTCCTTCAAACTGTGCGAACATCTCTTCCGTGACGGTCGTTTCGACGCGTGCCGTCTGACCAAGGGCTAAACCAGGTTTCATAGAATCCTCCTCTATCTTCAAAACATATCTGTTTCTCTCCAAGTGGTCTTACCAAAAATAGTATAACACTTGTCACACGATATTTTATCAATCAGTTACAAAATGAGCAAACCATTTCAGAAATTTTTTCCAAACAGTAGTATGTTATGCCGTTTTATGATGGTGAAAAGACCTTAAATCCGAAAAATGACGAAGATCCGATTGGGTGACGAAAGATATGGGAGCTTTTAACAAAATGAATCATTGACAACATTGTGAACGTATCGTAGGTTTAACGTATAACTAAATTTAAACGAGCGTATTTTTATTGTGTTAAATGAATGAGGAGGTGCGCTATGTTTTATGATGAGGCACTTGAGACGATGACGCATGAAACACGACAACAACTGCAACTCAATCGTTTACGTGAAACGGTCCGGTATGCGATGGAACGTGTGCCGTTTTACCGGAAACGTTTTGAGGAAGCCGGGCTTGATGCTGTTGCCTTTGATCAGCTAGAAGATATTCAAAAACTTCCGTTCACCCGAAAAAGTGATTTACGTGAGAACTATCCGTTCGGGCTGTTTGCCGTCAAACAAGAAGAGGTTGCGCGCATTCACGCCTCGTCCGGAACGAGCGGCAAAGCGACGGTCGTCGGGTACACGCAGGAAGATTTGGACGACTGGGCAGGTGCCGTCGCACGTGGCCTCGTCATGGCAGGTGCAAAACGGACGGATTTGTTGCATAACGCGTATGGTTATGGACTATTCACGGGTGGTCTCGGTTTACATGCCGGAGCAGAAAAACTCGGGATGACGGTCGTCCCCGTATCAGGCGGGAATACGGATCGGCAAATCACATTGATCGAAGACTTCAAACCGGCAGGGATTTGCGGGACACCTTCTTATGTGCTGCGCCTTGCAGAACGGATGGAAGAGCGGGGCATCAATCCCCGGGCAACGGGCTTACGTTATGGAATTTTCGGAGCTGAACCGTGGTCGGAAGAAATGCGTCGGACGCTCGAAGAAAAATTGAATATTACTGCACTTGATATTTACGGACTGAGCGAAATCATGGGTCCGGGCGTCGCAATCGAATGTCCAGCGCAACAGGGATTACACATCATGGATGACTTGTTCATCACGGAAGTCATTGATCCCAGCACGGGGGAACCGTTACCAGAAGGGATGGTCGGGGAACTCGTTTTTACAAGTTTAAAAAAGAAAGCGCTTCCAATTATCCGCTACCGGACGGGGGACCTCGCTTCGATTACACGTGAAACATGCGCTTGCGGTCGAACGACGACCCGGATGTCCCGGATTACAGGACGAACGGATGACATGATGATCATCCGCGGTGTCAACGTCTTCCCGTCGGAGATTGAACGTGTCCTATTGAAACAAGATGGTGTCACACCACATTATCAAATTCATCTCGTCAAACGACATGGACTTGATGCGATCGAGCTGCACGTCGAGCTCGAAGAACAGACGCAGCAGGAAGCAGTCATGCGAACCGTCTGTGAAGCCATCAAATCAGAATGCCTGATTTCGATTGAAATGATCTGTCACCCGCGGTATGGCGTCACCCGTTCAGAAGGAAAAGCAGAGCGGATTGTCGATCGTCGGACCGAAACGTCGGATAAAGAACCTGTTTAAGACAAGAGGAGGAACTCAACATGTACGATGCAACACACTTGTTCGAACCGGAAGTCATGACGGAAGATGAAAAGCTCGCCCGGTTCACGGAACGAATCGAGAACGGTGAAAAGATTGAAGCCGATGACTGGATGCCTGCGTTTTACCGCGATACGTTAATCAAATTGATTTCGATGCACGGAATCAGCGAAATTATGGGCGCCTTACCAGAGAAGGAATGGGTCCCAAAAGCCCCGTCCCTCCGGCGAAAACTTGGGATCATGGCGAAAGTCCAGGATGAAATGGGGCACGGACAACTGTTGCTCCGCGTCGTCGAGGATTTGATGAAACCGTACGGGAAAACGCGCGGTGATTTGATGGATGACCTGTTTACGGGACGTCTGAAGTTTCACAACGTCTTCCACATGCCGACCCGTACGTGGGCAGATGCCGGAACGATCGGTTGGCTCGTTGATGGTGCAGCAATCATCACCCAGACGAACATGTTAGGGGCGTCATACGGTCCGTATGCCCGTGCCTTACAACGAATTTGTGCGGAAGAAGTGTTCCATGCGCAGCATGGTGAATCAATCATCATGGCACTTGCTGAAGGAACACCCGAACAAAAAGCGATGATTCAGGAATCACTGGATGAATGGTGGGAGTCGCTCTTGATGTTCTTCGGTCCGGCGACAAAAGAAACGACCGGAACATCGAAACAAGACATCACGATTGCCTATAAGATTCGGACGAAGACAAACGAAGAACTCCGCCAAAATTTCTTTACGAAGTATGTCCCGCGGATTCAATCGCTTGGACTGGTCATTCCGGATCCAACGCTCCGTTTTGACGAAGAATCGGGACAATGGATTTATGCCCAGCCCGATTGGTCGGAGTTTAAGAAAATCATTCAAGGCGGAGGACCGCGTTCGAAGGAGCGTCTCGCCTTACGCCGGACGTCTTATCAAAATAACGCGTGGGTCCGTGAAGCGTTGACCAAGACGATGGCATGAAGGAGGGGAACGACATGACGGAAACATTTTATCAGGAGTTCGAAGTGTTTAGTAAACGGACGCCGAACGCCGCGTTCACGCATCAATTCAGCTTGCTTGCACCAAACAAGGAAATGGCGTTACTGATGGCGCAAGAAAACTTCATGCGCCGCGAACCGGTCGTCGACATTTGGGTCGTCAAACGGACGGACGTCCGCGGCCTGACTCCGGACGAAAAGCAGATGTTGACGCGACTCGATAACAAGGATTACCGGACGACGAAAGGGTACGGCTACTTGAAGAAAAAGTGGCGCCATTATGAACAGCAGATGCTCGACGAAAAAGAAATCATGTCTTGGCAGGGAGGCGACTCGAAATGACGGAGCAAGAACGGACAGCGCTCGCAGCGTTACTGTATCAGTTAGCGGATGACGATTTTCTTTATGCGTTCCGCGGCTCGGAATGGCTTGGTCTGGCACCGCATATCGAAGAAGATGTTGCGTCCTCATCCATTGCCCAGGATTCGATGGGACACGCGGCGATGTATTATCAGTTGCTCGAAGAGTTAGGGGAGGGGAAGGCGGACGCATTGGCACACGTCCGGCTGGCGCATGAACGGAAAAATTCGATTCTCGTCGAACGGGTCAACGGTCCCGGATACTACATGGAGACACCGGAATATGACTGGGCGTATGCCGTCGTCCGGAACTACTGTTACACGCTGGCGAAAAAAATCCGCATCGATGCTTTAAAAAACAGCAGCTATGCCCCACTCGCGGCAGCCGCTGTCAAAATCAATATGGAATTGTACTATCACCTGCTCCACTGGCAAACGTGGTTCACGCAACTTTATCAAGCGACTCCGACGGCACGTCAAAAGATGGATGCGGCACTCGAACAAGTGCTGGCGGACTTCGGCGACATGTTTGATTACGGGGAGCACGGTGACGTGATTGAAGAGATGCGATTGATTGAAGGGCAAGGCATCTTACTTGATCGGTGGTATCAGACATTGACGCCGACGCTCGTCGAGTTGGATGTCACGTTACCGGAGATGCGGATGTCAGCCAATGGTCGCAACGGTGAACATTCGGCTGACTTGAACGATGCCTTGTCGACGCTCGGAGAAGTCTACTTGATTGACCAGTCCGCCGTATGGTGAGGAGGGATGCGTCATGACGACGCTTGCGTTACAACAAGAAATCCAGGCCGCGCTCGATACCGTCAAGGATCCGGAAATCGATGCCGTCAGCATTCTTGATCTCGGTATGTTCGACAAGATGGAGTTGACGGAATCTGCGACCGGTTACGCGATTCGGGTGACGTTGCTTCCGACATTCCTCGGATGTCCGGCACTCGACATCATCAAAAAAAATACGATTGCAGCACTCGAGCAAATTACGGCGTTACAAACAATCGACGTCGTCTTCATCTTTGACCCGCCGTGGACGTCGGACCGGATCACTGAGCAGGGCATCGAGGGACTGAAGTCATTCGGGATTGCACCACCACGCGTCGTCGATGGATCTTGGGAAATTGATTGTCCGTACTGTGGTTCGACGTTCGTATCGATCGAAAACCTCTTTGGTCCGACGGCATGTCGCAGCATTCTGTACTGTAAAACGTGTAAAAATCCATTCGAGGCGATGAAACCCGTCTCTACTCTCATGTGAAGGAAGGTAATTGATATGGTAAAACTAATCGCGCTTTATAAACACCCGGAGAACAAGGAACAGTTTGACGAGCACTACTTCAATGTTCATGGTCCGATCACGGCTAAAATTCCCGGCTTACAAGAGATGACCGTGACGAAAATCGTTGGTTCACCGATGGGTGGCGAAGGAAAATATTATTTGATGTGTGAAATGGTCTACGAAAGTCACGAGACAATGCAGGCCGGTATGCGTTCACTTGAAGGGAAAGCATCCGGGAAGGACTTGATGAGCTTCGCTGGGGATCTCGTCACATTGATGATTGGTGAAGAAGTCCATGCCGATGCAACAGTACGTTAAAACAGCGATTGATGGAGCGGTCGGACGCATCACTCTCAATCGGCCGGAGCGGTACAACGCCCTCAACCGGGCGATGATTCGTGAAATCGTTGAAGCGATGGAGCAGTTCGACCGCGACGAAACGATTGGTGCCATCGTATTGAGTGGCGCCGGAAAATCATTTTCTGCCGGAGCAGACATCGACGAGATGGTAGAGGCAACACCGATTTCGATGGAGCTCCTGGACCCGTTCGCCGATTGGGACCGCATCAGTCGGCTGAAGAAACCGCTGCTCGCTGCCGTTCACGGCTATGTCCTGGGTGGCGGGTTTGAACTGGCACTTGCTTGCGATTTGATTTATGCAACAGATACGACACGGTTCGGTTTCCCGGAAGTCAATCTTGGTGTCATGCCGGGAGCAGGCGGAACACAGCGACTGACGAAACGGATCGGCCGGACACGTGCCCTCGAATGGTTATGGACGGGGGAGCAGATGACAGCAGATCAAGCGGAGCGTTTTGGGCTCGTCAACCGACTCGTCGAAGCCGACCGACTCGAAGCGACGGTATTGACCGTTGCCCACCGGATTGCGGCGCAACCGAAGATGTCGGTCCGCCTGATTAAGGATGCCGTCGATAAAGCCGGCGACTTGTCGATTCAGGACGGAATGGAACACGAGCGGAGAAATTTCTACTTGTTATTTGCGACAGACGATCAAACGGAAGGCATGCAAGCCTTTCTCGAAAAACGTCAACCTACATTCAAAGGAAACTAAAAGGGAGTGGATGTCATGTCAACGGTACACGAAAAAACAATCGAAATGAAACGGTCGGTCTACCACCTCGTCATCAATGGGGAGCAAGTCGAAGGCACGACAGGCGAGACGTTTAAGACCTATAACCCGGCGACCGGAGAAGTCCTGGCAGAAGTGGCGAAAGCGTCCAAAGAAGATGCTGACCGTGCCGTCAAAGCAGCACGTGAGGCGTTTGACCATGGCAAATGGAAGATGTGGCCAGTTGGTCGTCGTGCGCAAATCCTGAACAAAATCGCAAGCATCATGCGGTCGCGCTTCAATGAAATCGTGGAACTCGAGATTCTCGATACCGGGAAATCGTTAGCGGCTGCGCAAGGACAAGTCACGCAGGCAATCGAAGACTTCGAATTTTATGCCGGGGCGATCGTCGGTCACCGCGGTGTCGTCAATAACGTGCCGGGACAATTCCACAACTACACAGAAAAAGAAGCAGTCGGTGTTTGTGCCCAAATTATTCCATGGAACTATCCGTTGATGATGGCTGCCTGGAAAGTCGCACCAGCGATCGCGGTCGGTTGTTCCGTCGTCGTCAAACCGGCAACGCTGACGCCGCTGACTGCCATCATTCTCGGAGAAATTTGTCTGGAAGCCGGTGTCCCGGCAGGCGTCGTTAACGTCATTCCGGGATCAGGACGCGAAATCGGAAACCATCTCGTCGAGCATCCGCACGTCGATAAAGTAGCCTTCACCGGTTCAACACCGGTCGGGAAAGACATCATGGGTCGGGCATCCGAGACACTGAAGCGTGTCACGCTCGAGCTCGGCGGCAAGTCACCGAACATCGTCTTTGAAGATGCGGATATCACGGCTGCTGTCGACGGCTCATTGTTCGGCATCTTCTATAACAGCGGTCAATCGTGTGAGGCACGGTCACGTCTTTACGTCCATGAAGACATCTACGAAACATTCATGGAACAATTCGTCGCGAAGACAAAGCAACTTGTCCTCGGGAACCCGTTCGATAAAGGGACACACATCGGGGCGATCATTGATCAACAGCAACTCGATGTCATCGACGGGTACGTCCAATCGGCAAAAGCGGACGGGGCCACGATCCTTGCGGGCGGTCAAGTCGAACAGGTCGAAGGATTCGAAAAAGGTTTCTGGTATGCACCGACGATCATCACGGACGTCACGCAGGACATGAAGGCAGTCCAGGAAGAAATCTTCGGACCGGTCGTCGTCGTTATGCCATTCAAAGATGAAAAAGAAGCAGTCCGTCTCGCGAACGATACGGAATTTGGTCTCGGTTCAGCGGTCTGGACGAAGGACGGGGCGCGGGCGACACGAGTCGCGAACCAAATCAAAGCCGGGATCGTCATGGTTAACTGTCCGTTCTCCGCGTTCCCGGGTACGCCGTTCGGTGGCTACAAACAATCCGGTTTCGGTCGTGAACTCTGTATCGAAACGCTTGATTTATATACGGAAACGAAAAGTATCTTATCGTATTACGGAAGCCGTCCGCTTAATCCGTTCGGACTGTAAACACCAACGTGCGGACGCGAGTCCGCACATTTTTTTATAAGGAGGAATTCAGATGATTAATCAGATTGTCGTTGTTGGATCAGGCGTCATGGGGCGCGGAATCGCCTACGTCGCAGCCGCAAAAGGATTCGAAGTCACACTCGTCGATATCGAAACTGCCTTGCTCACTTCTGCCAAACAGGAGTTGGAACGGATTGCCGAAAAAGGAATCGTCCGCGGGAAGATGTCGGCGGATGAAGTCGAACAACTGTTTTTGCACCTTCGTTTTTCGACAGACTTAACAGCGGCCGCAGCACACGCCGATCTCGTGATTGAAGCCGTCCCGGAACGGCTCGAGATTAAACAGTCCGTCTTCCGGACGATTGAAGCCGCAGCGCGGCCGGCGTGTTTTTTCGCGACGAACACGTCGACGATGAGTCCGACAGAAATCGCCTCGTTCACGATGCGACCGGACCGTGTCATGGCGATGCATTTCTTTAATCCGGTTCATCTGATGCCGCTCGTCGAACTCGTCCGTGGACTTGAGACGTCGGATGAGACCGTGACGGCACTGACGGACGTCGCCGAACGGATGGGGAAAGAAACGGTCGTCATTCAGGAATTCCCGGGGTTCGTCACGTCACGGATCAGTGCGCTCGTTGGTAACGAAGCCTTCTACATGCTGCAAGAAGGACTTGGAACGCCGGAAGAAATCGATAAGGCAATCAAGCTTGGGTTGAATTATCCGATGGGACCGTTCGAACTGGGAGACTTAGTCGGACTCGATACGCGCCTGCATAATTTACGTTACTTACATGAGAAGCTCGGAGAAAAATACCGTCCGGCTCCATTGCTCGAGCAATACGTCAAAGCGGGACGACTCGGTCGTAAGACGGGACGCGGAGTATATGACTATGCGAAAAGCGGGGTGAAGGCACCATGAGGCGTGTCGCGATCATCGACGCCGTCCGGACACCGATCGGACGGTACAATGGGGCGTTAAAAGACGTCCGGCCGGATGACTTAGGAGCGGTCGTCATCGAAGCCTTACTCGCCCGTAATACACAAGTTGCCCCTGAAACAATCGAAGAAGTCATTTTCGGCAACGCGAACCAAGCGGGCGAAGACAATCGGAATGTCGCCCGGATGTCGGGCTTACTTGCCGGTTTACCGGTCAGCGTCGCCGGAACGACGATGAATCGGCTATGCGGTTCCGGACTTGATGCTGTCATCGCAGCCGCACGGGCGATTGCCTTAGGCGAAGGCGACGTCTATATCGCCGGCGGGACGGAAAGTATGACGCGTGCTCCATTCGTGATGGGGAAACCGGATGCGGCGTTCCCGCGTGGCAATCAAACGTTATACGATACGACAATCGGCTGGCGGTTCGTCAATGAACGGCTGGCCGAACAATACGGAACCGATTCGATGCCGGAAACGGCGGAGAATGTCGCGTCGCGTTATGGAATCAGCCGGGACGCCCAGGACGACTTCGCGTATACAAGCCAGTTCCGGGCAAAACAGGCGATCGATAGTCAACGTTTTGCGGACGAAATCGTTCCTGTTCGTTACGCAAACAAACGGGGAGCGATGCTTGAGGTCAGTCAAGATGAACACCCGCGCCCAGAGACGACGCGCGAGAAGCTCGGCACATTGCGCCCGTTGTTTCCAAACGGAACGGTCACGGCGGGGAATGCGTCAGGTGTCAATGATGGTGCATCAGCCTTGCTGTTGATGAGTGAGGAACACGCACGCGAGCTTGGACTGACGCCGCTCGGGTTTTACCGGGCAAGTGCGACGGCAGGTGTCGAACCTGCCATCATGGGGATTGGTCCGATTGACGCAACGAAAAAAGCGTTACGGCGCGCAGGACTGACGATCGAGCAACTCGACCTGGTTGAACTGAATGAAGCATTTGCGGCACAAAGTCTAGCCTGTATTGCCGAACTTGGTCTTGATGCAGACAAGGTCAATGTCAACGGAGGGGCGATCGCTTTCGGTCATCCACTCGGTGCAAGTGGTGCCCGGATTTTGACGACCTTGTTGCATGAAATGAAGCGGACGAACCGGACATACGGGCTGGCGACGATGTGTGTCGGGGTCGGACAAGGAATCGCCTTGATAGTCGAACGGGAGGGACTGACATGATTCATTTTGAACGAAGTGGACAACTTGCGCTGATTCGGATTGATCGTCCGGAACGGATGAATTGTTTTGATTATCCGACGCTGGTCGAGCTACAGGAACTTGTGGATGCCGTCAAAACGGACGAATCGGTCCGGGTCGTCGTATTTACCGGGACAGGGAAAGCATTTAGTGCCGGTGCTGACTTAAAAGAGCGGGTGACACTGAATGAAACAGAAGTCCGTCGGAATGTGCTGGCAATCCGTGAAGTCTTTGCGAGCATCGCGGCGTTGCCTCAACCGACGATTGCAGCAGTTAACGGTCACGCGCTTGGCGGGGGATTTGAGTGGATGCTTGCCTGCGATTTCCGGATCATCATCGACGGCGCGTTGGTCGGTCTGACGGAAACGAGCTTTGGTATCATCCCGGGAGCAGGTGGGACGCAACGCCTTCCGCGTCTGATTGGGGAGACACGGGCGAAAGAACTGATCTTTACGGCGAAGAAAATTGATGCCGAGACGGCAGAACGATACGGGCTCGTCTCGCAAGTCGTCGCGACAAAGGATGCGTTGTTACCGGCTTGCTTTGAACTGGCAGCAGCGATGCTCCGCAATGGGCCGATTGCCATTCGTCAGGCGAAACAAGCGATCGACGGCGGAATGGATGTGTCGCTCGCTGACGGCTTACGACTTGAAACGGAAGCCTATGAGGCAGTCATACCGACCGAGGACCGGCTTGAAGCACTCCGCGCCTTTGCTGAGAAGCGAACACCGCAGTTTCAAGGGAGATGAGGATGGTCGCCACCTGAAATAACACGTATACTAACGGTACACAAAAAAACGTTATATCAAAGAGAGAGTGAATGACATGAGTGCGAATACCCAATCGATGATTTTTACGATTTATGGCGATTACATCCGGCACTACGGGAATCAGGTTTGGGTGGGAAGTCTGATTCGGTTGTTGAAGGAGTTCGGACATAACGAACAAGCCGTTCGCGTTGCCGTTTCACGAATGGTCAAGCAAGGATGGTTGATTTCTGAAAAACAAGGGACAAAAAGTTTTTATTCGCTGACGGACCGTGGGGTCGAACGGATGGAAGAGGCGGCGCGGCGGATTTACAAGTCGACGCCACACGTCTGGGATGGGAAATGGCGGACATTGATGTATACGATTCCGGAGGAAAAACGTCAGATTCGGGATGAGTTGCGGAAGGAACTGACGTGGAGTGGTTTCGGTAACTTATCAAACGGGGTCTGGATTTCTCCGAACCCGCTTGAAAAAGAAGCGACACGTCTGATCGAGGCGTATCAGATTACCGAATACGTTGATTTTTTTGTCGGTGAATACCACGGACCGCAACAAGATCAATCGCTCGTCGAACGTGCTTTTCCGCTCGACGAGTTGCAAGCGCGGTACGAAGCATTCATCGTTGAGTACAGCCGGCGTTACATCGTCCACCAAAGCCAAATCCAACTCGGAGAGATGGATGAGGAACAGTGTTTTGTCGAACGGACGAAGCTCGTCCATGAATACCGGAAGTTTTTGTTTACGGATCCTGGTCTCCCGCAAGAATTACTTCCGGATGCCTGGAACGGACACCATGCGGCAGTATTGTTCGAACAATACTATCGCCTGCTTGCGGCACCGGCCAGCCGATTTTTTGAGTCGATTTTCAAAGAGACACACGACGTGACACAAAAAAGTGCTGACTACGATGCGTCGGAGCATCCATTGTTTGCGGAGCGGTCGTAAGCGCAAGTAACCTTGTGCTTACGACCGTAGCGTCAATTGAGAAATGAATCTATTACAGGTGAACTCCGGTCTTCTGGAAGTTCACTTTTCGCATGTGGAAAACAGTTATTGTCCGAGCTGTTCCCGGAAGGCGTAACCTTTATCAACATAGGAGTCGATTGATTCCTGAATCATCTCGAGATCAGCTGGTGTCAACTGCCGCACGACTTTACCGGGGGACCCGACAATCAAGGAGCGGGGCGGGAACTTCTTGCCCGGGGGAATCAACGTATTGGCGCCGATGATACATTCTTCACCGATTTCGGCGTGATCAAGGACCGTCGCCCCCATGCCGACGATCGATCTGCGACCGATGCGACAGCCATGGAGAATCGCATTATGTCCGACCGTCACCTCGTCTTCGACGATGACAGGTGCCCCTTCGTATAAATGAATCGTCGCGTTGTCCTGGATGCTGCAACGCTTCCCGATTGTAATCGGTCCTTCGTCCCCGCGTAATACGGCGTTGAACCAAACCGTTGACTCTTCACCGATCGTTACGTCACCGATTAAGAATGCTCCCGGCGCCACGAAGACGGTCTCCGCAAGTCTAGGTGTCGTATCACGATATGGAATATTCATAAAAATCCCTCTTTTCCGATTAATGAATTTCAATTCAGTCTTACTTAGTATATCATTCTTAAACAGCAGATTGGAGGAAGACGATGTCCCGATTATGTGAGTTACTGCAAATCCGCGTTCCAATCATCCAAGGCGGAATGGGAAATGTCAGTCATGCTGCCTTAACGGCAGCCGTCTCGAATGCCGGTGGTTTAGGAACACTCGGTTGTGGCACACGTTCGCCGGAAGAAATGCGCCGTTTGATTGAGCAGACCCGTCAATTAACAACGCATCCGATTGCCTTGAACATTGCGATTGGTGTCTCGCCGCATACGGAAGCCCTGATTGAATTAGCGATAGCAGAACAGATTCCGGTCGTGTCCTTATCAGCCGGAAACCCAGCACCCTATACTGAACGTTTACGGACGGCCGGAATTACGACGATTGCGGTCATCGCGTCAGTCAAACATGCATTAAAGGCAGAAACGGCCGGGGTCGATTTGCTTGTTGCAGAAGGTGTGGAAGCGGCAGGTATCAATTCACCGCTCGAGCTGACGACGCTGACACTGGTTCCGCAAATCGTGGATCAGGTCACGCTTCCCGTCATCGCGGCTGGTGGAATTGGAGACGGTCGTGGCCTTGCAGCCGCTTGGATGCTTGGTGCATCCGGTGTTCAACTCGGTACGCGGCTGATTGCGACGCAAGAAGCAGTCGTTCATGCGAACTACAAGAACCATCTCGTAGAAGCAACGGATCTTGAGACACGAATCATCGGTCGTTCCGTCGGTCGTGTCCGGCGTGTGTTAAATGGACCGTACGTTGCTGCACTACAAGGTGTTTCATCGCTTGATGAGTTTAACGCGAAGACGACAGAAGCGTATCACGTGACGGGTGCGGTCGATGGTGACGAGGTCAACGGGTATGTCAACGCCGGTCTCGTGTCTGGTCTCGTTACAGATATTCCGACCGTATCTGAATTATTCGAGCGGATGCAACAGGAAGCGTATACGCAAATTGAACGGGTGCGGGCGGATTATATGTAATCGAGAAGTGAGGCGGATTGTAGACAACGTGCGATCGGGAGATTAAGCATCGTTATTCGTTGCTTTCCTCGGGCGAGGCGCAAGCCGTTGCTCCTTGATCCTAACGGACAACGCGCAGGGTCTTGCCTGCCTCTGAACGTGCGTTAAAAAACGCACTTTTCCCCGTAGGAATCAACGAAACACGACGCTTTTTTTAGGTAATACCGCTTTGAAGACGAGGCGAGACGGGGAAGCGCGAACGGATTGCATCCCGATATCGCATGGTTACGCCTCTTAATCGATTATCTACACGCTGAAGACGGGCAATCCGCCTTTTTTTATACAATTTTTTAAAATGGGACATTTGTCCTTTTCAGATAAGGTGAAAATAGTGTCTACTCATAACAGAAGAAACAAAAGGAGGTCCTTTGAAGTGCAGGGAGTTATATTCGCATTAATGAGTGGACTGTTCATTGCGTTGCAGGGAATTTTTAATGCCCGTTTAGGAGATGCCATTGGCCCATGGTTTTCCGTGACAATCGTTCATTTCGTCGGATTGATGGGGTGTTTAGCGATTTATAGTGTGGTCCGCGACCGGAAAATCGGCGGCTTTCGGCAGCTTCCGCTCATCTACGCCAGTGGCGGATTGCTTGGCGTACTCGTCGTCGTAACCGAACTGACGTCGATTCAGTTACTCGGCATGACGTGGGCGATGTGTTTGTTGCTCGTCGCACAAATTTTATGTGCATTCGTGATTGATTTGAACGGCTGGTTTGGTGTCATCAAAAAAAGGAGTAACCGGGGACAGTGGATCGGGATCAGTTTGATGCTTGCCGGAGTTGCGATTTTTTCACTGTCCTAAAGGGAGGATCTATGCAGACGATTGAGACCTATTTAAAACAGTACGACTTAGCGGATATTTTTACGGAGACCAGTAAATCTTATTTACGCATCGAAACGTTTTCGGAAGGGGACCTGTTATGTGTGACGGGTGAACCGATTGACCGGATGTATTTCATCGTCGAAGGAAAAATTAAAATCTCTGCAGCATCGGCTGAAGGGAAACAACGGATTTTACGCTTCAAAAAGGCGATGACGGTGATTGGGGACGCGGAATATATCAATGAACGGGAAGTCTTGAATACCATCGAGGTGATTACGGATGTCGTGGCACTCAGCATTCCGTATGCGATCTTACGTGAGCACAATACGACGAACACCTTTTTACAATTTTTACTGCGGGTCATTACGACCAAGTGGTACGCCGACTCGAAATCAGCATCATTTCATGTCCTTTATTCGGTCGAAGAACGATTTGCCGGATATTTGTTATCGATTACCTCGGACGTTTCCGACAGCCTGTTTTACCAAGAGATGCGAACATCGAATCTCCATGACGTCGCCGATTGGCTCGGGACGAGTTACCGTCATTTAAACCGTATCATCTCAACACTTTGTGACGAAGAAATCTTGGCGAGGCGACGCGGGAAAATCATTATTTTAGATGTAGAGCGGATTAAAGAAAAAGCGAACGGAAATAGTTACGAATAAGGAGGGAACAGCGTGGGACTAGGTATGTTTTGTGCGATTACGGCAGGAATGATGATTAGTTTACAGACGGTATTGAATGCACGGATGAGTCATGCGTTCGGGGCATGGGCGACGACGACCCTCGTCTTTTTTGTCGGGTTCATCGGTTCACTGCTCGCGTTACTCGTATTTCGGGGTGGCACACTCTCGAAGATTCAAACGGTCGAACCGCTTTATTTATTTGGTGGTCTGGTCGGGGTCGGTGTTGTATTTTGTGTGATGCGCGGGATTCAGCTGCTCGGTCCATCGATTGCGATTTCGGTCGTCTTGATTTCGCAACTCAGTTTTGCATTATGTGTCGATTTATTCGGTTGGTTCGGTTTACCGAAGCTTGAGCTTTCGCTCGGACAAGTCGCTGGATTGCTTGTGATGCTAGCCGGTATTTTTGTGTTGAAACGATATCAAGTCGTAGAAATCGAATCTTCGGATGAGTTGTCGGAAAAGGTATCGTAATTCTTACGGTTAGCTCTGGCAACATCAAGTCGATTTTTCAGCACGAAGACGAATTAGTAGTTGTGAAATGAAAGCTTCTCCTTTTTTCGTTGCTTTCCTCGGGCGAGGCGCAAGCCGTTGCCTTGATCCTCACGGACAACGAGCAGGGTCTTGCCAGCCTCTTGGCAGCGCGTGTTCACGCGCTTTTTCCCGTAGGAGTCAACGAAAAACGAAGCTTTCAGGGTGTACCGTAGAGAAAATCATAGAGTAGTGTTAGAGCGCAATCCGTCTCGAATCGCTTTGAAGACGAGGCGAAACAGGGGAGCGCGAACGGATTGCCTCTTGTTATAGCATATTCACTCTTCATAAGAGTGTATCTACAAACGAAAAGCCCGCACGAAGCGGGCTTTTTTTAGTTTAGACAGATACTTCTTCTTTCCAAGCCACATCGATGAATTCATCGCGACCGGATGCTTTCCGGTCTTTTTTGTAGTGCTCCGGATTCTTTTTGTGGAAGTTTTGATGATAGTCTTCTGCTGGGTAGAAGGCTTGTGCCGCTTCGATTCGTGTGACGATCGGTTGCTTAAAGCGATTGCTCGCAGCAAGCGCGTCACGTGAAGCAATCGCAGCAAGGCGCTGTTCTTCCGTATGATAAAAGATGGCAGGTGCGTATTGTGTCCCACGGTCCTGGAACTGTCCGCCGGCGTCAGTCGGATCCGTTTGCGGCCAGTAAAGTTCGAGTAACCGCTCGTATGAGAATAACGCCGGATCAAATGTAATCTCGACGACCTCCGAATGACCGGTCGTGCCTGTTTTTATTTGTTCGTATGTCGGATTTTCGATTTGTCCTCCTGTATAACCGGAAACAATTCCGTGAATACCGGGCAGTTCTTCGAATGGTGTCACCATGCACCAGAAACAGCCTCCTGCGAATGTTGCTTTTTCCATCTATATCTCGTCCTTTCCGCTGGCGGTAGTCGCCCTATAATCATTCGTGCTCTGACAGCGAGAAAACGAAAACGACTCCTTTGCTTGGTTGCAAAAGGAGTCGTCGCTTTTTATCAACCAAAGCTTGCGCTTTGCTGGTCGTAGCACCTTGCCACTGAAGGCAGGTTGCTGGGACGTCATCGATCCAGATCTCTCAGTCCACTCTTGATAAGTGTTATATGAAGTTGATTAAATTCGTTATCATTGATGTGATAATAGCATCTCTAAAACGACAAAGTCAATCATTAAGATTGTAAGGCATGCAGGACGGTCGCACCTAGAGATTTCGCGCCGACGAGTAGTGCCCGTTCATCGATTTCATATTTCGGATGGTGTTGCGGATAAATCGTACTCCCGTCCGTTTTGGCGGACCCCGTAAAGAAGTAGCTTCCTGGGATACGCTCTAAATAATAGGCGAAATCATCGGCTGCCATCATCGGTTTGAGTTCTTTGACAGATGCCTCACCTAAGAAAGCCGTCGCTTCTTTAACGAGATTTGTTTCTACCGGATGATTCCAAAGGGAAGGATAACCCGTCGTAAAGTCGATGGAATAGCTCGCACCGATTCCGGCACACGTCGTCCGGGCAACCAAATCGACCTGCTGTCGTAACTGGTGACGCAGCGCTTCGTCAAATGTTCGAATTTCTCCGACAATCCGTGCCTCACCAGTAACGATGTTCGGAGCCGTTCCGGCGTGGAATGAACCGATTGCGATGATGGCAGGTGAAAACGGATCAACGCGCCGACTGACGAGGTGTTGGAGATTACAGACGAGTTGTGCCCCGGCGACGAGTGCATCTTGTGTTTTATGAGGGGCTTGCGCATGACCACCCTGTCCGTGGACGACGATTTCGAATTCATCGATGGCGCACAGCGTATGTCCTGCGTGATAGCCAATTGTTCCGACAGGTAAGTCATTTTCGAGATGCGTACCGAAAATTGCATCGACCCCGTCAAGACAGCCGTCTTCAATCATTTGAATGGCACCACCCGGGAAGACTTCTTCCCCGTGTTGATGAATGAATACGATTGTTCCGTGAAGGTCTTCTTGCAGTGCTGTAAAGGCCGAGGCAAGACCGAGTGCAATCGCCGTATGTCCGTCATGTCCACACGCATGCATGACACCCGGATGAATCGAACGGAAGGCGAGATCCGTTTCCTCCTGCAGTGGCAGGGCATCGAAATCGGCCCGAATGGCGATGGTCTTTCCAGGATGTTTTCCTTTGAGGGTCGCGACGATCCCGCTACCACCGACGTTCCTGCGGTAAGGGAGACCAAGCTCATCATAAAATGAGGCGATGGCGTTTGGTGTCCGCACTTCTTGAAAAGAGAGTTCCGGGTGACGGTGCAGATCACGACGTCTTTCAATGATTTGTTGTTCGAGTTGATCGAGTTGAGTGAAGAGTTGCTGTTGCATCATAATCATCCTTTCAGGTTTTTGAGGTATGACTTTCTATAAAACGGGTACAGATAGGAGTAATGAATGATGAGGAGGAAAACAAGTCATGGGAGAAATTATTGTCAACGCGGTCATCACAGTCAAAGCAGGTTTAGCCGATCAAGTCTTTCCGATTTTAAGTACGGTCTACAAAGCTTCACAAAACGAGCCGGGGTGCTTGCGTTATAGCTTACATCAATCGATTGAAGATGAACATCAGTTCATGCTGTATGAAGTCTATCAAGATGAAGAAGCGTTAGAAGCGCATATTGCGTCAGACCACTATAAAGCGTATCGCGAACAAATCGAATTGTACTTAATCGATCGCCAAGTTACGAAATATGCGGAAATGACATTTTAATGTTAGCTAAAAGAAGCGGACCTCCCGGGTTAGGGAAGGTCCGTTTTTTTAATCATTACATTGATTTGAAACCGAGGAAGTGCTCACGCCAGTGCGGCTCGTAAATTGAACTGATTTGCAGTTGTGATCCTCCGGCATGAATGAAGTGTTTACTATCTAACATGATCCCGATATGCGAGGGGCCATCCGTATACGTGTTTTCGAAGAAGACGATATCCGAGCGTTTTCCGGAACTGATACTTGTGCGTTGATTTGTAAAGAACGCTCCGTACCAGTAACCGCGGACATTCGTCCGTCCGCCGTATTTTCCGGCTTGGTTCGTCGCATAATGAATCAAGCCGGAACAATCGAATCCACCATTCGCCACGTTTTGTGATCCCCATGTGTACGGAGTACCGATATGGGCAACAGCAGCTTGAATCAACTTTTCGCCACGTGAATTATTTTTCTTGTCAACTTTTGTTTCGCTCGTCACTGTAAGGGCCGTCACCGGGATGTAGACGGGCGTCCAGCCGGACTGAATGACATAGAAATTACCGACGCGGTAACGCGGATACACACGCTTGCCTTTTTCGACCAACCCGGCACTTTTTGGACTGGCAGGTGTGTCATAAAATGAAGTCGTTGCTTTGACCGTATAGACTTTTGAACGATTGATGGCTTGCTCGTTATACCGCATATCCGGTTTGCTCGTTCCGATATAAGGATTGAGGACGTAACCCGTTTGACCATTCGGTAGACGGACTTGCCAAAAGTCATCATCAATCGATTTTAATCCGATCAATTTCGTTCCTTTGCTTAAGTGACTCGCCGGACGACTGTAGGCGACGTCAGCAGAAAAGAGTGGTGTTTGGTTGAAATGGACGTAAAAGACGGTCCCGACTTTGGCTTTAGATGTCGGTTTATTTAAACCGAGCCGACTTGAGTCAACGAATCCGAAGCGTGATCCGATTTTAACGCGTGTGTAGTAACCGCTTTTTCCGTAGGTCGTGATTAATGCTCCTTTTTTCAGTGTCCCAATGTTTCCGCTAAGACTGGCTTTTGGATGGACGACCAACTTGTCTTCGGTCACGTAACGTGTTCCTGTCGTCGCATACAGATCTGCTTTCGTTGCTGCGAGCGAACTCGTCAAGACGTATGCATATTCACCGCGGAAGATGATTCGGCTATAGGCGCCACTCGTCCCGTAAATCGTCAAGAGCGTGTTCTTTTGATGATGCTTAAGAACCGTACTTGAACTGCTTGGGGATTGCTGGATCGGTGTTGTTTTTTGGATGTACAGGCGATTTGTTTTGGCATAGACTTTTGATTTCGCGAGTGAGCTCGTCAAGACGTACGCATATTCACCGCGGAAGATGATTCGGCTATAGGCACCGCTCGTGCCGTAAATCGTCAAGAGTGTATTTTGTTTATGATGCTTCAAGACGGTGCTCGAACTGTTTGGCTCTACCTGAATCGGTGTCGTATCTTGGACGTAAAGCCGATCGGTCTTTGCGTAGACGACGGAATCGCCGAGGTGCGCCGTCAATACGTATCCGTAGGTATCATTGATTCGGACGCGGGAATAAAGACCAGATGTCCCGTATGTTTTGACGGTAGCATTTAAAGAATAGCTCCCAAGTTGTTTACTTGTCGTATCGGCATCTGTATAAATCACAGTTTGTTGTTGGGCGAATTGAGTGCCCGTCGTTTCATAAACAGGTGTCTTACTTAAGAATTTACTTGAAACGAAGACGTAAACGTCGCCTTGTTTAACCCGCGTGAAGTCACCCGATGTCCCGTACGTATCGATTAACGTATTTTGAGTGATTGATTTTCCTGTCGGCGTATCAATTGAAGCAGTCGTATAGGAAGGCGCGAGTGCTGTTATGTATTGCGAATCGATTTTTTGATAAACCGGTTGCTTTGCAAGTTGCGTTGTCTTGACGAAGCGATAGACGCCATCGATTGAAATGCGTGTAAAGAGACCATCTGTGCCAAAGGTTTCGACGGCGGTCGTTGCTGGTAACGTCTTGACGAGGGTCGTCTCGTCAGCAGTCTCAAAAACAGGAGTTTCGGAAAGTGTGTACTGCGTTCCGGTTGCTTGTTCTGTTTCTGTTTGTTCTGTCACTTCCATTGGTGTCGGATTCGTATCCGCGTGGCCTTGTAGTGGGAGAGACCCGAGTAACATGACAGATGCCGTGATACTCGTAAACCAATATTTATCAAAATCAGGCGAGAATACGCCCACTTCTAACCGATCCGGGTGAAGCCCGAGTGAAAGTGGGAGATGAATCGCCACCCTCTCTTTCGGGTATATCCGTTGTAAGGAGGTGAACCTCATGTTGACTCACAAGACCTATAAATTCAGAATCTACCCGACAAAAGAGCAGGAAATCCTGATCGCGAAGACGATCGGTTGTTCGCGCTTCGTCTTCAACCACTTCTTGGCGAAGTGGGATGAGACGTATAAAGCGACAGGTAAAGGACTGTCCTACGGGTCTTGTTCGAAAGAACTCCCGTTGTTGAAGCAAGCGTTCGACTGGCTGAAGGAAGTCGATAGCACGTCTGTGCAGACGAGCGTCAAACATCTTGCCGATGCCTTTGACCGCTTTTTCAAGAAGCAGAACGAACGACCCCGCTTCAAGTCAAAGTGCAACCCTGTTCAATCGTATAAGACGAACATTCAAGGCAAGTCTCAACTTCCAGAAGTCTCGATCGTCGGCGCCAAA
Source organism: Exiguobacterium sp. s80 (assembly GCF_018618725.1). NCBI lineage: Bacteria > Bacillati > Bacillota > Bacilli > Caryophanales > Exiguobacterium > Exiguobacterium sp. s80. The sequence continues at coordinate 37,607 of NZ_JACSMP010000006.1, read as the reverse complement.
ATCAAAATTCCGAAGCTGAAGTGGGTCCGTTTCGCCAACTCGAGGCAAGTCGTCGGACGCATCTTGAACGCGACCATCCGGCGTAACGCTTCAGGAAAATACTTCGTCTCCCTGCTCGTCGAGCAGGAGAGCAACGAAATGCCGAAGACGGGCTCATCCGTCGGCGTCGATGTCGGGTTGAAGCACTTCGCCATCCTGTCGGACGGCACGGTGTACAAGAACGACCGTTACTTCCGTTCGCTTGAGAAAAAGCTGGCACGCGAGCAACGTAAACTCTCTCGTCGTCAACGGTTGGCCTTGGACAAGAAAGTAACACTTTCCGAGGCGAAGAACTATCAGAAGCAGAAGCGGAAGGTCGCCCGCATCCACGAGGAGATCGCGAACAAGCGAACCGATTTCCTGCACAAGGTATCGACCGAGATCGTCAAAAACCACGACGTCATCGGCATCGAGACCTTGCAAGTGAAGAACATGCAGAAGAATCGCAAGTTGAGCAAGTCAATCTCTGAGGTCAGTTGGTCGGAGTTCTTCCGCATGCTCGGATATAAGGCGGCATGGTACGGGAAGACCGTCGTGAAAGTCGGCAAGACCTTCGCCTCTAGTCAACTGTGCTCCAGTTGCGGACATCAACACGAAGACGTGAAACATCTTGGCTTGCGTGAATGGACATGCCCAAGTTGCGGCATCCACCACGACCGCGATGTGAACGCAGGACTGAACCTCAAACAAGAAGCTGAACGCCTCTTAGCTTCTTCAACCGTCGGGACGACGGGGTTAGCCTGATCAATTTTCGACCGTTAGATCGGATAACTCAGGAATCCTCCACCTCTAAGCGAAGCGTAGGTGGAGGTAGTTCAAAAGATTTCATTCATTGAGCTCCTATCATTAAAAATGTAATTTAGCATGTCTAAAGATAAGTTTAGCACTTTCTTTTTGGAAAAAGAGCTGGATATCAGAAATAGTAAAAATGAACTAAATTATGGGAACGGTTTCGTAGGACATATTCCGCCGTGAATAAATCAAAAAAGAGACGGACAAATTTCGCTGGAAATTCAACCATCTCTTTTGGTGAAATGAAGTTATTCTGCTTCGTGATCAATCTGCCACTCCCAGTCGAGCATGCTGTAAATCAACGAATCGCGCCAGTGGTCTTCTAAATAAACGGTTTCCCGTAACAAACCTTCGCGCGTCATCCGGACTTTTTGTAAGACACGCTCCGAAGCGACATTTCGCGGATCACATGTTGCCGTGATGCGATGTAAGTTTAATTTTTCGAAGCCGAATTCGAGTAAAAATGTTGCAATCGATGTCGCGTAACCATTGCCCCATTCGTCAGGCGATAAAATATATCCAATTTCTGCGATTTTATGTTCTGTGTCGGTGACGATGAGCTCTCCCGCGCCAATGACATGATCGTCAGGAAAGGTGACGGCGAAGACATAGCGACGACGTGGACTTTCGAGTTCACTTTCAAGTGCATCGTGTAAAAACTGTTTTGTATCACTCTCAGAGTTCGGTCCCCACGACTGATACTGACTGGCGATTGGTTGTGAGGCATAGGAATGGACAGCTTCCAAATCTTCTGGTGTGAAACGTCGAATCCGAAGTTGATCGTTGATTTTGTAGCGCATGATGAGACCCTCCTCTTTCATTGATTCACTTATCTATATTGGCTAACGGTAGTGGATTCTCCTGTTTGACACATAAAATCAAGCGTGCTAGGGTGAAGACATCGAACGAAATAGCTAGCCTCTAGGGTTCCGTACGGCAACGTAGACTTGGACCGAGGGAGGCACATGAGTACACCTCATGCAACGGAGGGATAAAAGCCCGGGAGTAGAGCGTCTAGACGCCTGCTTCCGGGCTTTTTTTATTTTTTAGGATGAATGTTAGGAGGAAAAGTGATGACGAAATACTGGTTAGGAATTCTAGTGGCTTCCTTTTTTGAAGTTGCTTGGGTAGTCGGTTTGAAACATGCAGATAGCGTACTTGAATGGATGGGAACAATCATCAGCATCATCATCAGCTTTGCTGTCTTGATTAAGGCGAGTAACCATTTGCCGGTTGGAACAGTTTATGCGGTCTTCGTCGGCCTTGGAACAGTCGGGACGGTCATATTGGACATCATTTTATTTGACCAAAGTGCGTCAGTCATGAAGTTAGGATTGATTGGTGTGCTGTTGATGGGTGTCATCGGATTGAAATTAGTCAGTGGGGAGGTGGAAGAATGAGTTGGTTGTTTGTCATTATTGCCGGATTGTTTGAGATGCTGGGTGTTGTCTTCATCAATACGTTTAATCAACACAAAACGTTCAAGAATGGTCTATTGATGTTTGGCGGATTCGGCTTGAGCTTCCTATTCCTATCACTTGCGATGAACGGATTGCCGATGGGAACAGCTTACGCTGTCTGGACAGGAATCGGGGCAGCCGGTGGAACAGTACTGAGTATGATTTTTTATCAGGAAGCGAAAGACTGGAAGCGGATAGTATGTATCGGTCTGATTCTTAGTGCGACGGTCGGATTAAAGCTGATTGGCGAATAAACATGTCAAATAGATTATTTTTTTATGGAAGAGCCGACTTGTTGGCATATTTTACAGAGAAACAGGAAATACTCCTTATAAGGATACGTTGTACGACAAAACGAACATAAGGGGAGATTCATATGAAAACGAAACAATACATCGGTACGTATTACTCGGAAGAAGAGCTAATCTCGAAAATGGATGAATTGCATATTCAGGGGCACCGGGAAGAAGATTTTTATGTCATCGTCAAGGAAAAATCAGATATTGAACTCGTCCGCAGTCAAATGGACGCGGAAATTGCGGCGACAAAACCATCATGGATGGATCGAATCCGAGGGAATAAAGGGCGCGATCAAGAAGTCGATCAGTTATTCGACTCACTTGATTTACCTGCAGAAGATGTAGAAGAACGTAAAGTCGAAGTCGAAGGCGGCGGATTCGTACTTCTGATTGAGGTTCAGGATATTCAGTTTGATCCGCATTTGAACACGGACAATACACATGAAGATGTCAAAGTCCGTTACGGCAGTTATGATGAGACGCACACATCGAGCGCTGCAAATTCAAATGCTCAACTCGGTTCAGGGAATACGCTTGATGTCGATCGGGACTCTAAGGAAGAACATGCCGAAGTTGATTTACACCGAGCCGGAACGGATCAGATGCCGCAAGACGAACAAGCCATCAATCGGGCAAAAGTAGAACAGGACCGCAAGCCGGACATTGCGATGCGTCGCGATGACGATTTCAAACGGCTCGACTCTGAGCGTGATGAAGAAAATAAGAAACAGACGCAGTCACACTCGGATGATGTAGCCGAGCAAGATCACGGAAACAATCTCGATCGTTAATCCGCTCTTGAAAAAGTTACTAAAAGGGAGGAGCCGAAAACGGCCCCTCCCTTTTTTGATTATTTTTTATGCATTTCATCCGGATTCGAACCGGTTCGTTGATTTTGATTTAACGCATCAAGTTGTTGCATCTCAGGTGCTGAAAGTTCGAAGTCAAAGACTGCCAGGTTTTCACGAATTCGACTCGGCGTGACCGATTTCGGAATTGCGATAATCCCGTGTTGAATGTGCCAGCGGAGAATGACTTGGGCTGGTGTTTTGTCTTTTGTCGTCGCGAGGTCCGTGATGACAGGTTCAGTCAAGGCGTCGCGTCCCTTCATGAGCGGACTCCATGCTTCAACTAAAATGTCGTGTTCCTTACAAAACGTCCGAATTTCTTCCTGACTTAAGAACGGATGTAATTCAATCTGATTGACAGCAGGTACGACGGTTCCTTCTTCCAGAATCCGCTTTAAGTGGGGGATATGGAAGTTCGAAACACCGATGGCTTTTGTTTTTCCTTGCTTGTACAGTTCTTCGAGCGCATGCCATGTGTCCACGTAACGATCTTCGTTCGGCATCGGCCAATGGATAAGATATAAATCGACATAATCGACCCCGAGTTTAGTGAGGCTTGTTTCGAAGGCTGCGAGCGTTTCTGCATATCCTTGATCCGCATTCCAAACTTTCGTCGTCAGAAAAATTTCTTCGCGCGGAATTCCAGAGTCACGTAATGCGCGTCCGACACCTGCTTCATTTTCATAAATCATCGCCGTATCGATTGAACGATAGCCGGCACGTAACGCTTCCAGTACTGCTTGATACACTTCTTCTTCAGGTACTTTAAAAACACCGTAACCGAGTTGAGGCATACTTAGACCGTTGTTGAGTGTGACGTGTTGCATGAGTGGAAGTCCTCCTTCATGTAATCGTTTTATCTTCATAAGTGTACGCTTATTCAGTATGAAAATCGAATGAAATGAGGGGTTGTAAGAAAGGAACAGTCTGCGTATACTGAGCAATAACAAATAATGGAATGAGGGGATTTAGATGATTCGTCAAGCAGTTTTGCAATACATACATGAAAAAGAAGCCGTATCTCAGCTTGACACGTTGCTTGGGAAGCGGAGTGGCGTGCTACTACACGGAGCAAAAGCCTTACAAGCGGCGAATCCTTACTTGCCAGCATTACCGAAAGTCCTGTTTCAAGGGCATTGTACGGATTTTTAAGTCGCGGAATTAGTCAAGGCATGTGCGACATATGACGTCATCGTTGCGTTAGGGGGCGGATCATTGATTGATACGGCAAAGAAAGTTGCTGTTCAATTGAACCGACCTTTGATTGTCATTCCGACGATCATCTCGAATTGTGCGCCGTGGACGCCACTTAGCGTCATGTACGACACGCAAGGTCAATATCTTCGTTTTGATACGCTGCCGGTTGTCATCGAGGCACTTTTACTCGACCATCGGATTCTGTCGGCGAGCCCCTATGATTATTTTGTCGCGGGTCTCGTAGACACACTTGCAAAATGGTATGAGGCACGTGCTTTAAGTGGGATCACAGTGGAGAATCCAATCATTGAAATGGCTTTACGGGTTGCAGAGCAGTGCAAAGACCTCATCTTAAAAACACCAATCAGCGAGGAGATTTTTCGGGCGTATCCGTCCAGCATCGAACACTTGGTGGAAACCGTCATTCCGTTAGCGGGTAGTGTCGGCGGGTTTGGTGATGATGCGACGCGTGGGGCAATTGGTCATGGTGTCCATAATGCGATGTCTCCTTTTGCATCAACACATTCAATTTTACACGGAAGTAAGGTCGGATATGGTCTCTTGGTCCAGGAGCAGTTGTTGGGTGAAAGTGAAGCATACAACGAGTTGCGGACGTATTTACAAAAAAACGGACAACCGATAACGAGTCTTGATTTAGGACTGACATCGGTAGAACTTAGTCAGTTGGCAGCACGAATCGGACAAGAACCATTATGTCAGTTGATTGAGACGGATTTATCGCCAGCACGTTTACTGGGCGTGCTTAAGCAAAATGATGTCGAGAGTATCACAACCTCATGAAAAAACAGCCTCCGATTAAAATCGGGGGCTGTTTCAGCGTGTAGACAAACTTTTATGAAGTGTGAACATGTTATAACGAGAGGCAATCCGTTCGTGCTTCCCTGTCTCGTCGCTACAGCAAAGATGCAGGGCAATCTAAAGCGTCTGTATGCATGAATTTCCTTTACGGTATGACCTAAAAAGCGTCACGTTTCGTTGACTCCTGCGGGGAAACGTGCGTTTTTAACGCACGTTCAGAGGCAGGCAAGACCCTGCTTCTTGTCCGTTAGGATCAAGGAGCAACGGCTTGCGCCTCGCCCGAGGAAAGCAACGAAAAAGACGCTTGATCTCCCGATAACACTTCGCCTAAAGTCTGAACAGCCCCTGCTTAAAAATGGGGGCTGTTTTTCTTATTATTGTGCCTTTGCGAATTGTGCGTAAGGTGCAGGGCGACCAAGCAGATATCCTTGTCCGAAATCAAAACCAAGTTGCCGGCAAAGCTCGAGTTCTTCCTGGCGTTCGATGCCCTCTGCTAAAATCTTGATTCCCATTTCTTTCGTAAGATGGCGAGCTTTTCGTAAGAAGGCTTCATTTTCTGCGACCGTATCACAGTTCGAGATGAAAGACCGATCGATTTTGATATAGTCCGGTTGCAACAACGTCAACATATCGAGTGTCGAGAAGCCGGCGCCGACATCATCAAGCGCGACTTGTATCCCTTGTTTTTTATATTGTTCGAAGACATGTTTCAAGTGATTGACGTCTTCAATTTTTTCCGTTTCGACGACTTCAAACACAAGACGACTCGGGTCGACATTATATCGTTCAACGATTTCGAACGTATGACGAAGGCAGTATTCTGGGTTATAAATCGTCGAGGGAAGGAAGTTGATGAACGTTTTCTCTGTTCCGCCAATATGATGTGTCGCGCGAATCGCTTCTTCGCGTGCGCGTTGATCAAGTCGTGAGTGGAGTCCCATCTTTGAAGCAGTCGAAAAAAGAATACCTGGTGACATCGAGACATTGTGATCAGCGGCGCGAAGGAGTGCCTCATTCGCGAACAGCGTGTTGGCCTGAATATCGTAAATCGGTTGCAGGTGACTCGTCATGTTACCTGTTTGGATGAAGTCGATGGCTTGACGATGACGTAATTGCTCGAGTAGAACAGAAGCGAGAAGCATTGGGGTAGAAAAGCGCGATCCATCTTTTCGACATGAGACGGGAACATCATTAATCTGTAACGTTGATTCAAGAAGCTCCTCTAACTGGTTAAACGATGTGTACGAATAAACTTGAGGGATGCTCGACTGGATATGTAAGGAGCCGGCCTCTATAAAACGAATCGTTGTCGTACATTCGGCGCAAGGATGCCACATAAAATGATTTCCACCTTTCCTGTAGAGAGATACATCTAAAAAAAGATGTATTTATTAAATTGGTTAAATACTTTACCCAAAGATAATTGAAATGTAACCTGAATTCAAACATTTAATACGCTATTGACCAAACTAAAAAAAGATAGAGAATTCGAAGAAAATCGAATCCTCTATCTTCTTTATCGGGTGATTGAAACGAAAAGTAAAACGATCGATCATGCTGTCATGAACAAAACCCAGCCCGTCGCGTGTAACAAAAGAGCAAGCGGGACAAGTAACTGGAATTTCGGTTTGCGTGTTTTATGACGTACGAGTTGCATCCCGAGTAATGAACCGAGCGCACCTCCGAGAAAGGCAATCCAAAGCAATGTAGCTTCCGGCGTCCGTTGCGCGTGTTGTTTCGCGCGACGTTTATCGGACCACATCGAGAAGAAGCCGACGACGGTCATCACGCCGTAAAAAATAAGAACCATGTATAATCCGTTCATTATTTGCGCCTACCTTTCTGCGCCACCGCCGCCGGAACTACCGCCGCCACCACGACTTCCACCACCACCACCGCCACCGCCGCGCATAACGGCTGACAGAATGTTGATGATTGCGAAGAAGAACATGCCACCTGTAAATTTCATATCCAAGAACAATAACAGGACAAGGCCTGCACCGATGACGATTTTGACCCAAAGACTCAATCCCTCTTCAGCATTCGCTTTAGGCGGATCTTGTGATTCGAGTGACTGTTCCTTCGAGACGACACTGATGACGGCTTTATAGGTTTCTGAAGCTGCTTTTCCGTAATCGCCTTCGTCACGATAAGGAACGGCATATTGGTCGAGGATCCGGCCTGCCGTGATATCGGTCAGGACACCCTCAAGCTTGTAGCCAACTTCAATCCGGAAATTCCGGCTTTTTTCGTTTGGTGCCACGATCACCATGACACCGTTATCTTTTCCTTCTTGTCCAATCCCTTGGGCACGGAAGGTTTCATTCGCATACGTGCTCAAGTCCTGTCCTTTTAAGTCGGGGACAGTTTTTAAAACGACTTGTGCGGTCGTATATTGTTCGAGTTCCTGACCAAGACGAGCGAGTTCCGCTTCTTCCGACGCGGTCAGCAACTTTGCATCATCTTGGATGAAGAAAGCGGCTCCCGTGCGTTCTGATACGGCTTCGGCAGTCGGAGTCAGAAGGAAGAAAACGAGGAACGCACTCAAAAGGAGGCGCGTTCTTCGCCAAATCATTTCGAATCACTGTTGAAATCGACCGTTGGGTTTTCGCGGTCGCTTTCTGAAATTTCATAGTATGGTTTTTTATCAAAACCAAACGCCGAAGCATAAAGCGAAGTTGGGAAACTGCGACGTTTCTTATTGTAGAGTGTGACTGAATCGTTGTAATCTTTCCGTGCGATACCGAGACGGTTTTCTGTCCCTTCAAGCGTATCCATCAATGATTGGAATCGTTCACTTGATTTAAGGTCCGGATACGTCGTTTGTAAGGCGATTAATCCACGGAGAGAAGACGTGACTTGCTGGTCGGCTTCAATCCGTTGTTCTGTCGAAGCAGCGCGGGCAAGGCCGGCTTGTGCTTCTGCGATATCGCCGTAAACTTTTTCTTCTTGACCAGCGACACCTTTAACAGTCTCGACGAGATTCGGGATGAGATCCGCCCGTCGTTTAATTTGGTTATCGACTTGTGACCATTTGTTCGAAACATCTTCTTCGACGTTTACGAGACTGTTGTATTGTCCGATTGCTAAAAATGCAATGATGACAACAACAGCAATTCCGATGATGAGAGGTAATTTAGAACCCCCACGATTTCTACGTGCCATAATTCGTTCACTCCTTTTTCTGTATCTCATCTACTATATACCCTAAACGGTTTCAATAAGTTTCAAAAAAACAAAAAACTATCAGCAAAAAACTGATAGTTTTTTTGTTTCTTACATGTAAACGACGATTGCAAGAATCCCAGCTAAGACAAGACGATAGATCGCAAACGGAACAAGTTTGATTTTATTGATCAGTTTCAAGAAGAAACGAATCGAGAGTAGCGCAAACGCGAACGATGCAACAAAACCGACGATGTAAAAATTGAGGTGAGTCATTTCGATGTAATTCCAGTTTTTGACGAGCGAGAGGAAACTGGCCCCGAACATGATCGGTACGGCCATGATGAACGTAAAGTCAGCCGCCGTCCGGTGATTCATCCCGAGGAAGACACCGCCGGAAATCGTTGAACCGGAACGCGAAAATCCTGGCCAAAGTGAAATACATTGGAACAATCCGATGAGTGCTGCTTGACGGTAAGTAATTTGGTCGAGTGTCGTCGTTTTCGGTTCTTTTGGACCGAGTTTATCTGCTGCAATCATCAAGATGGCACCGACAGCGAGACCGATGATGACGGTATCGATCGAAAAGAGATTTTCATCGATGAAGTCTTCGAACAATAAACCGAGCACGGCAGCAGGAAGCAGTCCGATTAAGACGTGACGCAATTTTAATTTGTGTGTGCCCGTCGCATCATGCTCGCCTTCGATTTTATAGAGTCCGATTAAGCTGAACAACCGTTTCCAAAAGACGACGATGACGGCAAGGATTGATCCGAGCTGAATGACAATCTTAAAGGTGTTCGCGGAATACTGAGTTAAGAATTCTGAAGTTTGAAGCCACATATCGTCGACGATGATCATATGACCAGTTGAAGAGACAGGGGCGAATTCCGTCATCCCTTCGACGAAACCGAGTAAGAGTGCTTTAAGTAATTCAATGATAGTCATGTTATTCTCCTTCTATATTTTACTATCTAAAAACATATCATGTTTCATTCTTCTGAGATAGAACTAATCTGAATATCGGGCGCAAGACCGATAACGAAAACACCTTGTCGAATGAATAAAAAAAGAGTAGGATGGACTTATAATCAAACGAACATTTGAATGAGGTGGAGGAATGGAAACGAAAACTGAGCGATTACGAATTTCAGGAATTGATTGTGCCAATTGTGCGGCGAAGGTCGAGCGTGGTGTTTCGACTGTCGAAGGAATCGAAGCGGCAAATCTTGATTTTACGGGACAAAAGCTTTATATCACTTATCAAGGAGAGGCACCGGATGACGCGACATACGATGCGGTCGTCAAACGGGTACAAGAATTAGAGCCGAACGTCGAAGTTTCTCGTGACGTTCCATCTGACGAAAGTCATGTTCATGACCACGGTCCATTTTTAACGCAAATGAAAAAGATTCAATACAGCATCGGTGGGGTTGCCTTCATCAGTGCCTTCTTTTTACCGAGCTCAATTGAACTTATCTCATTTGCGCTGGCTTACTTCTTAATCGGTTGGGATGTGTTACGAAACGCGATCCGAAATATTCGTCAGGGGCAAGTATTTGATGAAAATTTCTTGATGGTCATCGCGACGGTTGGTGCTTTTCTAATTGGCGAGTACCCGGAAGCGGTCGCCGTCATGCTGTTTTATCAAGTCGGTGAGTTTTTCCAACACCGGGCAGTCGATCAATCCCGCAAATCGATTGCTGAATTAATGGATATTCGTCCTGAGACGGCAACTCTTGAAAATGGACAAACGATTAGTCCGTTACAAGTGAAGGTCGGGCAACGAATTTTAGTCCGACCGGGCGAAAAGATTCCGCTCGACGGAACAATCCTTGAAGGAGAAGCATTCATCGATACCGTCGCCTTGACGGGAGAATCAGTACCACGACGTGTCCGCACGAACGATACGATTCTTGCAGGAACGATCAATACAGATGGGCGACTGTTGATTCAAGTCGACCGTCTCTATAGTGAGTCAACGGTCGCAAAAATTCTTGATCTCGTTGAAAATGCTTCGCGCCACAAGGCGCCGACGGAAAAATTCATCACCCGATTTGCTCGTGTCTACACACCGGCAGTCGTCGGGATTGCGACATTGCTTGCTGTCTTGCCTCCATTGTTTGTCACGGGTGCGACATGGGAGGACTGGATTTACCGGGCACTTGTTTTTCTTGTCATCAGTTGTCCCTGTGCGCTCGTCATTTCAATTCCGCTCGGGTTCTTCAGTGGAATTGGTGCCGCTTCAAAACGAGGGATTCTCGTGAAGGGTGGAAATCACCTCGAGTCATTACAACAGCTGGATACGGTCGTTTTTGATAAAACAGGGACCTTGACAGAAGGGGTCTTTGAAGTGACGGAACTCCGCCCGGTTGCCTGTTCAGACGAAGAATTATTGAAAGTGGCAACGCTTGTTGAACAGCATTCGAATCATCCGATTGCAAAGTCCATCCAACGGACATATGCAAGTTATGGTGAAGTGACGGAATCCGTTCAAGAGTATCGCGAAGTCGCAGGATCAGGTGTCGTCGGTCGCTTCGGAACGGATACGATTCGTGCCGGGAATGCCCGTTGGTTCAATGAACTTGGTTATGAGACGCTTGATCAAACGGCAGACGGGACGTACGTTCATGTCGCACGCAATGATACGTACCTGGGCTACATCCGAATTGCTGATCACATTAAAGACAGCACGGTTGAAGCACTTGCTCGCCTCAAGGCACTCGGTGTGAAGAAAACGATTATGTTAACAGGGGACCGTCTGGCAACAGCAGAAGTGATTGGTCGTCAAATCGGGATTGACGAAGTTGCAGCAGAACTATTACCTGATCAAAAAGTCGAACAACTCGAACTGATTTTGAAGCAAGCGGATGGAAAAGTGGCCTTTGTTGGCGACGGCATCAATGATGCCCCTGTTTTGACACGAGCCGATGTCGGAATCGCGATGGGCGGACTCGGCAGTGATGTGGCGATTGAAGCCGCAGATATCGTCCTCATGACAGATGAACCAAAGCAGTTGGTCGAAGCAATTGAGGTTGCCCGTGCGACACGAAAAATTGTCTATCAAAACATTTTCTTCGCACTTGGCGTGAAAGCCGTGTTTCTCCTGTTTGGTGCATTTGGTTTCGCGACGATGTGGGAAGCTGTGTTTGCGGATGTTGGTGTAACCGTCCTGGCTGTTTTAAATGCGATGCGCATCCTCAAAAAATAATTAAAGGTACACGTTGAAAGGTAAGGACTCAAAAGTCATTCCAATATCAATCTGAAAACTCCTTCACCGGCGATGAAGGAGTTTTTTTTTGTTCAATCAGTTTGTTTTTAGCCTAAGGCGACATCAAGAATCATCATGACGGTAAAGCCGACCATTAGACCGAGTGTCGCTAAATCCGAGCCGTTTTCAGCTTGTGATTCAGGAATCAATTCCTCAACGACAACAAAAATCATCGCGCCGGCTGCAAAGGCGAGTGCGTAAGGCAGTAACGGTTGAATGAAGAAAACGGCAGCCGCCCCGATCATTGCCGCAATCGGTTCAACAATGGCGGACATTTGACCGTAATTGAAAGCGCGACGGCGTGACATGCCTTCACCACGAAGCGGAATCGATAAGGCAGCACCTTCCGGCATATTTTGAATTCCGATTCCGAGTGCGAGCGTCAAAGCACCAGCGACTGTCGCCCCGTCCATATTTAACGCAGCAGCACCAAAAGCGACACCGATTGCTAGACCTTCCGGGATGTTGTGTAAGGTGATCGCTAAAAAGAGCAGAGTTGCCTTTTTAAGACCGGTCGAAGGGCCTTCTGCATTTTCAAGTGGTGCGGATAAGTGTAAATGTGGTGTTACGAAGTCGAGTAAGCGAACGAAGAAGCCACCTGCTAAAAATCCGATTGCAGCCGGAAGCCAGGCGATGCCACCATCCTGTTCCGTAAATTCAATCGCCGGAGCGAGCAGTGACCAAAAGGACGCAGCGATCATGACACCGGCGGCGAAGCCGAGCATCATATTCATGACCTTTTTTTCAATTGTCGTAAAGACGAAAACAAGTGCCGCCCCAAGTGCGGTCAAGCCCCATGTCATCATCCCGGCGAGTAATGCCTGGATCACGACGGGGAGTGAAGTAAACCATTCAAACATACAAACATTCCTTCTTTCAAATCATAATTCAAGAGATAAGTGCATTATTGAAGCCCACTTTCACTCCTACCCGTTTTCAATCCGAACTAGTCGCATCAGGGGAATTTCGATCGAATTTTGACTCCGGACGTACAGAAGTCCTCGTTCGCGCTCGATTCGTTCGATGAATCCGGTCAGTGTGATATAGCTTCCTTCCTTATAATACGTGATTTCAAGTTCTTTTCCTTCCATTAATGCTTCTTCGAGGATGAATTGCCATGATTCTTGAAGTTGTTCATCGATGGGCGGTAGTGTTAAACGATGCGTATCTTTATAATAGTCGCGCAACAGTTGAATGTACTCCGGCATCAAAAACGGAATCCATTTTAAATTGCCACGGTCACGATACCGTGTCATTGCCGTCACCTCCCGGATGACCACCGACGAAGCGGAGGCGGCGCTTGGCGACACTTGTATCAAGAAAAGAAACAGCGAGGCGGATGGTTCCCTTCCCGTAACGGACGTTGACATGATCGATTGCCTTTAACAAGCGTTTGCGTTTCCAAACACGGGTATTGTCTTCGAACAACGACAGTTGCAGTGCACCTTGGTCGGGGACAAGTTGACCGAGCGAGACGGACAAAAAACGAATCGGTTCGTGTTCGAGCCAGTTCGGCTCGAACAGCTGAAGGATATGCCGCAGGATAATCCGTTCGTCTGAAGTCGGATAAGGGATACGGAGTTGCTTTGAAAACCCTGCCCGGACGATATGTCTCGAGTAACGGACACCTAAGTGAACCGTCCATCCAAGTTGATTGGAAAAGCGGACGCGGGCTGCGACATCGCTTGCGAGCTCACTTAAGACCAGCCGAATCTGGTCGTATTCGTAATAATCACGCATTAGTGTCACGCCATGACCAATCGTCTTCTGTCGGGATGATGCCGGACGAAATAAAGCGGTCGGATCAATCGTCGTCGGAGATTGATCGATGCCCCATGCATGATGCCAAAGTTCGGCACCGATGACACCAAAACGTTCGTGTAGTGTTTCTAATGGTGCGGCCGCCAAATCGCCGATCGTCTCGATGCCTAATTGATTCAGATGGTGCTCCATTTGATGACCGATCCCCCACATCTTGCGAACGGGAAAGTCATGTAAGAGACGGGGGACATCAGCATAACCACAACGCGCAATGCTCTGTTTTTTCCCGAGTAAATCAAGGGCAAGTTTCGCGATGACGTTATTAGGACCAATCCCGATTCGGACGTGAATGCCGGTTTGTTCCAGGATGGCTGACTGTAATTGGTTAGCAGCTTCAAAATCCGTACCGAAGAGGTGCTCCGTTCCCGTCATGTCGATGAAACTTTCGTCAATCGAGTATACCCGGATTGCTTCCGGTGGTCCGAATTGATGGAGCACATCGAGGACACGAATCGACGTTTTCATGTAGCATAACATGCGTGGTTCGACGAGGTGAATCTGCTTTCGTTCCTTGTACGGGAGTTGTTCAATCTGGTAGAGACGACTTGCCGTTTTGATACCAAGGGCCTTTAAAGCAGGGCTCGCCGCTAAAATGACGGAGCCGCTCCGTTTTAAATCGGAAACGACGGCTAATTTTGTTGTTAATGGTGGTAGATTTCGGTAATGGCACTCGCAACTGGCATAAAAAGAGACACTATCCACGCAAAAAATACGTTGGTTTGGAAAGTCCGCATCAGAAGACACGAAAATCACTCCTTTTAGAACGTTTGTTCTTATTTTATTTATGTTGATTCTAGCACGGTCTCAAAGTGTCTCAAATCAAAAATTGAAAAAGAGTGTACATGTCATCACTTTTTAGAGCGCGGCATGACTTTAGAGATCATCCTCTTGAGTCATATTTAGGTAACAGGTTTGGTACACTAAGGACTGAGAAGAAGAAGGGTTGGGAGAGAATGAAGAAAAAACCGATGATCCATCTACCGGATGTCCCGAATAATTTAGCAGTCGAAACATTTGCAGAAATCGAAATCGATGATCCGTACTTGTATCAAATGATGTATGAAAAAGAAACGTTACCCATCGAGCTGACGGAGCGGATCGATGCCAATCAAGTCTGTTTTCGGAATGTCTCATTTGCGGGTCTCGTGTTTGATCGCGCGTCATTTGAAAATGTCCGGTTTGAGCAGTGCGATTTGACGGGTTGTCAGTTCCGTGACAGTCGTTTTCATCGCGTTCTGTTTCAGGACTGCCGCCTGACGGGGGTTCAATTAGAAGAAACGACGCTTGATCATGTCACGGTAAAAGCATGCCAGGCGAATTACTTACAAGTGATTCGGACATCGCTCCGACAAGTAACGTTCGAGCAGACGGCGATGCGGGAGACACAATTCTTCGAAGGGAAACTCATCGATTTACGTTTTGAGGATGTTGAATTGATGGAAAGCCAGTGGGTTGAAACTCCGTTAAAAGGACTCGATTTGCGACAAGCGGACGTCTCGGGGATTACGATTGATCCACGCTTTTTGACAGGGGCGATCGTGACGGAAGGACAAGCAATCGCATTTGCCCGATTACTCGGTCTTGTCATTCCGCAAGAATGAACATGAAAAAACCGGACGCTGTTCCTCTTCCTTTTAGGGAAACGGAAAACGTCCGGTTTTTTTGTATTCGTACGACTCTCGAAGGAGAGACTTAAAAGGAGAGCGTCTCGCCGTCGTCCGGAATCAAAAAGTGAGCGGAGAGATGATTTGCTGCTAAAAAGTCAGCGATCATATCGCGGCGGAGCAGGCAGTGATTGACAGCTTCGAGATGCGAGACGATGATCGTCGCTTCAGCCGCTGCCGCGTGGACCGCTAATAAATCACGTTCCGACATCGTGATCGGTTCACCGGTCTGGAACTGGGCGGCACCACTATTGACGACGATGACGTCCGGTGCATAGGTATCAATCGCAGAATCGACGTCGTCACACCAAATCGTATCACCGGCGATATAGAGCGTCGGCTCATCGGGATGTGTAAAGACGAGACCGGATACGTGTCCCATCCGTTTTCCGATTTCGCCGACGCCGTGTTGACCGTTCGTGCGGAAAACTTTGACATCACGGAGTGTCACACCCTGGTCGAACGGCTGAACGTCGGTGAAACCGCCCTCTTTAATGACAGAGGCGTCCGTCGCGTTTTGAGCATAGAGCGGAACCGTCTTCGGTAACAATTGTTTTGCGGCCTCATCGAAATGATCGGCGTGAAGATGTGTCACGAAGACGGCATCCGGGTCGAGTAAGGTCGAGACATCGACCGGTAAGTCGACAAGGGGGTTGCGGTGGGTGTTCGGTGTATGGTCGAACGGAGGAAGCGAACCCTTTTCACCGAGAAAAGGATCAATTAAAAAAACTTGGTTGGCATAGGTCAAGACGAGTGTCGCATTTCGAATTTGCTGGATGTTCACAGGCAATCTTCCTTTCTTGTACGAATCTTCCTCGTCTCATATTCCCGACTTGCCGAACCTTTAATCCAAAACATCATTGGTCCGGTTTAGGGAGAATTTTTTCCATGGCCAGGACATCGACGTAATACCCGTTTAACATTCCTTGTTCTTTAAAGGTACCGACGATTCGGAATCCGGCTTTGATGTAGAGTTTTTGTCCGATCCGGTTGAAGGGGAACGTAAAGAGAATCAGCTTATGCATGCCGTGAATGATTGCATGTTCTTCGATGATGTCGAGTAGTCGTTTTCCGATTCCTTGTCCGCGGTGGGTCCGTGTGATGTAGACGGACAGTTCGCCGACGGACTGATAGACGGGACGCGGATTGTAGGCATCGAGCGAAATGAAGCCAAGAATCTTTGCCCCTTCATAGGCAACGTAACCGGCATGTCGCTCGGAGCGTTCACTGAACCATTGCTGCATGAAGGCGAGATCTTTCGTATCCGTCTCGAGCGTCGCGATCCGGTCTTCGATTCCTTCATTATATATGGCGAGCACATCCGGTAAGTCGGTTTCTTGAACGAGACGAATCATCATACACGTCAGCTCCTTTTTGTGTCCTTTTCTTCATTATATCGGAGATGGACGAAACAAACGGCATGTTTCTAGAATAGGAAATGCTCCCGGACACGCGCTTTCCTCAAACATGTTTGTCAGACGACGTTTCCGTACAAAAAAAGCCCAGGTCCTCTATTGCTAGAAGACTTGGGCCGGACCGGACTGAATTAGTTTGCTGAAGACAGGGCGTCCCGCTCGTAAATCGGCACCCAGCCGTCCGTCGTGACGAAGATTCGGATCGCCACCACTTTCCGGTCTTCCTGGAGCGTGAAGTAGTGGCGCGTGTTGACGGGAACGGAAATCAAATCACCGGGATTGAGCTCGATGTTGTAATAGCCGACCTCCTCGTCTTTAATCGCAAACACGCCATGGCCGCTGACGATGAAGCGGACCTCGTCATCGGTATGATGGTGTTCTTTTTGGAAGTTGACGAGTAATTCATCGAGATTCGGTGTCGTATCCGACAGTGCGATGATGTCAGCCGTCTGGTAACCGCGACGTTCCGAAACATCTTTAATCTCGTCCGCGAATGTCGTTAAGATCGTCTGTTTGTCGTCATCCGTTAATGTAAAGTTCTCGACGAGGTCGCCCGGTAACTTCGAGACGTCCCATTGTTCATATAAGACGCCGCGTGAGGCAAGGAATGAAGAGACCTCATTTTGATCCGTATACCGTTCGTTTGTCTGTTGGAAAAGTACTGTTGCCATTGTAAATTCCTCCTTTTAATGAATTGCCTGTCGGCACGTTTGTAGTTTTAAGGTGTAACTGAACAAAAACTCGAATGCTTCCAACTGTTTTTTCGCTTCAAAGGCAGTCGGTGCCCAGACGGTGATGCCGTGATTGCGAATCAGGACGGCACCGCTCTCGGCATGTACATGTGCTGCAAAGGCAGCGGCAAGCGTCGGAATGTCGGCGTGGTTCGGGATAATCGGCACACGGACTTCCGCATCTTCTTCCCAACGGCCGAGTGCCTTGATGATTTCCTGACCGGCAAACCGAATCTCGCCTTGATCGCCGTACAGTTCCGAAATGACATTATTGTCAATCGTATGGACGTGAAGGGAACACCCGGCAGTCGTTCGGTTGAAGACCTCGACGTGGAGCAATGTTTCGGCAGAGGGACGACCTGTCTGTTCGCCGATCAGTTGACCGGACGCGTCGACATGGACGAAGTCGTCCGGTGTATCCTGCCGTTTGTCCTTCCCGCTTGCCGTCACGAGAAATTCAGTCGGTTGATCGGCTGTCCGGATGGCGAGATTGCCGCTTGTGCCGGGGAACCAGTCGCGTGCTGCAAGTTCCTGTTTGACGGCACGTAATTCTTCATATCGTTTTAAGAAGGTCATGTGTACACCACCTTTGTCTGCAGATGATTCAATATGTCATGAAAGTTTCCAAACGGCGTATACGGGATGCCGTGTTGTTCACATAGCGTGATCAGATAATCCCGTGCATAAACGTGGTCCGCCTGCTTAGCTAGTTCAAAATCTGTTACGGAGTCGCCGATCGCGATGATCGTGTCACCGTTCTGCTTCAACTTCCGGGCGATCGAGGTTTTGCAACAGCCGCATTGATTTGTACAGGCTGAGTCGCAGGCATGCGGCCATTCGATTCGAACCGTCTCCTGGCTGAAGTCACTACCGTTGCAATAAATCGCTTCGTCCGTCAGTACATCCGCAAGAATCGGCTGGACAAAAAAGTCGATCCCGCCGCTGACGATGGAAAAATCAATCTCGTTTGATTTGGCAAAAGCGAGTAAGGTGTCGAAGCCGGGACGAATGACTGCCTGTGTCATCAAGAAATCAATGTAGTCCTGTTTTTGACTGGACGGAAGCAGCTGAAACATCTGTCCGACGCCGGATTGAATCGAGAGCGACCGGTCGAGCACACCTTGTTTTAACGGTTTAAATTTTTCCGGCGGAGCGAACTCCTGCATCAAGGCGATGATATTATCGTGCTCCGTTACTGTTCCGTCAAAGTCACATAAAATCCGGATCGTCATTTCGTGATCCCCCAAGCATCGAGAGCGACACGTAATTCCTCGTGCCGGTGGGCGGCACTTGTCAGTGATTCGCCGGCCAGTGCTGCGCCCAGTGCCTGGCGGAAAGCGATGACTCCGGCCGCAGCACCTTGCGGATGACCGTGGACACCGCCTCCGGCATTGATGACGGAATCGACGCCGAAATCACGAACAAGCTGGGCGACGAGACCCGGGTGGATTCCGGCGGACGGGACCGGGAGAATTGTTTTGGTCTCACCGATTCGGGTCGCTTCGACGGCAATCCCGCGGGCCAAGTCTTTGGCGAGGGCGACATTCCCGTACGGCGACGGGAACAGTGTCAAGTCGGCACCGGCAATCCGCGGCAACGTTCCGAGCAGGACCGGGGCGGCAATCCCGTACTCGGGACTGGCGATCAAGGCACCGCTCAACGCCGGATGATTAAAGATCGGGACCGGGATTTCCGGATCGGCTGCCAGTTCCCGCAAGACATCAAGCCCGTATGTAAACGTGTTGAGCAGGAGGGCTGTCGCTCCGGCTTCGACCAGTCGTTTCGCCTGCTCTTTCAAGCGGAAGACCGGACCACTCAATGTAATCGCATAAAGGGCCCGTTTACCGGTCCGTTCATAGTGTGCATCGAGGACTTCCCGTCCAATCCGCGCCCGGTCGAGTGCCGGTGTCAGCGGATTGTCGTATAAGATTTCGTCATCCTTGACGAGATCAATCCCGCCGGCGAGCTGGGCTTCCAGTTGTTCCCGTAAAAAAACGAGATCCCGTCCGATGACGCCTTTGAAGATGCTCATCAACAGGGGGCGATCATGGACTTGGATCAATTGGCGGACGCCCTCGATGCCGAATTTAGCACCGGGGAAATCCGGTGTGAATGAAGCGGGAAGCTGAAGATCCGTCAGTTTGATTTGACCGTCGAGTGACAGCTTGCCGAAGACGGTCGTCAAAATCGCCGAAAAGTCTCGTGAGACGTTGTGTTCCGGATAACGGATCGTGACATACCCTTTTCCGTCGTGTTCTTCCGTATGGACGACTTGTCCTTTAAAGGATTCAAGCTGTTGTTGTTCCAAGTGATTCAAATCGGTCCATGAGCCGACCGTCAGACCGAGGGCGATTTGCTCTGCCCGTTTTGGTAACTGATCGGTCACGCCGAGTTGGTAAGTTGCGGTAATGTACGCCATGATCGTCGTCTCTCCCTTGTTAAAAAATACAAAAATGGTCCCTCGTCAATGACAAGAGACCATGAAAAATTGCGCGTGGACTCTTATCTGTCAGCGTGTTAGCTGCAAGAATTAGCACCGTGCCAACTGGTCGGTTGCTGCGACATCATAGGGCTCGTCCCTCCGTCTGCTCTTGATAAGAATTGGATGAAATTGTGAAATCTAATTGCAATTTTTACATGAGATGGACGTGATGTCAAATAATTTTTTGAAAATTTATTTTTTTTGAAATCCGCTTCTATAGATGGCGGTCTTTTAAATGGTTTTTCACTAAAAATTGGAATTGACAGATGATTTAAGACGGGCGTAATATTCGAATCAACATCGAACACAACAACCACATATGACTCTTATCGTGAGTTGGCAGAGGGAATTGGCCCGAAGACGCCGCAGCAACCGACCATCCGGCACGGTGCTACATCCAACAGACATTCGTCTGAGAGATAAGAGGACGGATGATACCCCGCGCCTCTTTTCTATGACGAAAAGCGGCGTTTTTTTGTGTAGAAATGAAGGGGGAAGCAAGATGGCATATCAAGCATTTACAGAACAAGACGCCATTAAACGTGTCCGGGAACTCGGACTCATCGGACAGGAAGAAGCGACGGCAGAAGAAATCGGCGACGGCAACTTGAACTTAGTCTTTCGGATTCAGGCAGGGAAAGAACGTTTGATCTTGAAGCAGGCATTACCTTATGCAAAAGTCGTCGGGGAAAGCTGGCCCTTGTCACTCGAGCGGGCCTGGATCGAACAGTTGGCACTGAAGGAATTCGCAAAATACGCGACGCCATTCGTTCCACGGGTCTTTCATGCCAGTCATGAAGAAGCGTATACGGTGATGGAGGACTTGTCGCACCTGCAAATCGTTCGGACGGGATTGCTCGCCGGCGAAACGTATCCGCTCCTTGCAGAACATGTCGGTTCTTACTTGGCGCGGACGTTATTTTTCACGTCAGATTTTGCGCTCGGTCCAGTCGGAAAAAAGCAGGTCGCACGTGACTATTACAACCCGGATTTATGCGACATCACGGAAAAGTTAATCTTTACGGATCCGTTTTACGACGCGGAAACAAACAACATCGAGAGCGGCTTGGAAACAGACGTACAGCAGCTCTGGCAGGACGAAAAACTGAAGCGGGAAGTGGCGAAGCTCGAAACGTTGTTCATCACGAAAGGGGAAGCTTTATTACACGGGGATTTACATACAGGAAGCATTTTTGCTTCGGCGGGCGAAACGAAAATCATCGATCCGGAGTTCGCTTTTTACGGACCGTTCGGGTTTGATGTCGGTCAGTTCATTGCCCACCTCTGCTTTGCGGCGTATCCGAACTATGCTGAGTTGCGGGAGACGCGGGTGAAGGATATCGATACGTTCTGGCTGACGTTTGCTTCGACGTTCACGGCACTTTGGGAACGGGAAGCCGTCGAACCTTTCCGGACGGTACCCGGGCTTGTCGATGATGTCCTCAGTACAATTCTCCAAGACGCGCTCGGTTTCGCCGGTTGTGAACTGATCCGGCGGACGATTGGTTTGGCACCGGTCGCTGATTTGGAACAAATTCCGGATGCTACGACGCGCCTTGAACGGAAACGTCATGCGTTACGCCTCGGGACGGCATTGATTAAACGGCGCGGCGAATGTAAGACGTTTACCGATCTCCGGAATTTTGACGTGACGGAGGAATTGAGCCGATGAGCGAGTTTATCCGTAGTGTCATCTATGAGCGGGCGTGCTTAAAGATCCTTGATCAGACCCGTCTCCCGCAAGAAGAACGGTACGAAGTCATTCATGATTTGGCGCAAGCGGTTGAGGCGATTAAACAACTTCGTGTCCGGGGGGCGCCGGCAATCAGTCTGTTCGGTGGATTCGTCCTCGTGCAGGAAGCGTTCCGGACGACGGGATCGCTTGACGAGGTCAAACAAAAACTGTTGACGGTATCGGCGGAGTTACTGGCGACCCGGCCGACCGCCGTCAATTTGCGGAACGTACTCGATGCGCTCAATCAGCTTATCCTTTCGAGCACAACGCTCGAGGAACTGCCGAAACGTCTGGAACAAAAAGCACTTGCCCTTTATGAAGCCGATGCCAAGACGTCACGGCAAATCGGTGTGCATGCGTTGGAGCTGTTTCAAGCGGGAGACCGGGTGTTGACGATTTGTAATGCCGGATCGATTGCGACAGCGGCGTACGGGACGGCACTGGCCCCGTTTTATCTCTCGAAAGAACAAGGCATTCCGTTATCCGTCTATGCGTCGGAAACCCGGCCTTTGTTGCAGGGGGCACGTTTGACGACATGGGAGCTGCAACGGGCAGGGATTGACGTCACCTTGATCACGGACAATATGGTCGCGCATACGATCAAGGAAAAGCAGATCACCGCCATCATCGTCGGCGCGGACCGGATCACCCGTAACGGGGATACGGCCAATAAAATCGGGACGTTCCAGCTGGCGTTACTCGCACGTGCCTTCGGGATTCCGTTTTATGTCGCGGCACCGCTGTCGACGTTTGATGTGACGAGTTTATCAGGTGACGAGATTGAAATTGAAGAACGCGATGCTAGTGAAGTGACACAACTGGCGGGGAAAGTAACGGCACCAGCCGGAACAAAGGTCTTTAATCCGGCATTTGACGTGACACCGCACGAGCTCATCACGGCGATCATCACGGAACTCGGCGTCATTGAACGGCCGAGCGTGGAAACGATCGAACAGGCGATTGGACAACAGGTCATCTAAACAGACAGGAGAGATCGAGATGAAAAAATTAGCATTCTTACTCGCACCGGCGGTCTTGCTGGCTGCTTGCGCCAATAGTGAAGCGACACCGACGAAAAAAATCAGCGGTGTGCCGGAAAGTGTCCAAGGCGACATCAAGATTGCCGTCATCCGCAATCTGGCGTCCGATGATCATACGAAACAATTTTTAGACGGTGCCCGTTCGGAAGGGGAGTCGCTTGGGTTTAAGGTCAACACGTTCATTTCCGAAGGCAATGACGTCAAGTTCAAGGAACTGGTGGCGCAAGCCGTTCAGCAGGATTATGACGGACTGATCATCTCGCACGGAAAAGAAGATTATTCCTACGACATGATTAAACCGGCGATCGACAAAGGGATTCAGGTCGTGACGTTTGATACGGTGACGAAGAAAAAGGACCAGACGTTAACAGGCATCACGGAGACGTTCCAGGATGATCACAAACTGGCAGAACTTTCACTCGATGAAGTGACGAAAGTGAAAGACGACAAGCCGGTCCGGGTCATCAAATTGTGGTTCGGTCCGGGGTTTGCACCGCTTGACCGCCGTCAGGAAATCTATAAGACGTATGAAGCGGACGGCAAAATCAAGACGCTTGAAACGGTCGGACCGACGAATTTCCAGGATGTCCAGGGCGATATCGCGACGAAGATGAACGCGATTCTCGCGAAATATCCGAAAGGAAGCATCGATGCCGTCTGGGGAGCGTGGGATGAAGTCGCAAAAGGCGCCTATAAATCCTTAAAAGACAACAAACGTCAGGAAATCCCGTTGATTTCAATCGATGTCTCGAATCAGGACATCAACCTGATGCGTGAGAATGGCAGCAACTGGGTGTCGACGAGTGCCGTTGATCCGCATTTGATCGGACAGACGGACATGCGCCTGCTGGCGAAAAAACTGGCCGGCGAAAAAACACCGGGCAGCTTTGATCTGGACGCTAAATTAGTCGAGCAAAAGGCGCTCAAAGCCGATACGACGATGTACAATCTCGATACAATCATCAAGGGCTGGAGCACATCTGAGAAATTCAATGAACCGTGGATGGAAAAACTGCGGAAAGCGAATGCTGCGAAATGACGCATCTGGACGCGACGAACCGGCTCGAGATGCGTGGGATTTCAATTGAATTCCCCGGTGTCAAAGCGCTTGATGCTGTTGACTTTTCCGTCCGCCGCGGGGAAATTCATGCGCTCGTCGGAGCGAACGGCGCCGGTAAGTCGACGCTGATGAAAGTATTGGCGGGAGCGCATGCGGCGTATGACGGGACGATTTCGTTTGAAGGTGTGCCGTTGACGATCGATTCGCCGCGTGCCGCGAAACGGGCGGGAATTGAAATCGTCTACCAAGAAGTCGATACGGCATTGATTTCATACTTGACGGTCGCGGAAAACATTTGCCTCGATTTGTTGACGAACGGACAGCTCAAAGGGGTCATCCGGCAACGCCGGTTGGAACAGATTGCACGGGAGGCGCTCGGGAAACTCCAGTCTTCGATTGATGTCCGGCAACGGGTCAGTGAACTGCGCCTTGCCCACAAACAGTTGGTCTTGATTGCCCGGGCACTCGTTCAAGACAGCCGTTTTTTAATCCTGGATGAACCGACGGCGCCGCTCAGTCAACGGGAGACGGAACGTTTGTTTCGCATCATCAGGGAACTCGCGACACGCGAACAATTGGGCGTGATTTTCATCTCACACCGCCTTCAGGAATTATTTGAAATCTGTGAGTCGATTTCCGTCATGCGTGACGGAAAACTTGTCGCCCGCCAAGCATTAGCCGGGCAAACGAAAGAGACAATCGTTGAACAGATGCTCGGAAGACGTTTGCAACAGACGGACCGGCAAACCCGAACCGTCGGGCAAGCGTTGCTCGAGCTCAATCAAGTGATGGTCCCGGGTGAACTCAATCAGCTGTCATTGACGGTTCATGCAGGTGAAGTGATTGGAATTGCCGGACTTGTTGGAGCGGGAAAAACCGAGCTCTGTAAGACGATTTTCGGAGTGACTCCGACTGTGGCGGGACAGATTCGGATAGCCGGCGAACCGGCGACTATCCGGTCGCCGCACGAGGCAGTCAGACACGGGATTGGTCTGGTCCCGGAAGAACGCCGGAAAGAAGGCATCCTTGTCACGGATCCGATTTATCAAAACATGACCGCGGCAAGTCTCAGACAATTCGTCAATCGGTTCGGTTGGGTCCAAACCGGAAAGGAACGGACTGCCGCCAACGCTATCATCAAACGATTGGCGATCAAATCAACGGATGAAACGCAACGCGTGGAAGGCTTATCCGGCGGGAACCAGCAGAAGGTCGCGATCGGCAAATGGCTCCTCGCCGATGCTGCGGTCCTGCTGCTCGACGAACCGACAAAAGGTGTCGACGTCGGGGCGAAACGGGAAATCTTCGACGTGATCGATCAACTGGCCGGACAGCAAAAAGCGATTCTGTATGCGTCCAGTGAATTCGATGAATTGCTGGCGGTGACAGACCGGATTTATGTCATGTATGACGGGAAAATCGTGTTCGAGACGAATACGTCGGAGACGACGGAAGACCAATTACTGCTGTATGCGACAGGGGGGATGACTTGATGAACGAGGTACTTCACGAACCAACGACGGAATCAAAACCAAACACGGAACGACACGCATCCGGTAAACGGTTGTTACGCTTTTTGAATGACTGGGGGATCGTCCTCGCAATCCTTGCACTCATCGTCTTTTTTGCCGTGACGGCACCAAGCTTTTTACAGGGCGCGAACCTGATTAATATTTTGCGCAGTATCTCGATTGTGACGATCATCGCAATCGGGTTGACCGTTTCGCTGACCGTCAACGGTTTTGATTTATCGGTCGGTTCGACCGCGACCTTTGCCAGCTCGCTCGTCGTCTCATTTTTTGTCTGGTACAGCCTTCCGCTTGGTCTGTCGATCGGCTTGGCGATTTTGATTGCCTTAAGCGTCGCGCTGGTCAACGTGTTATTGATCGTCAAATTCAAGATTCCCGACTTGTTTGCGACGCTTGCGACGATGTTCATCTTTGAAGGGGTGGCGATGACGTATACCGGCGGCGGATCAATCAGTGCCGGGATGCCCCGTCTCGACGGAACACCGACAGTCGGGATGATTCCGGAGTCCTTCCTAAAAATCAGTCAGGCACCGTGGATCATCCTAATCATGCTCGCCGTCGTAGCAGTGACGCATCTGTTTTTGAACCATACACGACACGGCCGCTTCTTATACATCATCGGCGGAAACCCGGAGGCGGCACACTTGACGGGAATCCCGGTGCACCGTTACCGGGCACTGGCCTATGTGATTGCCGGACTACTCGCGGCAGTCGGAGGAATCCTGCTTGCGTCGCAGGTTGGATCGTCACAGATTAATGCCGGATCCGGCTATTTGATGCCGGCAGTCGCGGCTGCCTTCATCGGTTCATCGTTTGCCGGACAAGGGAAACCGAACGCACTCGGGACATTAGTCGGAGCCTGCTTAGTCGGGATTCTTGAGAATGGGCTCGTTATGTTATCTGTTCCGTATTACTCATTGAATATTATTAAGGGGCTTGTCCTTGCACTTGCTTTAGCAACGACGTATTACCGGTTTCGAAAAAAATAATTAAAAAACAAGGTTTAACTTCGAATAGATTCGGTAATATTCAATATATGAAAGGATGGTGATGCACATGAATGATTATCAATGTAGAGGGAACGATCGCATGTCGCTTCGAGTAGAAGAGGATCACCGGACTTGACGAACGGAATAAGTTTATAGACACGGATTGTACCCGTGTTTTACGTGCACTCTGCACGAATCAAGAACGGTTTACGGCATGTAATCGTTCCTGAAACACAAAGGGGGAGTCGCTCTGCGGCGCCCCCTTTTTTGTGCGTATTGAGAGACTCATATGCCTTTCCAAAGGGACTACGGTTATGAGAAGATAGAAAGAGTCAGAAAATTCAACTACTAAAGAGCAAGGGGCCTGACAATGCGAACATACACAAGAGAGATTCAAGCAATCATCGACAACGTAGAAAAAGTAATCGTCGGTAAGGAAGATGTTATTACACAATCGTTAGCAGCGCTACTTGCCGGAGGACATGTCTTACTTGAGGATGTACCGGGGGTCGGGAAAACGATGCTCGTGCGCGCATTCAGTCGCTCAATCGGCCTGACTTTTAAGCGTGTTCAATTCACACCCGATTTACTCCCCTCGGATTTAACGGGTGTTTCGATGTATAACCAAAAAACGAGTCAATTTGAGTATCGTCCGGGTCCATTGATGGGCAATATCGTTCTCGCGGATGAAATCAACCGAACTTCTCCGAAAACACAATCGGCGTTACTGGAAGGGATGGCGGAAGCAAATGTAACGGTGGACGGAGAAATCCATACGCTTCCGAATCCCTTCTTTGTCATGGCGACGCAAAATCCGATTGAGCATGAAGGGACATATCCATTGCCGGAAGCACAACTCGATCGCTTTTTAGTCAAAGTCAAGATGGGCTATCCGGATTTTCAGCAAGAGATGAAGTTGCTGAATCGATTCGAACGCGATGAACCAATCGACACGCTCGAATCGGTCATCGGGCGCGACGAATTGTTACGGATGAAGGAAGAAGTCAAGGAAGTCCACGTTTCACAACCGGTTAAAAAATATATCGTTCAGCTCGTCCAGGCCACGCGTGAGCATGCTTCGCTTTACCTTGGAGCCAGTCCGCGTTCATCGATTGCTTTAATGAAAGTCGCGCAAGCCTGGGCTTATATGGAAGGGCGGAAATTCGTATTACCCGATGACGTGAAACACCTGTTGACACCCGTCTTATCACACCGGTTGATTTTGACGGCAGATGCTCGCTACCACGGACAGTCGGCTGAACGGGTATTGGAACAGGTGAAAAAAGAAGTTGCGGTGCCGATTCAACACGACGTGGAGTCTTTATGAAACGGTGGCAAATCGGCTGGCGTTATGCCGTCCTGCTCCTGATGGTCACGGCATTGTGGATTTACGCCCGTGTGGATGGTGGAAATGTAGCCTCGTTACTGTTCTACGTCATGGCAGGTTTGACTGTCTACTGGACGATTTTTTTAATCTGGCCCGTGACGAAAGCCGTCGCGACGCGAGAAGTTTCGAATAAGATGTTGATTGCCGGGACGGACATTCCTGTCGTTTTACAAGTTAGACGAAAATACCCTTTTCTTGTCGGGACCGTCGAAGTAACAGAGGAAGTACCGGAAGCATTGAGTGCGGAGCGTTTAGACATTCGGCGCTCGTTACGTGCCCATTACCGGAAGACGGAACAGATTGAATATGTCATTCCATCGATTCGTCGTGGACTGTATCAGATTCCTGGTTGTGTGATTGAAATTACGGATCCGTTCGGTGTATTCATGCGAAAAAAACTCTACCCGGTCGAAACATATCTCGCGATAGAACCGGCACGGCTCGCGACGCAGTTGCCACATGAAGACGATCGGGGGGACGGCGGAATTTCGCCCGTCTCGCTCGATTTGCGGCAGTCATCCTTTACCGTCGTTGGAGTCCGGGAATATGTCAGTGGCGACCGGATGAACCAGATTGATTGGAAGGCAACGGCGAAACGTCAAGGTTTGATGACGAAGACATTTGAACGGGAACAAGAGCGGGAAACGACAATTGTTTTTGATGAAGGAACGGTGAGTGATGCGCAGTTCGAACGGAGCATTTCGATGCTTGCCGATGCGACCGATCAACTCAACAAACGGCGCTTGAATTACCGGATCCATCTCGTCGGCCATGCTGTCCAGTCCCTCTCTCTACCGCTTGAAGGGGCGAAGCTGACACATTATTTGATGACGGCTCAACCGAGTCGGACCCGTTCGTTCATTGAGTCGTGGGAGTATTCCTCAAAAGCATTACGTCTGAGTGGAAACGTCCTCTTCATCACGCCGGATCTTGAATCGAATAACGAGATGTGGATGTCTAAAATCAGACAGGAAGCGACCGTGCATGTCTATACGCCGGAAAGGAGGGGGAGCCGATGAGTCGACGACTGATTTGGAACTTACTCGCGGCGTTACTACTTGCGAGCTTCATGCCCCCGCTACTGGAACTGACGACGTTTGACAGCATCGTTCCTTTCTTGCCGCTTCTTTTGACACCACTCCTGCTATCGCACGTCCGAAGACGGTGGTTTTTAAGTGGCAGTCTACTTGCTTTGATGGTGTCTTTTTACTTCATCTTGACACCGGGAGAGGCACCGTGGCGACTATTAGGTGAAATTACGGATGATGTATCACGTGTCATCAATGGGGAGTTGCCGGGACGACCGGCCTTCGCCTTATCGATCGGTCTAATTAGCTTTTTAATCGGCTACCTTGGTCGCCGAACCTTCCCGAATCGAGGATTTGTTGTTGGGTTGACCGTCGGTGTGATCGGTTTCATCGCCTATTGTGACACATGGACGGATTACTCGGGTGACCAGTTCATCTTGTATCCAATCCTCCTGGCATTACTTTTGTTGTATGCGACAGAAATCAATGAACGACCGACTGCCTCTTACGTTCGGCCGATTAGTGCCTTGTTGATTATCGGTGTAACGATCGTTGCGGCACTGCAAAGTCCGGTCATCACAGCGACGTGGCAAAACAGTTGGTATGACTGGACGTCACGTTTTGAAGGAGAAGGTACATCGACGAATGCGATTCAAAAAGTCGGATACGGCTCGAACGATGAACAGCTCGGTGGTCCATTCCAAATGGACGACCGGGAAGTTTTTCAAGTCGAGAGTGAAGGGAATCGTTACTGGCGGGTCGAGACGAAGGACGTCTACACCGGTAAAGGTTGGATTTTATCGGAGTCAAGTCCGGAGATTAACGGGCGTGGTTTCTTCTCGCACTTTGGCGATGACGTCGAGACACGTGAAGAGAGTGCGACGTTCAAGTTGGCTCGCGAGTTGCCGTTTGTCCCTTACAATGGAGATAATGTGCGCTTGACGGCAGATGATCAACGGCAAAATCTTTTAATCAACCCGGAAAATCAAAAAATTTCGTATCTTGACGATGCAACGCGCCAGCAAAATTATCAGATTCAGTACGCGTATCCACTGTTTACTGAAAAACTACTCCAAACGGATGAACCGGTAAAACTTTCAGAAATGGAACAAGATCGTTACCTGCAACTGCCGGGAACATTACCGGACCGGGTTCGTGATTTAGCGGCTGAGATCGTTGCTGATGAAGAAACACCGTGGGAGCGCGCGAAAGCGATTGAAAATTACTTCGAGCAAGAAAACTTTGAGTACAATACGGAAGATGTTGCTGTCCCGGCAGAAGATCAAGACTATGTCGATCAATTCTTGTTCGAGACGAAGCTCGGTTATTGTGATAACTTTTCGACTTCAGCAACTGTGTTACTACGGGCGGCTGGATTACCGGCACGCTGGGTAAAAGGATTTACAGGTGGCGAATCCGATGTCATCGGTTCTGCTGTCACGAGTTATACGGTCCGAAACAAAAATGCCCATTCCTGGGTCGAAGTCTACATCGAAGGACCGGGTTGGGTACCGCTCGAGCCGACTGTAAGTTTTGACGGTACAGGGCAATATACGATCAATCAAGAGACCGATAACGAAACGGAACAATCAAATCCGCAACGGGATACAGAGACAGATACGGAAACGGCAACACCGAACCGTCCGCAGGAAAATCTTCTCGATGACGCCCAAGCGACGACAGCGAATCAGGCGGAAAAACGTTCGATTCCCGTCTGGCCGATCATTGGTGCGTTGCTCGGTCTTGTGTTCCTCTATCTGTTTAGAAAACCAATCAGACGAACGGCCGCAATTCTCTTCTTCCGTAGCCAAATCAAACGACCGGAAGGATTCAAACGGATGTATCGCTTCTTGCTCCGACGTCTCGATAAACAAGGGTTCCATTATAAGGATGGACGGACGCTCGCGGAACTTGCACATGAAGTCGATGGGTATTACGAAACGTACGCGATGCGCCCGTTGACGGATGCCTATGAACGGATGATTTATGGTGGTGAGACGTTGTCGCTCGAAAAGAAACGTGAATATTTCGAAAATATGATTCGTCGCGTAGAGGGTTGATATTTTTGAATTGATACAGTTACAATGAGAACAACGTAAATCATACATGCATCTCCTTTGTATATACTCGCGGATATGGCGCGAGAGTCTCTACCGGGTCACCTTAAACGACCTGACTATGAAGGAGCAGACCCTTCGTATACATTTTTTTGTGAAGCGGCCTGCTCTTTTTCCATTTATTCATGGGGGAAGAGTGGGCTTTTTTCATAGGGGTACGCATGAAACTTGAAAGGCGGGAATAGATTTGGAAGCACATTTGGACCAAGAAATGATCCTCGTCCTCGATTTTGGAGGTCAGTACAACCAATTGATCACACGACGCATCCGTGATCTCGGAGTTTACAGTGAACTGCATTCGCACAAGATTACGGCAGCAGAAATCAAAGACATCGCACCAGCGGGTATCATCTTCTCCGGTGGACCACGCAGTGTCTACGCAGAAGACGCGTACCGCTGTGATCCGGAAATCTTCGAACTCGGAATTCCGATCTTTGGTATTTGCTACGGCATGCAATTGATGTCGCAACACTTCGGTGGGACAGTCGAGCGTGCCGGACACCGGGAGTACGGAAAAGCGACATTGACGCTGAACGATCCGTCAGCGATGTATGCAAACTTACCACTCGAGCAGACGGTCTGGATGAGCCATAGTGATCTCGTCACAACGGTTCCGAACGGTTTCGTCGTCGATGGGACAAACGTTTCCTGCCCGATCGCTTCAATCAAAAACGAAGAGTTAAAAATGTATGGTGTTCAGTATCATCCGGAAGTCAACCACACGATGTTCGGCAAAGAATTGTTGAAAAACTTCCTGTTCGAAGTCTGTCAGTGTACAGGCGACTGGTCGATGGAAAACTTCATCGAAATCGAAATCGCGAAGATTAAAGAAGAAGTCGGCGACAAAAAAGTTCTTTGTGCCCTTTCAGGCGGTGTCGACTCGTCTGTCGTCGCAGCACTGATTCATGCGGCAATCGGTGACCAATTGACATGTATGTTCGTTGACCACGGTTTGTTACGTAAAGGGGAAGCGGAAAGTGTCATGAAGACATTTGCCGATCACTTCCATATGAACGTCATCAAAATCGACGCGCAGGACCGTTTCCTGAACAAATTAAAAGGGATTTCGGATCCGGAGCAAAAACGTAAAATCATCGGTAACGAGTTCGTGTACGTCTTCGACGAAGAAGCGTCGAAATTGACGGATATGGACTTCCTGGCCCAAGGAACGCTTTATACGGATATCATCGAAAGCGGAACGGATACGGCACAAACGATCAAATCGCACCATAATGTTGGTGGATTACCGGAAGACATGCAGTTCAAGTTGATTGAACCGATCAACACGTTGTTCAAGGATGAAGTCCGTGCACTCGGTAAAGAACTTGGTTTGTCTGACGAAATCGTCTGGCGGCAACCGTTCCCAGGACCAGGTCTCGGAATTCGTGTCCTCGGTGAAATCACAGACGAGAAACTTGAAATCGTCCGTGAATCAGATTTCATCCTCCGCGACGAAATCAAAAAAGCCGGTCTCGAACGTGAAATCTGGCAGTATTTCACGGTCTTGCCACCACTTCGTTCAGTCGGTGTCATGGGTGACGAGCGGACATACGACTATGCAGTCGGCATCCGTGCCGTTACGTCAATCGACGGCATGACGTCGGACTGGGCACGCATCCCGTGGGACGTGCTCGAGAAGATTTCTGTCCGGATCGTCAACGAAGTCCAGAACGTTAACCGCGTCCTGTACGATGTGACGTCGAAACCACCGTCAACGATTGAGTGGGAATAAGTACTAGACTTGATGAGGGTAATCGTCTCATGAAGCCTGTCGTACCAACGTGTTAAAGGGGATAGGTGAAATGAAGACCGTTTCACCTTCAACAACTCTATTTCAAAATGAAGCTCTCTTTTGTTCGCATTATTTGTGAATGAAAGGGGGCTTTTTTTCGTGACCAAAATCATGGAACTGTTGGATGACTTTAAACTAAACCAACAAATTCAAGGGAGGAGACCAAGATATATCGAGATGTGCATCGGGCACTTGATATAATATGAAGTGAATAACTAAATGGAGTAGGTGGCGAACCATTATGATTGATTGGACATGGGCTGAAGTTGATCGATTAGAGCATCAAGAGAAGTGGAATGAAGCAAAAGAATATCTTTTAAAAGCATGGCAACAAAATCCCATAGACTTAAAAACTGTGATTCGACTGGGCTTTTTTTGTTGGTATGTCGTAGTCGAACAAGGACCGCTAGGAATTACAGATGCAGATGTAGATATGGATGAATTAGAGTCGTTACTGGAGGAAGTTACACATTTCGGCTTAGCGCATTTTATGACGAATGAGGATTTTCTCTGGTGTTTTGGTTATATGATTTCTATGTTTCCCTATTATTTTGGCGACTATGAACAGTGGGAAGAAAAAGGGATTTCTATGTTAAAACGTGCTTATGAATTGTATCCTGAGGAACCTGTATATAAGTATTCTTACTTAGGATATTTCCCGAATACCTATGGAACACTTAAGAATGAATTAAAGCAGATACAACCTGTTTTAGAAGATCGATTTAAAGGAGAAGGCTTATTGACAGAATACTTTAAAGAAGTACTCCGTCAACGTTAACTTTCAATAAGGAACAAGCTCCATATGAATTAAGAATTTGTTTCCAATCGGAAGAGCGACTGTCAGTTACTTTCTTTTTCGCGTGATGCGTCTACAACATTTCTGTTTCTTTTCTTCAAAAAAACGTGTGTTTAAATATAGACTTTAGTAACTTAAAAAGAGAGATATCAATCAACAGACGAAAAAAAGAGTTGGAGGAAGGCAATGAACGGACGCGATTGGGTTTACGATCATGCCAAATTAGTATTGATTTTTAAGTAGTTCTCGGTCATATAATCGAGCCCTTTATTTTAAAAAGCCCAGAGTTGGAAAGTGTATTTAATTTTATTTCTTCCATATGCATGCCAGCTTTCATTTTCATATCGGGTTATTTTACAAAGGGGGAATTAACTCTTAAAACCGGGCTGAAACTGTTTTTTGGATTATCTTGTGTTATTCATCCTGATACAACTGGTATTTGTAGCGGTGATGAAAGGGAACGGAATTGACCAATATCAATTCTTGGCGGTACAACCGGCTTATATCTATTGATATCTGTTTGCGATGTTTGTCTGGAGTCCCCTGCTGCCGGCGGTTCTTTGGCTGAGGCGATCCGTCAAGATGGGAATCGGGCACATTTTGTTGGTCAGTATGCTGGCCAGCCGGCTACATCGATCAAATCGGCTGAGCATGGAGCTTATCGCGCATTGTCGTCTTTTTTCCGTTTTATGTGCTCGGCTATTACTTCAAGCGTCGTGGATGAATCATCTATCAGGTGTTCCCGAACCGCGGGATGGCTTTAGTGGTCATGCTGACTAGTGCTCTAATGATGTGGACATGGCCAAACCTTTTTCAGTTTGATTTGCTGAGTGGAGCGAATTCATATTTCAAGATGGGGTTAGATGAAACTGGATTAATCTTGCGGCTTGTTCTGTATATGATTCAGTGTCTGATGATCATGGCATTCTTTACGTTGTTGCCGAGAAAACCATTCGTAATTTCCCATCTTGGAACGAAGACATTGACGATTTATATTCTCCACGGCTTTATCGTCAAAGGACTGGTCGCTGCGTCTTACTTTGATGAGCTCACAATCGGACGAGTGCTTTTTCTTCCGATGTTAGCGGCAGTCCTCGTGATGGTCTTTGGAAGATTGCCCATCCGTTTTCAGTTATTGCCTTACATATTAAAGCAAAATAACCGTGAGAAGAAAAACAAAGAAAAAGTCAGTCAGTCTAAAAAAACGCTTCCAAAACCGAACGTTCGGCTTATTTAATCCACTAAATTTCGCTTTTATGGTTGACCGTCTATTTTGAGCGTGCTACGATGTGTCTGTTCTTATTTTAAATCATCTACTAAAAAACAAAAAATAATGCCGTATAATTCTGGGGATATGGCCCGGAAGTCTCTACAGGAACACCTTAAAGGTTCCTACTACGGCGTGCACTGATTTCTGGTGTGCGCTTAAAGAAACGGCTTTTACCGCTTAGGTAACTGCCGTTTTTTTCGTTTCTTGAGACGGCTTATTTGGAAAGAAGGCAACCATGAGCACACAGATGAAACCGCAACAACCTAAACAAAAGGAGAACGCGATCGCGCGATTCTTCGACTTCGACGGACTCGGTACGAACATGCGGACAGAGTTCATCGCCGGTATGACAACATTCTTCGCGATGGCGTACATCTTATTCGTTAACCCGAATACGTTAGCAGACGCCGGGATGAATCCTGGTGCTGTCTTCGGTGCAACGGCGCTTGTCGCCGTTATCGGTTCAGTCACGATGGGCTTACTCGCGAATTATCCGATTGCTCTCGCACCCGGTATGGGACTGAACGCGTTCTTCGCCTACAGTGTCGTCATCGGCATGGGGATCCCGTGGGAAACGGCATTATCCGGTGTTTTAGTATCGGGTCTTGTCTTCATGGTACTCACGGCATCAGGAATTCGTGAAACAATCATCAATGCGATTCCAGAACCACTTAAAATGGCAGTTGCTGCCGGAATCGGTTTATTCATCGCCTTCATCGGTTTGAAAACAGGTGGAATCGTCGTCGCAAACGAAGCGACGCTCGTCTCACTCGGTAACTTGGGTCAAGGGACAACATTGCTTGCTGTGTTCGGTTTAGTCGTTTCAGCGATCTTAATGACACGCGGAATTAAAGGCGCCATCTTCTTCGGAATGATTTTGACGGCAATCGCGGGAATGATTTTTGGATTGATTCCTGTTCCGTCAAGCCTTGGGGAAATCGTTTCAGCTCCACCGAGTATCGCACCGACATTCGGACAAGCGTTCCTTCACTTCAATGAAATCTTTACTGTCCAGATGGCAGTCGTCATCTTAACGTTCTTCTTCGTTGATTTCTTCGATACAGCGGGAACACTCGTTGCCGTCGCGAACCAGGCAGGATTAATTAAGGAAAATAAAGTTCCGCGTGCAGGACGCGCCTTGATCGCTGACTCAACAGCAACAGTCGCGGGTTCAATCCTTGGAACATCAACGACGGTTTCATACATTGAATCAAGTGCAGGTGTCGCAGCAGGCGGTCGCTCAGGAATGACGGCAATCGTAACCGGCTTATTCTTCGGACTTGCCTTATTCTTCTCACCACTTCTCGCCGTCATCACGGCGCCGGTCACAGCACCGGCACTCATCATCGTTGGTGTGTTAATGGCATCCTCACTTCTCCAGATTGATTGGAAAAAGTTCGAGTATGCAGTTCCAGCCTTCTTGACAGTCATCATGATGCCACTTACGTATTCGATCGCAACGGGAATCGCATTCGGGTTCTTATTCTATCCAATCACGATGATCGCGAAAGGTCGCGCGAAAGAAGTGCACCCGATCATGTACGCCATGTCACTCGGGTTCCTAGCATACTTCATCTGGTTACACTAATTTTTCTTATTAAGCTGACGTCTTTCTTCTATATAGAAGAAAGGCGTTTTTTTTATGGAGAGTAGGGAATCAACAAACAGGAGGTGATGAACGTGTTGGAAAAACTAACAGGTCCGATATTCGAACGACTCGCTGTTGATAAACGTCTTATTCGTGTGGCCCGAGCAGTCGGCTTACCTTTAGGGGGAACATTATTCGTAGGAGGGCAAACAATTGATGAGACGTTCCGAACAGTCCGGACGTTGAATGCGCAGGGTCGGGCAGTCACGATTGATTGTTTAGGAGAGTTTATTCACAATGTGCAGGATGCAAAGGCGATTGCGGATGAATGCATTGATGTTTTGTACCGATTAGAGAAAGAACAAGTGGATGGACAAATTTCATTAAAGTTAACATCCGTCGGCGTGCGGTTAGATCCGGAACTCGCCCTCATGCAGATGGAGCGTATCCTTGAAGTCGCACTTCAGCTGAATCGCCGGGTGACGATCAACATGGAAGAGTACGAAATGACTGAGTCGATTTTGAAAATTTTCCGTGTGCTTCAGTTCTCTTACCCGAACCTTGGCGTGGCGCTTCAAGCAAATCTGCACCGTAGTCGTTTTGACTTAGATCAACTCCAACCGATGACCCGGATCGTAAAAGGGGCATATACGGGGTCGAAGGAACATTACATCGAGGATAAGGCGATGGTAGATGCCAACTATCTTCTATTAGTAAAACAGAATTTGATGAAAGGACGTTATACGCAAATCGCGACACATGATGACGATATGATTGAGGAACTACTCGACTTTATTCGACAATCGGGCATTTCAGATGAGTGTTTTGAATTTCAAATGCTTCAAGGGATGCGACCGCAACGTCAGAAAGAGTTGGTCAATTCAGGATATCGTGTTGTCGTGTATGTACCGCACGGAGTAGACTGGTATACGTACTTGATGAGACGTCTGGCTGAACGACCTGCAAATATCGGGTTTACTTTATTGAGTATGTTAAGACTCTGATGCTGTATGTAAAACGCAAAACAAGCTTTTGTAAAGTTTTTTTAAAATAATGCTTGTGTTTGTCGAATTTTGTTGTTATATTAATAAATGTTCCAGCGAGACGCCTTTTATAAACGGTTTGTTGGGGCTGAAAAATCTTTTCAAAAACACGGTTGACATAATCAAAACAACCTGTTAATCTATTAAAGTCGCTAACACGACACGACGAACTTTGAAAACTGAACGATGAGGCAAAAAACGTATCTTCGGATACAAACAATGAATGAAGC
>NZ_JACSMP010000005.1:0-183948 GCF_018618725.1 Exiguobacterium sp. s80 | reverse complement strand
GAAGAACATGCAGAAGAATCGCAAGTTGAGCAAGTCCATCTCCGAGGTCAGTTGGTCGGAGTTCTTCCGCATGCTCGGATACAAGGCGGAATGGTACGGGAAGACCATCGTGAAAGTCGGCAAGACCTTCGCCTCCAGTCAACTGTGCTCCAGTTGCGGGCATCAACACAAAGACGTGAAACATCTTGGCTTGCGTGAATGGACATGCCCGAGTTGCGGGATCCATCACGACCGGGATGTGAACGCAGGATTGAATCTTAAACAAGAAGCTGAACGTCTCTTAGCTTCTTCAACCGTCGGGACGACGGGGTTAGCCTGATCAGGTTTCGACCGTTAGGTCGGATCACTCAGGAATCCTCCACCTCTAAGCGAAGCGTAGGTGGAGGTAGTTCAAAAAATGATTGACTACAGGAGGTACGTGATTCCGCTATGCGGTTTCCCGGACATCTTTTTTCGCTAGGAGATACGATGTCTTTAGTGCATGCTGTTGCAAGCGTCATAGTTTAATCGAATCGTAAATTGACATTTCAGTAAATGTAGGGATAATGGAGATTAGCGCACTTTACAGAAAATTTACGTGAAAATGAGGGCTTGAACATGCAAACGAGATCAGCAAGAAAGAGGCAACCGAGCGCTGGTAAGATGTTCACAAAAGTGGTAGCAGCACTTTTATTACTTCTAACAGTGATTGGTTCTGGTTATGCTGGAGCGGTTTTTATAAAAACACAAGAAACTTTAGCAAAAACACAG
Organism: Exiguobacterium sp. s80; assembly: GCF_018618725.1. Lineage (NCBI taxonomy): Bacteria > Bacillati > Bacillota > Bacilli > Caryophanales > Exiguobacterium > Exiguobacterium sp. s80. The sequence continues at coordinate 183,198 of NZ_JACSMP010000005.1, read as the reverse complement.
ATTACAATCCCCGGCTCAAAAGTGAGTTCGAAATATGATGATGTCCCGTCCGAATCCTTCTTGATTTTAGGAACCGATGAAACAAAAGCAAGTAAAGATCGGAATGAACCGGCACGTTCTGACGTCATGATTGTCGGTATCTTGAATAAAGAGTCGGAGCAACTCGTTTTAACGAGTATTCCGCGTGATTCACTCGTCAACATCGACTACTCGAACTATGATGTACCTTATGGAAAAACAGGGGTCGAACAAGATAAGATTACCCACGCGCATTATTTTGGTTCGATGGATCAATCGAACTCATACAACGGGATTAAGTTAGCGCGTGAGACAACGGAGAATCTTCTCGGGATTCAAATTGATCATGTCGTCAAAGTAAATTTCCAAGGATTCGTTCAATTGATCGATGCATTAAACGGTGTCGACCTTGACGTCCGTTATGCATTTAAAGAACAAGATTCTGCACGTAAGGCAGATACGATTACCGTGGAAAAAGGGATGCAGCACCTGACGGGAGAACAAGCACTCGCTTATGTTCGTAACCGACATGATGATCCACTCGGTGACATCGGTCGTGGACAAAAGCAAATGCAAGTCATCCAAGCCGTTGCAAAAGAAGCCGCAAGCTTCCGCTCACTCGGTGCATACCGTGATATTTTGAACGCAGTCGGAGATAATGTTGAGACAAACTTAGGTCCAAATGACTACACGCGCCTCGCGGACTACACGACAGCTTTACAAAATACGACGGAATACCAGCTTGCTGGAGAAGGCTATATCGGAATCAGTGGGAAATGGGAGTACCATCTGGATCCGAATCAATTAGAACTCGTCAAAAATAATTTAGCGCAAGCCATGCAGGGGCAAGAAGTTGCGCCGATTAAAGAGGAAACAGAGTTACCGGCGGAAACGGACCAAACGACAGAAACCGATTCGACGATTCAATAAGTGTAAGTTTGATTCTCGATAACGATTTAAAAGACCCTGCCGGCTTTTGCGGCAGGGTCTTTTAAACTGTAGGCAAACTCTTATGAAACGTAAAAATGTGATATCGAGAAGCAACAGTTCGCGCTTCCCTGTCTCGCCTCGTCTTCAAAGCGGCAATCTTCCGCGCCGCTACAGCAAAGCTGCAGGGTCGCGACCGATTGCTTTTCGCGGTTCTAAGCGATTCGAGACGAATCGCGGCGCTCTAAACCGTCTTCATGCCCGGCCTTCCGTCACGGTATTACCTAAAAAGCGTCATGTTTCGTTGACTCCTACGGGAAAAAGTGCGTTTTTAACGCACTTTCAGAGGCAGGCAAGACCCTGCTCGTTGGCCGTGAGGGCCAAGGAGTAACGGCTTGCGCCTCGCCCGAGGAAAGCAACGAAAAAAGACACTTTTATTTTCAGATATCACTTTGTCTACACGCTGAAAGACCCTGCCGGCTTTTGCGGCAGGGTCTTTTTGTGATATTAAACATTAGCGGCGGCGTTCCATTTCAACAGTAAACGTATAGCGATCGCCCCGATAAGCAGAAATGACATACTCGAACGGTTGATCCGTCGCGAGGAAAGTCAATTGTTCAACCGACAAGACGGGCGCAGCTGTCGTCAGTCCGAGATGTTGCGCTTCTTCTTTTGTCGCGAGGCGTGATTCGAACGTCTGGCTTGCACGACCGAGGTTGAGTCCGCTTGCTTCAGCAAAAGCATAGAGTGACGCCGTCGCAACATCCTGATTCAATCCAGGTAACAACTGTTCCGGAATATAGACGGTCTCGAGCGCAAGCGCTTGTTCATCAGCGATCCGGAGTCGCTTCAATTCATACACGGTCGCGCCTTCACGAATTCCGAGTTTATTGGCAATCGTCATTTCGGCAGCAATCATCTGATACGACAACAATTCGCTTGCAGGTTCGAGCCCTAAATGTTCCATTTCTTCCGAAAAGCTTGTCAGTCCAGATAATTGCATGACGATTTTTTTATTCGCAACGAATGTGCCGCGTCCTTTTTGACGAATCAAATAGCCGGCGTTGACAAGATTCGTGATGGCTTGGCGGACGGTCATCCGGCTAATTTGATGGGCTTCAGCAAATTCGCGTTCAGAAGGAATTAAATCGCCGGGTTGCAACACCCCGCCTTCGATTTGTTGTTTTAATGCAGCTTCAATTTGATAGTAGATGGGGAGTGGTGAATTTTTATTGATGTGCTGAATCACGGCATTTCGTCCCTTCGCGGTCGATAGTCTTTCATCTAGTGTACTAGGAAATAGACAAGTCGACAAACGATACTAGGCGAAATATGGCATAATAGCAAATGAATAGATTGAGAAAGGTGGGGTAGACATGCGACTGGAGCAAATTTATCCTGCGGTCCGAAAGTTCGTGACACGCGTGACGGATGTTAAAGAAGAACACGGATACTGGGTTGCTTTAGAAGAAAGTTATTTTTATCCGGAGAGTGGCGGACAGCCGGCGGATCGAGGGACATTAAACGATTTGAAGGTTCGTGACGTTCAACTTAAAGCCGGTATCGTGTGGCATCAAGTTGATCAAAAAATCGAAGGTACTGTTACGGGCGTCATCGATGACGCCGTTCGGACGGATCATGCGGCACAACATACGGCGCAACACGTAATCTCAGCGATTTTGCAGGACGAGTTCAATATCAAGACATTAAGTTTTCGGACGGGCTCTGAAGAATCGACACTAGATATTGAAGCAGGTGAATGGAATGATGCCTTGCAAGCGCGTCTTGAAAAAAGATTGCGCCACGTCATTACATCGGCGTTACCGATTACGGCGAACGAGTACGACGAGGCGGCGGCACTCGCACTGCCTTTACGTAAAACACCCCAAGTGACAGGAAAGATTCGTGTCGTCCAAATCGGTGAACTGGACTATAGCGCCTGTGGAGGAACACACCTCGAATCGACAGCTGATTTAGAATTGATTATCTTGACAGGGCAGGAGCGGGTTCGGGGGAATATTCGACTGATGTACGTCGCGAAAGGGCGCGCATTTGAGTTGTTAACGAAGGAAAGACGTGCCTTGCGTGAAACCGCTCAATTGTTATCGGCTAAAAAAGAGCAGCTGCCGCAAGCCGTCGAAGAATTAAAACAAGATGTCGTTCGCTTGAATCGGATGATTGAAACAGTTCAAGCCGCACATGTCCGTACGGAACTCAATAAACTACTGGCGTCGACGGAGGATTGGATTTTCGTAAACCATGCTGACGAGGCATTGCCATTCTCTGAAAGACTAGTCAAAGCGATTGCGGAAGCAGGACGTCTCGGACTCATTTGGAACGAATCAGCTAAAAAATTATTGATGCAAGGATCAAGTCCGGTCCACCTTGGGAAATTTGCCAAAGTCCATTTGAAGACGTTCAATGGACGTGGTGGTGGTAGCGAGCACGTCGCACAGGCGATGTTCAACACGCATGAGGATGCAGTTGCTTACATAGAACGATTGAAGGAGGAACAAGTAACATGACAGTGATTCAAGTAAAAACAGCAGAGCAGCACCAAGCAGTCCGAATGATTCGCGAACGGGTCTTCGTCGAAGAACAAGGGGTTCCTCGTAATCTTGAATATGATACCCATGACGAAACAGCGATTCACTTGCTTGTCCTTGACGAACAAAATCGCCCTGTCGCGACAGGACGGACACGTCCCTACGACGATCAACGGATGAAGGTCGAACGTGTTGCGACGCTAGCTGCGACACGTGGGAAAGGCTACGGCGGTGAGCTGATGCGAGCAATGGAACGCGTGGCGAGACGAGAGGGTCGGAGCATCTTGACGCTTGGTGCTCAAGTTCAAGCGATTCCTTTTTATCAAGGCTTAGGATACAACATCATGTCCGACGAATTTGATGATGCCGGCATCCCACACCGAACGATGGAAAAGAAAGTTTAATTGAGAAATTTTAAAGAAATCCTGTAAAAAGGGTTTCTTTTTTTGAAAGTCTATGTATATATATAATTCATAATGAATTTTTATACAGACAGATGAATTCGAAATCAGGGAGGAATTAATAATGACGAAACAAAAATTAATTTTAGCGTATTCTGGGGGACTTGATACATCGGTGGCAATCAAATGGTTGAGTAAGGATTATGATGTCGTCGCTTTATGTATGGACGTCGGCGAAGGAAAAGATTTGACTGTCATCAAAGAAAAAGCGTTGCTCGTCGGAGCCGTCGAATCGATTGTTCTTGATGTCAAAGAAGAATTCGCAAATGAATTCGTCTTACCAGCACTTCAATACGGCGCCCACTACGAAGGCGCGTATCCACTGATTTCGGCACTGTCTCGCCCGCTGATTGCTGAAAAGCTCGTCGAAGTTGCGCATCAACATGGGGCAACGGCCGTTGCACATGGTTGTACAGGAAAAGGAAATGACCAAGTCCGGTTTGAAGTTTCGGTCGCAGCACTCGATCCTTCACTGGAAGTCATCGCCCCTGTACGGGAATGGAAATGGTCACGTGAAGAGGAAATCGCTTATGCAAAAGACAACAATGTCCCGATTCCAATCAATCTCGACAGCCCATATTCAATCGATATGAACCTTTGGGGACGGAGTAACGAATGTGGTGTCCTTGAAAACCCTTGGACAGAACCGCCGCAAGATGCTTATGCACTGACGGTCGCACCGGAAGAAGCACCGGATCAAGCAGAAGAAGTCATTATCGGTTTTGAAGCGGGTGTTCCGACTTCAATCAACGGAACAGTCTACCCACTGGCGAAGTTGATTACAGAACTCAACATCATCGCCGGAGCACATGGTGTCGGACGGATTGACCACGTCGAGAACCGTCTCGTCGGAATCAAATCGCGGGAAGTGTATGAATGCCCGGGAGCAACGGTCTTGCTAAAAGCCCATGCCGCACTCGAGACCATCACATTGACGAAAGACGTCGCTCACTTCAAACCGATTTTAAGTCAACAATATGCAGAAACAATCTACAACGGTTTGTTCCACGCACCGTTAACGAAAGGTCTGAAAGCATTCTTAAAAGCGACGCAACAAGACGTCACGGGCGAAGTACGGGTCAAACTCTACAAAGGGAATGCGACGGTCACAGGACGTCAGTCACCGGTGTCACTTTATGACGAGAAGCTTGCGACGTATACGAAAGAAGATGCGTTCGATCATGAAGCAGCGAAAGGATTCATTAAATTGCACGGTCTTGCGATTGCGACACACGCAAGTGTTCATCGGCAGGAAGGCGTGACAAAATGACGAAACTTTGGGGCGGACGGTTTACAGAAGGGGCTTCCGCTCAGGCTGAAGCGTTTGGGGCATCGATTTCATTCGACCAAAAGCTTGCGGCAGTTGATTTAGAAGGAAGTCTCGCCCATGCCAATATGTTGTATCAACAAGGTATCCTAGAAGAGACGGAATGGAAAAAAATCGAAGCGGGTCTCAAGACGTTACAAGCTTCGATTGGAACACATGTCTATTCGCTTGCTGACGAAGACATCCACATGAATCTCGAACGGTTGCTGACGGAACAAATCGGACCGGTCGCAGGGAAGTTGCATACAGCGAGAAGTCGGAATGACCAGGTTGCGACGGATTTACATTTGTGGATGGAACAACATGTGGTTGATTTAATCGAAAGCCTACGCAACTTGCAGACGGTGATTACGGAACAGGCGGATGTACACATCGAAACCGTCATGCCGGGGTATACCCACTTACAGCGGGCACAACCGATTTCACTTGCACACCATCTACTCGCGTATTTTTGGATGTTCGACCGTGACGTAGATCGTCTGACAGATAATTTGAAACGGATTCGGATTTCGCCGCTCGGTGCTGGGGCACTCGCCGGGACGACATTCCCGATTGACCGTTTCAAGTCAGCGGAACTGCTCGGATTTGAGCACGTCTATCCGAACAGCCTCGATGCTGTATCGGACCGTGACTTCGTCATTGAATATCTCGGGATTGCTTCGACGGTCATGATGCACCTCTCACGCTTTTGTGAAGAAATCATCATCTGGGCGTCGCAAGAATTTTCATTCATCGAATTGTCAGATGCATTTTCAACGGGTTCGAGCATGATGCCACAAAAGAAAAACCCGGACTTCGCTGAATTGATTCGCGGAAAAACAGGGCGTGTCTATGGAAACCTGATGGGGTTCCTGACGACGATGAAAGCATTACCGCTCGCTTACAATAAAGACATGCAAGAAGATAAAGAAGGTGTCTTCGATACGGCAGATACCGTTTTACAATCCGTTCAAATCTTTACGGGAATGCTCGAATCAGCAACGTTTAAGACAGAAGCGCTCAAGAAGGCGACAATGCAAGACTTCTCGAATGCGACGGAACTAGCAGATTATCTCGTCACAAAAGGTGTTCCTTTCCGGGAAGCGCATGAAATCGTCGGAAAAGCGGTCCTCCATTGTGTTCAGACGAATTGTTTCTTAAAAGATTTAACGCTTGAAACGTATCAAACGTTCCACTCCGTCATCGCGGAAGATGTTTATCCGCTCCTCGACCCGGTGCAAGCAGTAGCAAGAAGAGGAAGTTACGGCGGGACAGGTTTTGCTGCTGTTTCTGTACAACTCGATCAAGCGAAGAAAAAACTCGCGGATTAACGGAAAAATGAAAAAATTTTAGCAAATGACTGGATTTAACAAAAAATGTTTGCTATAACTGTAACTAACAACCGACAGATAGAGGCGCGGATGACATCAGTAACATCATTTATTGAAGCGAGCATGCTGAGTGATGTGAAAGGGGAAATCCGCCGAAGTGAATGAGAAAGATGCTTCTTCTCATTTGCTGGTACAACGGTTAAGATCCGTTGTACTGCCGAAACCGATGTTTCGGAGCGCTATCTTACGTAAAAGAACGAAAGACTTTGTCTTCGTTTGTCCGATCGTGATAACGACGGGCCGTAGGAACGCTCCTACCGGCCCGTCGTTTTTTTCTGTTTCGGGACAAAGGAGATAGGATTGTGACAACTGTACTTAAATTTGGTGGTAGCTCGGTCGCGACTGTCGAACAGATTCAGTCAATTGCGAATTATTTAAAAAATCGGACAGAACAAGGTGAAAAATTAGTGGTCGTCGTCTCTGCGATGGGGAAGATGACAGACTCGCTCATCGCACAAGCGCAAGCAATCACGGATCGTCCTGAACGACGTGAACTCGATCGATTGCTCGCAATCGGCGAAGAACAAACGATTTCGTTACTCAGCATCGCCTTAAATTCCGTCGGAGTAAAAGCCTTATCACAAACAGGTGCGCAGGCAGGAATCAGCACGATGGGGGTTCATACGAAAAGTAAGATTAAACAAATTGACGGGGACTTGTTACGAAAGAAACTCGAAACCTATGATGTCGTCATCGTCGCCGGATTCCAAGGTGTCAACGAGCTCGGGGATGTTACGACACTCGGTCGTGGTGGATCAGACACAACGGCTGTCGCCTTAGCGGCCGTCCTTGATAAGCGCTGTGAAATCTATACAGATGTCGACGGTGTCTATACGGCGGATCCGCGGATTCATCAAGCGGCACAGCCGATTCCACAAATTTCATATGATGAAATGATGGAAATGAGTGCACTGGGATCGAAGGTCATGGAGATGCGCAGCGTCGAACTCGGGAAAAAATACGGCGTGCATATCTTTGTTGGGAAAACACTTGAATCGGAAAGAGGGACTTGGATCATGGAGGCAACAGAAACGATGGAACAAAAAGCAGTCACGAGCGTCAGTGTAACGAAAAATGTTTTGACGGTTTCAATCAAACACGTTCCACAAACCAATTCAGCAGTCGCCGACATTTTTGAATTGTTATCGAATCGCCATGTCAATATCGACATGATCAGTCAAACGACCTTTGATAGTGACGTGTTCCTCTCGTTCTCTTGTCCACTCGATGAAGAAGAGTTTCTCGAAGAGGCACTGAAAGATATCATCGATCGTTTTCCGACCGTTAAAGTCGATCGTCATAACGAGCATGCCAAGTTATCGGTCGTCGGAATCGGAATGCGTGACGCAACGGGCGTCGCATCAAAATTATTTGCGACGTTCCGTGCCGAGAACATCACGTTTTATCAAGTCACGACATCAGAAATCAGTATCTCGTATACAATCGCACAAGCAGATATCGAACGAACGGTCGCGGCGATCGCGAACGCGTTTAGCCTGTAAGGAGGAATGAACATGTACCACGTAGCAGTCATCGGTGCGACAGGCGCCGTCGGACAAAAGATGTTACAAGTCTTGAAGGAACTCGATTTTCCAGTCGGTCAACTATCGGCGTATGCTTCAGAACGATCAGCAGGAAAAATCGTTTCGTTTAATGGAACGGACGTGACGATTACAGCTTTATCGGAAGACATCATCCATCACGGGATCGACGTTGCATTATTCGCAGCCGGTGGAGCAATCAGTGAACAGTATGCCCCCTTGCTGGCAGAACACGGAACACTTGTCGTCGATAATTCAAGTGCTTTCCGGATGCAAGAGACGATTCCGCTCGTCGTACCAGAAGTCAATCCGGAAGCGGTCAGCAGCACCGACCGACTGATCGCTAATCCGAACTGCTCGACGATTCAATCCGTCGTTGCCCTGGCACCACTCAAACACTTAGGTTTTGAACGAATCACGTATACGACGTATCAAGCAGTCTCCGGTTCCGGTCAAAAAGGAATTGAGGACTTGGCGCGAGGCAGCCGCGGTGAAGAACCGGTCAACTATCCGCACCCGATCCATGATAATATCTTGCCGCATATCGATGTCTTCTTAGAAGACGGGTACACGAAAGAAGAGCAAAAAATGATTGACGAGACACGGAAGATTTTTAACCAACCGAACTTACCGGTCAGTGCGACGTGTGTCCGTGTTCCCGTCACAAATTCGCATTCGGTTGCAATCAACGTGACGTTTTCAAACGAGACGACGGTCGAAGCGATTCGCACAGCACTTGCTGACGCGCCAGGCGTCGTACTGGTTGATGATGTTTCGCGAAATCAGTACCCGATGCCGCTTGATGCAAGCGGGACGGACGAAGTGTACGTCGGGCGGATTCGTCAAGATCAAACGCTCGCGAACACATTCCATCTGTGGTGTGTCGCGGATAACATTCGAAAAGGCGCGGCGTCAAATGCAGTCCAGGTCGCGCGTCATGCTTTAGAAAACGGCATCCATTCTTAATCATACTAAGGAGGAATTTAACATGTTCAAAGGAGCAGGAACAGCACTAGCGACACCGTTCAATTCAGCAGGTGAACTCGACTTAGTCGTTTTTGAACAGTTGATTGAACAGCAACTTGCAGCCAATATCCAAGCGCTCGTCGTCGCCGGGACGACAGGTGAAGGATCGACGCTTTCGAGCGAAGAGTTCGAAACGTTACTTGAGACAGCAGTCCGTGTCACGGCAGGTCGTGTTCCGGTCATTGCCGGTACGGGAACGAACAATACGGCACAGACGATTGAAAAAACGAAAACGGCTCAGCGGCTCGGAGCGGATGCAGCGATGCTCGTGACACCGTATTACAATAAAACGTCACAAGCCGGTTTGATTGCTCACTTTACCGCAGTCGCGGATGCTGTCGAATTACCCATCATGTTATACAACGTACCTTCACGGACGGGTGTCGCGATTGCAGTTGAGACAGCTGTAACACTCGCGGAGCATCCGAACATTCAAGCATTCAAAGAAGCGAGCGGGGATGTCAGTTTCATGGGTGAATTGATGACGGCACTCCCCGAAGGTTTTGCAGTCTTCTGTGGCAACGACGATCAAATCCTGCCGTACATGGCATGGGGAGCACAAGGTGTCATCTCGGTCCTGTCGAACCCGTACCCGGCAGAAACACAAGCGCTTGCTGAAGCCGTGCTCGCAAACGACTTAGTGACGGCACGACGCATTCAAAGTGATTTAATGCCTGTCATCGCAGCCATCTTTAGTGACGTCAACCCGATTCCTGTTAAAGCAGCACTCGAAGAAGTCGGGTTTGCAGTCGGTGCACCACGCTTGCCGCTCGTTCGCCAATCCGAAGCCGGGCATGCACACTTACTCGAGACGATGCGTGCTTATAAAGGAGTGGTTCGATGAAGCTTGCCATTCATGGATATGGTGCGACAGGGCATTATGTCGAGGAATTGGCACCCGCTGAAGTTGTCGCCGTTATCGATCAGACGAAGTCAGCGGAGAAAATTCCTTCGTATCAAACGGTGTCCGAGCTAACAGAAGAAGTCGATGCCATCATCGATTTCTCTCACCCGAGCTTGTTGCCGGATTTACTGGCGTATGGCCTCAAAACGAAAACACCGCTCGTCATCGCGACGACCGGATTTTCGGAAGCGGAGTTACAAACGATAAAAGACGCTTCGACTGAAATTCCAATTTTTCAGTCGTACAACATGTCGTTCGGGATCGCGATGATGCAGCAATTGTTACAGGTGCTCGTACCACTCGCCAGTTCGTTCGATATCGAACTATTAGAAAAGCACCACAATCAAAAGGTCGATGCACCAAGCGGGACGGCAGAACTCTTATTGCGGACGATTCAAGAACTCCGTGACGTCCAGCCGGTCTATGAACGTGAATCGACACGGGAAAAACGCCAAGCGTCTGAGATCGGCATGCACTCGATGCGTGGTGGAACAATTTTCGGTGAACATGAAGTGTTGTTCGCCGGGGTCGATGAATTGATTGAAATCAAGCACACGGCATTATCAAAAAAAGTATTTGCTTCAGGTGCGATTAAAGCAGCCGAAGCACTCATTCAAAAATCGGCGGGACTCTACACGTTAGAGACGCTCTACTCACAGGAGGATTCACATGTTACTAACTGATGCTTACGAAATTGCGAAATTCATTAAAGATGCTAAAAAACAGACACCGGTCAAACTTTACGTCAATGGCGATTTAGCGGGCTTGACGATTGAAGGGGCGACAGCTTTCGGATCGGATGAATCAAAAATTTTCTTTGCAGATGCAGGACTTGCTGCGACTTTCTTAGAAAAGTATTCAGACCGAATCACGGACGTCCACGTCGAATACGATCGTCGGAACAGTGCTGTACCGATGCTTGACACACGTCACTTGAATGCGCGAATCGAACCGGGTTCGTGGATTCGGGATCATGTCGTCATCGGCGATAACGCCGTCATCATGATGGGTGCAATCATCAATATCGGTGCATCGATCGGAGATGGTACAATGATTGATATGAACGCCGTCGTCGGAGCACGTGGCACGATTGGGAAAAACGTTCATGTCGGCGCAGGTGCCGTGGTCGCAGGTGTCCTTGAGCCACCTTCAAAAACACCGGTCATCATCGAAGATGGTGTCTTGATCGGAGCGAACGCCGTCATCTTGGAAGGCGTCCGTGTCGGAAAAGATGCAGTCGTTGCAGCAGGCAGTGTCGTCACAGAAGACGTCCCTGCAGGTAGCGTCGTTGCTGGAACACCAGCACGCGTCATCAAACAGAAAGACGAAAAAACAGCAGAGAAGACGCAACTAGTGGATGATTTACGTTCACTCTGATTGACGTCGAAGAGGAGGAAAACACATGGCAGTGGATACACAGTATGGTGAAGCGATTTGGTTAGACGGGATTTTTCATGATCCAAAAGAAGCGAATACGAGCGTCATGTCACACGCGATTCATTACGGAAGTGGTTTTTTCGAAGGGATTCGTGCTTACGCGACGCCTGACGGTCCGGCAATTTTTCAATTGACGGAACACATCGAACGTCTCTTCCGGAGTTGCGCGTTCTATCACGTCACGATTCCATATACAGTGGAAGAACTTGTCCAGGCAACGATTGATCTCGTTGCGAAAAATGGCTTTGAGTCTTGTTACATCCGTCCATTCGTTTTCCTCGGTACACCGTGGCAAGCCTTGATGGCAAAAGATACGACGGTTCACGTCGGCATCTCATGTTGGGAACTTGGTGAATACTTCGATAAAGGTGTCGGCATTCGTGCGAAAGTCGCCTCTTACCGTCGGGTATCGTCAACGATGATGCCGATGCAAGCGAAAGCCGCTGCGAACTATATGAACTCACAACTCTTAAAAGGCGAAGCCCTTCGTGATGGATTTGACGAAGCAATCGCACTCGATATGAACGGTAATGTCAGTGAGGCAAGTGTCGCGAACTTGTTCATGTTGAAAAACGGGACAATCTACACGCCGTCTCTCGACTGTTCTGTCCTTGACGGCATCACGCGTCAAGTCATCATGCGCCTCGCGCAAGATCAAGGGTACCCGGTCGTCGAACGTCATATCGGGCGTGACGAGCTGTATGTCGCAGACGAGATTTTCTTAACAGGGACAGCGGCAGAAATCACGAGTGTTGGTGAAATCGACCATATTACAATCAACGGCGGAACACGGGCTGTCGCGGATGAATTACTCGAGCTTTACCGACAAACGGTCTCAGGACAACTCCCGCAATATGCAGACTGGTTGACACACGTCACACCAGCGGTAGCTGAATGAATACACGTACACGCGTAACAATCGATCGGGAAGCGGTGCGACAAAATGTCGCATCGGTCTTCGCTCGATCGCAAAAACAGATTTTCGCCGTGGTGAAGAATAATGCCTATAACTTAGGTATGCTTGAAATGGTCGGGACATTGATGGAAGCGGGCGTGCATCATTTCGCTGTCGCTGAAGTTTATGAGGCAATTGAAATTAAAACGAATTTTCCAGACAGTTATGTCTTAGCGATGAATCCAGCGACTCAGTTCGAGGCGGCTCGAGACTATGGCATCGCGCTTGGAATCCCGTCGGTAGATTGGTTGAAGCGGTATCAAGCAGACCTTTCGAACATCGAACTCCATTTAAAGGTCAATGTCGGGATGAACCGTTTTGGTGTCAGTTCACTTGAAGAAGCGCAAGCAGTCCTTGAAGTAGTGCAGGAGCAACAGCTCTGTTTGACAGGGCTATATACACATTTTCCGCTCGCAGACGAGCCGGGAGCGGACCATGATGGACAAGTCGAGCGTTTCTTAGCGATTGCGAACGTCGTCCAGACACAACATGAATTTACGTACATGCATGCTGAAAATAGTGCGACGATCGTCAAACATGACGAGCGCCTCGCCTTTTGTAACTATGTTCGTCCCGGTATCTTTTTGTTCGGTTATTCACCGATTGAAAAGATGGACTGGTTAGTCCCTACATTACGGATGACGACAGAAGTCGTTGAAATCCGTGAAGTTGGGGCGGACGAACACGTCGGATACGGTACGTCTTACACGACGGATCAACCGCTTCGTGTCGCCGTCTTACCGGTCGGTTATGGTGATGGTGTCGTCCGAGGGCGGTCCGCTTTACCTGTATTGATTCACGGGAAACCGTATTCAATCATTAGTAAATTATTCATGAGCCATACGTTCGTTGCCGTTGATTCGACAGTCGAAGTCGGGGATGAAGTCGTCTTGTACGGGGACGGAATTGAAATCGACGACATCACACGGACGGGAACGGCAAATAATTCGGAACAGATGTGTGCACGCTCATGGCGATTGGCACACCGTTATCTATAAGGAGGAACTATTTATGTACGGAAGCTCGTATTTGACGGAACAAGACAACACGCTTCAAATCGATGGTATCGCAGCAACAGATTTAGCAGCACAATATGGAACACCCCTTTACGTGATGGCAGAGCGTGAACTGACAGACCGTTTAGCGACCGTACGAGATGGTTTCTTAACGAAATATCCGAATACGTATGCTTCCTTTGCTTCAAAAGCGTTGACGATTGGTGCCGTCTATCAGCAAGTCGTACGTCACGGACTCGGAATCGATGTCGTGACGGGGGGCGAGCTTTACATCGCGCGTCAAGCGGGCGTACCGGCAGAACGGATCTATTTCCACGGCTCGAACAAATCGACGCAGGATTTACGGTATGCCGTCGAAGAAGGCGTCGGAAAAATCGTCATCGACCATTACGGTGAGATTGCACAGCTCGAACAAATTGCAGCAGATGCTTGTCAGACGGTAAACGTATTGATTCGAATCGTCCCCCAGGTCATCGGTGGGGCACATACTAAAATTCAGACGGGCGGCGTTGATACGAAATTTGGATTCTCGACCCATGATGAATCGTATCTTGAAGCCGTTCGGGCAATCTTAGCGTCGGAACATCTTGTCCTGCTCGGTATTCATTGTCACGTTGGATCACAAATCCAAGATCTTTTGTTGTTCGAGCGGACGGCGCGGACGATGATGGGGTTTGTCGAAACGATTCGTCAAGAAACGGAATTCACGGCGAGCGAAGTCAACGTCGGCGGTGGATTCGGGATTGCGTATACGAAAGACGATGTCCCGCTTGATTTTGAACAGACGATGGAGCACGTCATGGCAATCATCGAGGAAGAGTCGACACGACTTGGAATCGAACGTCCACGGATTGGGATTGAACCAGGGCGGTGGGTTGTCGCGAATGCCGGGACGACACTCTATACGGTCGGGGCGATTAAAGAAGTCCAAGGGGTTCGGACGTATCTGTCTGTTGATGGCGGCATGGCAGACAATATCCGTCCTGCGCTGTACGGTGCAGTCTACGAAACAGTCATCGCCAATCGGGTGACAGGAACGCTGCGCGAAGTGACGGTCGTTGGTGCTGCTTGCGAATCCGGCGATTTAGTCGCAGAAAAAGCGCAATTGGCGGAACCGGCTAGCGGGGATACGCTGGCGGTCTTCGGGACGGGCGCCTATAATTTCTCGATGGCGAGCAACTACAATCAATTTTTACGTCCGGCAGTCGTCTTCGTCAATCAAGGGGAAGCGCGGGAAGTCGTCCGACGCCAAACATATGCGGATCTCGTTACGTGTGATCTCGGTCTAGAAAACGTACGATCTTAATAAACAGCAAGCCTTCCCCGTCGACCGAAACGAGAAAGGCTTGCTGTTTTAAATTTCAGGAAACAGGTTTATCTGCCGAAAGATGGTGTTTCGAAACGTTTTGAGGGAACATCAAGTCAAATTATTTGGATGGGATGACCAATACTTGTCCGATTGAAATCAAGCTGACATTCGTAATCTTATTCGCTGCTGCGAGCGAGCTGACTGTCACATTGTACTTACGGGCAATCGCATAAAGCGTATCTCCACTTTTGACGGTATAAGAAGTCGTTGTTGGGGGAGGTGTTGTTGACGTACCGGGAATTTTCAACACTTGACCAACAGAAATCAAATTGAGGTTAGTGATGTTGTTTGCTGAAGCGAGTGCACTGACGGAAACGTCGTACTTCCGAGCGATAGAATAGAGTGTATCCCCGCTTTTGACGGTATAAGAAGTCGTTGAGGTTGGGGGAGGTGTCGTCGACGTACCGGGAATCGTCAAGATTTGTCCGACAGAAATCAGGTTAAAGTTGGTGATGTTATTTGCTTTAGCTAAAGCGCTGACAGAAATGTTATAGAGGTTTGCGATTTTATAGAGCGTATCGCCAGACTTGACGGTATACGTTTTACTACCTGAAGTCGGGAGTTGCAGTAATTCAGAAACCGTAACGAACGTATACCCTTTAGCTTTCAGTTGCGTAATCATTGAAGGAAGGGCGGTTGGGGTTCCGGATGCACCGGCACCCGTATGCATTAAGACAATCGATCCCGGAACGATGTTCGGAATGACGCGGTTCAAGATTGCGGTAGAACTGATTCCTTTCCAGTCCGTCGTATCGATGTTCCATTGAATCGTTTTCGTGTAACCTGCATTACCGACGACTGCTAAAACAGCACTGTTGCTTGCACCAAATGGAGCCCGGAAAATTGGTTTTGTTGTCTGTCCCGTTAATGAGTTAAGCAGACTTTCCGTCCGTGTCAATTCACTTGTCATCTGACTTGCAGACAAAGTCGTAAAATCGGGGTGACTGTAGGAGTGATTTCCAATTTGATGCGTCGGTGTTGCATTCGCGATATTTTTGATCGACTGTGGGTGATTCGCGGCACCGGCACCGGTCAGGAAGAAGGTTGCTTTGACATTGTTACTTTTTAAGATACTGAGAATTTTACCGATGTTTGTACCATCCGCCCCGTCATCGAACGTCAATGCCACCACTTTGTTCGTTGTCGAACCTTTCGTGATGAATGTTGAGCTAGCTGCTTCGACTGGTAGCTGATAACTGGATAATGGAATGAACATCAGTAACAAGACAACAAGTAACCGAAGCCATTTTTTTCGCATTATGATTTCCTCCTTTTCAGTCCGCTGACACTTCCGCAAACGCTTTACTTATCATTACCCTTTTTTAACAAAAAAACAGAACAATTCCCGTTTATTTCGAGATTTAAACAAAAAAACGAAAAATATTGTTTGAATTCAAAAAAAATAGGGAAAACATAATATATGGAAATAGTAAAAGGAGTGAAATATGGATGATCGAATTTAAAAATGTCGGGAAGCAATTTAAGGACAATGTTGTCTTAAAAGGCTTAACGCTAGAAATCAAAGCGGGTGAACTCGTTGTATTCATCGGTCCGAGTGGCTGTGGAAAAACAACATCGCTCAAGATGATCAACCGTTTGATTGAGCCCTCTTCAGGAACGATTTTAGTGAATGGGAAGGACATCATGAAGACGGATACGATTGAACTGAGACGCCATATGGGCTACGTCATTCAACAAACCGGTCTATTCCCACACATGACCGTTCGTGAAAATATTCAATTGATTGCCGGTCTTGAAGGAAAAGATCACGATCAAATGGATCAACGGACAGAAGAACTTCTCCAAATGGTCGGCCTCGACCCGAAACAATTCATTGACCGTTACCCAAGCGAACTCAGTGGTGGACAACAACAACGTGTCGGTTTTGCCCGTGCATTGATGAATGATCCAGATGTTATTTTAATGGACGAACCGTTTAGTGCGCTCGACCCCGTTACCCGCAACGACCTCCAAGAAGAATTATTTAATCTCCAAGAAGAAGTAAAGAAAACTATCGTATTCGTCACCCATGATATGGATGAAGCGATCAAGCTAGCCGATCGGATATGTATCATGCGTGATGGGGAAATTGTTCAATTTGATACACCCGAAGAAATTTTACGACATCCAAAAGATGAATATGTTGAATCATTCATTGGAAAAAATAAAATTTGGAGTAGTCCGGCGTTCATTAAAGCAGAAGATATCATGATTGAAGATCCCGTCTCAATCAGTGGTAAGCGGACGTTGCTGCAAGGGATAGAAATCATGCGTGGACGAAAAGTGGATAGCCTGCTGATTACAGATCGTGATCGTACATTACAGGGAATCGTTAAATTGAAAAACATCCAAACGGTTTCAGATAAGAGTCAACGAATTGAAGAAATCATGGAAGGTGAACTTGTTGCCGTCGATGAACAGGATTCACTGCTTGATGTATTAGAAGTAATGAACCATGAAGAAACAGGTTATTTACCTGTAACGAACAAAGCCGGTCAATTACGCGGCTTGATTACACGAAGTAGCTTGCTTTCCGTCTTGAGTGAGCAGTTCATTCAGGAGGAGGAAGTGCAATGAGTGGATTTTTTGACTATGTAAAAAATAACACTGATCAAATCTGGAACTTATTACTTGAACACTTACAGCTGACCGTATTTGCGGTCGTCATCGCAGTTATCTTAGGGATTCCGCTCGGTATTTTAATTACGCGTTATCAACGGTTCGCTAAACCAGTCCTCGCCTTGACGAGTGTCGTTCAGGCGGTTCCGAGTCTCGCGTTACTTGGTTTCTTGATTCCGTTCATCGGGATCGGCTCGACACCGGCGATTATCATGGTCGTCTTGTATTCATTACTCCCGATTGTCAAAAATACGTACACAGGTTTATCAAGTATTCCGGGAGATATGTTGGAAGCTGCAAAAGGGATTGGACTGACCGAACGACAAGTTTTAGGAAAGGTTCAAATTCCGCTTGCCCTACCGATCATGATGGCCGGAATTCGGATTTCTGCCGTTACAGCGGTTGGATTGATGACGATTTCTGCGTTCATCGGTGCCGGTGGACTTGGTTATCTTGTCTTCTCCGGTATTCAAACCGTTGATAACAATCAGATTTTAGCCGGTGCGATTCCAGCAGGTATTTTAGCGCTTGCGATTGACTTCATCGTCAGCCGGATTGAATATTCGGTCGCACCAAACGGAATTAAGCTGGCAGACGGACGGGTCAAAAATCGGACACGTAAACGTCGCAAAGCGATGTCGGCTGGTAAGAAAATCGCAATTGCGAGTATCGTCGTTTTATTAATTGGTGGAACGGTTGCGTATTCGTTCTTGAAGCCGGATAAAATCGTCATCGGTTCAAAGAACTTTACGGAACAATTGATTTTAGGGAACATGTTGGCTGATTTAATCGAAGATAAGACCGACTTAGAAGTTGAACGTCAATTAAACCTCGGTGGTACAAAAGTTGCCTATGGTGCGCTTGAGACTGGAGAAATTGACGCGTATGTAGACTATACGGGGACGCTTCTGATCGATGTACTCAAACAAGAAGTAGAAACGGATCCAGAAGTCGTGTATGAAAAAGTTAAAAAAATGATTCCAGCGAAAAGTCAGGTCGATGTCCTCGATCCGATTGGTTTCAATAACACGTACGCATTAGCGATGACAAAAGAAGACATCGAAAAATATGATTTGAAAACAGTCTCTGATATGGCTGCTGTCAGTAATCGTCTGATTCTTGGTTCAACAATTGAGTTCGCGAATCGTGAAGACGGATACCTTGGCTTGAAAGAGAAATATCCGGACATGAAATTCAAAGATGTCCAGCCTGTTGATGGTGGGCTTCGTTATACGGCATTGACGAATGGAAAAACGAACGTCATCGATAGTTTTTCGACAGATGGATTGTTGAAGAAATTTGATTTGACGGTCCTTGAGGATGATAAAGAATTCTTCCCACCGTATTACGCGGTCCCAATCGTTCGTCAAGAAACGTTGGATGAACATCCAGAATTAAAAGAAGTTCTCAATATGTTAAAAGATAAAATCACGGATGAGAAGATGCAAGAATTGAACTTTAAGGCTGACGTCGAAAAAGAACGACCAGAAGATGTCGCACGTGAGTTCTTGATTGAAGAAGGTATGATTAAAAAATAATAAAAAGAGAGCCGAGGCGGGAATCCGCTTCGGCTCTTTATATGCGCGCTGACGCGCTATATCGTTTTGGAAAATAAGATCATTATTTTTTGATTCGACTAGCGAGCCAAGCGCGAACGGTGTTTTGCTGAATCATACACGTTCTTCCTCTCTTGGTTGAGTTGTTCCTGAACTCAAAGATTTTTGCTCGGCATCATTAACAATACGCTGTTGGACTTCAATCGTCAACCAATCTGCTTCGTGTTCAGGTAATGTAGGAAGACCATAACTTGGATTGCTCGTCGACAAAAATAAATCAGACATCAATCGCTCTGCGAATAATGGAATCATCTCATATCCCCCTCAATCTCGATTCATGTGCTACACCTTTAGTGTACGCGCAACATGTAAACGAACGAGAGGGGAAATGTTAAAAACAGGTGAATATTGTAAGTGTTTTCACAAGGCTGTCATATCTTCAGATAAAGGTACACAATCAGCAGCGTACTGTTGTCCGCGCTTGATATATTTTTTGACAGTCCGCTCCATGATGAACCGGTCGTGATCATTGATTTCGCGAATGACTTTTGCAGGGACGCCCATGACGAGCGAATTCGGAGGGACGACCATTTTAGGTGGAACGAGGCTACCGGCAGCGACGAACGAACCGGTTCCGATTTCTGCTTCGTCTAAAATTGTGGCTGACATGCCGATTAATGCGCCTTTTCGAATGATGCCTCCGTGAATCATGGCCATATGTCCAATCGTGACATCATCTTCGATAATCGTTGAGTATTCCTCATATTGATGAATCATCGAACCATCTTGAATGTTAACCCGCTCCCCGATTGAGATGAGCCCTTCATCCCCGCGGATGACGGTGTTGAACCAGACACTTGAATCTTTCCCGATCTCGACTTCACCGATGACTTTTGCACCGTCTGCGATATATACGCTTGGATCGACCTTTGGAATTAAGTTTCCGACGCGATACTTCATGATTGCTTGTCCTCACTTTCGATTAAGAATTACCTCTTTTATCTTGAACTCCCGAAAAATAAATTGCAACTGCTTACAATCTAATTGTAAGATGGTAAAAATACCGGTCATTATAGGAGGATATAGGATGGATACTACAGTTCGAGCACGACTTATCGCGATTGCTGCGAAAAAACAGAAAGCGGCAATTGTCTATCAAGGCATTCAGGTCATTGATGTGATGACACGTGAGACCTATCAAGCGGATGTCGCAATCGATTCAGGCTACATCGCCGCCGTTGGGGACGGCTATGAAGGTGAAGAGAACATTGATGGAACGGATCAATATATCGCACCGAGTTTCATCGATGGACACGTCCATATCGAATCTTCGATGGTGACACCGAGTGAATATGAACAGGCCATCTTACCGCTCGGAGTGACGACGGTAATCGCCGATCCACACGAAATTGCTAACGTCAAGGGAGCGGACGGTCTACAGTTCATGTTAGATGACGCGGAACAGCTTCGTCTTGATGTACGGATGATGTTACCGAGCTGTGTTCCGGCGACGTCGTTCGAACACGCAGGGGCGTCGTTAAAGGCAGCCGACTTAGTACCGTTCGTCAATCATCCGGGTGTCCATGGCTTGGGAGAAGTAATGGATTACCCGGCGGTCGAACGTGCCGATGCGGACATGCTACAGAAAATCGAGCAGATTGAAGCAGCAGGAAAGCTCGTTGATGGTCATGCAGCAGGTCTTGGTGCACGTGAAGTCAATATCTACGGGGTTGCCGGCATCCGGACGGATCATGAAGCGGTTACGAAAGAAGAAGCGCTCATACGTGCACGCAGAGGTTTGTATGTCGAAGTCCGTGAAGGATCGGCAGCCCGGAATTTAAAAGAAGTACTTGATGCCGTAACGGAAAGCAATGCGAGTCGCTTCTTATTCTGTACAGACGATAAACATTTGGATGATACATTACGTGAGGGAACGATCGACTACAACGTGCGCTATGCGATCGAGCATGGGATTAAACGGGAAACGGCATATGCGATGGCATCACTCCATGCAGCAAATGCCTATGCATTACAAGATCGCGGGGCAATCGTCCCAGGACGCCGGGCGGATTACGTTCTTTTGACGGATCCTGATCGTGTAGTGATTCGTGAAGTGTTCGTAAAAGGCGAACCGGTCGCTCGGGATGGTAAAACAATCATTACGTCTCCAAAAGTAACGGTCCCACCTAATTTGCGCGGTGAATTAAAAACGAAAGAAATCACGGACACAGTGTTTGAACTGCCACTCGCGCACCCGAAAGCAAATGTTATCGGAGTTATTCCGAAAAGCATTGTTACGAACCATCTCGTGTTGGATGTGCCCGTCGTCGATGGAATGTTTGTGCAGGATACAGCGCAAGATTTATTAAAGATTGCTGTCATCGAACGCCATAACGGAACAGACTTCTCAGCAGTTGGCATTGTCCAAGGATTCGGTATGAAACGTGGAGCGATTGCCGCGACGGTCGCCCATGATTCACATAACCTCGTCATCGTCGGTACTTCAGATGCGGAGATGAAGCTTGCAGCAGAGCGTCTCGTTAAAGCGGGGGGAGGCGTCATCGCGGTCAAAGGTGAGGACGTCTTGGCAGAACTGCCACTTGAGATCGCCGGTTTGATGACGAGTCGTCCGTTCGAGGAAGTCGGAGCTACGTTAGAAAAGTTAAACGATGCACTGGATGTACTAGAAGCGGATCGTTCATTCAATCCGTATTTGACGATGTCGTTCCTTTGCTTACCCGTCATTCCGAACTTGAAATTGACGGACAGCGGACTGTTTGACGTCAAAACCTTCCAACATATTAAGACGCAGGCCCCAAAATAAAGAAACACGAATTAAAAAAGGTGAACACTCACTACGACTAGTGTTCACCTGCTTTATTGATTTCCTTCCCGCCTCAAATCCCATCATTCCTTTACATTTGTTATTGAAACTTAATATTTTCCAAGTTGAATCATTATCTGATCCTTGTTATAGTTGTTTTTATATCATCTGTGAAAAACATCACTTTTAGTGAAACTTTTTAACCCTTGATTCGTAAAATATAAAAGAAAAAAGAAAGGAAGGATCGTATGGATAAATCGTATTTTGAAGGACATCAAGAACTGATTGCTTGCGTCTATCGCTCGTTTATCGACCAATTTCATGAGTTGCCAGAGCGGCGACGAACAAAACGTCAACTGCGAAACCTTGCATTTTCTGTCATCCGTCAAGCAGGTCCGACCTATCAAGAGCGAACGGTGTTGTATGAATTTTTCGCCGAGTTTTTCAGAGCAGTAGAAGAGGGACAACATGAAAAAATTGAATTCTATAAACAAATCGCACAGTAAAGACCCCAGACGGCTCCGGCAGAAGGGGTCTTTGTTGTTTTATGAAATAAAAAAATCCAAAAACCCACCGGAATGGATTTTTGGATTCCATATGTTACTTACTTAACTTCCATCCATTTAAAGCTCATGTCAGCACCAAATGGGTGGCGGTATAATTTGTCGATGTTAGCCCGTTGCAAGTAAGCTTCACCTTTTTGATAGATTGGAGCAATTGCATAATCTTCTGCGAGAAGCATTTTTTCAGCTTCTTGAAGATCTGACCAACGTTTTGCTTCATCTGTTTCTTTCTTCGCATCTTTAACAAGTTGATCAAACTCTTTATTCGAGTAGTTCATCCGGTTAAAGCTTCCGTCCGTTAACCACATGTCGAGGAACGTCATTGGATCCTGGTAGTCAGGACCCCAGCCGGCAGCGGAGATGTCATAGTCACCTTTTGACTCAAGATCAAGGAAGTTTTTGAACGGTTGTTGCTTGATTTTGACCGTCAAGCCAGGCAAGTTCTTCTCGAGATCACCTTTTAAGAATTCAGATACCTTTTTGAAGGCATCCTCATCTCGTGAAAGCATATCGAGTTCAACTGTTTTAACACCTAACTCTTTTAGACCGGCCTCCCAGGCTTTTTTCGCCTCTGCAGCGTCAAAGCTTTGAAGGTCTGGGTATTTCGCACGGAAGTCTTCGCCGTCCGGTGTGAACGTGAAATCTTTTGCGACGATGAAGTTCGCAGGTTCTGATCCATCGTTCAGGATGACATCTGTGATGCCTTGCTTCTCGAAACCAAGTGCAAGGGCTTTACGGATGTTCTCATTTTGAAGTGCTTTATTTTTCTGGTTGAAGCGTAAGAAATTGATTCGTGCGTCTGGACGTGTTTTGTAGTCTTCTGACTGTTCGTATTGTGAAACGAATTCAGAAGTGATCGGTGCGAAATCAACTTCTTTTGACTCGAATAAGTTGACGCCGGTCGAGATTTCTTTTACGACCTTCACATCGATTTTATCCATTTTGACGTTTGCTTTGTCCCAGTAATCTGGATTCTTTTTGTATGTCCATCCGGCGTTCGATTGCCAATCTGACAAGATAAAAGGTCCATTGAAGTTCATCGATTCAACATTCATCGCGAATTTGTCGCCTTTTTCTTCGACGAATGATTGCTTAAGTGGTAAGTACGTAGGGAAACTCGTCAAACCAAGGAAATACGGTGCAGGTGCTTCGAGCTGAACTTCGAGTGTTTGTTCGTTGATTTTTTTGACGCCGAGTTCGTCGAGTTCTGCTTCACCCGCCATGATTTTATTGGCATTTTTCAAATCCTGTAAGATGTACGCATATTCAGCGCCTGTTTTCGGATCAAGTGCACGTTTCCATGAGTAAATGAAATCATCCGCTGTGACCGATGATCCATCCGACCATTTTGCATCTTTGCGTAGTTTGAAGGTATATGTTTGTTTATCATCGGATACTTCAACACTTTCAGCCATCCCAGGCGTTGGTTTATTTTCACCATCCAGACGATAAAGGCCTTCGAATACGTTGTTTGTCACGATGATTGATGTCGAGTCCGTCGTTTTCGTTGGATCGAGTTGTGGGACATCCGTTGTAGAGATAAATGTCACTTCTTGTTTTTTGTTACCATCTGATGACGAGCTACCGTTCGATTCATTATCCTGACCACAAGCTGCTACTGCGAGTAGCGCCATGCTCGATAAGCCAGCAAAGGCGATTTTAGTCTGTTTCTTCATGTGAAAAATGACCCCCCGATTAATTTAAAATAATTTCAGAAAAGTTTGAACATAATGTAAATTTAAGTGAAAATGGATGAAAATGCAACATAAATTTTCTGATAATTCTCACTGATCAAGGTCTATTTGCCCAATTCCGAGCGATTTCAAGTAGTCATAAAGTATGAAAATCGTGACACGGTGAGGCGAGTACATCCGCAATGTCAATTGCTGTGGCGTGCCGCGTAAACGAATATTCGTAATCCGGACCCCTTGTTGTTCGAGCGCTTTTTTAACCGTTTCTGCATCGAGTGTTTCCGGTAAAGTCAAATGAGCGACGATGACGTTTGCTTCAAACCGGCTGTTGTTGAATCGTTTCATGATCCAGGTGATACTTTCGAGCGAAACGAATAGAAAAAGTACGAGAAAGCTTGACTCAATAATGAATCCTGCACCGACGGCAATCCCGATGCCGCTCGCTGCCCAGATAATTGCTGCTGTCGTCAAACCACTGACGATATCATGTGGACGTCGGAGGATGACGCCGGCTCCGATGAATCCAATTCCGGCGACGATTTGGGCGACGATTCGCATCGGATCCATCTGGACATGAGAAGCAATGTTTTCATAAAAAATAACGGAGTTGATTGAAACGATGGTTAACAGGCAACTGATCAGGGTAATTACGAGGCTAGTACGTATACCAACTGGCTTGTTTTTGACTTCACGTTCGAATCCGATAATGATTCCAAATGTTGCGGCAATCATTAATTTATATAAGTCCTCTAGTTGGAACGAATGCACCCATGCCATCATCATCAAATCCTTTCTTTACATTGAAGTGGGTTTTGTTATAATGAACTTTGTGTCTTCGAATGAATATACGTTTAATATGAATAGATATACAGATTTGGAGGAAGTGTTTACATCATGAATCAACAAAAGATTGGTTTTTTTGCATTAGCAGCAATGGTCATCGGTTCGATGGTTGGAGGGGGAGCCTTTAACCTGCCAGGAGCGATGGCTCAAAAAGCAAGTGCTGGTCCGATTTTAATCGGTTGGAGCATTACAGGGCTCGGTATGATTATGTTGGCATTAGTTTTTCAGCACTTGGCGAATAGTAAGCCGGAGCTTGAAGGTGGTATTTATGCGTATGCACGAGAAGGCTTCGGTCGTTTCGTTGGTTTCAATAGCGCTTGGGGGTACTGGGTATCCGCCTGGATCGGTACCGTTGCGAATATCACGTTAGTCTTTAATGCACTCAGTTATTTCTTCCCGATTTTTTCAGCGGAAAATCGACTATTTTTATTGATGATGAGTGTCGTCGTCGTGTGGGGACTGTTTTGGATTGTCTCGAGTGGGATTAAAGAAGCAACACTCGTTAACTTGATTACGACAATCGCTAAGCTTGTCCCCATCCTAATCTTCATTCTGCTCGTTGGGATTGCGTTTAATGTACGCACGTTCAATCTTAATTTTTGGGGAGAGGGAACGGAGCTTGGATCGATTTTTGAACAAGTGAAGGGAACGATGCTTGTCACGCTTTGGGCATTCGTCGGGATTGAGGGAGCCGTCGTCTTATCGTCACGTGCGAACAAGCGGAGTGATGTCGGTAAGGCGACCGTGACAGGTCTCGTCGGCGTACTCGTCATTTACATCTTGATTTCAGTGTTATCACTCGGTGTCCTGACGCAAGAGCAACTAGCCGGATTAAATGAACCGACAATGGCGTATGTTTTGGAAGCCGCAATCGGACCGGTCGGTGCAACCATCATCATGATTGGATTAATTATCTCGTTGTCTGGTGCTTTGCTCGGTTGGACGATTTTAGCTTCAGAGATTTCCTATCTTGTCGCAAAAGATGGAGCTTTTCCAAAAGTGTTCGCGAAGACGAACCGGAACGGAGCACCCGTCGGCGCATTGCTTATCACACAAATTGCGACACAACTCGTTGCGGCGATTGCTTTGTTCTCGGCCCAAACGTATCTTGTTTTATCGAGTATTGCCGGGATCTGTGCACTTTTACCGTACTTGTTGTCGGCGATCTATAGCGTTCGTTTCTCTAAGGCGGAACGCAATACGAAGATGTTGATTTTCTCTATTATTGCTTCCTTCTATTCGATTTGGCTCGTGTATGCGTCGGGTATTTGGTACATCGTCATTGCAGCATTGGTTTATGCTCCGGGTATCATTGCCTACTCGTTAGCAGAACGTGAGCAAAAACGTAGTGGCATGTCACGTTACGAGATGATCGCGAGCGGTGTGCTCGTAATTTTAGCAGGGATCGCCATTTATGGTATGATCGCTGGTCAAATCCAGTTGTAATCGTAAAAAAAGGGCTGACTATTGAGTCAGCCCTTCCGACTGTAGACAACGTGCTATCGGGAGATCAAGCATCTTTTTTCGTTGCTTTCCTCGGGCGAGGCGCAAGCCGTTGCTCCTTGGATCCTAGCGGACAACGAGCAGGGTCTTGCCTGCCTCTGAACGTGCGTCAAAAACGCATTTTTCCCCATAGGAGTCAACGAAACGTGACGCTTTTTAGATAACACCGTGACGGAAAGCCGGGCATGGAGACGGTTTAGAGCGCGAAAGATTGCCGCTTTGAAGACGAGGCGAGACAGGGAAGCGCGAACGGATTGCATCTCGATACCGCATGTTTGCGCTTCTTAATAATTTGTCTACACGCTGAAGGGCTGACTTTTGAGTCAGCCCTTTTTGTATTGTTAAACAAGCGATATCAGCTAGTTGAGGAATTAAATCGTTTGTCGACCTCGTCGACGGATAAAGGTTTTGCGAAGATGAATCCTTGCATCTGTTGACATGATGTTGTTTTTAGATACGCTTCAGCGCTGGAAGTTTCGACTCCTTCCGCAACTAAATTAAGGTTCAAATTCCGACCTAGTTGAATAATGGAATCTAATAATCCTACATTTCCAACGTCAATCCCATCAATAAAAGTTTTATCGATTTTGAGTTCATCAATTGGAAAAGCACTTAAATATTGAAGTGAAGAATAACCTGTTCCGAAATCATCGATGGACAGGCGGAAACCGAGTGACTTGATCAATTGCATCCGTTCGAGTGTTCGCTGCGTTTGTAGGATAGCGATGTTTTCTGTCATCTCAAGCGTCACTGAGCGAGGCGAGATTATTTTATTTGAAATCAAGTGTTGGAGCGTCCGGATAAAGGAATCGCTTTGGAACTGGTGGGGGGAAATGTTGATGGCCATCGTCAGCTTAGGATCAATCGTCTGTTGCCACTTGGCTAGTTGTTCGCACGCCTCGAGTACGACCCAGTTATTGATGGGTGTGATGAGTGCTACTTCTTCGGCAAGCGGAATGAACTCAGCCGGCGGAATACTTCCGAGTGCTGTATGATTCCAACGCAGCAATGCCTCGAAGCCATTCACACGTCTCGTTTTCAAGTTGATGATTGGCTGATAAGCGAGTGAGAACGCGCCATCTTCCAAAGCTGTAAATAAAGAACGTTCAAGCTGTACTTTTCGTGTAAATTGTTGATCCATTTCATGTGTTAAATATTGAATCGTTCCTGTTCCGACAGCTTTTCCTGAGTATAGTGCCATTTCTGATCGCCGGAATAAATCTTCGAGTGAACTGGCCTCTGACGGATAGAGCGTGATTCCGAACGTACAGGAGATGATTAATGAATGACCATTAATGTAGTAAGGGCGTTGAATGACTTGTTGGAGCTTACGGACGAGTTGGAACAACATATTTCTGTCGGAAGCGGGAATGAGTAGACCGAATAAATAACTCATTGGATGAAAGGTTAAGGTACCTTCTGTCTGCTGTGAGAGACGAATGGCTAATGCTTGTAAAAGTTGATCACCGATGTGCGTTCCGAACGAATCATTGATGACTTTGAAACGATCGATATCAAATAAGATTAAAGCGAGCGGCTGAGTGGGTGAAGCGTGATTGAACATTGTTGCACCTTCTCTTAAAAATCCACGTCGATTGAGTAAGTGCGTCATTTCGTTATGGTGGACTAGAAAATCAAGTTCCTCTTCAAGACGCGTTGTTTCGGTCACATCAGTCCCGATAAATAGGTGTTGGAACCGGACACCGGCCGCATCATAAATCGGAATAAGTGTCGCTTGGAGAAACTTTTTTTCGGACGATGACGTTTCAATCGGTACTTTTCCGGACCAGGCTTTTTTTTGTTTAATTTGCGAGCGGATGGTCATCAATACTTCGTTTTCGGCTGCACTGAGCAACTGCGTCCAAGGGCGCTTGATTAGCTGATTCGGACAAAAACCTGTGAAATCGACCATGTTGGCGTTCGCATAAGCGATAGTGCCCCGTGCATCCAAAACGAGGACACAGGCGATTTGATCAAACGCATAGCGTAAGTCCATCAATCCTTGAAAGAGCGGTTTCGTACCAGAATGTTGAGCGGTTGAAGGAAGACTACAAAAAGAAGCACCTATGACGTATTCATCGCTATCGTCAAACAGTGGTGTGATCAACATTGTCGAGGTCATGCTTGTACCTGTTTTGTGTAAAAAATACGTGTTCGGAAGTTGAATGGCCTGACGACGTTCTAAAAATGATTTCCAAATCTGTTCACTAAAAGCAACGTCTTCCGGATTTAATAACGGAAGTGTTCGACCTAACACTTCATCTGCAGACCATCCCCAATAGTCTTCAGCCGAAGGGTTCCAGATACGAACGGTTAAATCCAGATTTAAGATGAAGGCAGGTAAGGGGAACTTACTCATGACGACTTCATAGGAATCAATGGTCGAACGGTCCATTACATGCACACACTCCTTGTTACGCAAATTGATAGTTCAGTTGTCTTGTCTATTCCCAATATATTCAATCAACATGCAGATAAACCCTCTTAGATGTTTAATTTTTGTATGAAGATTATTTTGAGGAATCTGTTATAATCGATTTGAAAGCGTTTTCTAAAGAGTCAAAGGGGGACTATTTATGAATCAAACAGAAAAAATCATTCAACAGACAGAGCAGTTCGGGGCACATAACTATCATCCACTTCCAATCGTCATTTCAGAAGCGGAAGGCGTCTTCGTCAAAGATCCGGAAGGACGTCAGTATATGGATATGCTCAGTGCTTACTCAGCCGTCAATCAAGGGCATCGTCATCCTAAAATCATCGAAGCTTTAAAACGCCAGGCTGATAAGATTACGTTGACGTCACGTGCGTTCCATAATGATCAGTTAGGTTTCTTCTATGAAAAAGTAGCGAAGTTGACGAATAAAGATATGGTTCTACCAATGAACACCGGTGCAGAAGCCGTCGAAACAGCAGTGAAAGCTGCACGACGTTGGGCGTATGAAGTAAAACGGGTTCCGGGCGACGCTGAGATTATCGTGTGCGAAGGAAACTTCCATGGGCGGACGATGACTGCTGTTTCCATGTCGACGGAAGCAGAATACCAACGTGGTTTTGGACCACTGTTACCTGGAATCAAAACGATTCCCTATGGTGACCTGGAAGCCTTAAAAGGTGCAATCACTGAAAATACGGCAGCTTTCATCGTTGAGCCGATTCAAGGGGAAGCGGGAATCTTGATTCCGTACGAAGGGTTCTTAAAAGACGCCCAAGCTGTCTGTAAAGAGCAGAACGTCCTGCTCGTGGCTGACGAAATCCAATCAGGTCTCGGACGTTCAGGCAAGTGGTTTGCTTCGGATTGGGACGAAGTGACGCCAGACATGTATATTCTCGGAAAAGCATTAGGGGGCGGAGTATTCCCGATTTCATGTGTCGCGGCAAATCGGGACGTACTGAATGTCTTTAATCCAGGCTCGCATGGCTCAACGTTTGGTGGAAATCCATTAGCATGTGCCGTTTCAGTTGCTTCGCTTGAAGTACTTGAAGATGAGAAGTTACCTGAGCGGTCGCTCGAACTCGGAACGTATTTCATGGAGAAACTAAAACAAATTAAAAATCCAATCATTAAAGAAGTCCGCGGACGCGGTCTTTTCATCGGGGTTGAGTTGACAGAAGCGGCTCGTCCATATTGTGAAGCATTAAAAGAAAAAGGTTTGCTCTGTAAAGAAACGCATGAGACGGTCATTCGTTTTGCACCGCCACTCGTCATCACGAAAGAAGAGCTCGACTGGGCCTTTGAACGAATCGAACAAGTATTAGGCGCTTCAGTAACGCAATAATGGAGGGATCAAGACTTCCCAGTCGATAATGACGGGAAGTCTTTTTCTTTTTTATGTTTGATTCTTTTAGAGGTGGGAAAATACTATTATTCGCATAAAAAATAGGGGGTAATGAATATGTCAGATAACAGTGGTTTGAATAAAAAGCTCGATGGTGCAGTCGATAAAGCAGCAGGTAAAGCAAAAGAGGCACTTGGTAAAGCAACAGGGGATAAATCAACAGAACGTGATGGGAAGAAAGATCAACTAAAAGGCGGCGCGAAAAAGACAGTCGGAAATGTCCAGCAAGATCTTGAGGATACGAATCGTCATTAATGCATGGCTGAAAGTACCCGAACGTTCGGGTACTTTTTTTATGAATAAATTTGTATAAAGGTCTAGTCATTTAGATGTTTATATGAAATAATAACAGTTGTAAAAGCGTTTTCATTGTTCTATCACAAATCATTATTTACTTAAGAAAGGATGAAGTGTATGTTGCAATTTCTTCAACGGATTGGTAAAGCCTTAATGTTACCAATCGCCGTATTACCAGCCGCAGGGATTGTCTTACGACTCGGATCGGCAGACATGCTGGATATCCCATTGATGGTTGCAGCGGGAGGGGCAATTTTTGATAACCTGCCGCTCATCTTCGCTATTGGTGTCGCAATCGGACTTTCGATTGATGCCAGCGGGGCAGCCGGATTAGCTGGGGCAGTTGGTTATCTCGTTTTAAAAAATGGTGTTGATTCAATGAACAAAGATTATTCCAACGCCCAAATTCAAGCGAAGTATGATGCGATAGCGGCCATTGTCAATGACTCTTCGACGAAAGCTGACGGTGCGACCTTGAGTGCGATTGCGAATCAGGCGAGTCTCGGTTCGATGGTCAATATGGCTGTATTTGGCGGAATCATTGCCGGAATTACAGCTGGGTTGCTTTACAATCGTTTTTATAACATTAAACTTCCAGATTGGTTAGCATTCTTTGGTGGGAGACGGTTCGTTCCGATCATCACCTCTGCTGTCATGCTCGTTTTAGCTTTTATCTTTGGTTACTTATGGCCGTTCATCGAAGATGGGATCAATGGTGCAGGAGAATGGATGGTCAGCCTCGGAGCAGGCGGTGCCGCACTGTTTGGATTCTTCAACCGTCTCTTGATTCCTGTCGGTCTTCATCATGTCTTAAACAATATTTTTTGGTTCGTCTTCGGGTCGTATGAAAAAGCAGACGGGACGATCGTCAATGGAGACATTGCCCGTTTCTTTGCCGGAGATCCGACAGCGGGTATCTATCAGGCTGGTTTCTTCCCGATTATGATGTTTGCGCTACCGGCAGCTGCTGCTGCAATGGTGATGGCAGCACGAAAAGAAAATCGAAAAGCTGTTGCCGGAGCGATGATCGGTTTAGGATTGACTTCTTTCCTAACGGGGATTACAGAGCCGATTGAATTTTCATTCATGTTCCTTTCACCCGTCTTGTATGTCATGCATGCTGTTTTGACAGGTCTTTCGATGGCCGTCGTCAATTTAATCGGAGTATTGCATGGTTTCTCATTCTCGGCCGGTTTTATCGACTATGCCTTGAATTTTGGAATCGCTACAAAACCGTTGTTGCTGATTCCGGTTGGTCTCGCGTTCGCGGTCATCTATTACTTCCTGTTCTACTTCAT
The DNA here is from genome assembly GCF_018618725.1 of Exiguobacterium sp. s80. Taxonomy (NCBI): domain Bacteria; kingdom Bacillati; phylum Bacillota; class Bacilli; order Caryophanales; genus Exiguobacterium; species Exiguobacterium sp. s80. The sequence goes on along the minus strand of NZ_JACSMP010000005.1, from coordinate 151,268 downwards.
GATTACGAAGTTTGATTTAAAAACACCAGGTCGTGAAGATGAATCGCTCGTAACAGACACGGGTATCGTAACAGGTGTTTCAGATGATAAGTATGAGCAACAAGCAGCAAAAATCTTTGCAGGTCTACAAGGTACGGAAAATGTGACGGCGATTGATAATTGTGCAACACGTTTACGTTTACAAGTCAAAGATACAAGTGTAATTGATGAAGCAGCGATTAAAGCCGCTGGTGCAAAAGGTGTCATGAAGATGGGGGCGACAAACGTCCAAATCATCATCGGGACAGATGTTGAATTCGTCGCGGATGCCATGAAACGTCAAAAATAAGTAAACAAAAGACCATCGCTCATGAGCGATGGTCTTTTGTTTTGAAGGGAGGTACACTTTTAAGAAAAGTCACGTTGATTGTGCGACGCAGTGACTGTTTTTTGTTTTGGGGCGTGGGCATAAATCGGATAAAAAATACCGACTAAGATGATGATGATACCAATCCATTGCGAGCCCATTAAATGTTCGCCTAAAATGAGCACAGAACAGATAACTGCTGTTGGGAGCTCGGCAGCCCCGAGCAATGAGACGCTGGCAGGACTGAGATGTGGTGCACCTGCAGCAAATAAAAGTGGTGGTAAAATCAAAGCGAATAAGCCGAGTGGAAGGGCATAAAGCAACATTCCATTCTCAAAATTTGTTTCGCTCAAGAAAGTAGTAGGTGGATACATAATCATGACGAAAAGTAACCCACCTGTCATCATATAAAAGCTCTTTTTGATGACAGGAAGATGATTTGCGACACGTCCGCTCGCGAGTAAAAAGATGGAGAAGCTGACCGCTGCTCCTAATCCGAACAACGTTCCGCGGAAGTCAAGCGAACTCGTGTAAGCAGCACTTGCCAAAATGGCTCCGCCAATCAAGAGGATTGCTGACAAGAAGTGTGCCCGTGAAGGTAAGCGTTTCGAAATGATTGAATCGATAACAACACCAATCCACGTAAATTGGAACAATAAGATGATTGCGACGGAAGCAGATATTGTCTGCAGGCTCTGATAGTAAAGGTAACCTGTCGTCCCACTGGAGATGCCGATAATGACCAGTTTCATAGCGGTCGTAGGTGCGAGACGTAGATTTTTTGTAAATAGCGCAAGGATGAAAATCATGAGCCATCCGAAGAGAAACTGACTTCCTGAAACTGTAGCAGAGTCGAAGCCGGCAGCATATGCTAGTTTGACAATCGTTGAAAGGACACCGTAACTGATAGCGCCGATTAAAACGAAAAGTGTTGCTTTTGATCGATTCATTTAGTTGCCTCCATGTTTTAGAACGCACAAAAAAGGTTGCAACAGGGCCTTGTCCAGGTTTTTTGGACAGGGTTTGGTTGCAACCTGTGTGAGTTATTTAATGTTGAGACCTACCTCTTTGTAAAAGGCGGGTTTTAATTCATTGTAGCGAGCAGTTAAACGATTAAAATCGTTTAACGTAGCTGTAGCCTGACGCGTAGTACGATTTAAGTCGGCTGTTGCTTCATCAATCTTAACGAAGTTCGGTTTCTCGGTCAAGTAGGAGAGTAATTTTTCCTCCGCGTTCATTGAAGCGGTATACTGCTTAACGAACGTAGTAAATGCTTGTTCACGCTGTTCGATGACTTCAATCACGCGAGATCCTTCACGTTTCGGTCCGGTTTCGAGTTCTGCGACGTAATCTTTTAATTCTTGCATATCTAACTTGGCGAAAGCCTCTCGGCGCAACGATTGTTCTTGTTCAAGCAAAGAGGATCGTTCTTCGTTTAAAGCCATTAATTCCTCACGTTCATTTTGTGACCGCTTGATTTCCTCGGCTCCTGCATCGAGAACTGCTTGGTACGTGTTAACGGAAATTTCATCTTTTCTACTTCTAGACTCTGCGAGCGTGGTCGCGTCTTGTTCGTATGTTGCGTGCTCCTCGAGTTTGTCATAAAAGTCCATAGAGGAATCTGTTGAACAACCACTTAAAAGTAACGCAGCACAACTCGAGAGAAAAGTGAGAGACAGGTATATTTTTTTCATGAACGAAACTCCTTATAGATTGGATTGCTGAACAAAATTAAACGGAATATGGAAGTCTTCATCATAAATCGAAAACTGATAGCCTTTTTTCTTTAAACCGGCAACGATTGCCGGAAGTGCGCGTAACGTTTGTGGTTGTTCATGTAATAAAATAATTTCGAAGGGATCTTCTGCCCGGTCGATGACAGTTTTTGCGACTTCTTTTGCACTGTCTTTGTAATACCAATCCATCGAATCAATCGACCAGTCCCAGACACGTAGATTCGCAGACGCCACATCATTCGCAATCGTTTTTGAAATACCGGGAGACGAGCCATACGGAGGACGCGTCAGAAGAGGCGAATGTCCCGTTAACTGATTAATCTTTTTTTGGACGCTCAGCATCTCTTTGACATATTGTTTTTTCTTATAGAGCGTTTCATAGTCATGGGTCTCACTATGCAAACCGATGTAATGTCCTGCTGTTGCGGTATCTTTTACAAACGTCGGCTGGGCGTCGATGTTGCTTCCGATGAAAAAGAAAGTAGCTTTGACTTGTTGTTGCGCCAGTTCATTTAAAATGTCTGTGGTTAAGGCGCTAGGACCATCCTCAAACGTTAAATAGGCGACTTTTTTTGTCACACCATTCCATTGATCGACCCGGGATTTTTCCATGTTAGCAACAGGGACTTGTCCGAGCGTTGTGACCGTTACAGTAGCGAGCTGTTGTTTCGGCTTGATGTATTGATAGGCGATGAATCCACCGACAGAAAGTAAAAGTAAGGTGAATAAAATCGATAGCTTGCGAAGAAATTTGTTCTTAGAATGTCGTTTTCGTGGTCCAAGACCAATCGGATTTCCAGTGTTGTATGAATCCATCGCTGTTATAGCTCCTTTGCAGAAAATCGTATAGGTTAACTGTAACATTTTGTCTGTTTCATTTGTAACAAACATGTTACAAAAAGATAACTGAGTAAGATTTTTCAAATTATGACTCAGTAAGTTAGATTAAAACAGATGATATTTGATTTAAATTAAATATGAAAAAGAGGACAAGCAGACCCGTTTGGATCTGTTTGTCCTCTTTGTTATAGCTCACTTATTGTTCAGTGACTGTGCAATCCGTACATTCGGACTGGTAAGATTCGCATTGTTCATCCATCTCTTTTCCACAGGTAGCACAAGTTTTTGCAGGGAGTTGACGATAAAATTCAGCAGATGTCTCTTGGTAAAGTGGCTGTTCCATTTGTATCTCCTCCTAATGGCAATCAATGTGTATACAACGTTGTTTATATAATCTTATTGTATTAGTACAGATGATTAAAGTCAATAATTGTTTTATAACAGATGAAGTTAAGTAAGTCTTGTCATATGACAGTCGAGAAACAGGATGATACGATATCAAAGTAAATTAGATACTATTAAGGGGGATTACATCATGAACCAAACTTTTTCAGAAACACTGCAAACATTGAATGAACGACGTTCTGTTCGTCATTATGATGCGTCATTTACATTAACTGAAACGGAAGTAAAAGAATTAATCGAATTAACAACAGCTGCACCAAGTGCTTGGAACTTACAACATTGGCATTTTATCGCCTTCCACTCAGAAGAAGCGAAACAACAGCTCGCACCGATTGCCTACAATCAACCAGCCATCACGTCTTCTTCAGTCGTCATCGCCGTGCTGGGTGATACGCAGGCAAACCGTAATTACAATCCGGTCTACGGACCAGCTGTCGAAGCGGGCGGCATGACGGAAGAGTTATTTGACTCGATCAAAGGGCAAGTAGAAGGTGCCTACCAAAGTGCTGCATACGGCCGTGACGCGGCAATGTCGAATGCCAGCTTAGCTGCGATGCAGTTGATGCTCGTGGCAGAAGCGAAAGGGCTCTCGACGCTTGCGATGGGCGGTTTCGATCATCAAGTATTCGCCGATACGTTCATTACGGAAGAGCGTTTTGTACCTGTTATGTTGATTGCTGTCGGTAAAGCCGTTGAAAATGCGAAAAAACGCCCGGCACTTCGCTTACCAGTCGATCAAGTGACAACAATATTATAAAAACAAGGGGCTGACTCAAAAGTAAACATGTGCCACACCCATCTTGTTTAAAAGGAATCACTTGCTTCACGCGACGCTTGCAAAAAAAGCGCGTAAAAAGAAAGGTGATTTCTTTTTGAGTCAGCTCGACTGTTTTTTTATGAAAAAATTATTTTTTTTACGGAAACTACTTGCCAGCTGTTTAGTTTCTTGCTATATTAATAAATGTCCTAGCAAGTACATAACGTACTGCATCATGATTCTGTAGCTCAGCTGGGAGAGCGCTACCTTGACAGGGTAGAGGTCGCTGGTTCGAGCCCAGTCAGAATCATACTAAAAGTCCCGTTCATCATTTGATGAACGGGACTTTTTTAGTTTATTCGTTCGTTTGAAGTTCGTCTTCTGTCACCCACTTGTGATTTTTGACAGTGTCGCGGCCCGTCGTCGGTTTAAAGTCGACCATGTAAACGGTTGTTTGTTCAGCGCTGTCGATTGTTGCTTTGGCACCATTCATACCAGTCATATGGTCAGCATCAATTGTCGTCGTGTCACCTTTTTTAAGTGGAGAAGAGGGGACTGGTGTTAACTCTTCCTGGACGACCCATTTATGATTGGTCACTTTCTTTCCGCCATCTGTTGGTGTAAAGCTCACGGCATAAACGGTCGTATCAAATGCACCGGCAATTGTCGCTTCCGCTCCATCCATTCCTTTCATATGCTTCGACGACATGATTGCTGTTGAGCCGACCTCGAATTTAGGATTGGTTGCTTTTTTAATGCCCTCCGGTAAATCCCCGTCACTCGAATGCATCATCCCTTCATGTGAATCATCTTGCATTTCACTCTGCATATCGTCTTGATTTGATTCTTTAGATTGATCATTCCCGCATGCACCAAGCAATAAGGCCGTCGATAATGTGAGGCTTGCTACGATTGTTTTCTTCATTTTAAATTCCCCCTGTATAATGTGATGACACGATTACTTTACCCATTATTCGTGCAGAAACCGTGCAGAAAGCGTGACATTTCTGCATCCTGTACCGTTCAGTTGGAGTCTAAAATCAATTGATGTTTATAATGAACAAGAAGAGCATGGTATAAGGAGGGATGACTTGAAACGCATATCGCACTATATCGGAGTCCTATTTTTGAGTGCTTTTTTAGTGACTGGAGGTATTTTGTTCGGTGCATTGTACTTGAATCTTGTCGAAGATCGTTCGGATGAAGTCATGTTAGGTCTGTTGAATCGGGGAGATACGCATCGTGATGTACTCGAGCAATCTTTTACGGAACAGACGATTCATCATGTCAATTTGATGGAATCGACGTCCGAGTTCACGGTTGTCGTGACCGATCAATATGGACAAATCAAAAGTACATCTGACCGACTGACGGATGAGATGCGACAAAAACTTGTCCATACCGACTTTACATACCAAAAAAACAGTCGGATTGTTAATCCATCCGAGACGAAAGGGCACTATTTGATGACAGATAGCCCGATCACTGTATCGGGAAAACATGTAGGTCATGTGTTCATGTTCGCCCAGGCAGATTTAGTACAACGAGTAGTTGATCCGTTAACCCGGCAATTTATACGAATGGGAATCGTCGCACTCGTCTTGACGGTCTTTGTTGTGTGGTTCTTTACGCGGGTGATTTCACGTCCTTTAATCGAAATGGAACGGGCGACGGCAGAACTTGGTAGAGGGAACTTGTCTGCTGATTTGCCGGTCGAACGGCAAGACGAACTAGGCGCGTTGGCACGTTCGATTACAAAACTTGCGAAAGATCTCGATCTTCTGAATCGAGAACGTACCGAATTTTTAGCAAATGTTTCCCATGAATTGAGAACACCGTTAACTTATATGAAAGGTTATGCGGATATCTTAAGCCGACCTGGTTTAACAGAATCTGAAAAAGCTTCGTATATTAAGATTATTCAAGAGGAAAGCACGCAGGTGACGGAATTAATTGAGCAACTTCTTCTATTAGCACGTTTAGATGAAAATGAATTCTTGATTAAACGGTTACCGGTATCACTTGAGCAACTCATTCCATCACTTGTCGAGAAAGTTCGTCCCGCGATTGAAGCGGAAGGATTAACACTAACGGTCATGGGTGACGCTGTAACGATTGAAGGAGATGACGTTCGTCTTGGTCAAGTCGTATTGAATCTTCTTGATAACGCACGGAAGTATACAGAAACCGGATCCATTGAAATCAATTATGGTAGAAATTCAGGTGGGCCCTTTTTTACGGTTCGAGATACGGGGATTGGGATAGAGGAAAATGAAATCAAGCGGGTCACAGAACGGTTGTACCGAAGTGAACCGTCGCGCTCTCGGAATCGTGGCGGATCAGGAATCGGTCTGGCGATTGCGAGTGCCATCGTCAAAGCGCATGGGGCTAGCTTAGAGATTAAAAGTCGAAAAAATCAAGGGACGACAGTAACTGTCCAATGGGAGGTGTAACAAAGATGGCACGGATATTGATCGTGGATGATGAAGCACGTATGCGGCAGTTGCTTCAGTTATATTTAAAGCCCTATGGACACACCTGTTTTTTAGCTGAATCAGCAGAAAAAGCCTTACAACTCGTTCAAACGGTTCCGATTGACTTAGCATTACTAGATGTCATGATGCCCGAAGTCGACGGTTGGAAATTATGTCAAACTATCCGGCAGTTCGCTGATTTTCCAATCATTATGGTGACAGCCCGAAATCAACGAGAAGATGTTTTGCGTGGTCACGAAGTCGGCGCAGATGACTATGTTTCAAAACCGATTCAAGAAGGAGAGTTGCTTGCTCGAATCGAATTGTTAATCGGGAAGTCTCGAAATGGAGAAATTAATTTTCATGGTCTTCAGTATAATTCTGCTGCCTATCGCTGTGAATACGAGGGGCAGCGAATTTCACTTACGAAAAAAGAATTTCAGTTACTCGGAAAACTCCTACATGCCAAGAACACGATCCTTTCGCGGGAACGTTTATTGGAATCTGTTTGGGGTTATGAAAACATGCTTGAACCTCGAACCGTCGATTCGCATATTCGACATGTCCGAGAAAAATTACGTGACGCGGAATTTCCGATTGATCGGTATTTAGAGACGGTTCGGGGAATCGGTTATCGGTTAACTGATTCCCCGGATTGGTCAACATAAGGGGGAATATCATGACGACTATCTATCTTGTGCGCCATGCGCATTCAACGTATTCAACCGATGAACGAAATCGTCCGTTATCGGCGAAAGGAAAGCAAGATGCCGAAGCATTAGTTTCAGTGTTTCAAAATATTGCAGTAGATCATGTGTATACGAGTCCATACAGGCGAGCACGTGAAACAGTTCAACCTTTAGCAGCAAATCGGGGGCTCGCTGTTAAGGAACAGTCAAATTTCGCGGAGCGAGTGCTCGCTCCGGGGGCCTTGGCTGATTTTCAAGAAGCAGTCCGTGTCGTTTGGGAACATCCGGATGATAATCCGTACGGTGGTGAGTCGAATCAAGTGGCGACAGAACGTGTCGTTGCGAGTACGATCGAGTTACTGCGGACACATCAAAAAGAGGTGCTTGTCATCGGAACACATGGAAACATCATGGCCTTATTGATGCAGCATTTTGATGCGCAGTATGACTATGCCTTTTGGCAAACGTTACCGATGCCAGCCGTGTACCGACTCGACTTTGAAGGGGAATGCTATAGCGGAAGTCGGCAAGTCACAAGGTGAACTAAAAGAGGCAGTGACTTCCGTGTACGTACCGGAAATCACTGCCTCTTTTGTATAGGGTCATACTTAAACGTTGACGGCGCCTTCATGTTTCTTAATCAAGTCTGCCGTCAGTTGGCCGGACAATGTGACCATCGGCACACCGCCACCTGGGTGCGTCGAACCACCGACGAAGTAAAGTCCCTCGTACAGGTCACTTTTCGAAGGGATTTTAAAGCCGCCGTTCTTTTTCCGATCTGCAGCGACACCGTAAATCGAACCGCCATTCGGTCCATAGAGTGATTGTAAGTCTTCCGGTGTAAAACGATATTCGAATTCAATCGAATCGCGTAAACCGTCTAGTCCCATCCGTTCAAGTTTGTCGAGGACGACTTCGCGATACGCATCCCAATCCGTTTTACCAGCGGGGTTTTTCGTAAGGGGAGGAACGTGCGTCAAAACGAATAGATTGTCTTTTCCTTCCGGTGCCTGTGAAGCGTCAGATTTCGACGAGACACCAACATAAATCGTTGGATCTTCAGGTGGTACACCATCCTTGAACATTTGTGCAAATTCGCGTTCTGGATTTTCCGAGAAGAAGAAATTATGATGTTTTAATGATTCGTATTCACGGTTGACTCCGAGTAACAAGACGAGACCAGACACAGAAGGAACAAACGAATCATTTAACTTTTTCGCTTGTTTGCCTGCTTTTTTGTCCGGAACAAGGTTTTGATAAGTCGGAATGACTTCGAGATTCGAGACGACGACATCAGCCGGGTAAAACGTACCGTCTTTTGCCTCGACACCGACTGCGCGTTTTCCTTCGACGACGACACGTTCGACCGGCGTGTTGACGTGAACAGTGACACGCAATTCGTCAAGCAATGCTTGCATCGCTTCAGCAATCTTGTACATACCGCCTTTGACGTAATAGATGCCAATTCCCATTTGGACATAAATCATTTGGTTGAAGACGGCAGGTGCTTCGTATGGATTGGAACCGACATACATCACCATGTAATTAAACAATTGCTCGAGATGTTTGTTATTCAAATGTTTTTTTGTTCCACTCGCAACTGTATTCAACGGATCCATCTTAAGTAACTCGGACATCGTATGGTATTTCTTTAAATCTTTTAAGTCTTCAAGACTATATTTATAAAAGCTATCTAAACACAGGTCATACATTTTTTTAGAGTAACCGAAGAGTTCAACAAAATCGGCTTGATCCGAAACTTTTTTAAATTCATCGAGCATGCCAGGTAAGTCACCTTTGACGTCGAGTTCTGTCCCGTCTTCGAAAAACGTCCGCCATTGAGGTTCGATCCGTTCAATTTCTAAGTAGTCTTCGAGGCGACGATGCACGCTTGAGAAAAGTTGTTCGAGGACCCAAGGCATCGTTAAGATAGAAGGACCTGTATCAAACGTAAATCCTTTCCCGCTTCGTTGATTCAACTTCCCACCGACATTGCCGTTCTGCTCGAGCATCGTGACGGCATAACCGTCTCCCGCGAGACGGATCGCTGCTGACATTCCTGCTAAACCTGCTCCGACAACCACTGCTTGTTTTTTCAATAGAATCACTTCTCCTTAGAATTTAATAAATGAAAGGAATCAAACGTTTTCGTGTCGTCGCCCATTGCGTATAAGCTGGACCAAAACCGGCTGTGAGTAACGTTTCTTCAATTCGAATCCGGTGGCGCAACATAAAGAACATCACAAGACCGGCAACAATCGTAACGATCCAATTAGCAAAAAATAACGGGAAACCGATCGTGATAAACAATAGTCCAGTATAAAGTGGGTGGCGTAATGTCCGATACGGTCCCGTACTGACAAGACGGTCACCCGTATTTACCGTAACGTGCCGCGTAAATTGGTTCTTTAGGTGGAGAATGCCCCAGTAACGTAAAAAGACTCCGCCTCCTAAACAACCTAGTCCGATAATTTGTCGAGGGAGACTTTCGTCTGTTCGACTGAATAGCAACGAGAAAATAATTGTGAGAGACAACGTTATGAAAATTAAGTAGAAACTACGTTGTTCTGCGTATGGAGATGATTCTTTTTGACGATTTCGAAAGAGAAACAATTCGAGTAGCCAAAACAGTGATACGAGGATGAAGGCATAATCTAAAATTGACATCACAGATTCGCCCCTTACATGATTCATTATTTAGAAAAAGCACGTACATGTTATTTTACCCAAAGTTATAGAATTTCAATCGTCTAAAGTCTGCTAAAAGGTTTCATATGGATATAAAAATGGTAAATACTTGATGTATGTTTCGTCGTTCAGTTGTATCGGTCCGTCTGGTATGAAAGAGGTGGAAGCTGTGGCTAAAAAAGATGAAAAGCATCATATCATTACGTTAACGTTTGAAGAAGAATCAACATCGTATCAAGTGTTCAGTGAACTGAAGAAGTATCATGCGAACGGGCAAGTGGATTTTGAGCAAGTCGCAATCATTAAACGAAGCGAGAATGGAGCATTTTCGTTTGAGGATGCCGTTGATTTAAGTGGTTCGAATAAAGCGTTTAAAGGTTCATTGATTGGGATGGCCGTAGGTATACTGGGTGGTCCGTTCGGGATTCTCCTCGGTTCGATGACTGGTATGCTGATTGGTGGATCAAAAGAATTGAAAGAAAACCAAGCGATTCAAGAGACGTTTAAACGGACGTTAGGGGTCATACCACCTGGGAAGACAGGAGTGATCGCGATTGGTGAGGAATTTGAACCATCAGTTTTGGATGGCCTAGTCGCAAAACATAACGGAACGATTGAACGGACAGATGAATACCTTGAAAAATAAAGAAGTGACGAGACAAAGTGCCGTGCTTTCTTCCACTCGCTTTCTACCGGCAAGACCGCTTCACTCGAGGAAGGCAACGGAAAAGGAAGAGGATTCGTATTGTTATCTGTACACACTAAAAAACCCTTCTCGCACAGGCGAGAAGGGTTTTTCGTTACGCTTTACGTTCTTTTTTGATCTTTTTGAAGAAGAATAACTCATAGACGACAGGTACGATGATTAACGTTAAGAGTGTTGAAGTCGTTAAACCACCGATAACCGTCAACGCAAGACCTTTTGAAATCAGCGTTCCGGACGAAGTCGTCAGAGCAAGTGGAACGAGCGCCATAATTGTTGCGAATGCCGTCATCAAGATTGGACGGAGACGTGTTTTACCAGCTTCGATGAGCGATTCACGAATTGGTAATCCACGGGTGACATTTTGTCCGATACGATCGACGAGAACGATTGCGTTCGTCGTTACAATACCGATCAACATTAAGAATCCGATCATGACACTGACGGACAATGGTTCGTTCGCTAAGAAGAGTGTGACGAGTGAACCGATTGGTACGAAAATGAGCGATGACAAGATGATGAATGGGATACGCGCCTTGCCGAACGTAATCAGCATCGTCAAGTAGACGAGACCAATCGCAACGACGATTGCGATTCCGAGTGACTGGAAGATTTCGACCGTATCATCATTACCGCCACCACTGGTGAGAGATACACCATCGGGTAACTCAATTTTCTCGACATCTGCTTTAACGTCACTCGAAACCGTTTGGACGTTATCGCCTTTCACTTGTCCTGAGACACGTGCGTAGACTTTTCCATCGAGTTTCTGAACCGATGTGAACGTATCGACCGCTTTGACTGTAGCGACATCTTTTAAAGGAACAGGACCTGTCGCTGAGAACAATTGAACATCTTCAAGATCTTCACGTGATGTTAACTCTTTTGCATAAGACAATTGAACGTCTTGTTCCTTATCGTCGAGTGTCAACGTGCCGACCGTGACCGGTTTCGTTTGGTCATTGACGGTACCGAGAATTTGGAAACCAGAGAGACCGAGGTCGCTTGCTTTCTCTGTATCAATTTCAACGAGGAATTGCTTTTGTTTTTCACTAAAGTTATTTGTAACATATTTTAAATCACTGTTTTCTTTCATATTGTCTTCGACTAATTTTGCTGCTGTTTGGAGCGCTTCGAGATCATTCGAGAATAAATCGATGTCCACGTTATTGTTCGAAGGAGGACCACCAGTCGAAAGTTCGGCGATGCTGATTTTAGCATCAACATCGTCTGCGGCTGCAATCTCATCCATTTGTGATTCAAGTGACTTGATTGTTTTTTCGACATCAGCATCTGCTTTTAAGTTAAGGAAGTAACTTGCCTTATTATCGAGACGAAGACCTGTCGTGAAGTCACGCGCTCCGACAGACGTCGTCACATCGTCAATCGCTTCTTCATCGTCAAACATCTCTTCCATCTTCAGTGAGACGTCACTTGTTTTTTCAAGTGATGTCGCAGCCGGAAGCTCAAGCGATGCTGTCAATGTTTTAGAAGCTTCATTCGGAATAAACGTAAAGCCAAGTTGCGGTACGATGGCGAGTGATCCACCGAGGAGTAAGAAAGAGACAATCAAGATAATCGCTTTATGGGATAATGATTTTTCAATCAATGTCCCGTACCAGCGTTGGAGGACGCCTTCTTTTTCTTCCGCCGGAACCTTTTTGAATGCAAACTTCGCTAAAATCGGAACAATCGTAATCGCGACGAGCAATGAAGCGAGTAGCGAGAAGATGATGGTTAAAGCGAATGGTAAGAAGAACTTACCAGTAATTCCACCAACGAATCCGATGGGTAAGAACACGACAACGGTCGTTAATGTCGATGAAGTAATCGCTTTTAAGATTTCCTTCGTCGACTGTTCGATGACTTCATTAGTCATCCCTTGTTCTGACTTGCGGACCCTTCGGAAAATATTCTCGATGACGACGATACTGTCATCGACGACCCGACCGACTGCTACAGCCATCCCACCAAGGGTCATGATGTTCAGTGAAATGTCCTGCCAGTTCAAGAAGATCGCAGCAATCAATAGTGAAAGTGGAATCGAGACGATTGCGATGATGGTCGCACGAATATTACGTAAGAACAGAAGTACGGCAATCGACGCGAATAGAGCACCGAGAAGTCCTTCTTTGACGAGTGTCGAAACGGACTCTTCGATATCTTTTGCTGAATCAATCCCGATTGTATAATCGATTTGATCCTCATATTTGTTGAGAATTTTTGTGACTTGATCGGCAATTTCTACCGTGTTGGCATCTTGTTTTTTTGTGATTGCCATCGAGAGTGAATCTTTTAAGTTATAACGCGTTTTTTCGCTCTGTTTTGAGACAGATTCAATGTCCGCAATATCTTTTAAACGAATCGGTTCTGCTGGTTCTTGAGGTGCCTCCTGACCAGTTGCTTCAGTTGGTGCACCTGTTCCTCCGGTAGCACCAGTAGATGGTTCTGTTGGAGCAGCTGCGGTACCGATGGACGATGTTAATTGTAGATTTTTGATTTTGTCGAGATTTTCAAGTTTTTCTTCGACACGAATTGGAATCTTGGAATCACCTTCCGCAAGTTGTCCAGATGGGAAGGAGACGTATTTGGCATTGATTTGATCTTTAATACTTGAGAGCGACAGACCGGCTGCTGTTGCCTTCTTTTTATCAACGGTAATTTGGACGAGGTCATCTTTGTAACCACCGACCGAAACGCTGTTGATACCTGGGATTTTGTTCAATTCTGGCTCAATTTGATCTTTTAATAGTGATTCAATGTCTTCTCCGTCTTTGCTAAAGAAGGAGATATTATAGATGGGGAACGAACCAAAGGAGAAGCGGTTTAATTTAGTACTTGCTTCTTCAGGTAAGTTTGCATCCTGGATCGCCGCATCGATTTGTTGCTCGACTTGGTCCATGTCGGTATCAAACGGGAATTCAATATTGATAATCCCGATGCTTTCGTACGCAGAACTCGAAATTTTTGTTGATCCCTCAATCCCTTTGAGAGCGGTTTCGAGTTTTGAGACGACTTGTTGATCGACATCCTCAGGGGATGCACCAGGATAAACGGCTTCAACTGAAATTTGCGGGAATTCGATTTCAGGAAACTGGTCGACCTTGAGTTGGGTAAATGAATAGACCCCGCCTAACACTAAAAGAATAGCGATGATAAATACAGCGACAGAGTTTTTTAAGCTAAAACGTGTTAAAAAGTTCAAAAGATGTCCCTCCTTTATTTTTGTATGTGCTTAATTACATACTAGACGACGGTTTAAAGGGCTGCAACTTTAAAACGGTTTAATTTTTATGAAAAAGTTAGAAAAAACACTTTACACTTTTCGATATGCTGATATAATAAAGACATACCCAGCAACACGATATCATGATTCTGTAGCTCAGCTGGGAGAGCGCTACCTTGACAGGGTAGAGGTCGCTGGTTCGAGCCCAGTCAGAATCATACCGAAAACTCGTTCATCTTTTGATGAGCGAGTTTTTTTTGTCGTTAAAAAAGCTATTCCCTTAATTGAACGGGAATAGCTTATACTTTATTGGATTTCAAGGTGGAGATCGCCAACTTTTGTCCAACCGAACAATGTTGTCGCCCGGTAGAAGACGAATGTGAGGACGCCGGGTAAGAGAATGCCTGTAACAACGAAGACGGCGAACGCGTTAAACCCTTGATTGACGAAAATATTGAGTGGCGCAATCATCGAGTTCAATCCAAGTCCAGCTAACTCATATGGAACTTTTAATGACAACACGAGTGTTGCGACCGGCGCTGAGATCATAGCTGCTAAAAACGGTGCGGCTACAATTCGCGGATTCTTGACGATATTCGGAAACTGAACTTTTGGTGTCACGAAGAACGAGGCAATCAAACCGCCGGGATCGGTTTGGCGATAGGCCATCAAAGTAAAACCGACGAATTGTGCGGAACAGCCGATAAGCGCAGCGGCACTTGCGACGGGATCAAGCTGAAGCGCAATGGCGAGTGCTGCAGATGAAGCAGGAGACATTAAAATTACGCTAAAGATGAGTGCGATGACGAGTGAAGTCGCGATTGGCGATGTTTCGACAGAAGATGTGACCATTGCACTGAATTTTGTAAGTAAGGGTGTCGTTACGGCAGCAGCACCAAGACCAGTGATGCCTCCTGCAAGTACGGCACACATTGGAATCACCATCATGTCGAACTTCGTTTTGCCTGTCATTCGTTTTCCGACATAAACAGCGACGGCTGCAGCAATCAACGCACTGATCGGTTGACCGGGAATTAAGACGAGACCGGCTTCAGTCGGCTGGAGGGCAGCACCACCGATTGTTGCCGCAATCATTGCGCTGAAGAGAACGAGCGTATTACCACCAAGTTGATAGGCGATGCCGGCACCGAGCGCCGGGGCAAGTAAAACTTTTGCGATGCCGCCAATCGTCAGTAACACTTCGATATGTAATAAGTTTCCGAACGTCTCAATCAATAAGCCCACGCCAAGTGTAACGAGCACTGCATTCGCCATCCCGGCTGATACCTTTACCATTCGATCCATCGCATAATCCTTCACTCTTCTTCATCCTCTCTATTTTTCCATTAAAAAAACCTATCCGTTAACTGGATAGGCGCCATGAATAGTGCGGGCGCCTCATTCGATGCATCGAAAGGAGGGCCCAAAAATCGATTCCGGAAAATCTCGGAAAAGTTTTCAGTCCCTCGTGCATAGAATAATCAGTCGGCCCGCAATTTGTGGAAGGTACATCGTGTCGTGCTCCTCTCGCTTGAATTTTTCTAAGCCTAACATGCATTAAATGAATAATCAATATTTTCTGACAATTTATTTTTCAGTTCACTTTCAGCTTAAAAGAGGAAAGGAAGAAGAAACGTTAGTAAACCTGGAATGGAGGCGGTTACATGAAATTTGCACTTATTACAGATATTCACGGCAATGCGTCAGCGTTAAAAGCAGTCCTTGACACAATCAATCAAGATCCAGATATTGAGACGATTTATTGCCTCGGTGATTTGGTCGGAATCGGTGCCGAGACGAATGAAGTGATTGACTTGATTCGAAGTGATAGAAAAATTCGGACAATCAGTGGAAACCATGATGAAAATGTCTTGTCATTATTGAATGGGGAACGGTATCCGGACAGTTATCTTCATGCGAAAGCACATCACAGTTGGGTTGCGAATCAATTAACGGCAGAAAATCGAGTTTTTTTAGGGCGACTGCCGCGGACCATCTCAAAAGTAGTTGAATCACGGCGTATCCTGTTCACGCATTATGCCTATCGGGACGTGCGGGCAATGATTGGAGAAGAACCGCTTCGTCCGACGGTTGATGGTAATAAAGAAACACTTCCGCAGTTATTTGCTGATACGAGTGCCACCCTGATTTGTTTTGGGCATCACCATCCGCGACAGTTCGTTCAAGTAAACGGAACGACATATGTGAATCCGGGAGCGTTAGGGTGCCAACCGGAGGCAATCGCACCATTTGCGGTCGTGTCAGGAGATAGTGAGAACTGGGACGTAGAATTTATGGATGTACCGTATGATGACGCGGCGTACCTCGAATCATTTAATGCGTCAGACATGCCGTCAAAAGAGTTGTTACGGAAATTGTTTTTAGGGGGAAGAAGTTGAAGTCGATAGATAAAAGAGAGGGCGCCGAGAAAGACGACGCCGCTTTGACTTACGAAATAAAAAATCTTACGATGTACGCAATGATGAGGATGAAGAAGAGGACGAGCCCGATATTTCGTTTGAGGCGGTTGCGTTTCCAATGAAAGATTAGTGACAGGATCGGGGCAAGCAGAAAGCCTGCAAACAGTGCGACTAGCGTCAAGATGAAAAACAGAAAGTCCGACGAGTTGCTGCTTGCCGTATAGGATTTCCACATATCAATCAGTGAAATGATGACGTAGACAAGCAGAACCAAGAGATAAAGCGGGAGAAGCATATACGATTGCATACAGGGTAACACTCCATTCAAGCAAGATAGTTTAAGTATACGATTAAACTCAAAATAAAGGGGTTCTGTAAAAGGAAATCATTGATTCATTTCGAATCAAACGAAGAGAGACAAGAATAGGTGGGAGTGGGTGAAGAAGCTGTATCAAAATGTTTTCTTGTTCAGGACGATGAAAAAGACATACCATTTAGTCAAACGGCATGCCAGTAAGAAAGCGGTACTAGACAAAAAAGAATGACTCTTCCTTAACAGGAGAAGTCATTCTTTTTGGTTACAGTAGCTTGAGCATGGCTTGACTGATGATTTTTAGGTCAAGCTCATCGCCGATCAATGGCCATTCGGCAATCAAAGCGATATACGTTCGAAACAGTAGAAACGCTGTTACATCAATCGGGATTCCAGAGGAACTGACATCTAGCTCGAGGCGTGTTTCGAGTAAGTTTTTAATATAGTCAACAACATGTTTTTCAATGCGGGTCCGTAACTCTTGCATCTCTTGTAGTTTTAAGTTGTGCGTCTCTTCTGTAATTTTTAAGATGAATAAATGTTGCTGCTGATGATTAACGATTGCATCGATCATCGCCTGTTTATTGGCTTCCACGCTTGCACCTTCGACGTAAGCATTCTCAGCTTCCGTTCGCATCTCTTGTAACACGAAGGTTACAAGAGATTCAAACAAATCAAGCTTACTTTCGAACAGCTGATAAACAGTTGGTTTTCCAACATGGGCCCGCTTTGCAACTCGTTCAATCGTCGTTCCTTTATAACCGAGTTCAGAGAAACAATTCATTGCCGCGTTTAGGATGACTTGTTCTTTTTCATGCTGCGTCATGTGATTTTCTCGCTTTCGTCGAAAGCAAAACACGTTTAGCGCTTAAAGCACCTACGAAGACAAGGACTAGCGCTCCGACTAGAATCAATCCAAGGACTAGACTGTTAGAAGCAAGAGCATCTGTGACACCGAGTCCAAGTGCTTCACGGAACCCACTGACTGAATACGTCATCGGTAGGAACGGGTGAATATACTGGAAGAAGCTTGGTGTCATTTCGACTGGGAACGTACCGCCACTACCACCGATTTGAAGGAGTAATAGCAGGAACGCTGCGAATTGTCCAACGCGGCCAAATAACATCGTCAAAGCGAATAGCAAGGTAATGAACGTCATCCCGGTCAAGGCGGCGAAGCCATAGAGGGCAGGGACACTCGCGACAGTCGAATCGAGGACGTAAACGATAGCGGTCGCGGCGGCAACCCCTTGCAATGCACCGATTGGTAAAATCAAAGAAAGTTTACCGACGAGGAAGCGCCATGATAACGTCTCTCCGTGTGCTGGACGAATCTGGTAGACCGAAGAGAACATCAACGCACCAGCGAATAACGCGATACTTAAGATATAAGCAGACAGTCCGGAACCGTAGTTGCTAACGGTCGAGTAGTCATGTTCTTTTAATACGACAGGCTCAGCGAGCATGTTGTCACGATCGTTTGATGGTTTGACTGTTGCGTCTTTTGCACCTTTACCGAGTTCATCAGTGAGTGTTTTTGCTCCGTCAGCCAGTTTAGAGTTACCATCTGCTAAGCGCGAAGCACCATCTGTCAATTGACCGGCCCCAGATGAAAGTGCTACCGCACCGTCTGTCAGTTGACCGAGTCCTGAGTTCAAACTTCCCATTGCCGTACTGGCATCGTTTGTCCCGGTCGCAATTTTTTGAGCACCGGCAGTTAACTGTGTACTACCGTCAGCTGCTTTATGAACACCATCTGTATACGTCGTTAATCCTTGATTAAAATCAGTTTGACCTTGCTCTAAGTCTTTTGCACCTGAAAGCAGTTTGTTTTGACCTTGCTCCAAGTCTTTTGCACCTGAAAGTAATTTTACTAGACCACCGTCAAGTTGCGAGACGGCGGATGCGATGTTTTGTCCACCGACTGCTAACTGATTAATTTTATCTGTCGCATCGTTGGCAGCGGCAAGACTAGCATCGAGAGCCGTTTCTTGTTGCGCGAGACTCTGAACATTTTGTTCCATCGTCGCAATCGATTCAAGTAACGTACGTTTTTCTTCTTCCGATAAATTCTCAGAAGAAGAAATGACCCCCTTGATTGTTGCGACGTTAGCTTCAATTGCTTCACGCCGAGCACTTAAATCTTGTTTTAAAGCTGCAGCGGCACTGTTCAAGTTTGTAATCGTCGCATCCACTTCCTGTGCTTTTTCATTCAGTTGATTGAGTCCGGCATTGAATTTCGGAAGATTGCTATCTAACTCTGATGCACCAGCAGAAGCACTCTCAATACCTTGACGCAGTTGAGTTGATCCGGCAGAAGCCGATTCAAGACCTTGACGAAGTTGAGTAGAACCAGCTTGCAGGTCAGTTGATCCTTTAATGAGTTTACCGCTATTGTCATCCAGCTGGTTCAGACCACTCGATAACTCACCAGATTTCTCAGCGAGCGTCTGAGCACCATCGTTAAGTGTGTTGAGACCTGTCGAGAGTTGAGACGAACCATCCGCTGCCTTTGCTAAGTTCGTTGACAAGTCGTTTGTACCATCTGTCAGTTTGCCGAGATTCGTCGTAAGCGTTTTGGCACCGTCTGTCGTTTTGTTGGCACCATCTTCAAGCTTCGACGAACCTTCTGAGGCATCTTCAAGACCTTGCGCAATTTTTTTTAGCGCTCCAAAGATGGCGCTACTATATTGCTTCGTTACGGATTTTCGAATTTTTTCATTTAACTGTTTAGCGGCATTACTTGAAATCTGTGTCCCTGAGTAGTTCTTAGCAGGGTTCAAGTAATACTCGAGTTCAATTTTTTTAGGATGTTCATCGAGTAAAGTTGTCGCATTCTTTGAAAAGTTTTTTGGAATGACGACCGTCATATAGATATCCCCGGAACGTAACTGTTTTTCGGCTTCTTTACTTGAAAGAAACTGCCAATCAAAGTCATCGTTCTTTTTTAATTTTTTGATGAATTGATCCCCGATATCAATTTTTTCACCTTCATACTTGATCGTCTTGTCTTCATTTACGATGGCCACTTTAATCTCTTCTGTCTGACCGTACGGGTCCCAGAATGCAGATAGGAAAATGGAATTGTAAAGAAAGGGAACAAGAATGATTGCCAAGATGACAATCACCATCATCGGGCTTTTTAATTTTTTCCATTCTGAGCGAAACATGAATATAAATCCCCTTTTGAAAACTTAAAACTTATTTGAGTTTTCGGTTTTGATGAGATTTACTTTACTCTCTTTCAGAATAGAAAGCAATTCATTTAATCAAATCTTTACTATTTTGTAATGACTGATTGTGATTGATTTTAAAAGAGATAGTATTTAATGTAGGAAAAAATGAGACGTGCTTCAAAAAACGAGCGTCTTTAAGGAATCAAGAGGATTTTGCCTGTACTTTTTCGACTCTCAAGATAATCATGGGCACGTGCTCCCTCAGCGAGTGGGAATGAAGTTGGATCAGATACATGGAGCTGATTTGAAATCACCCAACTGAACAGCTCACCCGCCCGTCGAATCCGCTCTTCACGTGATGTGAGAACATTCCACAAATCACCGCCTGTAAGTGTTTTTGATGTATCCATTAAAAAGCGGGGGTCGACTGCGACGGGATCTCCACCGGCCATTCCGTAAAACACGACGGTTCCTCTTACTTTTGTGACGTCAAAACTGTTCATTAATGTTGTACCAATGGATTCATAGACGACATCGAAACCACGATTATTCGTTACTGTCAGAATTTGCTCAACCCAGTCGTCCGAATAAAGAAAAACTTCTTCGCAACCATTTTCTTTTGCGATGAGTGCTTTTTCTTCGGAAGAGGTCAGCCCGATTGGAACGGCTCCATGCGAATGAACGATTTGAGTCAGCAGTTGTCCGACACCTCCAGCTGCTGCGTGAATCAAAACAAGATCGCGTGGTTGAATCGCGTAGCTGTCACGTGTCAGGTAATGGGCTGTCAATCCTTGTAGGAGCAGGGAAGCACCGACTTCAAAGGAAATCTCGTCAGGGAGCGGCAACCTGTTCTGCGTTCGCATTCGGTACATCGGCAAAGGCAACACGCTGACCGACGTTAAGTCCGGAAACGTCTTCCCCGATCTGAGTGATGATACCAGCACCCTCATATCCTAAAATGTAGGGAGCGGCTCCTTCTAAGTGATAATTACCTTTTCTGCGATAGATGTCAGCGAAATTAAGACCGATTGCCTTCATTTCGATTAAAACCTCATGAGATTGAATAACGGGAGTTGGAGCTTCTTGATATGTGAGGACGGAGGAATCTCCGAATGAACTGAACGTAAGAGCTTTCATCTGAAACACATCCTTTTAGTAGTAATGGATTTAACTATAGATCATCTAAACTGATATAAGTGCAGGAATGCGTTAAAATGAAAAAAAGAGGGTGAAGTATTATGAAAAAAGTTATGCTTGGTGGCATTCATTTCTATCAAAAAGTGATTTCTCCGATGAAGCCGGCGACATGTCGCTTTTATCCGACGTGCTCGCATTACGGAAAAGAAGCGATTGAACAGCATGGTGCCATGAAAGGTGGATACTTGACGACACGTCGCCTGTTACGTTGCCAACCGTTCCACCCGGGTGGACTCGACTTTGTTCCGGAAACGTTTAGTTGGAAAGCACCGCTGCAGCGAGAGAATCCAAAAGAACGAGAGAATGATGAAGAAACGGTTGATTGAGAGCGGTCTCTGATTTTACATGCGAACGGTTGAGATGGATGATTCATACAAGTAAAAAGACCTAATTTCCTTTTAGGAATTAGGGCTTTTTTGATGAAATAAGGTATTTGGAATTTACAACTTTCCGGTTAAGAATTGTGCCTCGCCCATTCCGAAACTCCAGTCAGCGGCATCGTTTTCAACAATTGACACCATCAAGTCACTTGGTGCGAGACCGCAGTTTGCTTCAAGTCGTTCCGCGAGTAAGCGATAGAGTTTTTGTTTTTTCTCCTGTGTCCGCGATTTACTCGTGACACTAATCAAAACAAGGTTTCGTGTCCGTTCGAAACCGAGTCCTGTATCTTGAATAATCATCTCGTGTTCTTTATGCGTGTGAACGATTTGGTAACGATCGCGTTCCGGTACATCAAAAGCTTCGACCATCGCATCATGCGCTGTATCGAGGAGCACCTTTAACTCTTCTTCATTTCGTCCTTCAATCACATCAAAACGTAATAGTGGCATTAGTAACACTCCTTTTAAATAGTATGTAAAAAAAATGCGGGCAATGCCCGCATTTTTTTTATTTTATTCGAAGAATGGTTTGTATTGGCGACGTTCGTGCATGACAGATACCCATTGAACCGTTGAGAACTCTTCGAGTACCCATTCACCGTTGAAACGACCAAGACCTGAGTCTTTTTCGCCACCGAACGGCATATGTGGTTCATCGTTGACCGACTGATCATTGATGTGAATCATTCCTGTTTCAACTTGAAGCGCAAATTCAGTCGCGCGTTCGATTGAAGAACCATGAACGGCACCGCTTAAACCATATGGAAGTGAGTTTGCGAGTTCAAGCGCATGTTCGTCATCTTTAAACGGGATGATGACTGCGACAGGTCCGAAGATTTCGTTTTTAGCGAGTGGCATATCGTTCGTTACACCAGTCACGACCGTTGGTGCGATGACATTCCCGTTTGCTTCACCACCGACACGAACTGTAGCACCTGCAGCTTTTGTTTTTTCGATATCTTCCATAATACGATCGACTTGTGATTGATTAATCAATGGACCGACTTGTGTACGGTCTTTTGATGGATCGCCGAACTGTAGTTCTTTAACACGAGCAATGTATTTTTCAACGAATTCATCGTGAATCGAATCTGCGACAAGAATTCGGTTCGTTGACATACAAATCTGACCTTGGTGGTAGAATTTGCTGTAGACAGCAGATTCGACGGCACGATCGAGATCAGCATCGTCAAGAACGACGAAGACATTGTTACCACCGAGTTCCAATGCAGTTTTCTTCAGGTGTTTCCCAGCAAGTTCACCGATATGGCGACCAACTTCAGTAGAACCTGTGAATGAGATTAAACGTGGAACTGGGTGTTCAACGATTGAATCGCCGATTTCAGAACCGCGACCGACGATGACGTTCAAGACACCTTTTGGAAGACCGGCTTTTTCAAACAGGCTTGCGAAGATTAACCCACCTGAGACGGGTGTATCAGTCGCTGGTTTGACGACGACTGCATTCCCGATTGCGATTGCCGTTGCGATCGAGCGGACCGCTAAGTGGAACGGGAAGTTCCAAGGGCTGATGACGCCGATAACGCCGAGTGCTTTGCGGTAGATGCGATTTTCTTTGCCTGGTACGACAGATGGGCGAATTTCACCATGCATCCGAAGTGGGAACGTTGCTGCTTCTTTAACGATTAAAACGGAAGCAAGGAATTCACCTTCAGCTTTAATTCGTGTACTACCTGATTCTTTAATTAACCAATCGATGATGGTTTCTTTTTCTTCGTACATGACTTTCAAGAACTGTTCAATCAATCCTTGGCGTTTAAGAGCCGGTGTTTTTGCCCACTCTTTTTGAGCGATTTTCGCTGCTTGATAAGCTTCGTCCAAATCGTCATTGTTTGCAGCTGAAATTTCAAATAGTGTTTCCCCTGTGAAAGGATTCGTATTTTCCATGTTGCTGTCACTTGCGCCTTTGCGCCACTGACCATCGATGAAGATTTTTGTGAAATCAGTTTTCAGAACGTTCTCGTTTGTCTGTTGCATGACTTTTCATCTCCAATTCTTTTTGATAACAATTAAGTTATTCACGTTATGAAAAGAAGTAAAACACAATCTGACACTTTCACAAAATAAAGTGACTCAGCTTTTATTGAAAAAGAAGAATGATAAAGGTTTCACTAAATGAAGAAACAGGAATTAAAAAATATAGCAATATATCAAGAATGGAGTTGGGTTGATGAAGCGATTGAAGCTGATTTATCAAGAGACAAACTGGTGGTGGCCCTTGTTATATGGGGTAGGTGGTGCCTTGTTGACGGCATGTGTCCTCGCGACTGATTTATATTTAAAAAACTACTTTCCGGACGATTGGAAAACAACGCTCGATTTAGGAAGAACGATTCATAGTTCTGTCTTCGCTGGTTTGTTGACGATGATGACGTTTACCTTCTCGACGATCTTAGTCGTCTTGACGACCTATTCATCACAGTTCTCACCACGAACATTACCGAACTTCATCGAAAATCGACAAGTTCAACATATTTTCGGAATCTTTATCGGGGCAGTTACGTATTCGATTACGATGTTGTTTTTCGTTCGTCCTTCTTTACGAGGAAGTGTCGTTGCTTCTGCCGTTGCTGTTCTCGTCGTCTTAATTTCAATCATTGCTTTCGTTGCTTTCATCCATATCGTTAGCCAATCGATTCGTGTGACGACATTACTGGATCGTTTGCACCGGGAAGGCAGTCAATTAATCGAGGAACAAATTGATAATTTGAAAGCGGAAAAACATCATTTTATTTCTGATGGTTATGATTCGCTACAATATCCAATCGTCGCATCAGAGTCTGGTTACTTGCAATTGCTTGATTACAGTGCATTGGCGAAAGAAGGAATGAATATTCAAGTCGATGTCACGATTGGGAGTTACGTGACAAAAGGACAAGCGATTGGTACTGCAAACGAAGAAGGTGTGGAATCCGGAATCATCATTGGACCAACACGTTCTTCCGTGCAAGATTTTACGTTTGTCATCCAAAAGTTATCTGAAGTCGGTTTACGCGCAATTTCTCCGGGGATTAACGACCCGAATACGGCGCGACACGCGCTTCGACAAATCGGTGACCTGCTACGCAATTTTGCGATGCTTCCGGATGGCAGTCTGTTAATCGGCGGCGAAGGCTCTGTCATCGTTAAACGCGTTACTTTCTCGGAATTACTATACGAGACGTTTTATCAACTGCGACACTACGGACAAGAAGATATTTCTGTGCTTGCAACGATGCTAGAGTCACTCGAGAGCGCGAAACGAAATGCTTTGTCCGAACATCGGGCAACAATTCAGACGTTTATCCCGTTTGTTTGTTCAGAATTGGATTGGTCTTCTCTGAATGACTGGGATCGTGTGCATCTAGAAAAGGTCTTAGAAAAAGCGCTTGCTTGAAACTTAATTCGTGTCTTGTACGTAAATTAGGAGGAGAGAACAAAGAAAGTGGGAGATATGTATGACGATTTTACTTTGGATTCTGATTGCGGTCTGTTTCATAGCTAGTTTTGTAGGACTTGTTTATCCAATCATTCCAAGTGCACCGTTACTCATCATCGGTTTTTTGATATATGGATTTGGTTTCGGGTTTACCGAGTTAACGATTAGTTTTTGGCTCATTCAGTCGGTATTTATCATTTTATTATTCACGCTTGACTATTTAGTAAGTTCTTACACAGTCGATCGGCGTGGTGGGTCACGTGCGGCTAAAATTGCAACGACAGTCGGATTGATTGCAGGACCGTTCATTATTCCTGGTGTGGGTCTGTTGATTTTCCCGTTTGTTTTCGCAATCTTAACAGAAAAAATCATCAGTAAAAAGACGTGGAATGAATCAATGGCGATTGGTATCGGAACGGTTTTAGGCATTTTATCAAGTGCATTATTAAAAGGGATTGCCATGCTCTTAATGATTGTCGTCTTTATGTTGTACATTGTTTGACCTAAAAGCAAAGGTTGCTTCAAGTACACATTTAGTGTAAGTTCCGTTATAGTATGAATATGAAAAAGAGGAGAAGCTTATTTTTATAAAAGCTTCTTTTTTACGCAAAAGCTCAAGCTGAGCTTAATTAAATGGAGGTGAATCCCCTTCTCTTGGGGAAACGATTGGACAGTACACATGCAATGGAGACATTCGACACAACAACGATTATTATCAGGCTTCTCATTATTGGATTATTAATTGTTTTGACAGCATTTTTTGTAGCGGCAGAGTTCTCGGTCGTGAAAATGCGGATGTCTCGAATCGATCAATTGATTACAGAGGGCAATAAAACAGCGGTCATCGCCAAAAAATTATTGGAAAACCTCGATTATTATTTATCAGCGTGTCAATTAGGGATTACGGTGACAGCACTTGGTCTAGGGTGGCTAGGAGAGTCGACAGTAGGTGCAATCCTGGAAATGCTCTTCGTAGAGATTGCGTTACCCGATTCAATTTCTACGATTGTTTCGTTTGTCTTAGCCTTTTCAATCGTCACATTCCTTCATGTTGTGTTAGGTGAATTAGCACCAAAATCGTTAGCAATCCAAAAAACAGAAGCGATTACGATGTTGCTTGCACCACCCCTTTATTGGTTTGGTCAAGTGATGAAGCCGTTCATCTGGATTTTAAATGGATCAGCACGAGTCTTTTTGCGCTTGTTCGGTGTAGAGCCGGCAGGGCATGAAGAAGCACACTCGGAAGAAGAGATTAAAATCATCATGACACAAAGTTATAAGAGTGGTGAAATCAACCAGACTGAACTGTCTTACATGCAGAACATTTTTTCTTTTGACGAACGGATCGCAAAAGACATCATGTTGCCGCGAACAGATTTGATTACCATCTCCAATGATGCGTCGATGGATGAAATCATCGCACTTGTCGAAGAATATCAATTCACACGCTATCCGGTTGCAGAGGAAGGGGACAAGGATAAAATCCTCGGTTTCATCAATGCGAAGCAACTGTTCACCGATCATATGGCGAATAAAGGGAAGGCGTTAAGTTATTACGTGCATAATTTGCCGATTGTTTCAGAGTATTCTCCTTTACAAGATGCGATGTTGAAAATGCAAGTCGAACGAACACCAATGGCGTTAGTCATCGATGAGTATGGTGGTACTGCCGGCGTCATCACGATGGAAGACATACTAGAAGAAATTGTCGGTGAGATTCGTGATGAATTCGATAAAGATGAGAAGGCCGACATCGAACAAATTCATGAGCGACTGTATCGAATTTCTGGACGTGTCCTAATCGATGACTTGAACGAACGGTTTAACCTCGGAATCGAGGAAGAAGATATCGATACAATCGGCGGTTGGGTGATGGCGCAAGATACGGAAGTGTCGAGCGGTCAAGAGTTCCGTTATGAAGACTATACGGTCAAAGTGATGGAAGTCGATAATCACCAAGTAAAATCGATTTATCTACAACTCCCTGAAAAAGAATCCACTACACCAACTGAAGAAGAAATTATGTAAAACAAGGCGCCCACAGGGTGACCTTGTTTTTTTTCTTGATAAAAGGCGTAGAGAATTTGTTTATACTCGGGCAGTCAGTGGTATTACTGTTTATGTGGCAAAAAAAGTTACTCAAACCAGAGGAAAAGGGGTTCTATTTCATGACTAAAACAATTCTTACTTCACGCGCGGCGGCAGTAGGGGGCCGTGATGGAAAAGTCTCTTCTGACGATAACGTCATTAATTTAGATTTAGTAATGCCTGGTACAAAAGGTAAAGAAGATATTCCGACATCAAACCCAGAGCAACTATTCGCAGCAGGATACGCGGCATGTTTCGATGGTGCATATAACTTAATGGCACGCCAAGCAAAAAAACGTGTCGAAACACGGACGAACTCGGAAGTGAGTCTTTTACAAGACGAAGCAGATAACGGCGTTAAAATCGCAGCTAAACTTGTTGTAGAAGTCGTCGGCGTCTCGCAAGACGAAGCAGAAGAATTACTTGAAAAAGCGCACGGTTTCTGCCCGTACTCTAAAGCGACACGCGGGAATATTGATGTTGATCTATCGGTAAAAGTGGTAGAAGCATTAAGCGAATAAAAACTATTCTTTTTTACGGGAGGAATCAGTATGCCAAAAGAAACTGACCGTCCAAACGAAAAGTTAGAAGATGAGCGAGAGCGTTTAACTGAACAAGAACGCAAACTGTCATCCGAGCAACAAGAGGAAATTCTTGAAGGAAAGAACGCTATGCCGGATGATCCGATTTCACCTCGCGATCGTGGACAAGATAAGTAATATAGACATTGGGGGATGATTTTAATGGGTAAAAAAGTAGCAGTCGTACTCGCGGACCATTTCGAAGATGTCGAGTTCACAGGACCAGTCGACGCATTAAAAGGGGCAGGTCATGAAGTGACAGTCATCGGTTCAGAAAAAGGTGCAGAACTCGTTGGTAAACAAGAAGATGCAAAAGTCTCTGTTGATGTCACGATTGATCAAACATCACCGGCAGACTATGATGCGCTGTTGATTCCGGGTGGATTTTCACCAGATTTATTACGTGAAGACGAACGTTTTGTCTCTTTCGTAGAAGAGTTCGATATGTCGAAGAAACCAGTCTTCGCGATTTGTCATGGTCCACAATTAATGATTAACGCTAAAATTGTTAAGGGGCGCAAGATGACAGGGTATAAATCAATCCGAATCGATTTGGAAAATGCTGGGGTTGATTTCGAAGATACTGAAGTCGTCGTCGATGATAACTTCGTCTCGAGTCGTCAACCAGATGATATTCCGGCGTTCAACCGTGAAATGTTAGCGAAGCTCGCATAAGTTCATGCAAAACAAATCCCCTTCACAGGTCGTGTAGGGGATTTGTTTTTGCGTTAAGCGTTTGGGTAATCGCAAAGCTCAGTGATGACCCCATGTGAATGCCTCGGATTCATGTAAATCAAACGACGGCCAAAAGGCGTTGACCGGTACGTATCTTCGAGGAACGTAAGTCCCTGTTCTTTTGCATCGAGAATCGCTTGATCTAAATCGTCAACGCGGTAAGCGATGTGATGTACCCCTTTACCACGTTGTTTTAAGAAACGAGCGATTGGGCTGTCAGCGCTTGTTGGTGTCAGTAGTTCAATGTGTGCATCTTCAAATTCAATGACAGCGATATTCGATGCCACGCCTGGAGCGGGGTTTGAATATTCACGGACTAATTTCCCTCCTAAAATTGTTGTATAAAAAGTAATGGCTTCTTGCATATCACGGACGGCAATTCCAGTATGATCAAGTTTCACTATAATTCCTCCCTTACACCACTAGTGTGCCAAAACTTCCCTCAAGGTGCAACGCGCAGGTATTTTCACTAAAGGAGCTTCATCGTATTACATAATTAACCAATAAACTTATACAAAATGAAATCTCACTGAAATATAATAGAGGCAAAATGAATGCTATAATCAAAAACGTTCTTATAAAATTTAAACATTAAAATGAAATTTAAATAAAGCATACTTTTGACTACAATAAAATTATAGAGAAAAAGAGGGAATACTACATGAAAAAAACGTTTACGTCGCTCATCGTTTCCGCACTTGTCCTTTCATCAACTCCTTATTTTGCATCAGCAGATGATTTAAGTGAACAAAAAGCTAAAAACGAACAAAAGCAACAAGAAAACCAAAATACACAAAAAAAGCTTGAGTCTTCTGTGAATCACGAAGGTGAGAAAATTTCGAAGACACAACAAGAAGTGAATCGTTTAGACGAAGCATTGAATGAAAAAATGTTTGCCGTCGAAGCAAAAGATCGTCAAATCAAGGCGACAGAAGCTGAAATCGTTGAACTCGGTAAGCAAATCGAAAAATATAAAGCCAAGCTGAAACGTCAAGAAGAATTGCTCGGCGATCGTTTACGTGTCATGCAAGAAAATGATGGTAATTCGATTAAATGGGAAGAAGTCATCTTTGGTTCGAAAGATGTCGGAGATCTCGTCAGCCGTGTGCTAGCGGGGAAATCCATCTCACAACAAGATGATAAGATGATTACGGATTACCAGAACACGCAAAAGAAATTAGCGAATGCCCAAGCAGAACTTAAAGATAAAAAAGCAAAGCTTGTGACAGAGAAAAAAGAATTAAAGCGTCAACAGGCAGAGCTCGAACAACAAATCAGTGAACGAAACAAACGCATTAAAGAACTTAAGAAGCAAAAAAAGAAATTTGAGACACAGTTGATGGACGCGAAAGAAGTTCAACAAATCTTGATTGCGCAAGAAAAAGCAATCGCGGCAGAAAAAGCGGCACGTGAACGTGAAGCACGGATTGAAAAAGAGCGCAAAGCACAAGAAGCACGAGAAGCAAAAGCCCGTGCTGAAGCTCAAGCAGCACAAGCAGCAGCCGATCAGGCAGCGGCAGAAAAGGCAGCAGTTGAGCAAGCTGCAGCAGAAAAAGCGGCAGCCGAGCAAGCTGCAAAACAAGCAGCGCGTCAAAAAGCAACAACGAATTCAACAAAACAATCAACGCCGACACCAGCGCCTGTAACACCAAAACCAGCACCAGTAGCACCGAATCCAGCTCCGGCTCCAGCTGCATCTTCAGCATTGTTCATTCATCCGACAAGTGGTGCGACTACACAAGGATACGGCTCAGCAAGTGGTGAAAATGGGTATGGATTCCATAATGGAATCGACTTTGGTGCACCGGTTGGAACACCAATTGTCGCAGCAGCAACAGGAACTGTCATTACGGCTTCTAGTAGTGGTCCTTACGGAAATCACATCATGATTGCTCACCAATTGAACGGAAAAACGTATACGACGGTTTACGCGCACATGAGTTCATTGAATGCGCGTGCAGGACAACGTGTCAGCCAGGGACAACAAATCGGTGCACTTGGTAGCACGGGTAACTCGACTGGACCACACCTACACTTCGAAATTCATGTCGGTGGGTATATCTACAGCGGAACAGGCCCTGCAAATAGTGTTAATCCTATGTCAATGTTATAAAATCGTAAAAGAACCTCTACATTGTAGAGGTTCTTTTTTATACAGTTTGAATAATTAGTTGTTATATTACAAAATAACGTTTTCATTTGAAATGTAAATGAAATTTTTCTGAAACTATTACGGTGCTATAATCAATTTCAGATAGTTTCACTACGGAACAGGACTTCAAAAATCGAATTCATACATAAGCGAGGAACTCACATATGCTAAAAAAGTTATTTTCTACCGTACTATTAGGGACGTTATTATTGACGAACACCCCAATCACTCAAGCGGCTACAATCAAAGAAAAGAAAGCAGATAATGCAGCTGAACAACGTAAACTAGAAAAATCAATCAAAAAACAAGAATCTAAAATTTCAAAAGAGCAACGTCAAATCAATGCGATTGATGCAGCAATCAATGAAAATATTTTTCGTGTCTCAGAAAAAAATAAACAGATTCGTCAGTTGAATGAACGAATTGAAGAGCTTGAGGCAGACATTATCCATTATGAAGAAATGTTAAAACGCCAGGAAGAGCTGTTAGGAGACCGCCTTCGTGTGCTTCAAGAAAATGATGGGAATTCGATTAAATGGGAAGAAGTCATTTTTGGTTCGAAAGATCTTGGCGATCTCTTTAGTCGTGTGATGGCAGGGAAAAAAATTGCTGAACAAGATGACAAGATGATTTCTGCTTACCTTGAAACGCAAAAAAAATTAGCTGATGCTAAAGCGACGCTTGTGGATAAAAAGGAAGAGCGAGTGAAAGAAAAAGAAGCCCTTTTGGTTCAAAAAAAGGAACTCAACCAGCAAATGAAAGCACGTAGTGCAACCTTAAAAAAATTACGTCAAGGTAAAACAAAATTTACGACAAAACTTCTGAATGCGAAAGAACTTCAAGCGACATTAGAAGCGCAAGAACGTGCGATTGCGGCAGCAAAGGCAGCAGCAAAGGCAGCAGCTAAAGCAGCAGCGGAAAAGGCAGCAGCTGAAAAAGCGGCAGCGGAAAAGGCGGCGGAGGCGGCGGAAAAAAATAACGCCGGGACGTCTAAGAAGGTCGTAAGTGCTACGCCAGTCGCTAGTGTTCCGAGTGGTTCGGCGCAGTTCGTTCGCCCTGCGTCAGGAAGTGTTTCACAAGGATTCGGACCAGCGAGTGGTGCGAATGGGTATACTTTCCATAATGGTGTCGACTTTAGAGGGTCAGTCGGATCATCAATCGTCGCAGCAGCTTCAGGAACGGTCATCACAGCAGGAAGCGGTGGACCGTACGGAAATCACGTGATGATTTCACATTTCTTGAATGGGAAAGTGTATACAACAGTTTACGCGCATATGAATTCATTATCAGTTCATGCTGGACAAACGGTCTCGCAAGGGCAACAAATCGGTACGCTCGGAAATACGGGAAACTCGACGGGCGCACATCTTCATTTTGAATTGCATATTGGTGGTTACCAATACAGTGCGACAGGACCAGCTAACACAGTTAATCCATTAGCATACTTATAAAAACGAGCTTCGGCTCGTTTTTTTTATGGCGCTATGCTACAGTGAAAGAGAAATTTAAATCATGAGCAACTAGGGGAGCTGGAGGAATCTGGCTGAGAGGAAAACCATTCTGTTTTCGACCCTATCACCTGATCTGGATAATACCAGCGTAGGAAAGTTGAGATTGAAGACATGAATAAGTGACCACACTCGTTGGTTTTTCATGGCGTCGTCTGCTTTTTTACAGCGGACGGCGCTTTTTTTCGTTCCGCTTTCTCCTTGTGCTCTCATAGAAAGTGAGGTCTATCGATGAAACATGTACTGACGATTGCTGGATCAGACTCTAGTGGTGGAGCTGGAATTCAAGCCGACTTAAAAACTTTTTCTGCTCTTGGGGTTTACGGTATGAGTGTAATTACTGCTATCACAGCGCAAAATACGTTAGGCGTACAAGCAGTTGAAGATGTATCACCAACGCTTGTCGAAGCCCAGTTGAACTCGATTTTTAGCGATATTCGTGTAGATGCCGTTAAAATTGGGATGGTCTCGAATGAAAAAACGATTCAAGTCATTGCCAAATGTTTGAAACATTATCAGGGACCAGTCGTCTTAGACCCCGTGATGGTCGCAAAAGGGGGGCATGCGCTGTTAAGGAAATATGCTGAACAAGCATTAATGGAGCATTTGATGCCGCTTGCAACCTTGACGACCCCGAATATTCCGGAAATGGAACGCATGTTAGGGCAAGCGATTTCGACAATTGATGAAATGAAGCTGGCGACGACGGAATTCGCACAAAAACGAGACATCGCTATCCTGTTAAAAGGCGGTCATCTTGAAAGTACGGATGCCTCGGATATTTTATACACGGAAGGGATGCATCATCTGTTTCAGGAGGCACGATTAAAACGCCAGCATACACATGGTACTGGATGTACATTGTCTTCCGCGATTGCGGCACGTCTTGCGCTGGGAGATTCCCTGAAGGATAGCGTGATTTATGCTAAACGGTACGTAACTGAAGCAATCCGGCATGGATTTGCCTTAGGGAACGGAATCGGACCGACACATCACTTTTATGACATTTGGAGGGAAACGGATGCTTACAACCATTCATGATAAAAAACCATTAATTCATCATTTAACGAATGCGGTCACGATTAATGAGTGTGCCAATATGACCCTTGCGCTCGGGGGTTCACCTGTCATGGCGGAAGATATCCTAGAAGTCGAGGAAATGGTTGGACATGCAGATGCTGTCGTTATCAATATCGGGACATTGAACGCAGCTTCACGAGCGTCGCAATTGTTGGCAGGTCAAACGGCTAACCGATTGAAGAAACCGATTATTTTAGATCCAGTCGGAATGGGGGCGACGACACTTCGGACACAATTCACGAAAGAGTTACTCGAAGCAATTCATTTTACGGTCATTAAGGGGAACGTCTCTGAAATCAAGACGCTCATCGGTCAAGTCGGACGTTCAAAAGGAGTCGATGTCGCTTCCGGAGAGACATTAGATTTTCAAGTCGTCCATGAGTTTGCTGGACGGCTCGGGACGACTCTCGTCGTAACGGGACCGGTTGATTTCATTACAGACGGCAAGCGACAAGTAAAACTAACCGTAGGAACGCCACGACTCGGACACATTACAGGGACAGGTTGCATGACGGCATCGCTCATCGGAACCCTACTTGGAGCAGGGTATGATGCATTCGAAGCAGCGACCTATGGGACGTATTTAATGGGAAAAGCGGGTGAAGTCGCAGATGAAGCAGCGGGACTTGGTGATTTCCGGATGGGGTTGTTCAACGCAATCAGCTTAACTACAGAAGAAAGTTTGAAAGGGGTATTGACCAGTGGAGAATGATTACACGGTTTATGCGGTAACAGATCGGCGCTTTCACCCGGACGTTGCCTTGATTGATGCGGTCGAAGCAGCAATAAAAGGTGGCGCGACGATGGTCCAGCTTCGTGAAAAACAGGCGCAAGGGAAAGAATTTCTCGAACAAGCGAGTGACTTGAAGAAAATGATGTCTCGTTACGGCGTCCCACTCATCATCAATGACCGGATTGATATCGCACAAATCGTCGGTGCAGGTCTGCATATCGGGCAAGAGGACATCCCTTTGAAGGAAGCACGTAAGCTGTTACCGGAAGCCACGATTGGGGTTTCTGTTTCAACCGTTGAACAGGCAATCGAAGCAGAGCAAGACGGGGCAACTTATCTTGGCGTAGGGTCGCTCTATCCAACGGCGACAAAAGACGATGCGAGTCAGATGACAAACGAAACACTCCAAGCGATTCGCCGGGCTGTTTCCCTTCCTCTCGTCGGGATTGGTGGAATCACACATCATGTGGTGCCCGACTTATTCGAGATGCTTGAAGGATATGCCGTCGTCTCTGCCTTATTCGCAGCACCAGATATTGAACGTGCGGCACGAGAGTTCAAAGAGGCGGTTCAGACTGCGCGTCAAATAGTATCAGACCGGGTATAATCACTGAAGAGGTGATGTACGTGAAATGGCAAGTCATTCGCTTTCGGGGAGGCTGGATTCGGTATCGAATCGAACCACAAATCATTCGAATCGACAACCGTGGAAAGTATCATTTAGGTTGGAAATTGTTTCCCTATCCGAATCGTTATGCATTTGAATTGGCGGTTTTGTTAAAAAACAAACACCAACAACGATATAAACGGCCGCTGTTGATTAAAACGGCATCCATCGCTACGGAAATCTGGGGCCATACACACCTCGATTTATTTTATCGAGTGATGTTACAAGTACCGTTACCACGCTTCCTATCGAATCGATATAAGGAGCGATTGCGAAATACAAGTATCATCGATATCGGTGTACGGGCTGTCGATACTAATCGAATCGTTTGGGATATCGGGAATCGATTAGGGGGATGGGCAGTTTTTCGTACAATCCAAAAAAAACATCGGAAATGAATCTTCACCTCGCGAATCATCGTAGTCATCTTACTTGCATTTGTTGTTTTAGGATGGTGCAATAGTTTGGAGGAGAGGTGAAGACAGTGGAGGCACCACGCTGTGAGACGATTGCGATCGATAAAAAACGTGCGACTGAAATTGGTCATGCCGTTGAGAAAATCCCGACGCTTGAGATTGGGAAATTGTTTAAAGTGTTATCGGACGCAACGCGTCTACGAATCGCTTATGCATTGACGGTCGAGCGAGAACTTTGTGTTTGTGACGTATCGGCATCAGTTGATTGTTCGATTGCGACGGCTTCGCATCACTTAAGAACGTTATTGAAACAAGGTCTCGTCAAATATCGTAAAGAAGGAAAAGTTGTCTATTATTCACTTGATGACCATCATGTCTCGTCGTTAGTTCATTTGGCAATGGAGCATGTGAATGAAGGAAAGGCTTCTTCTTGAGAAAAATATAAAAAACGCACCGCAGTCCGATAAAGAACTGCGGTGCGTTTTTTAGCTTTTTCACGAAGCTAATCGTATGAAACAACAGATTATTTGATTCGATGGAAGAACGTGATGGTCACACTGATGAGTAGAAAGGCTAAAATGGATAGACTAAAGCACATCCGTTTATAGGATGCTGTCACGAGCGCCGTATTTTCGAGTTCTTGATCTAATTCGGTATACAATTGATCTTTAACTTGAGCAAGATCTTCAAGAATGGTCTGCGTGGTCTGCGTCGATTGTTTCGCTAAAGCGGTAGCTGCCTGTGAACCGTTTGTTTCATAAAGGCTGAAAACGGTTTCGATTTCTTTTTCCCATGCATTGTTACGGACCAATAAATCTTTAATCGGTACAGGTGTTTCGTTCGAAGCATTGAGCACACGGCGTAAATCATGAATTTTGGTCGTGCAGAAGTAGTATTGTTCAATGTAGCGGTCGTCTTCATAGAGCAATAGGCCGCGAACGGCATTTGCCCGATCCCGATTGTATTCGACGAGTTGGTCGACCTGTTTAATCATCGGGATGTTATGGGCGTGCATCTCTTCTGTCATTTTTGAAATGGTACGATAACCTGTCAAGGCATAGATGAGAGGAATCGAAGCGAACAAACTGACTAAAAGAATGAGAGAGATGCGGTAGCGCCAAAGTTTATTCATGCAATCATTCCTTCGTAAGCTAACTGGTAATGTCATTAGCTTAACCACTAATTCCCAAAAAGTGAAGAGTTATCTATTTTTTAGGGGAACATCTTTTGGTTACGGGGATCCAATCGTTTTATATTTTGAGATGAAACCTGAAGCGATACCAAACGTAGACGTATATGATGGGTCAGCCTTCGTTTACAAAAAACAACCCACCTCATGACAGGGGGGTGTCGTTTCATCGTGTGCGGTTCATTTAAAAAGAGTAGGAATGTTCTTTGTAATTTCCGAAGACGGTATGAATCTCAGAGAAGGTGACGAAGGCATTAGGTTCGACAGAAGAAACAATTTCCTGAAGACGAACGATTTCATTATTCTGTACGACGACATAAACCATCTTCTTTGTCCGGTTGGAATAGCCACCGCGCGCATCGAGAATCGTGACACCACGACCAAGTTCTTTTGTGATGACGTCGTTGATTTCATCTGCTTTTTCACAAATGATAATACATTGTTTAGAAGCAGAGTAAAAACTATAGACCGTTTGCAACGCCTTGGCGCGAACGAAGCTCATAATTAATGCATACATAACATGTTTTAAGTCGAAGACTAGCCAAACTAAGATATAGATCACTAAATCCTGCATTAAAAAAATACGCGGGAGCGGCCAGTTATGAAAGCGGGCATAAAAGAACTTTCCGAGGATGTCGAGTCCACCTGTCGAAGCGCCGCCAAAGAAGATTAATGCCATTGCGAGTCCGGAAACTAACCCTGCAAAAATGGAGGCGACGAGAGGATCGTTTAATGACTCAGGAACCACTTGTGTTGGAATCCAATCAATTAAAAATGAAGAAATAAGGACGATAATTCCTGAAAGTAGCATGAATCGTTTTCTTAAGAAGCGAAAACCAAGTAAGAAAAGCGGGATATTCAAGACAAGTTGGGTCAGTCCGATAGGCGTATTGAACAACTCTTGGAAAATAAGTGTGATTCCCATGATGCCGCCAGATCCAATGTCATTTGGAGATAATAAAAGGCTGATATAAAGGGAGTAAAGAAGTGTACCGATTAAAAGGAAACTGATTTTTTCTGTTCGTTTTTTCTTGCTCGTTTGTTTAGTCTTCATTGTGATTGATGAGAAATCCTCATGCTCCTCCTTTGTAAAGTATCTGCCTGCAAGAGTACGCCTATATAGCATTAAATTCAACCCCTCAACTGAAAAATATCGTAAAAAAAATGTGACGCGGGTCGAAAGGAATTGAGTGAATTGAAAAAAATCCTTTTATTTTTATGCTGTGCGCTCATTGGATTAAGCGCAGGTTCCGTTTTTATGTTGCATTACTCGAGGGAATCCCCTGACAATAAGTGGCGTGATGGAGCACTGGTCACCCGATATGTCGGAACATCGGTTACAAATACAAATGCAATGACAGGATTTATTGAACGATTTCCATTTTCAGACGCACTTAAACAAGTAAAGATTGAAGGGACTACCGTCTCCTTACGTTATGAAGTGACGGGTAAATCCAGAAAAGAATGGGTCGGGACAAATCATGAATGGATTGATCCGTCTACACCCTCTTTTATCAAAAGTCGATTTTCGCAACTCGTCATGCACCATACGCTGGCTCTTTTTTTAGCGATTCCTAATGTAATGACAGTTGAAATTCAATATACGGATCCTGTATCAATCCTTCAAATTAAAATCACGCGTAATGATTTTGAAGGGTATACACCACGCGATATTGAGCGAGCTTCGACGTCCACTAACCGCTTTAATCGTGTAGTTATTGACGACTATGTATTAGTTGAATCAAGACGAAAATCCTTTCTAGAATACTTCCGTTCACAACTCAAAATATACCCGTAAAGTAGTTGTATCTAGCAAGAAAAAGCTTTTTTCACAAACTTGACACAATGGTATCGTTTACATGTCATTCTTTCGTAAAAACCTTAAATAAGGGGTAGGCAGGGGTTGAACATCTTATAAGATGGAAGTATGATAATAAGTGAACAAACATTGTGAAGTGTTGAACAAGAAGAAAGCGAGGTTTCTACAATGAATGAAGTAGAAGCATTAGAAGGGCTAAGAAATAAAGCGGTTAAATCAACTAAAATGCTACAAATGCGTCCACTCGAATATTTAGTTCGTGCCATGCTTGCTGGAGTATTCATCGGTTTTGCTATCATATTTACACTCAAAGCAATCAACGGACTTTATCTAAATGAATCGGCTGCGATGACGCTCGTCGGTGGATTAACTTTTGGTGTTGCGCTTGTCTTAATCGTCTACGGCGGTGCAGAACTGTTTACAGGAAATACGATGTATTTTACTACGGCGACGATGCGTGGATACACTACAAAAATGGATACGTTTAAAGTATGGACGATTTGTTTGATTGGTAATGGTCTCGGAGGACTTGCCTTCGCGTTACTCTTTTCGCAAACTGGAATCATTCAAGAGTTAGGCGCAAACAACTGGTTGTTCGCTGTCTCTGAATCGAAAATCCATCACTCGACATGGGAAATTTTTACGCGAGCAATCTTCTGTAACTGGATGGTTTGTTTAGCGATTTTCATTCCGAAAAACATGAAAAATGAATTGGCACAAATCATGATGATGATGGTTTTAGTTGCTGTCTTCTTCGCATCAGGTTTTGACCATGTCATTGCCAATATGGCATTGTTCTCAATCGCGCTTGTCGTACCTCACCCAGAGGCGATTTCATTTGCCGGAGCAATCCATAACTTAATTCCTGCTCTCTTCGGTAACATCATCGGTGGAGCACTCTTCATGGGAATGGTTTACACATGGTTGAATAAAGAAAAGCTAGAAGTGGATCAATCAAAACAACAAGCTGCGACAATCAACATCGCGACGAAAAAAAAAGCATAAAGAAAAGGTAAGGTAGCGACGGGTTTTCCCGCCTCCCTTACCTTTTTCTTTATTCGAGATGTTGGAAGCGATCGACATCTGCTGCGAGTTCTTCATAGATCGATTCGACGATTTGAGCATCATCGAACAGACCGAGAACATTTTCGTCAGGTAGTGCATCGACTGGGGAAGTAAAATAGAGCACAGCCGTCAATAATAATTGTTCTTGTTCTTCCTTCATCGAAAAACGTTTTTGATAAAGGGCACGTAACATCTCAAGTAACTGTTTAAGTTGGAAATACAGCACGAGTTCTGCTTCACGTTCGATATCAGACCCTTCTTCTGAAGCGATATCTTTTGTTAAATGTGCTAAGCCAACTTCTCCTCGAATCAATAAATCTTCCTGTGCTTTGTGATCTCCGACTAACGCCAATGCCTGACGGTGGAAATATGTGTAAGCGGATTTAAAATCTCCTGGTACGAATTCCATGTTCAACACTCCTTCTCTACACCTAGTTTCACCTTATTTCTTGCAAAATTGCAACTCTTTCGTGAAAATAAGAGTAAGAGACGAAAGGGGATTACATAATGCCGACTCAAGAACAACTCAAAAAGTATGCAGCACTCGCTGTACGTACAGGAATCAATTTGCAATCCGGTCAGCAACTAGAAATTCGTGCTGGCATCGAAAATGCACCACTTGTTCGTGAAATTACACGTGTTGCTTACGAAGTAGGCGCATCGAACGTTTACGTGCAATGGTCAGATGATGAAATGACGAAAATCCGTTATTTCGATGCACCGGAAGATTCGTTTGACGCATTTCCAGAGTGGTTAAAAGCACGGTTCGATCAGTTAGCTGATGAAAAGACAGCCTTCTTATCTGTCGTCAGTGAAGATCCAGATCTTTTAAACGGAGTCGAGTCGAGTCGTATCGCGCGCGCGAATAAAGCAGCAGGAGTTGCACTAGCCAATTGGCGTAAATTCGTCATGAGCGACAATGTAAGCTGGTGTGTCGTTGCTGCACCTTCAGATGCTTGGGCGGCTAAGGTATTCCCGGACTCGGAAAACGCTGTAGAAGAGCTATGGGAAGCGATTTTAAAGGCAACTCGTGTCGATCAAGCAGATCCAGTCGCTGCATGGGAGAAACATGATCACAATCTCCGTACGAAAGCGACATTCTTGACGGAGAAAAAATATAAAACACTTCATTACTCGGCACCAGGGACGGAATTATCGATCGAGTTACCAGAGCGTCATGTATGGCTCGGTGGTGGTGGACCGAATGCGGACGGTGTTGATTTCATCGCGAACCTTCCGACGGAGGAGGTCTTTACGTTACCGAAGAAGACAGGAGTCAACGGTCATGTCTCGAGTACGAAGCCACTCAGCTACAGCGGAAACTTGATTGATGGCTTTACGCTTTGGTTTGAAGATGGGAAAATCGTCAAAGCAGAAGCGAAACAGGGTCAAGCGGCATTAGATGAGTTGATTTCGCTCGACGAAGGAGCACGTTATCTCGGAGAAGTAGCTCTCGTGCCGCACCATTCACCAATCTCTGACTCGGGCATCTTGTTCTATAATACGTTGTTCGATGAGAATGCCTCATGTCACCTCGCGATTGGTCGTGCCTACTCGACGTGCCTTGAGAATGGACCAAGTTTATCGAATGAAGAATTAGCCGAGCAAGGGGCGAATGATTCGATGACGCATGTTGATTTCATGATTGGCTCAGCAGATATGGCAATCGATGGCGAATTAGCAGACGGTACACGCGAAGCGTTAATGCGTAACGGCAACTGGTCAATTTAAGGATGAGCCGAATGGAGGCTAAAAAAGTAACAGGAACGGGTATCCGTTCCTGTTACTTTTTTGTGTTTAAGGAAAGTATTCGTATTAAAGTTCTTCACCGATGATTTTTACTTCGGTCTCGAGGAGAATCCCGAATTTATCCTGCACCGTTTCTTGAACGTGGTGAATAAGCGAAATGTAATCAGTCGCCGTTGCATTTTCGATATTGACGATGAAACCGGCATGTTTTTGTGAGACTTCCGCTCCACCAATTCGTGTCCCTTGAAGTCCGCTGTCCTGGATTAACTTTCCGGCGAAATATCCTTCAGGGCGCTTAAAGACACTGCCGCAAGAAGGGTATTCGAGGGGTTGCTTCGTTTCACGCTTATTCGTCAAATCGTCCATGACTTCCTTGATGAGAACAGGATCCCCCTCCGTCAAAGAAAAACGTCCTTCGAGAATGATATATTCTTTTTTAGCGAAACAGCTTGTCCGGTATCCAAGTTCGAGTTCGTCGCGTGTGATGTTTAACAGCTCACCTTGGCGTGTTAAAACCGTCGCGCTCTGAAGACAATCTTTGACTTCCCCTCCATACGCACCAGCATTCATGATAAGAGCACCACCGACTGTGCCGGGGATTCCACAGGCAAACTCGAGACCACTCAATGCATGATCATAAGCGACGCGTGAGGCTTGGATGATGGCCGCGCCGCTTTGTGCGACGAGCTCATGTTCTTCGACCGAAATATCCGTTAATTTTTCAAATGATAAGACGATGCCACGAATCCCGCCATCACGTACGACGAGGTTCGATCCATTACCGAGTAATGTCAATGGGAGATCGTTCTCATAAGCATAGCGAACAGCAAAAGCTGTTTCTTCGTAAGAAGAAGGAATGATGAAAAGGTCGGCAATTCCTCCCATTTTCGTATACGTATGATATTTTAACGGTTCATTCACTAATACAGAGTCTTCGTTTAATCCCTCGTAAAGCCCAGTCAACAACTGTTCAGTCATATAAGTTCTCAGTCCTTTTTTTATGAATTCCATTCAGCGAAAGTACGCTCAAAATATATTTTACACTAATTACGTAATTGATGTTTAGCACATAGTTCCCAAAATACAGAGTTGACACGAAAAATGCAAGGTTTATCCGAAAACTGTCATCGCTTAGTAATGAAAATATATATCTGGAATTCCGAATTTCGAAAGGTGAACAAGACAAAATAAGGATTTAGGGTATGAATCGGTTAGAAAAGGGGGAATTATAAATACGTATATAGAAGGATGTTCGGAAAATTAGGAGGGGAATCGATATGGAGAGCGAACGTTTGAGAATGCGACCTTTTTCTCAGGAAGATTTCGACTTTTATAAAGAACTCGTTCAAAATGAATTAGTGATGCAGTATATTAACGGTGGTGTTTCATTGGATGAGACGGAGGCCCGTTTATGGTTCGATCAACAATTCGAGCGGTATGAAGATGAACGTCAGACGGGCTTTTTGCTGATTGAAAAAAAAGAGGATGAGGAACCAATCGGTTTTGCAGGACTCATCCTACAAGAAGTCGACGGAGTAGAAGAACTTGAAGTCGGATATTGGTTAAAGCCGAAGCACTGGAAAGTCGGATACGGGCGTGAAGCAGCGAAACGTCTGATGCGTGAGGCATTTGAACGTGGAAACGATCGTCTGATTTCAATCATTCATCCAGAAAATCATTCTTCTCAAAAGGTGGCTCGCGCCAACGGATTGGGTTGGGAAAAAGAAACGGTCTTTAAAGGGATACCGGTCGTCGTCTATTCATGCAGACTAACCCGTCTATTTAGAGGCTGAACATTAAAGCAGAGGAGTGTAATTCATGTATCATACAGAATTTATTCGGTTTAATCAGCTTGGTGCCTTGACGCTTTATCAGTTATTAAAATTAAGAACTGATATTTT
The DNA here is from genome assembly GCF_018618725.1 of Exiguobacterium sp. s80. Lineage (NCBI taxonomy): Bacteria > Bacillati > Bacillota > Bacilli > Caryophanales > Exiguobacterium > Exiguobacterium sp. s80. The sequence goes on along the minus strand of NZ_JACSMP010000005.1, from coordinate 108,796 downwards.
TGTCGTTGAGCAGGAATGTGCCTATTCAGAGCTCGATAATCGTGATCAGGAGGCGATTCATGCACTTGCCTATGCAGATCAGCAGTTAATCGGTTGCCTTCGAGTACTCCCTAAAAATCAATCAGGTGCTGTAGCGATTGGTCGTGTCGCCGTTCACGCTGATTTTCGGTCGCACGGCATTGCACGTCGCTTGATGAATGAAGCAATCGAACACATCCGGACACAAGAAGAAACAGGGATTTATTTGCAGGCCCAGGCCCATCTAAAAAAGTTTTATGCATCGTTTGGGTTTGAAGAGACATCTGATGTGTATTTGGAGGATGGAATTCCACACCTTGATATGCATTTATCGCTTAAAGAAGAGTATTGAATGTTCCTTTACCTAGCAACTAAAGTTCTCATCTATGTTGGGAAGACGTCTCTCCCTTGTCGTCCCAATGGTTGTAGACATGAGGAAACGCTTATTTTCGAGAAATACTTCAAAAAATAGCGGAGTGAACCGATGATGAGAGCAGAACGAATTTCATTCGGAGGTGAATCAGTCTATGAAAAAAGTACTGGTCATTCTCGCGTTAAGTCTGATTGGACTTTTATCTTTTGCGGTCGGAATTTCTTACGCAGAGCTTCAAAGCAGCCAACAGAACTCAGAAAAGCAGTTAAAGACGATGCTTGAAAAACATCATGGAATCAGTGAAGCATCATTTTTAGAAGTGAAGGCCTCGTTTTCCCTGCAACATCGACAGGTAATCCAGGTTCGATTGCGTGGAGAACCGGCCATTACTTATGAGTTCATTCAGCCGGAACAGACAATTGAATATAGCGGTTCAATTGGAACGAGTGTCGAAAAAGTCGGAAAGCAAGATGAGATTTTTCGATCGATGCCTTTAAAAGTAGGCGAGAATTGATAGATCCTGGTGGATTTCCTTATTGTGAGGAAGGCATCAGGATTTTTTTGGCTTTCAAGAAAAGATAATATTGCGTACACTACGAAGAGAAGCAGTATTCAGGGGGGCAAACCGATGATGAAACGATTTGTGAAAAATGAGGCAGTTGGTCAGGCAGTGCGTGCATTTAAAGAATTGAATCGAAAAGATTTTGAGTATTACAATGCTGAGTTGTCCGAACAAGAACGGGTCGCTTTAAATTTCGTGAAGCGAGCTTTTGACTTAGAGTCATCAGAGCACTTGGCGCTAGCGCTTGATACGAACCAACCAGTCATTGAACTCGATCGTCTGTTACTTAAGTTGGGGGCGATACAAGATAGAACGCTCTTTTTCCGTTTGTTGGTACAACATGGTGTAGATCTCAATCAATTAAAAGAGCTTGATGGACATCGTTCAATTGTCCGTCAACCGTTAGCATTTCCAGTCGGTCTATACAGTGCAATCAATCATGAACTTTTTCAATTGGCGATAGAGGCAGGTCTTGATTTAGACTACACGACATCCTTGCAACGGAGTGATCGTTTTTTAGAAACGCACGTGATTAATATGCTTGATCTCTATTTGTTGCTTGATTTAGAAGACGAAATGGACGTACGAAGCCTAGAATTTTTTACAGACCATCCGGCAACAATCGGTTTTGTTGAGCAGTTAAAGCGGTCGAATCCGTCAAGCATTCAGACAATCGTCGAGACTAAAAAATATCAAGTTGATTTTAAATATGCCAAACACTATCCACTCTTTTACGCGATGATCGGTCGGCATACAGAAGTATTTGAACAGTTGCTTGAAGCAGTTTTAAAAACGGAGAAGGAACAACTGCTTTTAGAAGATGCACTGTTAGCCTTTCATAACCACCAACCAGGTCAAGCGAGTGCGTTAGGAAACGACTATATCGACAGTCTGTATCAGATGGGGGAGCAACTAAGGATCCGAGCAAATATTGATTTCAAACAAGTAGAGGATGCCTACATCCTGGCGGAATATCAAGAAATCGTTGAGCGGTTACGTAAAGATTCTCTAGAGTAAGTATGCCAGTGTGAGAAGAGTTGAATATCACAGAATGTATCGGGGTCATATAAACGAAGGGCTTCTTGATGTGTTGAAAAACAATACGTCTCGAATGTCCGAACTGTCGTGCGTTTTAATTTAGCTTGAAAGGTCTCAAGAATTCTTCGCCCATATCCTTGATTCTTCAATTCAGGGATACACGTAATTTCGAGTAAACGAATCGTTTGCTTTTGTTTTTGGATGATGATTGTTCCGACGATTGTTTGTTGATCGTAGACAAGGTACGGCAATGCCCCCTGTTCAATCAAATATTCGATATGGGATACGTCATAGCTAAATAAAAAATGTGAGGATTGAATCGACTCGTTTCTGAGATTTAAGAACAAGGAACGGTTTCGGAGGGTAAGTGGCTTGAATTGAAGTGACGCGGCATGATCATTGATGAGACCGATGAAGCGAAATTGTTCAGAGGAAAGTGTATAACCGAGCGTGTTCCAAGTCGAGACCAACCCGAAATCATGTGGTGGAATGATTTGAACGTCAATTTGATGAGGATGTAGAGAGAGCGCGTAATCATGGACGAAATGCGCCAAAGTGCGGAAAGCAATCAAGTCCGTGTAAGCGGCATTGATGATTTGAAGGGACGAGGCGAATTGGTTAAATCCTAATGTCGCGCAGACGGCATCACCCTTGATTAAAGCCCATTGATATTTTTCAGGTGGTTGGAATGAGAGGGACAGAGGAGATAAGCGGTTTTTTTGTAACAACTGATGGACGAGACGACGTTGACCGTGCGACAATTGCTCGTAACGTAAAATTTTCAAACGCTACACTTCCTTTTCTGATTAGGATGAAACAATATCTTAAGTATACTATAAGCAATAAAAGGAAAATAATAGTTTTTATCATAAAAGGTAAAAGTAATCTGTTAGAAACGGGGGAGGGATTAGATTGGGGAAAAAGTTTATCTATGTCTGCTTCTTTTTGTTTTTAAGTAGTATCCATCCCGTTCAAGCACAAGATTTAGATAAACAAGAAACGAGCGTCCGAGAAGCTGTGACGTATGGAAGCTATGGAACGATGGATGAACTCATCATTGATCGAAAAGAACCGACATATGATGGTTTTGACTCACCGAATGACATGGCATTTTTATTTGCCTGTATCGCACTGCTTGCAACTGTAGGACTTGGAATCGTCAATACATCAGATTGAAAGAGCCTCGGGAAAACTTTCCGAAGCTCTTTTTTTGTATTTAAAAATGAATATGTTTGGTTCGGCCAACGCGTTCAATCCGATCATGTTCTTCATCTAGACCCGCCTGTTCCAGCAAGTCGAGATAATAGCGAAATGGAGTCGAACGGTGTGAAAAATAAGGAATATATTCTGTGAAAAGCATCGTTTCGGCTCGTTCTAGTTCACGTAAAGCAATCAGGGCATGAAGTTCTGCGAAGCGAATCTCTTGATAGAGGATGAGCTGGTCTGCATCGATGCGAACGTTCATTTGAAGCTTTTTCGCATGCATGTTCAATAACGACAGGTAAGACTCACGCTCTTGTCGCGTTTCACAATGCTCGAGAACGGCAAGGAAAAGGTCACTGCGTTCTGTGTCGACGTCGATCGGTACCTTTAACGCCGTGTAGATGGCGCGCTTCATCCACGCATTATCGGATGTGTCGAGCTTGTAGTAACCAACGAGTTCTTGGAAGAGCTCAACTTGAGAGACTTTAATCAGTCGGAAGGGGTCGTTACTCAGGAAAAGAGGTTCTTCACCAGCGGCGGAAGACAGTAAAAAAAAGAATTCTTCGAAAGCAACACGCGTTCCGTTCTTTCGACCAACATAATGTCGCAGGTGTTTTAATAATCGTTTTGCTGTGACGTACCAGTTTTTTTGTTCGCGTACGGAAACGATTGTACTTGGTTCTAAATACTCACCATCGTAAGCGAGTTGAATGAATTGTTCAGTTTGCTCGATGGTTTGTTCGATTGTCGGTTGTTCTTGTTCTTTTTTTAGACCTTTATATTTTGCGAATTGCGACAGCATCAAATCTAATTCTTTATCTTCAATTGTTTGTTTAGGAAGTTGGCGATAGATCTCTACGATAATGTCGCGAAGGGTAGTATCGCCATATTGCTCCAGTAAAAGACGTAATTTTCGAATTCTCATGATCGCCCTCCTTCGACAAAAACACAGCACTTCATTATTCATTTCCCGATTTTTTCATAAAACGAACATCTTTCATTTGCTCTTTTACACAATCATTGCCTATTTTTAAAGGGAAAGATTAATTTAAGGGAGAGATTCAGATGAATGAAACGATTGAACATTTATTAAACCACCGCTCGATCCGGAAATTTAAGGAACATCAACTCGACGAACAGACGATTGAACTATTAATCCAATCTGCCCAGGCTGCTTCGACGTCTTCTTATCAACAAGCCTACGCAATTGTCGGAATTGAGGATTTAGAAAAAAAACAGCAACTCGTAGAAGTAGCGAGTGGACAAAGTTATGTAGCAGATAATAGCTACTTCTTCGTCTTCTGTATCGACTACCATAAACATATGTTGGCAGCAGAGATTGCGAATGGCTCAGTCGCTGACACAGTCGAAACGACGGAAGCGTTGATTGTCGGAGCGGTTGATGCAGGACTTGCCGCACAGAACCTTGTCGTAGCAGCAGAATCATTAGGATACGGGACAGTTTATATCGGTTCACTTCGTAATGACGCTCGAAAAGTGAGTGAACTTCTTGAGTTGCCAAGTCACGTCGTACCGTTATTTGGTGTTGCAGTCGGTTTGCCGGATCAACAGTCAGGTAAAAAACCCCGTCTTCCGATGGAGGCAATCTTCCATCGTAATACGTATACTAATGACAACAAGATGCGTGAGTTGCTAGAACAGTATGAGGCAGAAACCTCGTCATATTATGGAGAGCGGACGGATGGCGCACGAACTGAGGGATGGGTCTATCAAATGGCTGCCTCGATGAAGGAACCGAAACGGACGTATCTACGTAAGTTCTTACAAGATAAGCAGTTATCGCAAGACTAAAACGGAGGTACTATTATGGATGAGTTTCAATCAGGTCGTTCTCGACTAGAACGAAAACGACAGGAAGAAGAGCAGATGCGACGTACTTCGACACATACACCAATTGAGCATCGAGCAGACCAGCGAATGCGGATTGACGCCTCACAACGGCAGAATCATCGATACGTCGAGGATGGACCAACTTTGACGTCGCGTTCAGTTCAACAAAATCACCGGGGCTCGCAGAAAAAAACACGGACTGGTATCGGAGGACGACTTTTCACCGTAGTCAGAAGGTCTGCCAAGCAAGTCGGAACGATTATGGCGGAGCGGACACGGTCGAATCGACGTAAAAATGGACGTTTGGAAGAAAAGGTACCACGTGAGACGAGGCAGGATGGTTTAAAGAAACAACCTGTTGAGAGAAAGAAACGTCGCTTCAAAACAAAAATATTTGGGCTGCTCTTAGTTCTATTGATTGGCTTTATCCTGTTTGCCTCACAGCCGTTTACCTTTTTATTGATCGGAAGCGACGCAAGACCCGGAGAATCGCTACGAGGTTCACGGTCTGATTCACTATCCGTCATGCAATTCGTACCGTTATCACGGACGATTCAGTTAACGTCGATTCCACGTGATACGTATACACCCATCAGTTGTGAGGATGGGAAAAAAGATAAAATCACGCATGCTTTTGCGTTCGGTGGGGAATCGTGTACGCAAAACGCCGTCAGTGAACTACTTGATGTAGACATCGATAGCAAAATCGTTATCTCTTTCGATAGTTTCATTGGTTTAGTTGATCAAATCGGCGGGATTGATCTTGTTTCGACAGGAACATTCTCGGAGCAAGACGCTAGCGGAAAAGCGAATCAATATGCGTTTCAAAAAGGAAAGGAATACCATATGGATGGAGCGATGGCTCTTGCCTATTCTCGTCACCGAAAAACAGACAATGATGGGGCACGAGCCAATCGTCAGTCAGAAGTCATTCAAGCTGTAGCGACGCATCTGTTGAAGCCGACAGGCTGGACTAAAATTTCATCAGCACATGCTTATATGAAAGAGGAGATGAGTTTAGACATCAGTTACCGTCAAATGGCGACAGCAGGCTTAGCCCTGGCATTGATGTCTGAGCGAGAATATCTTGAAATTGACGTTGTCAGTGATCGATTGAATGGCATTTTCTATGATTTCCCGGATGAAAAAGCCCTGACACAATTGAGAGAAAAATTACAGACGACGTTTTACGGTGTACTGGCGAATGACTGACATTAAAAAAATAGGTTCCTTTTTGAAAGGTTTCCTTCTCCCTATTGCGGGTATAAATTGATGTACGCAGTTGCGCTTTTGAGAACGGAAGATATCATAGCTGAAGACCTGTCCATATCTTCAATATTCATGCTTCTTTGGCCGGAATGAACATATCTTTGAGTAGGCGGCTTAAAAGACGACGTACCGAAATCCGAACACCTAATCGTCGGGATGATGAGAATTCTTGATTGCTTTTTGATATTTTTAACAGGAGTAAGCGATGAAGGAAGCTCTTATCTGCATAAGTATGAGTAGTTCAATAGAGGTGACTAGCTTATTGAGGAGGGACCTAGCATATGAATGTATTAGTTGTAGGTGCATCAGGTACAATCGGAGCTCGCGTCGTCAAGTCGCTTGCGAAAGGTCATCAAGTCACTGTCATCGTTCGACATAAGCATCTCGTCGATCGCTTCGAAAAACTCGGTGTCAAAGCACATTACGTCGACATTGAAACTGAGCTTGAAAAGGTCATTGATCTCGGGGTGGCAGGTCAAAATGCTGTGATTTGTGCAGCGACCGCGGGTGTCGATGGTGAAGCGACTGAAATTGAGTTGCTCGATCGAACGGTTGCTTTAAAAACGATTGATGCTGCGAAAAAGGCACGTGTCCGTCATTTTGTCCTCCTCAGTGCCTATGGCGCTGATCGACCAAATCAATTTAAAAAAGAAGTCTATCCATTCTATGCCGCAAAAAATGCGGCAGAAGAGCAAATTGAGCATAGTGGTTTGACGTATACAATCATTTGTCCGGTCAACATCGTTGACGGAGAAGGTCTTGGACTAATCGAAGCCGATGAGGATTTAAAAGATGTAAAAGATGCAACGATTTCTGAAATTGATGTCGCGTCGATTTTGGCGGCATCGGTCGATAATCGGGCACTTTTCAATCGACGTTTAGAGGTGAAACAAGGAAAAACGTCACTAAATGAAGCGCTTGGTGGAGACGAATCGTTTGAAAGCATTAAAGACAATCGTCGGGTTAAACAACAACTTCCTCGCTATAACTGACAGTAAAAAAGGATGTATATAAACGAGCATATCACTTCCGGGGAAAATGGAAGGGTATGCTCGTTTTTCATAGATTCAGAGGCTGATTCTGCTACACTAATAGAAAGAGGGAGTGGACAGCAGTTGAAAAAATATTTACTATACGTGATTGTCGGGTTAGCGATTAGTGGGATTGCATATAAAAGCTATGACGCCTATAAAGCACAACAGATTAAAGAATTTACTCAAGCGACGCAACAAGCGCAAGGCGGATTAGAGATTGGAATGAAGGCACCAAATCTCAAGCTGGAACAGGATGGAAAAATGGTGGAACTATCTGATTTGACGAATCGATTGATCGTAATCAATTTTTGGGCGACCTGGTGTCCACCATGTAAACAAGAAATACCTGAACTGAACGCTTTTTCTAAAGCGGTGGACGTGCCCGTCTATGGCATCAACGTGACGACATCCGAACGAAAGGTTTCAGATGTAGCCGATTTTCTGAAAGAGACTCCTGTTGATTACGGGGTGCTCTATGATACGCAGGGCCAATCAGAAAATGCTTATCGATTAGTCGCGATGCCGGCGACTTACGTCATTGATACGGATGGAGTCATCGTCGCAAAACACATTGGTCCTGTTACATCAAGTATGCTAAAAGAGATGGTAGGGAAAAAGGGAGGATGAGGGAATGGAGATTCACTGCCGCGACTGTTCTTATCACATCGTCGCTGAAATCGGTCAGCGGGAGGAATGGGGGGAATTCCCTTCGATGCTAACCTATGGACTAGAACAGTACAGAACAGCATTGCCTTTTTTATTCGTGCCGCCTTATCAGGAACCACTCATTAGCCGAGCGCACATCGATGATCAAAACCGGGCGATGTTAATTAAGAACTATCATGCACATATCGATGCAATTGAAGGCGGGTGGGTCCCGCATCAATACGATTTGTTTCAGTGTCCCTGTTGCGATACGATTTCAACACGCTTTTGGTGTGCACTCTTCATTCCTTCAGCTATCATCGAACCGATTCATCGCTGTGAACGAGATGAGACAGTACTACATCGAATTTCGATTGACGATTTGCACCAAGCGAAGTGTCCCGAATGTAGGCATCAATCCTTGTACGTAAGGAATGATTAAACGCGAAAAAGCCATTTAGAAGATGGAAAGACTGACGTGGGCAAGGACGCTCAAGTAGTCAATTCATTGTCTAAATGGCTTTTTAATTATCATCAACCCATTTGCCGAAAGGAAAACGTCTGAAAGGACGATTGGGATGTACTCGATGCATCAATTGAATACGTTGTACCATCAAAAAGTATTGTGTCACCTAATCGTGCCTCAGTCGGTAAATAGCGGCGAGGGATAAAACTTGAACCGTTCTCCCAGAGAAGAACAGCATATTTACCATCAAGCCGTTCAAGCGTACCACGTTTGATCATATTGGACTCCTCCTACAATTACATCGAAGGCAACCATTTTAAAAGGGTTGCAGTATCTCTCTCTAGTTCTCTGTAATTTTAATCTTATGTTTGGTATATTCCCACTTCGTTTTATCTTTACACTTATTTATCTAAATTAGTCGAGAATCGCTTGAATATCCCTCTTTCACATATAGAAGTGAGAAAAAAGAGGCATACCATTCGACTTATGAATGGTATGCCTTACTGATAATAGATTTACGTCACGCGACACTCTTCGTGACTTGTTTTTTTGTCGGTCGTGTAAAGGCGAAGATGAAAGTGAAGAGGGGAGATAAAATTAAGAAAAAGGCAAATGGCACATACGATGTGACGGGCACACCGAGTGTCGAGGCAAAGAATGCCCCGGATACACCCCAAGGAATCAAAGGATTAACAAGTGTGCCGCCATCTTCAAGCGCACGGGATAAAAACCGTGGGTCAATTGACCGTTCTTCAAAAATTTTCTTGAAGGCTTGTCCCGGTAATAAAATAGACAAGTATTGTTCACCTGCCATGAAGTTAACGCCGATTGCAGCAAGTGCAGCAGACGAGATGATACTCCCGTCACGTTGCAGTTTCGAAACGGTTTTTTCGATAATGACATCGATGACTCCGATACCACGTAAAACACCGCCGAACGCTAACGCGAGCATGACGAGGGAGACGGACCACATCATTGATTGGATGCCACCTTTACTAATGATGCTCGCAACCGTTTCATTCGTTGTTTCGAGCTTGAGACCATTTTGGATGACAGACATCCATTGCGCGATGTTCCAATTTCCTTGAACGAGACCTGTGAGTAATAATCCGCTTAAAACGCCTGCAATCAATGTTGGAATGACTGGCATCTTCCGAATAGCGAGCACCATCACGAGAAGCGGAGAAAGCAATGTCCAAGGAGATAAGCGGAAAAGGCTGTCGAGTGCTTGTTGTGTTGCTCCAATCGCTTCTGAATCAATTGATCCTTCACCTCGTCCAAAAATAAGGAAGAGAACAAATGTGATCGCGATAGCGGGGATTGTTGTTCCCATCATAAAACGAATATGATCAAAAACAGAGACGTTGACGATACCTGGTGCGAAATTCGTCGTATCCGATAAAGGAGACATTTTATCTCCAAAACAAGCACCGCTTATGATTGCACCTGCAGCAAGGGCGGGATTGACACCAAGGACGACGGCGATTCCCATCAAGGCGACACCGACCGTACCAATTGTAGTAAATGAACTGCCTGTAAAGGTCGAAACGATCATCGCGATGATTAAAGCGGTTGGCGCGAACCAGGTCGCAGATAATGTCGACAAGCCATAATGGAGCAAGGTTGGAACGGCACCATTCATCATCCAGACGGCGATTGTCATGCCGACGAGTAACATGATTAAAATCGGTTTAATCGCTTCTCGAATACCGTTAATCATATGTTCTTCAAGTTGACTGAAAGGGAAGCGGCGATACACGGCATACCCTACAACAAAAATAAGACTGGCGAGTATAGCGAGATGTGGTTCGGCCTGTGCACCGAATAATGCGGACAATAAGATAATGATACTAATTCCTAGGATAGCTGCGGATTCACGAAAGGACATGCGCATGCTTCCACCTCCTTATATCTTTGTTACGTTTATGCTTGTTTGCTTTTATGTGTGAAAGTAATGAACAAATGCAATCTTATCGAAGATTCCTGACTGCGTCAACTAAGAAAGTTTTACAGCATGTAGACAAAGTAACATGGGGTGAAAAAAGCTTTTCCCTTTTTCGTTGCTTTCCTCAGGCGAGGGCAAGGCTGACCCTACGGACAACAAGCAGGGTCTTGTCTACATCTGGCAGGTCGTGTTAAAAACGTACTTTTTCCCGTAGGAATCAACGGAAAAGCGACGCTTTTTAGGCCGTAGCACAGGGAAAGGCAAACCGTACAGCCGTTTTAGAGCGCGCTCGGTCTTGAATCGCTTTAAATTGCGAAAGCAACTTTCCGCGATCCCCGGCAGCTTTGAAGACGAGGTGAGGCAAGGAAGCGTGAACGGACAGCATTTCCGTGTAGAATTTTTGCTTTTCATAAGAGTTTGTCTACATCCTGAGTTTTATTTAGAAATATAACCAGGAATACAAAAAAATGTGACGATTTTTTGTCGTAAACGCTTTCTTTTTTATAAAAAATCTTGCACAATAAGAAAGTAGTGATGTCGATTTTGTGAACAAGAGGAGGATACATATGTTTACAGCGATTTTTGTTGTTGTTATTGCTTTGATGGGGGCAAGCGTTTTTGGAATCGATCATCTCGTCGCACAACGTGCTGAAAAAAGATGAGAAACATGAACTAAAAAGACTTTGACCAGTTACATCTTACTGAAAGGTGTCATCGGTCAAAGTCTTTTTTTTGTTTATAAATTAATAAAAATACATTTGACAGTATAAATATACATATGTTTAAATCAGTTTATCATTATTAACGAAGGAGTATCCGACATGAAATGTACAATCATAGGTGCGACGGGATATACAGCAGTCGAATTGATACGAATGATTGAGCAACATCCCCATTTAGAAATCGTCTCTCTCGTGAGTGATTCGAAGGCAACTGAATCGATTACGGAAATATACACATTCATGAATAAAAAAAACTATTCCCTCTTACAGGAGTTCTCACTTTCCCATTTAGAGGAGGTTGGAACGGAACTCATTTTTTTGGCGACTCCAAGCGGAATTTCAAAACAGTACTTAGAGCAGCTGAGAGATTGGAAAGGGAAAGTCATCGATTTGAGCGGCGATTTACGTCTCGACCAAATATCATATGAACATTGGTACGAAAAACCAGCGGTCGAGCCAATGATTCAAGCAACAGCAACATACGGACTATCAGAATGGAACCGTGAAGCGATAAAAACGAGTCGTTTGATTGCCAATCCAGGGTGTTATGCGACGGCCGTACTCCTGGGTCTCCTACCATTTTTAAAAGAACAGGTCATCGAGCCGGTGCCGATTATCATTCATGCCAGTTCAGGGTTATCGGGAGCCGGGAAATCCTTTAGCGAACAGACACATCATGTGCGATCGAATGAAAACATGCGTCTGTATAAGATGAATCGCCATCAGCACATCCCCGAAATCGAATCGGTCATTCAAACCGTGACGGGGCAAGACGCCATCGTTTCGTTCGCGACACATTTAATTCCAATCAATCGCGGAATCATGGCGACGATGACATTGACTCCACGCATCAATAAATCGGAAACGCAATGGCGTGAGTGGCTCCATGCATTTTACGAGAACGAACCCTTCGTCCGAATTAACGGAAATGATCCGGAAATTAAATCGGTCGTCGGCAGTAACTACTGTGATTTGACGATATACGCTGACGCGAGAACAGGACATCTGACAGTCGTTTCAGTCATTGATAACATGCAAAAGGGTGCAGTCGGGCAAGCGATTCAAAATGCGAACTTGATGTGCGGATATGAGGAAGCACTCGGTTTGACCCAGCAACCATTATTCATTTAAAGGAGGAACGAACGTGTTGAACTTACAAACCGTGTCACCGTTGACGCTGACGACACCAAAAGGCTTTAAGGCGACAGGTATACATGTTGGACTCAAACGAAAACGGAAAGATTTAGGCTTGTTGGTATGTGAAGGAGGAGCGAGTGCGGCGGCTGTCTATACGACAAATCAAATGCAAGCAGCACCGATTATAGTGACAAAACAAGCGATGGAAGCCTCAGAGGGGCGTATTCATGCCATTTTAGTCAATAGCGGGAATGCTAACGCCTGCACCGGTGAATTAGGTTTGACCCATGCCTATACGTCGCAATACGCAATCGCGAATCACTTACAGATTAAACCGGAACAAGTCGCAATCGCATCGACCGGAATCATTGGTCAAACGTTGGCGATCGACACGTTAGTAGCTGGAGTCGATCAACTGGTGGCGAGTGAGGCGGAAGAAGAAGCGGATGCTTTTGCCCATGCGATTTTAACGACTGACACAGGTATCAAAACGGCCGGGTATCAATTTTTGATGAATGGAAGTGAAGTTTCGATTTGCGGTGTTGCGAAGGGGTCAGGAATGATTCATCCAAACATGGCGACGATGCTCGGATTTTTAACGACCGATGCGACCGTCGAACCAAACGTCCTGCAAACGATATTAAAACGCTCAATCGACCGGACGTTCAATTGCATTACGGTCGATGGTGATAGTTCAACCAATGACATGGTCATGATGTTAGCGAGTGGTGCGGCAAAAACGCCGACAATCATGCTTGATACGCAAGAAGCGGAGCAGTTTGAGCAGGCGGTCACGCATGTCTGTCAAGAACTTGCGAAGCTCATTGCACGAGACGGAGAGGGCGCAACGAAGTTGATTGAAGTAACGGTTCAAGGAACGGACGAAGAACGATTGGCACGAAAAATCGCCAAACAAATCGTTGGTTCTTCGCTCGTTAAAACCGCGATTTTCGGAGAAGACGCGAACTGGGGACGAATTGTAGCAGCAATCGGAAGCATCGATGAACCGATTGATGTCTCGAAAATTGATATTCGGATTGGTTCACAGTGGGTCTTACGACAGAGTATGCCGATTTTGTTCGATGAGACAATTGCTTCAAATGAACTTGCGGCGGATACGGTAGCGATTGAAATCGATTTAAATAGTGGGTCGGCCGTCGGACGTGCCTTCGGATGTGATTTGACGTACGACTATATCAAAATCAATGCGAGTTACCGAACATGAAACAACGAAAACTGATCAAACTCGGTGGGAGTATTTTTGAACAACTCGATTCCCGTTATTTTAAAGAATGGAAAGACTGGTGCGATGCTGGTCACGATTTAATCATCTTGCATGGTGGCGGCCCCGCTTTATCAGCTTATTGTGAAACCTTAGAAATCGAATCCGTCTTCCGGGAAGGCGTCCGTGTGACGACCGAGGAGGTCTTACTCGGGGCAGAACGTGTCCTCGGGGGCGAGGTTCAGTCAAAAATCGTTTATCAACTCAATCGATCAGACCTACCTGCAGTCGGATTGACGGGGATTGACGGTGCAAGCATTGGCGGAGAGCAACGACAAGGGTTAGGGGCAGTTGGTGATATTCGCTTCGTAGATAAAACCTTATTTGAAACGCTACTCGGCGCAGGCTATATTCCGGTCGTGACGTCGCTGATTACCGGTCCGTCCGGTGCGCTTAATAGCAATGGCGATACATGTGCGATTGCCGTCGCAAACGCACTCGATGTCGATGCGTTTGAGCTATTGACGGATGTCGAAGGAGTCCGGTTAGATGGTGCTTATCAAGCAGTCGTCACGCGAGAAATGTTGGAAGGCGGCATAAAGACAAATGAGATTCATGGTGGCATGATTCCGAAAGTAGAAGCGGTGATTGAAGCATCAAAACAAGGGATTCCAGACGTTCGGATTCGGTCCGGGAAATACGTGACGAGTCAGGGGACTCGCGTCAAGGAGGAAACAGATGAGCGCATTACTACCAACTTATCAACGTCATAATATCGAATTAGTCGAAGGGACGGGATCGTTCGTCAAAGATACGCAAGGCATCACGTATCTTGATTTTATGATGGGGATTGCCGTTTGCAACACGGGACATCGGCATCCTTACGTAGAGCAACGCCTCAAAGAACAACTTGGTCAGCTTTGGCATACGTCAAATTTATTTGAAAGCAGTAAACAGGAACGTGTCGCGACGCTACTGACGGAGAACAGTCACTTGAGTCATGCTTTCTTCTGTAACAGCGGAACAGAAGCGAATGAAGGTGCGTTTAAATTAATTCGCAAATGGACGCAAAAAACAGAAATCTTGTCATTCAGCCAATCGTTCCACGGGCGGACATTCGCGATGATGGGAGCAACAGGTCAAGAAAAAGTCAAAGAAGGGTTCGGTGAAATGGTAGCGGACTTTAAACACCTCGTGTTCAACGACTTAAGTAGTTTAGATGCCATCACGGAAAAAACGGGCGCCGTTTGGCTTGAAATCATACAAGGTGAAGGTGGTGTCATCGTCGCGGACGATGCTTGGTTGGAGGCGTTAATGAAACGGACAAAAGCGTATGGCGTCAAAATCGTCGTCGATGAGGTCCAAACGGGGATTGGGCGAACTGGATCACGTTTCGCTTTTGAACAGACGCCACTAAAACCAGATATCATTACAGTCGCGAAAGGGCTCGGAAGCGGTTTTCCGGTTGGAGCGATCATCACGACTGCGGAAGCGGCAACCATATTTACACCGGGGACACACGGCTCAACATTTGGCGGGAACCCGCTAGCAATGACAGCAGCGGAAGCGACACTCGACCTTCTCTTAACAAACGAGCTTTTACAAGAGGTGCAGGAGAAAGGAAATTACTTGATGAGAAGACTCGCAGCAGAGTTGCCTGAAACAAGTCTGCATAGTGTTCGAGGACGTGGTTTGATGATTGGAATTGAATTCGAACGACCGGTCGCTGGAATTGTCCAAGCGCTTCAACAAGTAGGGATGCTCGTCGTCAGTGCCGGACCACACGTAGTTCGTTTATTACCGTCTCTATTTGTGACACGACAGGAACTAGATCTTGCGCTAGAAAAAATAAAACAAGTCTGCCAACAGGAGGTCATGGTATGAACGGGATAGGTACATTAACGCTTGCAAATGGGACAACGTATTCAGGAGAGCTGGTCGGTACATCATCCGCTAAAGGAGAAGTCGTCTTTTTCACCGGTATGACCGGTTATCAAGAAGTATTGACGGACCCCTCTTACCGTGGACAAATCCTTGTTTTCACGTATCCGCTAATTGGGCAATACGGAATCGCCCATGATGAAGCAGAAAGTAATCAGATTCAAGTCGCGGGTGTCATTGTTCAAACGCTCGCACAAAACGGAGCACGAACGGATTTTGCCGACTGGTTAGCAGAAGCGGATATACCTGTTCTGACAGGAGTCGATACACGGGCGCTTGTCCATCAACTTCGATCATCTGGCGATCAAATGGGAAGTATTGAGGCAGACGCTCTACACGAGAAACGCCATCAGACAGGAATCGCATCCGTCTCCGTCAAAACGATGAAAACATATGAACTCGAGAATGCTGATGGACATATCGTTTGTCTGGATTATGGCGTCAAAAAATCGATGATTGAAGCTTTACTGGCACGGGGTATGCGCGTGACAGTTGTTCCATTCGATACAGAAGCGTCCGCCATCAAAAGATTGCAACCGGACGGGCTGTTGTTCTCGAATGGTCCTGGAAATCCGGATCAACTTGAACCATTTCTCTTAGAAATTAAACAGCTCGCGATGGATTATCCGACGCTCGGCATTTGTATGGGGCATCAAATCATCGCGAAAGCCTTCGGCTGCCAAATCACGAAACAACATCACGGGCACCGGGGGGCAAACCACCCCGTCCGTCACCTTGCTTCCGGTCGTGTTTTCATGACCTCGCAGAATCATGGGTACGTCGTTGAGGCAGAGAGTGTTGCGGCGTCAGAGCTAGTTACGGCATACGAACATATTAACGATGGTTCGATTGAAGGATTGATTCATCCATCGCAACCAATCATGACGGTGCAGTTTCACCCAGAAGCAAATCCGGGACCGACAGAAGCAATGGTCGTGTTTGATCAATTCGTCGCCTCGGTTTTATCACAGGAGGTAGCCCATGTTGGATAACAAAAAAGTCATGGTCATTGGATCGGGACCAATCGTCATTGGTCAGGCGGCGGAATTTGATTACTCCGGAACGCAAGCATGTCAAACACTTCGGGAAGCGGGCTGCGAGGTCATTCTCATGAATTCGAATCCGGCTACGATCATGACGGATCCGTCGACGGCGGATCAAGTATATATCGAAGCGATGACACTCGAAAAGGCGACAGAAATCATCGAACGAGAACGCCCGACGCATTTACTTGCGACCGTTGGAGGACAGACAGCTTTGAACCTGTCGCTCACGCTGGATGAAGCGGGCATCCTCGAGCAATATGGTGTTTCGCTGCTCGGAACATCGCTCGAAACGATTCGGGACGGAGAGGATCGTGAACGTTTCAAACAACGGATGATTGAATTACATCAACCACTCCCGGATAGTCAAACGATTGAAACGATTGAGGAACTGGAGAATTTCATGGAGGACCACGGTGTACCCCTTGTCATCCGTCCTGCATTCACATTAGGGGGAACCGGTGGTGGAATCGCGACGACGAAGGAAGAAGCACGTACGCTTGCGATGAACGGTCTGCAAGCAAGTCCGATTTCCCAGTGTTTGGTCGAAGTCAGTATCGCAGGTTACAAGGAAGTGGAATATGAAGTGATGCGTGATGCATACGATACGACGATTATCGTTTGTAACATGGAAAACATCGACCCAGTCGGTGTCCACACGGGTGACTCGGTTGTCTTTGCTCCAATCCAATCAATTTCTGATCGAATGAATCAACTTCTTCGGACCGAGGCACGTCGCATCGTTTCCGCACTCGGTGTGATCGGTGGTTGCAATATCCAATTCGCGATTCATCCGACAGAGCACCGGTATTTCGTCATCGAAGTCAACCCGCGTGTCAGTCGTTCTTCCGCCTTGGCCTCGAAGGCAACAGGGTATCCGATTGCAAAACTAGCGACACGTCTTGCGCTCGGTGAACGCTTGGATGACTGCATCAACCCTGTGACGAAAGAGACGATGGCGAGTTTTGAGCCGGCACTCGATTATATTACGGCGAAAGTACCATGTTTCCCATTTGATTTATTTTCAGGGTGTGACCGTGCGCTCGGAACACAGATGAAGGCGACCGGTGAAAGTATGGCAATGGGGAAAACGTTAGAAGAAGCACTGCAAAAAGCATGGCGTGGTGCAGGGGTCGAACAGGCACCACTCTATCCATCGTGGATGCGTGAGGCGACGAGTGAGCAGTTGTGGAAAGAAATCACGACTCCAACCGATTTACGGTTGTTGGCGATGCTCGCCTTGCTCGATCGTCAGGCGACGACGCAGGACGAACTAGCGGCACAGACAAGTATCCAACCGCTCTTTTTAGAACTGTTTGCTCGGTTGCTGACGATACGCGACTCGCTCGACCTGACGAAACCTGTTTCCATTCAACAAGCGAAACGGCACGGTTTTACCGATCAGCAGATTGCCGACATCACAGGTGTGGCAGCGGAAGATGTCCACGAACTGCGGATAGCGCATGACATTACTCCCGCCTTCCAAATGATTGACACGTGCGCAGCAGAATTCGTCAGTACGACTCCTTATTACTACGGAAGTTGGTCTGGGCGAACTGAAGTACAACCATCGAATCAACAAAAGGTCGCAGTCATCGGAGCGGGTCCGATTCGAATCGGACAAGGCATTGAATTCGATTACTGCTCCGTCCATGCGGTCCGCGCTTTACAACGTGCCGGGTACGAAACCATCATGATTAACAACAATCCGGAAACCGTTTCGACGGATTTCGAAGTGGCAGATCGCCTCTACGTTGAGCCGTTGACGATTGAGGATGTCGTTCATGTCTTAGAAGCAGAACAATGCCAAGATGTCCTTGTTCAGTTCGGCGGACAGACGGCAATCAGCTTAGCAGCCGATCTCGAAGCACGTGGGTATCAGTTATTAGGCACGACCTCAGACACGATTGATGCGATGGAAGACCGCCACCGGTTTTACGATTTTCTCGATCAATTAGACATCAAGCATATTCCGGGAGAGGAAGTCATGACAGTTGATGCATTGAAGAAAACTGTGATGGCACTTGGTTATCCTTTAATCGTTCGTCCATCGTATGTGATTGGCGGGAAAGGGATGCATATTTTAAACGACGACGCGATGTTAGAAGCGCTTTTACCATCGCTGACATTCCCCGTGCTCCTCGATGCTTACATCGCTGGTCAAGAGTTTGAAGTCGATTGTATTTCAGATGGGACGACGAGTTACGTTCCAATCATTATGGAACAAATTGAGGCGGCAGGCGTTCATTCAGGTGACTCGACGATGGTTCTTCCGCCAAAGTCAGCCTCAGCTCAGCTACAAAATGAAATCGAGCGGATCTCTAAAAAAATCGGTCAGCATCTCTCATACCGTGGAGCGTTCAATATTCAATTCGTCGTCACGGGACAACAGATCTATGTTCTAGAAATTAATCCTCGCGCGTCACGGACATTACCGATCGTCGCGAAGGTAACGGGACAACCGTTACTTGAATGGGCTGTAAAGGTAGCAATCGGTCAAAAAATCGAATTGCCGTCAGAGCGGATGGAACTCTCTTTCCATGCGGTCAAGACACCGGTCTTCTCGACGTTGAAACTGACACATGTCGATCCAAAAACGGGTCCGATCATGCGTTCGACCGGAGAAACGTTACAGTGGACAGAAAATGGTCATGCAAAGGAGCGTTTCTTATTCGATGAAACAACGAAACGTCACATGACCAAACCTGCGCATACGATTGCTGGTCACGGGACAGAAGCATGGGGACAAGCGACGCCGCTCGGAGATTTCCCTGTGTTTGACGAGTGTGTTGCCTTTTTTTCTTTCATTCCTGAAGAAAAAGGACTCCGGGAACAAGCCCTTGCAAAAGGCGTTCATGTCATTACTGAGCAACATCTAGCCGAATATTACGAAACGGTTCGTGATTGTGCATCGATTCCAGTCAAGCCGTTAAGCGAATGGATGATCAAGCAAAAGGAGTGGATGAAAGGATGAAGACGAAGCACAAGTTACAACATATGTTGACGCTGGAAGAATTGACGGCTGAAAGTTTAACAGAGCTACTTGAGCTTGCAAAAGCAGTCAAACAATCCCCAAGCGACTATCAAACGGCACTGGCGGGAAAAAAGGTTGCGCTCTTATTCGAAAAAGCATCGACACGGACGCGGATATCATTTGAAGTCGGTGTCGTCGAACTAGGCGGATACCCGGTCGTCCTAAGTGGTGCTGACATGCAAATCGGACGCGGAGAACCGTTAAGCGATACGATCAAAGTCATGAGTCGTTACGTAGATGCATTGATGATTCGGACGTTTGCCCATGAGACGGTCGAAACGCTTGCTACGCATGGAACGATTCCTATCATTAACGGCCTGACGGATCTACATCATCCGTGCCAAGTACTTGCAGATTTGCTGACGATTGAAGAACACTTAGGTTCTCGTCAAGGCAAGATTTTGACGTATATCGGTGACGGAAACAATATGGCACACTCCTTATTGCTCGGTGGAGCACTGAGTGGGATGGAAGTACGTATTTGTAGTCCGGATGCGTATGCGCCGAACGAAAAAATCGTTGCACAGGCGATAGAAATCGCGAAGGCGACAGGTGGAACAATCCAGCTCTTTACGGATCCCGTAGCAGCTGTAAAAGGTTCAGAAGTCATTTACAGTGATGTGTTTACGAGCATGGGGCAGGAGTCAGAGTCGATTGAGCGCCTGAATGCCTTTGCAGGCTATCAAGTGAACCTATCTTTGCTTCGCGAGGCAGCAGATGAAGTCATCTTCTTACATTGTTTGCCGGCACACCGTGGGGAAGAGGTGACGGCTGATGTCATCGATGGGACGCACTCCGTTGTGTTCGATCAAGCAGAAAACCGTCTTCATGCTCAAAAAGCACTGATGATTGAGCTGCTGGGCAAGTAAGTGACAGACGTTGGTTTGTTGCTTGAAAAATAAAATCAAAAAGGAATCATTCTTTCATGCGCTTTTCTCAGGGGAGGTGCCCTCTTGCCCTTTTCCTGTAGAAGTTGCGTGAAGCGAGTGTTTCCTTATCCTTTCTACAAGAGATGAGCTCCGTGTCCTAAATAAGCGGACGCCATGATTGAAAAGAATATGCATTGAAATGGCCGATGATCCCATGAGAAAAGGGAGTATCGGCCATTTGGTTGATGTAGGACGGAAACGTCCGTTGTGAAAATCGATATCGGACTGCCGCATGATTCAGTCCCCCTTTTCCGGTGAAAGAAACGAAGGGAATTAATCGAACTGCCGTCGTGCGAGACGGGCTTCATGCTCTTTATTGACCTGTCGTTTATTTTTTTCATGGAGGCGATGCATGAAGGGAGTTCGTTGCCAAGATGCAGACCATTCCGACTCTTTTCCGGCACGGAGGCCGAGAATATAATCATAACTATGATGTAGACGTTCAATCATATCCGTCCGCACATCACAGATATGTCCGTGACCTGGTACGAGCAATTTCACCTCGTATTCATAAATGAACGATTCAAGTAGTTCGAGCGTCGTTAAATATTCCGTCGAGTCATGTTCAATCAAGGGGATTTCAACATCTGACGCATAATCCCCACAAATGAGTAAATTCATTGGCATGACGACGAAGGATAGGTGTGTTTCTTCATGCCCCGGCGTCAAAAAGAAAATAAGTTTAGTCGATCCGATGGTGAGTGTTGTTTCCGATTCTTCAATGATATGCGTGATCTCCGGAAAGAGGACAGGAGAATCGATATAGTATTCATCATTAAAATTTTGAACTTCTTCTAAAGCGACTTGTGTGTCAGTTTCGATGAACCGACGCGATGCAACCGCGATGGCGTCTTTAAAAGCATAAGCTCCTAAAATATGATCAAAGTGAGCATGGGTGTAAACGATATAGAGCGGACGTTCATGGCGGATGATTTCAACATCTCGGCGAATCGTCGCAATTTCATCCGGCAACCAGCCGGGGTCGACGACAATCAAGCAATCCGGCGTTTCAATCAAGGTTGAAGTTGTTTTCATCAATGTACTTTGATAGACGGTCACGCCCGGCATCTTCATCTGGATCATGAAATCCCTCCTTTTATATCGAACTATACCCTGAAACGATGAGGAATTACCCTAGAAGACAACAAAAAAGACGGCTTGCATCGCGCAAGCCGCCTGCCCTCTAGAGGGATTATGGTCGTTGACCTATGTTATGTCTTAAAATTGGAGCGGGTGAAGGGAATCGAACCCTCATCATCAGCTTGGAAGGCTGAGGTTTTACCACTAAACTACACCCGCATGAGTGCTACATGAAATATAGTAGCATAGCAAAGCAGTTATTTCCATAACTTTTATGAAAAAAAGCTATTTCGGTTGATTTTATGTGTACAATAATAATAGCTAAATCGTTTACATGAGCTTCCTGTAACGATTGTGAATGGCTGAAGATGGATAGAGGAGCGTATGAGTAGTGAACAAAGTTCAAGTTTGGAGCGAACAGCCGATGGGAAAAGGATGGAGGGCACAATGCCATCATCAAATCGATCGTCATCGCTTCACGACAGGAGAGTGGTTCCTTAACGCAAGCTTACTTGCCTTTTCGATTGAACAGGATGCGGATATGTTACCGGACGTGCTTCCGAACGTGTTGAACATCCCGCTGGTCTCTGAACGGATGAAACAGGCGCTTGAACAGTTTACACCGTTTTCTGTTCAATGTCTTCGGGTTCAACTTCAAACGAGATCGGGATGGAGCAACTACTATCTCATCAATATACTAGCGGTCAGACGGGTGGAACATCTACATAAGACGAACATTTTCCGACCAATCGGAAAAAAGTATGTCTACTTCATGACAGAGCGACTCGTTCAAGATTCGCTCGGTGTCCATCATCTATTACGAGACGAACTGACAGATCGAATTTTCGTCTCCAGTCAGCTAGCACGGTATTTAGAACGATTAACCGTGACCGGGATACAATTTGACGAGATAAATCGAATGGAGGAATTAATATGAAACAATACACGGTCGATAATTGGATTACACTTGAATATCCACAAGCATTTGAATATCAAGAAGAAGAGACTTTTGTCAGTTTTTATTCGACAGAAGAAAATGCGATGGGAACCTTACAACTTTCGATTTATGAATCGGAATCGGAGGAATTGACGCCATTCGAAGCAGCCGAACAAGAAATCAACTTGTTGGTTGAAGAATTTGATATCGAATTGACGAGTCCACTTGAAACGCGTCGTAATTCAACAAAAGAAGCGTTGCTCGCAGTAGATGGAAAAGAGGAAGGAATTTTCCTTCGCATCTTTGCGTATTCAGATGGAGAACGCCTTGTATTATTAACGTACTCAGCGGATCGCGAATCGCTCGAGTTAGAAGAAATCGAAACAATCATGACATCTTTAAAATGGATTTCTTGAGTTGAAAAAGGTGCTAATTCAAAACGATTCCCTTCACAATTCTTTGTGATGGACCGTTTCGTCCTTAGCATAAGAAACGCCGATGATTCCGTTTTTCATACGGAGTCATCGGCGTTTTTTTGCTTCATCTCGTTCATGATGACTGGATGCACACTTGGTTCCCGTAGCGAAAAGCCCTTTTTCTTTGAAATACAGTAAACAAGTGTTTTACGCACTTTTCAGGGCGGACACGCCAACATGCTCTTCACTCGTCCTAAAAGTTTATTTACAGCCGGAGCTGACGTTAACGTCAGCTCTTTGTTTCGATTAAGAGCCCTGTTTTCGAATAGAAGCAGGATATGGAGCATTGATATGATTATTCAACCAACCGGCAATGTCTGCGAACACACGAATGCGTTCGAACTCATGGAAGAGTTCATGACGTAAACCGCGATAGACGGTCAGTTGAGTATCTTCAACGCGAACGCGATTGTAGGCATCAAACAATGCGTGAATTCCTTTTCCATCAAAGGCGACCGGATCATCTTCTCCGGCGACGAGTAGAAGGGGGAGATGCCGTGGGTGCTGATAAAGATTTGCTAGCGCATTGACGGATTTGGTTGCCGTCAAGAGCTCATGGAAAAATCCGAGTGTTACGGTCTGCCCTGAAAGTGGATCTTCATCATACCGCAAGACGGATTGTGGGTCCGAGGATAACCAGGCATTCGACGAAAGGGCGGGGAAAAAACGTAAGTTGTATCGACCGAATACAGCACGCCCCATCCCTTCAGCTGGTTGTTTGGCGGAAGTATTAGCAATCAACCGTTTAACGAGTTGTTTACTGACTGTTCCTGAAACTCCAGCATCGGTAGGTGGACCACTAGCGATGACGCCTGCTAGTACATGCCCAAGCGTTTGACCAAGGCGTCGTGAGATGAGGGAACCAAAACTATGTCCGAATGCGAAAACCGGTAATTCAGGATACTGTTGCTTAATATCTTGTACGAGCTCCTCTGCGTCCTGAATGAGTTGTTCAAACCCTTGGTTCGGCTCTAGATGACCGAGGGCATCTTGCTGCTGCGCACGTTCACCAAAACAGCGAAGATCGGGAATGAAAGTATGGAAGTGGTGAGCATTGAGAAATTCTGCGAATTCGTCATAGCGTGCCCCGTGTTCCATCATGCCATGGAAAACGATGACGACTCCCTTTGGTGCTTGTGCTTCTAGGATCCGCATATTTGTTGTATAGCCATCAGAAGCAATCCAGTGTGTATGATTAATTGTCACATGTCTCATCCTCTCTTGATTACGAAAGACCAAAGATTGTTCCGTCTTCAGAAATCCCCATCTGATTAGCAGCCGGTTTTTTAGGAAGACCCGGCATCGTTAATACATTCCCGGTTAGAGCAATAATGAATCCGGCACCGATGGCCGGCTTGATTTCACGAACGGTGATGGTAAATCCTTCGACCCGACCATATTTTGATGGATCATCCGTTAAAGAAAACGGTGTTTTCGCCATACAAATCGGCAGGTCATTCAGCCCGCGTTCTGCACAACGTTCAAGTTCGCGCAATGCTTTGTCTTCAAAATGTACGTCAGCAGCACCATAGACACGCGTTGCGATTCGTTCGATTTTTTGCTTGAGGGGTAACTCTGCTGGATACAACGGTTTGAATTGACTCTCTTCCTCGAGTGCCTCCATGACTTGACTGACGAGTGCTTCGCCACCAGCACCACCTTGGCTGAAGACTTCGCTCTCTGCGACGCGAATGTTTCGTTCGCGACACCATGTTAAGACGGTTTGCCGTTCTGTTTCTGTATCAGTGAAAAATCGATTGAGTGCGACAACAGCGGGAACACCGAATACATCCATCGTCTCGACATGTTTTTCGAGCAACGCCAGTCCTTCTGTTAAGGCGGCTAGGTTTTCTTCGACGAGTTGATCTTTTGCGACGCCACCATGCATCTTAAGTGCTCGGATCGTCGCGACAATGACAACAGCATCTGGATGGAGATTACCAATTCTTGATTTGATGTTGAAGAATTTTTCAGCCCCTAGGTCAGCGCCGAATCCAGCCTCTGTCACGACATAATCACTTAACTTAAGTGCAGTCCGTGTTGCGATGAGTGAGTTACAGCCGTGGGCGATATTTGCAAATGGCCCGCCGTGAATTAAAGCGGGTGTTCCTTCGACGGTCTGGACAAGGTTCGGACGGAACGCTTCTTTTAGCAGTAATGTCGCAGCACCCGACGCTTCAATGTCTTTGACCGTGATTGCTTGCTGATCATAAGAATAAGCGACGACGATCCGGCTGATCCGTTCTTCTAAATCTTTTAAGGAGTCGGCTAAGCATAAGACGGCCATGATTTCGGAAGAGACTGTAATATCGAAACCGTCTTGTCGTGGAATGCTGTGTGCGGGTCCCCCTAGACCAATCGTAATGTTTCGGAGGGCGCGGTCATTCAAGTCGAGAACGCGTTTCCAGGTGATGCGACGTGGATCGATGTGAAGCTCGTTTCCTTGATGCATGTGATTATCGAGTAAAGCACTAATCGTATTATGAGCCGAAGTAATCGCATGCATGTCTCCAGTGAAATGAAGATTGATTTCTTCCATCGGTAACACTTGACTATACCCACCGCCACAAGCGCCACCCTTTAATCCCATAGTTGGTCCAAGGGAGGGTTCGCGTAAACAAATCATCGTTTTATGATTTTGACGATGGAGTGCTTGACCTAAACCGACGGTCACAGTTGATTTTCCCTCACCGGCAGCCGTCGGGTTGATGGCTGTGACTAAAATGAGCTTCCCATCCGTTTTAGTTGCGAGGCGAGTTGCTAATCCATCACTTAACTTTGCTTTGTACTTTCCGTAGCTGTCGTAATCAGCCTCCGTAAGTCCGATTTGATCAGCAATCTCAGAGATTGGTTTTAAAATCGTTTGTTGTGCAATTTCTAAGTCAGAACGAATGGTTTTTTCCATGGCAGCTTCTCCCTCTCCAATTATAGATTTCTCTCTATTTCCTTATAGTAGCGTATCTAAAACAGACACGCCAAATAATCGTTCAATATTTTCCACCCAAAGAGTCAAATCGTTACGTTTTCATTTTTTGTCGAATTTCGTAATGTAAGGTAGAGGAGGGATGATAAATGGCATCAGGCAATAAGAAAAAACTAAAACGCGGACTGGATTTCTGGATGTTCGTAGGACCGGTTTTTTTGGTTTTCGCGGTCATTGTTCTTGTTCCATTTTTTAATGGCGTTATGTATTCATTCACGGATTGGAACGGGATTACAGGTGAACTGAATTGGATTGGTTTTGACAATTATGTTCGATTGTTTACGAGTGATGAACAGTTCCAACAGTCATTTTGGTTAACGACGCGCTATACAATTGTTGCTGTTGTCTTGACCAATCTAGTTGGATTCATCCTGGCATTTTTATTAACACAAAACATTCGGACTCGTAATTTTTTACGAACGATTTTCTTTATGCCGAACTTGATTGGTGGATTGATTCTTGGGTTCATCTGGCAGTTTATTTATGTGAAAGGTTTTTCTTCGATTGGCGAGTTAACGGGTTGGAGTCTTTTTGAATTACCATGGCTCGGAGATGCCCGAACAGGTTTTTGGGGAATCGTCATCGTCTCGATTTGGCAAGGTGGCGGGTACATCATGGTCATCTATATCGCTGCGTTACAAAATGTACCGCAAGAATTGGTTGAAGCGGCAAAAATTGATGGAGCGAATCGCTTATCGACACTGCGTAATATTACGATTCCATTGATCATGCCGTCGGTGACGATTTGCTTATTCTTAACGATTTCCTGGTCATTCAAACTGTTCGACACGAACTTATCGTTAACGAACGGTGGTCCGTTCAAGTCGACAGAGATGCTCGCTTTGAACATCTACAAAGAATCCTTTACAAATAATAATTTAGGACTTGGTTCAGCGAAGGCTGTCATCTTCTTTGTGGTCGTTGCGGCGATTACAGTCACACAGGTCTACTTAACGAAAAAGCGGGAGGTGGAAGCATGAGTACAGCCCAACCTTTACCGACGCCAAAAAAACAAACGCCAAAACAAAAACCGAAAAAAAAGGGACGTTATTCGATTCGACTTGGAATGGTCGAAATTGCGGCGCTCATCATGGGACTGCTCTATATGATTCCCTTTTACTACGTACTTTCGAATTCGTTTAAGTCGAGAGGGGACATCTTTACGAATACATCCGGTCTTCCAAAAGAGTGGATGGCTTCAAACTACGTGGATGCCTGGGAAGCGATGAACTTCGGAAGAGTATTCTTGAATTCCGTCATCATCACGGTCGGTGCGAATGCAATCATCGTTATTTTCTGTTCGATGGCGGCATGGAAACTCGTTCGGACGAAAACACGCTTGTCGACGATTATTTTCTTTTTGTTCGTCGCAGCGATGATCATTCCGTTCCAATCGATCATGATTCCGTTATCGAAGTTATCGGGTCAGCTCGGTTTGCAAAATAGTTACTGGGGCTTAATCTTGATGTATCTCGGGTTTGGATCAGGATTATCGATTTTCTTGTATCATGGGTTCATGAAATCCATTCCGGAAGAAATCGAAGAAGCGGCCATTATCGATGGCTGCTCACAGTGGGGTGTCTTTTGGCGGATCGTCTTCCCGCTCCTTAAGCCCATTACGGTCACAATCGTCATCTTGAACACGCTTTGGATTTGGAATGACTTTTTGTTACCATCGCTGATGTTACGTGATGTTGATTTACGGACGATTCCACTGGCGACTTTCTATTTCTTCGGTCAATACACGAAACAATGGGACTTGGCGCTTGCCGGACTCGTGCTTGGTATCATCCCGTTACTGCTCTTCTTCTTCGCGATGCAAAAGCAAATCATTCAAGGAATTACGAGTGGTTCCATCAAATGATTTTTGAAAGCGCGTTCTCGCTTCTGCGGGAACGCTTTTGCTTGATAAACTTAATCAGACTAATCAGACAATTTTATTTTTTTGAAAAAAAAAGCTTTTCAAAGTGTGACGGCATAGTGTACGATAATCTCAATTCAATTGTAACAACGACGTTGAAGGGAAGAGTAACACCTTGAAAAACCGTATTAGCGAGCTGGGGACGGTGAGAGCCCAGTCGGAAACAAGTTGTGAAGAACATCCTGGAGTCGCTACCCGAACACGATTGTCAGTAGGCGTAGCCGGAAATGCCTGTCCGTTATCATATGGCCGAAGATTGAGATGATGATTCATCAAGTCTTTTGAGTGAGTAGCTTTGCTACTAACATGGGTGGTACCGCGGAACCGAGTCTTTCGTCCCATATTCTTGGGAGAGAAGGGCTCTTTTTTATGGCTTCTTTTTCAAAACACAATTGAGGAGGAAGAAAACCATGACAACACTCGTATCGATGAAACAGACACAGGAAGCCATCACACTCGTAAAAAAACGCTTTGAGGACCAGTTCTCTAAAACACTCGGATTGACACGTGTAGAAGCACCTTTATTCGTAGAAAGCACACTAGGTGTCAACGATCACTTAAACGGAACGGAGCGTGTCATTCGCTTTGATGCAATCGATCATCAAGTAGAACTTGAAATCGTTCAGTCACTCGCGAAGTGGAAACGCCAAGCGTTGCACACATATGGGTTTGCAGAAGGCGAAGGGCTATATACATTGATGCATGCGATCCGTCGGGATGAAGTACTCGACGCGACACATTCGATTCATGTTGATCAATGGGACTGGGAACGGATCATCTCAAAAGAAGCTCGGACAATCGATTCATTAAAGACAACGGTCTTATCCATCTATGAAACAATTCGCCAAGTTGAATTAGAAGTTCAAGAGCAGTTCGGGATTGAAGCGACGTTACCGAAGACGATTCATTTCATGACGACACAAGAGCTCGAAGATTCGTATCCGAGCCTATCATCAAAAGAGCGGGAAACGGCAATTACAAAAGAGTACGGTGCGGTCTTCCTTATGCAAATCGGCGGAGCTTTAGCTTCTGGAGAAAAACATGATGGCCGAGCAGCTGATTACGACGACTGGTCACTAAACGGTGATATTTTAGTTCATCACCCGGAAATTGGTGCTTTTGAGTTATCATCGATGGGAATTCGCGTCGATCGGGCGGCACTCTTGTCTCAAATCAAGACGACAGGAGAACACGAAAAATTAGAGTTTCCTTTCCATCAAGGTGTTCTTTCAGAGACACTCCCGTTGACGATGGGAGGAGGGATCGGGCAATCACGAATGGCGATGTTCCTATTGAAGAAACGTCACATCGGGGAAGTCCAAGCATCCGTCTGGTCAGAGGAAACGCGTCGTTCGTACCGCGAGCAAGGTGTGCACCTCCTGTAAGCGAGTGACTATATTATATAGAAGAAATGAAAATGAGATCTCACAAACGTGGGGTCTCTTTTTTAGTATGAGTAAGTTCATAAGACCTTAGACGGAGGGAAAACGTGTTGAATTGACGTATAATGGGCATAAGAATAAATAAGAAAGAGGTGAAGACATGTCTGCATTACTCATTACAGGACTGGTATTTGCGTTATTATTTGTTCTATTTCTTTGGTTTAACATTAAAGGACTTCGAACGATGTGGCGTGATTATAAAGAAACAGGCTCAATGGTAGCACTAGGTTTCTTTATTGTAGGTGTGATTGGTATTTTCACTGGTGTATGGACGACACTTGTCGTCATCATCTATTATCTCCTCCGTCCGCGAGGTTAAAAAAGAGGAGGGGTCAAGCGTGTTAGAGTGGTTATTTGCAGCTGGAGAGTCAAATCTCTGGCTTTTTTTAGGGATTATGATTCTTGGATTAGGTACTGAATTAATTCCGGCAGAAGTCGGGTTACCCTTACTGGGTCTGTATGTCTCAAACGGAACACTCGGCTGGACGACGGCTGTCTTAATCGGCTTCTTTGGTAGCCTGATGGGAGCGACATTATTTTATTTTTTAGGTCGTTATGCTGGACGACCATTACTCGTCCGTTACGGGAAATGGTTATTGATTAAAGAACGGGAAATCGATCAAGGGGAACGAATTGTTTCGAAATACGGAACGTGGTCAGCACTATTTGGTCGTTTCTTTCCTGTCGTTCGGTCGGTTGTCTCGATTCCCTGTGGACTATTTAATCTTTCCTTCAAGCGTTATATCCTTGCTTCGAGTGTCGGATTATTTCCGGTCTCGTTCTTCTATATTTGGCTAGGAGAAAAATTTGGGGTAGCACGTGCAGAGTCGATGTTAAAAGCACTTGAAAAAGAACTGTGGTGGATTCTCGGGATTATCATCATCGGAATCGTCGGTTACATTATTTATCGTCGGAAATCGAAAAAAGGAGAATCGTAAACACGATTCTCCTTTTTGTTATGACGTTTTAGGGAACAGGAAGCGTTTTAACGTTTTAATCCGGTGTTTCGGTGTCAACAACAACAGTTGATCATTTCCTTCGAATACAGTATCACCACGCGGCGTAATGATTTGGTCGTCACGGATGATTGCCGTGATCAAAAATTCTTGAGGGAGTTGAATATCTGAAATCATTTTTCCGATGAACGGATGGTGACGTGGAATCGTTAATTCAATGATTTCAGCGTTTGGTTTTCCAATCGACATAAATTCGATGACGGTTTGAATTGTTGATGAGCCCGTTTCGTTTAAGTGTAAGCGGTCAGCTAATAAACTTAACAAACTCCCTTGAATCAATGTCGAAAGTAGCACTGTGAAGAAGACGATATTGAAAATCATCGAGGCATTATCAATTCCTGCAACAAGTGGATAAGTAGCGAGAATGATTGGAACAGCACCCTTAAGACCTGCAAACGAGATAAAAATCTTCTCACGCCAACTGTATTTAAACGGCAGTAAGCTTAACCAAACAGAAAGTGGACGAGCGATGAAAATCAAAATCAAAGCTAGCGCGATAGACGAAAGAATGACTTGAGGATCAAGCAGCTGTTTCGGGAAGACGAGTAGACCAAGTACGATGAACATTCCGATTTGAGCGAGATGGGCCATGCTCATCGTGAAACGGACGAGTGTCTGCCGATAGACAAGTTCATGGTTGCTGATGTAAATGGCTGTGACATAGACAGCTAAGAATCCGCTTGCTGAGAAAGCAGAAGCAATACCGAATGAGAGGAAACCAAATGACATCAAGAGAATCGGATAAAAACTAGAAGAACTTAAATCGATTCGGTTGATCACAGCAGAAGCGACCCAACCAATCGCGAGTCCAAGTAACAATCCGATAACCATCTCCCAAGTGAGTGAAAACAAGCCGTTTAAAAGAGAGGCATCTTGCGGATTGGTGACAAACTCAAGAAAGAGAACCGTCAAAAATACAGCCATTGGGTCATTTGTCCCTGATTCGACTTCGAGGGTTGAACCCACTTTACGCCGGACGGATTGACCACTCAGCACAGAAAAGATAGCAGCCGCGTCTGTCGACCCGACGATGGCTCCGAGTAAAAAGGAATTGGGCCAGTTAAAGCCAAGAATATAGTGGGAAGCAACGGCAACGACAGTCGTTGCGATGAACACACCGAACGTCGCGAGGGACAAAGATGGGGCGAGCTCTTTTTTGACATCTTTCCAGACCGTTTGAAGACCACCTTCAAACAAGATGACGATTAAGGCAATCGTACCGAACAACTGTGCCAACTCTGCATCGTCAAAACGAATGAAGCCCGTGACATCACTACCAGCAATCATTCCTAAAGAAATGAAAATAAGTAAAGCAGGTATGTTAAAGCGGCTAGATAATTTTGTTGTCCAGACAGCGATGAACAACAAAGAACCAATCAGTAAAATAATCGAAGGTAAGGACATTGCATCAAACTCCTTTGTTAAAATTTAATTCTAACTTCATTATACACTAATCCCGAGTTTTTCGGTCGGATAACGACTGTTCAATATTTTCCACCACACCCGACAAAATTATCTATCTTATTTGGTAGCGTTTTCATTTATTGTAAAAGCGTAGCACGATTATCAACTCGAAATCAGGGAGGTATCCGAATGCGTAAACGTAAATGGGCAACAGTACCAGTCGTCACTACGGCAATGGTCGTCGCATTAGCAGCATGTGGTGGTGGGACGCTAAATAGCGACGATTCTAAGGACAGTGATTCTTCCAAAGATGGAAAGACGCTTAATGTATTCCAGTTTAAAGCGGAGATTGCGAAAGACATGGAACAAATGGCGAAAGAGTACGAAAAGGAAACAGGAACGAAGGTCGTCGTTCAAACAGTCGGTGGTGGATCGGATTATGGTGCAGCCTTGAAGTCACAGTTCGCGTCAGGAAATGAACCGGATGTCTTCAATAATGGTGGTTTTGCTGAAGCAAAAACGTGGCAAGATAAACTTGAAGATTTATCAGACGAGGAGTGGGTCAGTGACTTAACTGATCTTTCAAAAGAACCGATGACGATTGATGGAAAACTATATGGTATGCCGATGAACTTAGAAGGCTATGGTTTTATTTATAATAAAGAAATCTTTAAAAAAGCTGGCATCACAGACTTACCAAAAACATTAACGGAACTGACGGATGCTTCTAAAAAACTTAAAGCAGATGGTGTGACACCGTTCTCAATCGGATATGGCGAGTGGTGGGTACTCGGAAATCACCTCTTGAATATTCCGATGGCGCAACAAGATGATCCCGACCAGTTTATTGCAGATTTAAACGCAGGAAAAGGGAAATTCGAGGACAACAAACAGTTTAAAGAATTTATTGATCTCTTTGACTTAACGATTGAATATGGGAATAAAAATCCGTTGACGACAGACTATAATACACAAGTCACACAGTTTGCTGAAGGAAAAACAGCGATGATTCAGCAAGGGAACTGGGCGCAACAGTTGATCACGGATGTGAACCCGGACATCGAAATGGGCTTCATCCCGATGCCGATCAATGATGATAAAGAAAAAATGGACCGTCTTCCGGTTGGTGTCCCGAATAACTGGGTCGTCAATAAAAACTCGAAGAATAAAGAAGAAGGTAAGAAGTTCCTCGAGTGGATGGCGACATCGGATACAGGAAAAGACTATATGGTCAATAAATTTAAGTTCATTCCGGCCTTTAAATCCATCGAAGCGACGGACTTAGGACCGCTTGCAGAAGATATTCAAGCTTACTCGAAAGAGGGCAAAACGATCTCATGGAACTGGTTCAAATATCCGGATGGTGCTGTAAATGAATACGGAGCAATCATGCAAGCCTATATCGGTAAACAAAAAACGTCAGAAGAGATGTTACAGGACTTCACAAAGACATGGATGAAAATGAAAAAATAAGCAGTAACTACAGCGATCTCAGACCAGTGGTTTACATGGTGGGGATTGACATGAAAAACTCCTCTTTCCTATCGAATCGATGATAGGGAAGAGGAGTTTTTTACATCTTATAAGAAAAATAACTGGATAAAGAACAGGATGGCAAATAGATAGATTAAGGCATGGACCCGTTGCTTTTGTACGGCTTTCATGATCGGATAGACGATGAATCCGAAGGCAATTCCGGTCGCGATGCTTCCTGAAAGCGGCATGATGATGATGATTAGAAAAGCAGTGAAGGCCTCACTGAAATCTTCCCACGCAATTTGCTTGATGTTTTGAAGCATCAATGCACCGACAAGGATTAAAGCGGGTGCCGTAATCGAAGGAACACCTGAAATCGCTTGGACGACTGG
Organism: Exiguobacterium sp. s80; assembly: GCF_018618725.1. NCBI lineage: Bacteria > Bacillati > Bacillota > Bacilli > Caryophanales > Exiguobacterium > Exiguobacterium sp. s80. The sequence continues at coordinate 75,237 of NZ_JACSMP010000005.1, read as the reverse complement.
TCCGAAAATCGCTGCGAGCGCAAAGAGCAGACCGACTGTGACCGACGTTAAACCAGTACGTCCTCCGGCAGCAACACCAGAAGCAGACTCAACATAAGCAGTCGTAGGACTTGTACCAAAGATCGAACCGACGACCATCGCCATTGAATCAGATAATAAAGCACGATCACTATTTTTAAGTGAACCGTCCTTCTCAATCAGTCCGGCCTGTTCACCGACTGCGACCATCGTACCTGTCGTATCAAACATCGTTACGAGGACGAACGAAAGGACACCACTAAAGAGTCCGTATTGAAAGACATCTTGAATCGCTGTGAAAGGGTTTGTGACTAACAAGCCTTCCGGTAATGTTGGCCAAGCCGTGAGTGTATTTGAAAATTTGAGTTCTCCCGTGATGAAAGCGAGCGCACCCGCAAGAATCATCGCGTACAGTAATCCACCTGGAACACGTTTGACAGTTAAGATGGCAGCAGTCATCAAACCAATGAGTGTAATAATAGCTTCTGGTGAAGACAGTGAGCCAATCGTAATCAAAGTCGCTTCATCTGCAACAAGAATACCTGACATCTTCAGTCCAAGTGAAGCGATGAAAAGTCCAATTCCACCAGTGATCGCTAACTTGAGTGTCAGTGGAATGATTTCAATCAGTTTCGTCCGGATTGGAGACAACGAGAGCAATAGAAAAATGATTCCGGATACAAAGACGACAGAGAGTGCTGTTTGATAAGGAATTTTTTCACCGATGACGAGAGTATACGTGAAGTACGCATTCAGTCCCATGCCCGGTGCAACGGCGATGGGGAGATTCGCATATAACCCCATTAAAAGCGTTCCGACGAGTGTAGCGATAATGGTCGCAGAAAATGCTTGTGCTTGCGGAATGCCCGCATCAGCTAAAATCGTTGGGTTGACAACTAAAATATAGGCCATCGTGATGAACGTAATGAACCCGGCTTGTATTTCACGTTTCACGGTCGTATTATGGGCAGAAAGCTTAAACATAAATAGAGAACCACCTTCGATGAGTTTAATTAAAAAACGAACATTAACGATACTATATGATTATTCATTCGGAATCAAGGATTATTTTTTAAGTATATTATGGATAACTTGATCTATAAACCATCGTAAGCGCTAAAAGGAAGTGGATGTAAGCGGATACAGTTGTGCTATACTATTTATTAGAAGAAAAAGGGTGGAAGGTGGCAAAATGAAGAGCATCCGGACGCGTCTTATATTACTTGTAGCCCTCGCTATCTTGGTTCCGACAACACTTGCTACAACTGCTTCTTATATATATGTACGTCAGCAAAACATTGCAGAAGCCGAGCGTTCGAGTTTAAGCGCTCTCCAACGCGGAAATAGTCAAATCAGTCATTATATGGAAGACGTGAAACGGTTATCAACAAGTCTCTACGCTAATCGTTCATTGATGAATATTATGAATGCTGGTGCCGATGCTGAGCTTGGTGAGTCAGATAGTGTCGTCGCTCGTTCCTTACTCGGTCTCTTTTTATCAAGACAGGATGTTGAACAAATTCATTTTGTGATTTTAAAAGGGTACTCGGAATACTCTGTCTATAATATGAAGACTTCCGGTCGTGGCAAATTTGATTGGTTACAAGAGACTGATTATTTTCGATTGATGCAACAAGAAAATGGTTGGTTGATAGACCCGGAACATGTGATTACAGCATATAATTCTCGGACGATGATTCTTGATGAAAAAGAAGTCGTCAGTTTTCGTTACCGGATTGATCGCGTCGAAACGAGTGAACCCATCGGCTTTTTGTCAGTAGACATTCCAGTTCGAGTATTTGAACAACAACTACAGCTGTTTGAAAATTCACCGGACGAATCATTATGGTTAATGAGTGGGAATCACTTAATCGCGAAGACAGGAACGACATTACCGGTGACGACTGAAAAAATGACTGGAAAAAGTGGGAGCATGCACGTCGGTAGCTCGTTCATCGTGTATGTGAAGACCGAAAAGCAAGGCGTGCCGATTACACTGATCAAGAAAATTCCTTATGCTTCTGTCATCAAGGGAGCAAATGAAACGGCAATCATTTTATTGGTGATTGGTTTAGTGTCACTTCTATTAATGATTATGGCGGCAAGTCTCGTCGCACTCGAAATTACAAAACCGATCAAACAATTGACGGCAAATGTCTGGCGGGTCGAGCAAGGGGACCTCTCCACACGTTTTGTCGCGACGACAAATGATGAAATCGGTTTATTGAATCGCCAGTTTCAACGAATGGTGCACCGGATGGATCGTTTGATTAAACGAGAATACCGGTTAGCACTTGAAAATCGGACGAACGAGCTACGTGCGTTGCAATCACAGCTCAATCCACACTTCTTATTTAATGCGCTACAATCAATCGGAACAACGACGTTGCAAGGGGACCGGAAAGTCGCCTACCGTTCGATAACCGGTCTTTCACAAATGATGCGTTATTCGATGAACAACGAACAGACGATTGTCACATTAAAGCAAGAAGTCGACCATCTTCAAGGGTATATGCGCTTACAACAACAGCGTTTCCCAGAAAAATTTCGTTATATCGTCGATGTCCCGTGGCACATGAACCCGATTGAAGTACCAAAAATGATTTTGCAACCGTTCGCTGAGAATTACTTTAAACATGCCTTTAATCAGCAAAGTGATGCGTTAGAAAATTACTTGGCGTACAAAATTAGAACCGATGGGGACCAACTGATCATTAGCGTCGAAAACAGCGGACCGATCATGTCTGAGGCAGATCTTGAGATGATTAACCAAAAAATGCGGGCACATCGCGCTCCTGAAGACCGGCAAACATCTGGCATCGGCTTACACAATATATACGAACGTCTTCAAATTTTTTACGGTGAACGCACAAACATGACGCTCCAATCTCCAATAGAAGGTGGATTCAGAATCACTATCCGAATTCCAATCGAACAGGAGGAATTGTAATGAATGTACTAATCGTTGATGATGAACAACATGTTCGTGACGCTGTAAAGTTACTTGGTGAATGGGGTGACTGGAAAGTATCGCATATTTTTGAAGCGGAGGATGGAGCAGCTGCGAAAAAAATCTTAAATGAAGAAAAAGTCGGATTGATGCTGACCGATGTTGAAATGCCGGGAGTAGACGGATTAAGTTTATTAGAATGGACAAAAAATCATCATCCAAAGGTCGTCACGATCGTGTTGACAGGTTATGATGATTATACGTATATGCGTCGTGCGATCTTACATCAATCGTTTGATTACTTATTGAAACCGATCGATCCAGATGTTTTAAATGATGCGCTTTCCCGAGCGATGGAGCTGATTTGCCCAGTTCAAGAGCAGGGAGAGGCGATTGATCAAATTGCGAAGTATATCGAGACACATTATGCGGAAGAGTTAACGCTCCAGCTCATGAGTGAGCGCTTCTACTTAAGCCGAGAATATATATCAAGGCGCTTTAAACAGCGTTTTTTGGTTAACTTATCGGATTATATCCAAACGATTCGTCTAAATCGGGCAAAGGAATTGCTGGGAGAGACGAACGCCCGTATATATGAGATTGCCGTTGAAGTCGGGTATCAGGATGATAAATATTTTCGAAAAGTATTTAAGAAGCAATTCGGCATGACACCGAATGAGTTTAGAGAGTTGTTATCTATTTAATTAAACGAACGTCAAGGAGGAAACGTACATGAGCGTACACATTAATGCAGCAGAAGGTCAAATCGCAGAAACAGTTTTACTTCCGGGAGATCCTCTTCGCGCGAAGTACATCGCCGAAACATTTTTAGAGGACGTTGTTCTTTATAATGAAGTGCGTGGGATGTATGGCTTCACAGGAACATACAAAGGGAAAAAAGTATCCGTTCAAGGAACAGGTATGGGTGTTCCGTCGATGTCAATTTATGCAAATGAACTCGTTCAATCGTATGGTGCAAAAAACTTGATCCGTGTCGGTACAGCGGGCGGGATTACACCGGATGTAAAAGTACGTGACGTCGTCATCGCGATGAGTGCTTCACACGACATGGCTCAAAATCGTGTCCGTTTCAATGGATTGGATTATGCGCCGACAGCTTCATTCGAGTTATTGCATAAAGCGTACACAATGGCACAAGAACACGGAATCGACGCAAAAGTCGGTCAAGTCTTCACGACGGATCAATTTTATCAAGATGATTTCCACCACTTCAAAAAATGGGCGGACTTCGGTTGCCTCGCAATCGAGATGGAAGCAGCAGGTCTCTACACACTCGCTGCAAAACATAAAGTCAATGCCTTGACGATTTTGACGATTTCAGATCACCTCCTAACGGGAGAAGAAACAACGTCTGAAGAACGCCAAACGACGTTCAATGATATGATGAAAGTGGCACTTGAAACAGCGATTCAGCTGTAATCAATCAGATGAAATAAGACGATGCGGATGGTAAAATCACTGTCTTCATGAAACGAACACAGCAGGACTCGCGTTTCGAGTCCTGCTTTTTTGTCTAATCACAAAGAAGAGGGAGCATACGATTGAATCATTGCTCATTCGCTATGATAGAATGAGGAAAAGAAAGCCTAGACCATGAGGAGGAACACGAGATGGAATCGACGATGACTGAATCAACAATTTCGAATCTTGTTCAAACGCAACGTAATTTCTTTAAGACAGGCGCGACGCGAAGTGTTGCGTTTCGTCTAAGTATGTTGACGTTTTTAAAGCAAGCGATTGAAACGCATGAAGAAGCAATTTATGAGGCATTAAAAACGGACTTGAATAAAGGACGTCAAGATGCGTTTACGACGGAAATCGGATTCGTCTACGGCGAACTCGCACGGATGGAGAAGAAACTTCGCCGACTTGCTAAACCGAAACGAGTCGGGACACCGTTGTTACATATCGGGTCAAAAAGTGACATCCATTATGAACCATACGGAAACGTGCTCGTCATCGCGCCGTGGAACTATCCTTTCCAGCTCGCTGTTGCACCAATCATCGGGGCGATCGCTGCCGGAAATACGGTTGTCTTGAAACCATCAGAACTAACACCAAACGTCTCGCGTGTTCTCCGTGAAGTCTTTGAAACGGCATTTCACGAACGATTTGGACTTGTCATCGAGGGGGATGCGGACGTCAGTTCAGCTGTTCTTGAAGAGAAGTTTGATTACATCTTCTTTACGGGGTCGACGCGTGTCGGAAAAATCGTCCATCAAGCAGCGGCGAAATATTTGACACCTGTCACGCTTGAACTCGGCGGGAAGTCTCCGACGATCGTTCACCGTGATGCGAACTTAAAGCTTGCTGCAAAACGAATTGCTTGGGGCAAATGGTTAAACGCAGGACAGACGTGTATCGCCCCTGACTATGTTTTTGTCCATGAAGACGTCCGCGAGGAATTTTTACGCTTGATTGAAAAGGAAGCTTTTGCCCAGTATGGTAATGGTGTTGGTGTGAATTCTTACGTCAAGATTGTTTCAGACAGTCATTTGGATCGATTGAGTGGCTACTTGCCCCAAGGTGAAATTTTATTTGGTGGTCAAGTCGATGCAGCGACGAGAAAGATGGCACCAACCGTCATGACGGACGTTGATCCAGAAAGTCCGTTGATGCAAGAAGAAATCTTTGGACCGATTCTTCCAGTCTATTCTTATCGTGAAGTGGAAGAGGTCATCCGTTTCATCAATGACCGTGATAAGCCGTTGGCGCTCTATCTCTTCACAGAAAGTAAAGCTGTTCAGCATCGTGTACTCGATCGTGTGTCATTTGGTGGTGGATGCATCAATGATACGTTGATGCATGTTGCGCAACATAACTTGCCATTTGGCGGGGTCGGCGGAAGTGGTATCGGTGGCTATCATGGGAAATTCAGCTTTGAGACGTTCAGCCACCGTAAAGGAGTCGTCAACAATACGACGAAGTTCGATTTGCCGTTCCGCTACATGCGCTCGAATACCGATTCAAAATGGATGCGTTATTTATTATAAATGGGACTTAAACGGAGCCAAGAGTAGATCCAATCGGTCTACCTTGGCTTTTTTTTGTTTATTTAATTTGTGAAATAGTGAACAAAGTTTGACAATCTTTTGAAAAAACGCTATTTTCCCTTGTGATGTTCTATACTGAAGGCAGAAGCTACGGAAAGGAGAATGCGAGATGCTTACTTGTGGGACGACAGAAGCCAATACGTTCGTGTTGTCGAGTGAGACACGTGAATTACTTGAAGAGTTCATGACTGAGGTATCTTTTAAAAAAGACTCAATCGTCTGTTGGGAAGGGGAAATGAACGATAAACTTTTTTATGTGAAACAAGGTGGTGTAAAACTATCAAAGCTCACGAAAAAAGGTAGCCCGCTAATGATGTTCTTATATTTCAAAGGTGACTTATTTGGTGAATTCGATGTCGGAGAAGCATTTCCAAGCTCCTATAGTGTCGAAACGATGGAGGACAGTGTCATTGGCTTCATCTCGAAATCGACACTCGAAGATTTGATGAAAAAAGATGGAACATTCGCATTAGATATCATGCGCTGGCAAGCCTTGATGCGAAAACAAACGGAAACGAAGTTACGTGACCTCTTATTGTTCGGGAAACAAGGGGCACTCGCTTCGACACTCTTACGACTAATCGCAATGGACGGAAAAAAAGTCGATGACGATTACGTGATTTCAAAGCGACCGTCGGATACTGAACTCGGTCAGTTGATCGGGGCACCACGTGAAACGGTCAACCGGATGTTTTCTCAGTGGAAAAAAGACAATGTCATTTCGATGACGACGACTAAAATCATCGTTCATGATGCCAACTATTTACGCGATCTTTGCCACTGTGAAGGGTGTCCTGTCGGTGTCTGCCGGATTTAAACTTAACTTGAGCGTTAGCTTACGGAGCCATACGCTGGAGCTGACTTAAAAATTGCTCCAACATCCTTTTGATGGAACCGCAACGCGTTAAACTTCAGAAGAACTTATCAGCAGTCTAGGATCACATTCTTTTTGAATGTGGTCCTTCAGGCTGTAGACAACGTGCTATCGGGAGATCAAGCGTCTTTTTTCGTTTCTTTCCTCGGGCGAGGCGCAAGCCGTTGCTCCTTGGTTCTATCGGACAACGAGCAGGGTCTTGCATGCCTCTGAACGTGCGTTGAAAACGAAATTTTTCCCGTAGGAGTCAACGAAATGTGACGCTTTTTATAGAAATACCGTGACGGAAAGCCTGGCATGCAGACGGTTTAGCACGCAATCCGTCTCGAATCGCTTAGAACCGCGAAAAGCAATCGGTTGCGACCCTGCAGCTTGGCTGTAGCGGCGCGGAAGGTTGCCGCTTTGAAGACGAGACGAGACAGGGACGCGCGAACGGATTGCCTCTCGTTATAGTATGTTCACTCTTCATAATAGTTTGTCTACACGCTGTAGGATCACATTCTTTTTGAATGCGGTCCTTTTTTGTGTCGCACAAACAGTAACGGTTCAAAATATGTTCAGTACGTAATATGTTCAGTACGTAACAAGTTGTGAACTTTATGTGTGTTTTATAAAAGAAAAGCGCGAAATCGTCACAATTGGTGTGACGTTTATCACATATTACGAAGGGTGTCTTTTTCTAAAATAAAGGTAGGTTAAGTCACCGATTCAACGACGGAAGGGAGCTACTGATCATGCGTCAGAAATCAGATACAGAACTGAAGGGAACGTTTATCGCTGTATTTATCGTTGCCGGAGTCATCATCGGAATGTGGGGATCAATCTTTTTATTATTCACTTCAAGATAAGGGGGAATCAGGGTGCATATTCATCGTTTAGAAAAAATATGGTTAGTATTCGGTTGTATCATGTTGGCAGTCTTTTTAATCATCATTGGCGTATCAGCATTCGCTTCTGATAATCAACCACCGTCGGATGCAACATTGATTGACCCGACGCAAGTCGATCAGACGAAGCCATTTGATAAACCGGGTCTAAAAAAAATTGACGACAATAAATATGAGGCCGTCATGGTCTCACAAGCTTTCCAGTTCACACCGCAAGACATGATTATCAAAAAAGGCGCGACCGTCGATTTTCTGGTGACGTCGAAAGATGTCGTCCATGGATTTGAAATCGTCAAGACGAACGTCAATATGATGGTCGTTCCCGGACATATCAATTCAATCGAGTACACATTTAAAGAAGCTGGTGAATATTTAATTGTCTGTAATGAATATTGTGGATCGGCGCATCACATGATGTCGACTAAGATTAAGGTGGTGGAATAAATGAATGCGATTTCGAAAAAATTAATGGAGTTTGAGATGGAGCGGGGAATCCCCGCAGGAGAGATTGGATTAAAAGAAGCAAAACTCGGATTTGCCTACGTCAGTTTTTCACTTGTGGCGTTACTGATCGGTGGACTATGTGGTCTACTACAGACACTCGTCCGTACTGGAGTCATTCCAGAAATTGCTGGAGTCGGTTATTATGAATTGCTGACGGCTCACGGACTAATGCTTGCGATTGTCTTTACGACATTATTCATATTTGGACTTTTATTTTCATTTTTAGGACAGTCGTTCGGGCGTTTTGAAGAGTTTCCGAGACGCTTGGGCTGGGTTGGATTCTGGTTGATGATTGTCGGTGTCCTCCTTGTCACATGGATGGTGTTAGCAGGTGAAGCATCCGTTCTCTACACATTTTATGCGCCGCTGAAGGCACACCCTGTTTTTTATATCGGACTCGTGATTTTCGTTGTTGGAACATGGGTTTCTTCTGCCGCAATGTTCCGGATGTACGCGGATTACAAACGAGAACATAAGGATGTCCATCCACCACTTCAAGCCTATATGAGCATTATGACGGCTTTGTTGTGGGTCATCGCCACGCTAGGTGTCGCAGCGACGATTCTCTTTCAACTCTTGCCGTTATCACTCGGTTGGACGGATAAGGTCGGGATCGAATTATCCCGGACATTATTTTGGTATTTTGGTCATCCGCTCGTCTATTTTTGGTTATTGCCAGCCTATATCGTATGGTACACGGTCATTCCAAAGATTGTTGGGGGTAAGATTTTTTCAGATGCTTTAGCACGAATGTCATTTTTACTGTTCTTATTGTTCTCGTTCCCTGTTGGTTTTCACCATCAGTTGCTCGAACCCGGTATTTCAGCATTTTGGAAGTACATCCAAGTCGTCTTGACGTTCCTTGTCATCATTCCTTCATTGATGACAGCATTCTCGATGTTTGCGACATTTGAACTAGCAGGTCGTCGTCAAGGTGCGACCGGACTATTTGGGTGGATCAAGAAAATGCCGTACCGGGATGTCCGCTTTCTTGCACCGTTCGTCGGCATGTTGTTCTTCATCCCGGCTGGAGCCGGTGGTGTCGTCAATGCTTCTCACCAATTGAATATCGTCGTGCATAACACTTTATGGGTGACAGGTCACTTCCATATCACAGTCGGGGCTGCAGTCGCGTTGACGTTCTTTGGAACGGCCTATTGGCTTGTTCCATTATTACGAGGACGGACCTTAACAAAACGGATTAATACAATTGGTCTCATCCAGACGGCGACGTGGACGATTGGTATGCTCTTTATGTCGACTGCGATGCATATTTCAGGCTTGCTTGGCAATCCGAGACGGACGGGTCCTGCGGCATATTTCAAAGATTCGCTCGTCGCAGATTGGATTCCCTATCACGTTGCGATGGCAATCGGTGGTACGATCCTCTTTATTTCAATCCTCTTATTCTTGTTTGCGATGTTCCAACTGGCCTTCCGGACACCGAAAGGAAGTACTGAATTTCCTGTCGCGGAAACAGAGGAAGCAGCGATGAAGACACCACTCTTCTTTGAGAACTGGAAACTTTGGATTTTCGTGACGTTTGCTTTGATTGCGTTTGCTTACACAGTACCGATTTGGCACATGATTGATAATGCGCCTCCTGGAGCTCCAGGTTGGAAACTCTGGTAGCCCTATCGAAAAGTGCTGATAGCTTACTAGCACTTTTTATACACGCTGAAGGGTGAAAATGCTATATTGAGAAGCAATCCGTTCGTGCTTTCCTGTCTCGCCTCGTCTTCAAAGCGGCAACCGGTCACGCCGCTACAGCAAAGCTGCAGGGTCGCGACCGATTGCTTTTCGCTTTAAAAGCGATTTGAGACGGATCGCGCTCTAAACCGTCTCCACGCCTGGATTTCCTTCACGGTATTACTTGAAAAGCGTCACTTTTCATTGACTCCTGCGGGAAAAAGTGCGTTTTTAACGCACTTTCAGAGGCAGGCAAGACCCTGCTCGTTGTCCGCTAGGATCCAAGGAGCAACGGCTTGCGCCTCGCCCGAGGAAAGCAACGAAACACGACGCTTAATCTCCCAATCGCACGTTGTTTACAGTCTGAAGGGCCAGCTTTGATAAGCTGACCCTTTTTTTAATGAATGGATGCGTAGACGAGTGCAAAAACTAAGTAAAAGATTACTTCACGATGTGGTGCTTAAAGGCATAGACGACGGCTTGCGTCCGATCGACGACATCGAGCTTTGATAAAATGTTGGAAACATGCGTTTTGACTGTTTTTAGGGAGATGAACAGTTCGTCTGCAATCTCTTGATTGGCCATACCGCGCGCCATCAACTGTAAGACTTCTTGTTCACGCTCCGTTAAATCGTCGTGGAGTTGACTAGCAGGTTTGCGCAGGCGTTCCATCATCTTACCTGTCACTTGAGCTGCCATGACAGATTGTCCGCTCGCTGTCTTGCGAATTGCTTCCGCAATATCAAACGCGCTTGCCGTTTTTAGGACGTAACTCATCGCACCGGCTTCAATGACGGGATAAACTTTCTCATCATCTAAGAAACTTGTGACGACTAAAATTTTAGCTTCCGGCCACTCGGCGCGAATCAGACGTGTTCCTTCGACACCATCGACCGGCTCCATGACTAAGTCCATCAAAATCACATCAGGGCGATGTTCAAGAGCAAGTTTCGCTCCGATTTGTCCGTCAGCAGCTTCTGCGACCACTTCAATATCAGGTTGGGTCGATAAAAAGGCAGAGACTCCAGCGCGAACCATTTCATGGTCATCGACTAATAATACGCGTATCATACTTGCACCATCCGTTCTTTTCTAAGTTTGACTTCAATCTGCGTTCCTTGACCGGGCACACTGACGAGGCGAATCGTCCCACCGATTTCAGCCGTACGTTCGCGCATCGAGTTGATCCCGTACGAGGCGAGTTTTTTCTCGTCGACGATAAAGCCGACACCGTCGTCATTCATACTCAAGATGATCGTCTCATTGAATTGACGCAATTCGATATTCATGTGCGATGCTTTCGCGTGGCGTAAAGCATTCGTTAAGCCTTCTTGAACGATGCGGAATAATTCATTTTCAATCGGACGCGGTAATTCAATCGGTTCGAGTTTCCAGCTCAATTGCGTCGATTGTTTTCGTGATAGTTCTTCGAGCAGTTGGGTTAGTCCTTGTTGCAACGTCATCCCTTCGAGTTCAACGGGACGTAGTTGGAGCAATAAAGAACGCATTTCTGATTGCGCCGTCTGTGCCATCGTCTCGACTAAGTCAATTTGTTTCGCTGCCGTTTCCGGTTGCGTCAAAATCGTTTGTTTGGCAGCCGTCGTCATCATCGAAATGGCATAAAGTTGTTGGGAGACGGAGTCATGGAGATCACGTGCGAGCCGTTTCCGTTCTTCCGTGATGGCTTGGACACGAACTTGTTCGACGTGTTGCGGACGTGTACTGATTTTTTGAACCGTCTCGACCTGTTCATCGATTCGTTTCCCAATTCGTGAGAGGCGGGTCAGTGTGTGGAAGTAAGGTCCGTTGACAATCGTGACTTCTTTTCCTTGCTCGAGTTCGATGATGGCAGTTGTGACACGTTTGAAGTCACGACGTAAAAAGAAGTAGTGGATGCTGCCGATTGCGAGCGGAAGTAACAGGGATAATCCGACGACAAGCAATAAGACAGGTAAATCTTGTTGACGGACGAAAAGTACATGCCAATCGACTTGGCGTGTACTTAAAAACAAACCAGTCGTCACGACGGCTGTCAGAAATCCGGTCAATACTTGGAGCGCGATGACACCGAGCGGGAAGTGATCACGTTTCATATCGAGGTCACCTCCACGTTACCGATGCCAAGCATGACGTGAATGCGGACTTTTCGAGTCGCTTCTTCATATTGTGGTGCCCGGAACTGAATGCGACGGTTAAAAAATGTCGGGATCCGGCGGACATCTGTTTTGACGCTTCCAAAACCAATCGACGTATCAAGCGTATAGTCATATCCTGAAGGTAATAAAATACGCACATCTCCGACGACACCACTGATGACGATGAGTGTTTCACCTTCTGGGACATAGGCATGCGTTAAATCGATTTCTAAATCTTTGACGATGAACTGTTCACTCAAGTCTTTTAACACGTAAGGTGTTTCAGACTGCGTCGAAAACGAGTAAGCAGGTTGGATCGTAATGCCTTCTTCTTCATAAAGACGTGGTGAAATCTTCGAAAAGAAAAATTCGCGGACGGAGTGTCGGGTGACAAGGATAATTCCGAGATATAGCAAAATTCCGGCGATGACGAATCCGACAGCTGCCGAGCTCAAGACGACTCCAGCTAAGATAATCGTACCGACGATATAAAACAGGATGGCCAGTTTTTCATGACCGCGACGCCGAAAATGAATCCCGACATAATACAACAAGAACGGGAATAAGATTCCAAATAAGACGTTTCCGGCTCCAGTCATCAAATCATAAAATAATCCGAGCGCGAATAGGATCGACACGTAGCCGACTAATTGTTTTGTACTTAATCGTCGCACGATCAATCTCCTCCCTGACATGACAAAGGGAGGCAAGGGCCTCCTTCGTCAAAATACTTATTTTTGGAAGCGACGTTCGAGTTCCGCAATACGTGAATCGATGTCGTCTTCTGGTGTTTGTTCTGCGACATCCGGTTCTGCTGCCGTAAACGGATGTTCTTCTTGTTTAATAGTAGCATTTGGTTCGCGTTCTAGCACCTGGTTCATCTTTGATTTTAAATTAGAAACGTTTTCCCGCATCATCCACTCATAGCGTTTATTTTGCAAGTCTTCGAGTTTAAGTTTCAACTCGAGTGCTTCCCGTTCAAGTTGCGTCAATTCCCGTTTCGTTTCAACAATCAACTCTTCGAAGAAACGGAACTGTTCACCGTAATGTTTGGATTCGATAGCGGCGCGTTCTGCAAGTTCCTGCTCTTCAGCTTGTTTAGCAATTTCGACTTGGGCAAACCGCTTATCAGCTAGTTCTTTTGCTTCATCTTGTTTTTGTGTGAGTTCGCTTAGGAGTGACCGTTGACGTTCGAGTAGCCGGTCGATTTCTTTTAAATCAGATTCGGTAATCCGGATATGACGGACTAATTTTTTAGCCGGGACTTCACCTTGCTCGGCTGCCTTTTTGACTTCCGTCATCATTTGGTTAGCAAAATCATTGAGTTGGTCGAATACGTTCTTCATTGTGAATTCCTCCTTGAGTATAAGTAGCGATTAAAAGCGTTTTTGATCGAGGTCTTTCCAATCTGCCTCAAAATGAGACGCGTTTGACCGACGACGGCGAGAAAATAAATCGTTTGGGTTCACACGTTCCATCTTCATCCGCATGTAACCGATGTAGAGGGCAAGTGCTGCCGCGATACCGAATACCGCCCAAATGTTTGAAAGGGCTAAGCCGATTCCGACTGCTGCGAGTAAACCAAAACCGATTTTTGCGATGACTTTTGTTGAACGGATAAACTTACTGATGGCGTAAAATGCAAGCAGTCCACCGAGCCCGAGTCCAATCATATGTGGGAGTGTCCCGATGACGACTGCGAGAAGAGCGATACCAGCAAGTATCATCAAAGCCTGTTTGCCTTTTGATTGCTTCATGATGAAGCCTCCTTTTACTTGATACCTTTATGATAAGGGATGGTGAAAAAAACGACGACGCCCCTCGGACCGTATTCGTCTCGGCCTTGAGGCGGAGTAGTAAGGTCTGACTTTATCGCCCAACGGTTTTTGAAGTGGCTACATATGATAAAATACAAAGGAAGTTACTGGAGAGGAGTGAGGTTTATGAATGTGCAAATCAACGTAAATCAAACACGTACTGGAGAACAGGGAGGGGTTTCCCTCCCTTAAATTAGAGGAGGAAACCATTTGAACGAATGGGGTAAACCACCTGCACATGAGGCAGGAGAACATGAAAATTTAGGACGGATCACTGCAGTCTTTCAAAAACAGTATCGTGTCATGACGGCTGCTGGCGAGACGCTTAGTGAATTATCTGGAAAGATGCGCTTTGAGGCATTGACGAAAGCAGATCTTCCCGCAGTAGGGGATTGGATCATCCAGACAGAGCGAGAAGCGGGATTAGGACGGATTGAGCAAGTTCTTCCGCGGACCTCACAATTCTCAAGAAAAGCAGCGGGTACGGAAGTCGAAGAACAAATCATTTGTGCGAATGTTGACGTAGCTTTGCTCGTCATGGCATTCGGTCACGATTTTAATGTCCGGCGGCTTGAACGTTATTTAACGGTCGCCTGGGAAGCTGGCGTCAAGCCGATCATTGTTTTGACGAAACGAAGTCTGATGGAATCCGTCGAGTCCGAGTTGGCTGAGATTGAAGGAATTGCCTTCGGGACACCTTATGTTGCGATTGATTCGTTGACCGGTGACGGGTTGGAAAGTCTTCGAGATGTTCTCGAACCACGTGAGACGATTGTCCTCGTCGGTTCATCCGGTGTCGGGAAATCGACACTCGTTAATGCGTTAGCAGAGGAACAGTTGATGGAAACAGGTGGCGTGCGAGAAGACGATCAACGCGGACGGCATACGACGACGCACCGTGAACTCAAACGATTAGCGAACGGTCTGTTGCTCGTCGACACACCGGGTATGCGTGAACTGGGACTATGGGACGGAAGTGACGGTCTGACTTCGACTTTTTCTGATGTTGAGTCGCTCGCTGAAAACTGTCGTTTCCGGGATTGCCAACATGGCAATGAACCCGGGTGTCGAGTCCGCCAAGCATTGGAAGATGGAAGTCTTCCGCACGAACGCTGGGAAAGTTATCTGAAGCTGCAACGGGAAATTGCCTATGCTGAACGGAAGCAAAGTGTAGCGCTACAAGCTGCCGAAAAAGAAAAGTGGAAGAAGATTCAGAAAAACGCGCAGGCACATACAAAATTAAAGTATCAAAAAAGATAAGTAAACGAAACGCCGATGTTCCCCTTCTTTACAGGGAATCATCAGCGTTTTTTTCGTTCGCGGTAATTAGATACGCATGTGGGAGGCGCATGGAAAAGTACCGTATTTCTTTTTAAGTTAGCATGCTTTTATCATCGTGCTAAAAATCAGTTCGTGATGTGACTTCCGTCAATTACACATCAAAGTCGATTTCACCGGTCAGTTCATTCAAACGCCGTAAGTCAGCCCGGATTCCATCCGAATCAGAAGCACGTTGTTCCCGTAAAGCCTTTGTTCCGACAGGATGGACTGTGAAGTCACCGGTCAAGGAAATCGTTCGGTTTGATAAACGATCGGTAAAATAACGGTCATGGGAAACAAACAGCAACTCACCGGGAAAAACTTCGAGTGCCGCTTCGATTTGTTCCCGTGTCGCAAGATCAAGGTAATTCGTCGGTTCGTCGAGGATGAGTAAATGCGCGCCGGAAAAATAGAGGCGTAAAAAGGCAATCCGGCATTTCTCGCCCATACTCGCTTCAGCGATTGGTTTATAGACGGTCTCCCGCCGAAATAAAAAGCACGCGAGTAGTGTCCGGGCATCTGTTTCCGAAATCTCGCTCGTCTCAAGCAAGGCATCAAGTAGTGTGCCGGTATTCGGTAAAGTGGATAGAACTTGAGAAAAGTAACCGACTTTTAAAGTCGGGTGCCGTTTGATGATACCGGCAGATGGCACCAATTCTCCAAGTAAAAGACGTAATAACGTCGTTTTCCCAGAACCGTTTCGACCAATCAACGCGATTCGATCGCCACGCTGGATGGAGAACGACACATCCTGAAAGAGCCGGCGATGCGGATAGTCGAATGAGAGAGCATCGACTGAAACGAGACGTTTCGCTAAAAAATGTTCTGCTTCGAATCTGACATGGACGTGGGACGGCGTTTCCGGTTTTTTGACCCGGTGTTCCAGTAGGCGTTCGAGCTGGTTTTCTTTTGCTTTGACTTTTGTCGCATGTTTTGCAGCCTTTTTTTTCGCGTACGGATCTCGTTCACTTGCACTAGCCGTCGCTTTTTGATGCCAATTTTGATATTGACCAATCATCCGGGTGAGTTCTTTTCGTGTTCGTTCTTGCTTCTCATATTGATGCCACTGTGCAGTCCGTTCTTGTTCCTTTAACGTACGGTAAATCTCATAGTTTCCTTCGTAACGTGCCGCTCCTGCTTCAGTCAATTCAATGACGGCGTCAGCCGTCGCATCGATAAAGGCACGCTCATGTGAAACATAGAGCATCGTCGTCTTCGTTTGACGCGTCCACGCGACGAGCCACTCGAGTGTGTCTTCATCTAAATGGTTGGTCGGTTCATCAAGCAGGATGAAGTCCGGTTTCTTCAACAGTAGACATGCAAGTTGAATCCGGGTCTGTTCGCCGCCGCTCAGTGTGTTCAAAGGCTGAAACCAAAGAGATTGCTCGAGTTGAACTTCTTTCAGGACACGCCTCGCATCGGCTTCGAGCGTGAAGGCATCTGCGTCAACGGCAGCCTGGTAGTCGGCCACGGCTTCAGTGGTTAAGGCACGTTCACGTAAGTCGTAACGGGTTACATCCGCCTGTTCGACGATTTGAATTGCTACACTTGTCGAGGGTTCGATTTGTTGGGCTAAGAGCCCGATCCGGTCATACGTGCGATGGATTGTCCCGGTCGTCGGGATGATTTCTTTTAGGATGGCGCGCAAGAGCGTCGTTTTTCCAACGCCGTTCGGTCCGACCAAGGCGACGTGTTCGCCGTCGCGGATGGAGAACGTGACATCGTGGAAAAGACACTGCCCGGCAAAATCGATTTGTAAATCATGGATGGATAATACTTCAGTTGGCATAAGCTCAGCTCCCTTTGTTTCATTTCGGTTGAGATGAAATGAAAACACACCATCCTGAGCGTACGGATGGTGTGCGGGAGTGCAATTCAAAGAAGGTATCCACCTGAAATAGGGAAATACCGAAATTGAGCAGACTCGTAGCGTCAGTCATCCGCAAGCGATTGCGAAAGTGATGAGTTCATTCATCATTAGACGTTAGCGAGTGATTGCTTCATTTCGGTATTGTACCTCCGTTTCATAGACTATGTGTTCAGTCTATCAAGTCACATCAATCATGACAAGTACGAGTTGAGTAAATCTTGCGCGGCAAACGTTTCCTCCGCGGTAGGCGGTAAGACATCTTTTAGCGCATATTCGAGCCCGAGTGCCTCCCATTTATAGACACCTAATTGGTGATAGGGGAGGACTTCAACCCGTTCGACATTTCCGAGTGTTCGAATGAATTCACCTGTTTGCCGTAAAAACGTTTCCGTCATCGTCACGCCGGGGACAAGGACATGGCGAATCCAGACGGGAATGTTTCGTTCTGCGAGCAATTTTGCGAAGGCTAGTGTATTGACGTTACTTCGCCCGGTCAAAATCCGGCACGTCGCATCATCGATGTGCTTGATATCGAGTAAGACGAGATCTGTATAGTCTAGGATTTGATCCAGGTTTTTCGGGACGACCGAACCTGCTGTATCGATGACGGTATGCAAGCCGTTTCGTTTTGCTTCACGCAGCGAGGCTTCTAAAAACTCGGGTTGAGCCAACGGTTCGCCACCGGAGAAGGTCACCCCTCCACCCGTTGCGTCAAAGAAGGAACGATAGCTGTTCGCTTCTTTGATGATTTCTTCCGGTGATACTTTTCGACCACAATCGAATTCCCAGGTGTCCGCATTGTGGCAATATTGGCAGCGCAGCGGGCAGCCTTGCGTAAAGACGATGAAACGAATACCGGGACCATCGACAGTCCCACAAGATTCGACAGAGTGAACCGTCCCGTAAGTCATAGTGATCAAGTCCTTTCAGAGAAGTTAAAGTGCACCGTGGAATGTACGGTTGATGACATCGATTTGTTGTTCGCGTGTCAACTTAATGAAGTTGACGGCATAACCCGATACACGAATCGTCAACTGTGGATAAAGTTCAGGATGCTCCATCGCATCGAGTAAAGTGGCGCGATCGAACACGTTGACGTTTAAGTGATGACCACGGGTAGTCGTACCGCCCATATAGCCGTCAAGTAGACCGACTGTATTGTTGATACGTGTTGTTTCATCTTTTCCGAGTGCTTTCGGAACGATTGAGAACGTGTAGGAAATACCATCTAAGGCATGCTCATAAGGTAATTTGCCGACAGAAGTCAACGCAGCGACTGCACCACGTGTGTCACGTCCGTGCATTGGATTTGCTCCCGGTGCGAACGGTTCGCCAGCACGACGACCATCGGGGGTATTCCCGGTTTTTTTACCGTACACGACGTTTGACGTGATCGTCAGAACAGATTGGGTTGGTAAAGCATCACGATACGTTGGATGTTTCCGGATTTTTTCCATAAAGAGTTCGACGAGATCGACGGCCATTTGATCGACACGATCATCGTTATTTCCGAATTTCGGGAAATCGCCTTCGATTTTAAAGTCGACTGTAATGCCATCCGTATCTCGGATTGGTGTGACTTTAGCATAACGAATCGCTGACAGACTATCGGCGACAACGGATAATCCGGCAATCCCACAAGCCATCGTCCGTAAAATTTCAGGATCGTGGAGTGCCATTTCAATGCGCTCATAACTATATTTATCATGCATGAAGTGAATGACATTCAGTGTATTGACATAGAGCTCAGCTAACCAATCCAATTGTTTATCATAGGCGGCCATGACGGTTTCATAATCGAGCACGTCATCTAAAATCAAGTCGGAAGAAGGGGCGACTTGAATTTTGAGTTTTTCGTCGACGCCACCGTTCAACGTGTAGAGTAAGGCTTTTGCTAAGTTCGCCCGGGCGCCGAAGAATTGCATTTGTTTACCGATTTTCATTGCTGAGACACAACAAGCAATCCCGTAATCATCACCATAAATCGGAAGCATCAAGTCATCATTTTCATATTGGATCGAACTAGACAGGATGGACATCTTCGCACAAAAATCTTTGAAGCCCCGTGGAAGTTTTGGTGACCATAAAACGGTTAAGTTCGGTTCAGGTGCCGGACCGAGGTTGACGAGTGTCTGCAAGAAGCGGAACGAACTTTTTGTGACGTTCGAGCGACCATCTTCACTCATACCGCCGATTGATTCCGTTACCCACGTTGGGTCACCGGAAAAGAGTTCGTTGTAATCGGGTGTCCGAAGAAACTTGACGATGCGAAGTTTCATTACGAAGTGGTCGACAAGTTCTTGTGCACTCTCTTCTGTCAACCGACCCGTTTGCAAGTCACGTTCGATATAAATATCAAGGAAGGTCGAAACGCGACCGAGCGACATCGCTGCTCCGTTTTGTTCTTTGATTGCTGCGAGATAAGCAAGATAGACCCACTGGAATGCTTCTTGGGCCGTTTCAGCTGGTCGTGATAAGTCACATGTGTAACGTTTACCGAGTTCTGTCAGTTCATGAAGGGCGCGGAGTTGTTCGTTCATCTCCTCGCGATCACGAATCATCGCTTCTGATAAAAATCCACCGTGTGCTTTCAAATCCGCTTTTCTTGCAGCAATGAGGTGAGCTGTTCCATAAAGGGCGACGCGACGGTAATCACCGATGATCCGTCCGCGACCGTACGCATCAGGAAGTCCAGTGATGATACCGGCTTTACGGGCAGCACGCATTTCGGGCGTATACGCATCGAAAACCCCTTGATTATGCGTTTTACGGTACTCGCTAAAAATCTGTGTAACAGTGTCATCTGATTTAAAACCATACGCTTCTAAGGCATCATTGACCATTCGGATACCACCGTTCGGATGAATCGAACGTTTGAATGGTTCATCGGTCTGTAGACCAACGATTTTTTCGAGTTCAGGATTGAGGTAACCTGGACCGTGCGAAAGAATTGAAGATGGAGTCGCAGCATCAACGGCATAGACACCACCACGAATTCGTTCTTCTTCTGTTAACTGCATGATTTGTTGCCATAACGTGTTGGTTGCATCGGTCGGACCGGCGAGGAACTGATCGTCTCCTGTGTATTCTGAGCGATTGCGCCGGATGAAATCAGCGACATCAATCTTTTCCATCCATTCTCCACCTTCGAATCGTTGCCATGCTTGTGTTTTTTCAAGTAACATCATCAACACTCCTTCATTAGTAAGGTCAGCGGTTCTTAATACATCTCTTATGTGAATAGTGTAACAAACAATTCGGGATAGAGGTTTTACGTATATGTGAATCTTTTAACAAATGTAAAAGTGTTGCTATGACTTACTTCACAGTAAATTGTATCAGTCAGTGTCCCGTGTTCGAAAAACAGAAAAAGACTGCTGTGAAAGGATTTTTCTGTAGCTGTATCATTAATTTGTAGTGGAATGGATAGAGACAGAAGCTAGTGTGATAAAAGTCACGCGGCGCTACCTTGTATTTTTAGGACGTATCGTTGACAATGAAAAAGGGAATATAGAACGTGGAGGTGGAGTGAATGGAGTTTTCGCCATTAAAAGAGCAAGCAGACTATCGAACAGGGGACTGGGTTTCCCTAAAAGTATCAACTGAAGGAACAGAACGGATCGGGATGATCACCGAGTTTGAAGACGACGGGTTTTGGCTCCGGTTTGAAGATGATTTTGATTTCGAGGACTTTATCGGTTACGACCAGAAGTACCTCGCACGATTAGTTCGACGCCCAATCGATGTCAGAGCAACTTATCCTGTACTTGCTGGTTTTGAAACACTTGCTGTTGAGCTGCAAGATCGAATGGCGCAAGGTTTCGAAGTGTTAAGTGCAGATCAACAAAATGAGACAGAAATCGTTTTTCATATTCGGTTAATCGATTCTGGAAATGAATATACGCAGACGTTACGCGGTATTAAAACTGAAACCGATGATCGTTTCGAATATGTAACAGAATGATAGACAAGAGAGTAGGAGAAGATACGTTATGAATTTTACTAAACCTTTTATTAATGAAGCGTGGGAACGAGCACGCTTTGAACAAATGATGCCCGTTCAAGAACAAGCCATTCCTCTAATCCGTGAGGGGAAAGATGTCTTAGTCGAAGCGCCGACAGGAACTGGGAAAACGCTCGCTTATGTCATTCCAGCCCTCGAGCGCATCGATCCGAATGAACCACACGTTCAAGTCGCGATTACGGCACCGACACGAGAACTGGTCATGCAAATTCATCAAGTCATCCAATTATTTGCCCAAGGAAGCGGGATTAAGTCAGGTGCGTTCATCGGTGGCGTTGAATTAAAACGTCAATATGAGCGTCTCAAGAAAAAACCACAAATTATTGTTGGGACACCAGGACGCTTAGTTGAGTTGATTGATTCAAAAAAGTTGAAGATGCATAAAGTAAAATTGATTGTTTTAGATGAGGCTGATCAAATCTACGAAAGTGGAATGAGTGCATCAGCGACGCGCATCGCGAACAGTGCGCTTCGTGACCGCCAGTTAGCACTCGTTTCAGCAACATTGCCTGAACGGACAGCAGCATGGGGACGGACACTTTCGAATGATCCAGAAGTCATCCGAGTTGAACGGACGGAGACGACGCAAGTCAAGTTCGGTTACATCGAAACATCCCGTCGTCTGAAACCGGAAATGTTGCGTCGTTTGTCTAATATGCAACAGGTCAAAGTGTTGACGTTCATAAACAACCGTTCTTTCCTCGGTCCGTTAAACGGTGAATTAAGCAAGTTTTCGCTGAAATACCGGATTTTAGATGCCGAAAAAGGGAAAAGAGAACGGATGGAGACGTTACGTTCATATAAGCGGGGAGAGTTTCCGTTACTCGTCACGACAGGGCTTGCTGCACGCGGTCTGGACATTGATGCCGTCACGCATGTCGTGCATTATGATTTACCGGAATCCCTTGATGATTTTGTCCACCGCTCAGGTCGAACAGGGCGTGGGAACGCGTCCGGTATGGTCCTTGCGCTCGTCACGGATCATGATCTGAAACACCTGAAAGCATTAGCGAAACAAATGGGTGTGGAAATTGAACCGATGGAGATTTATGGCGGGGAAGTGATTCCAAAACGTGAAGTCACGGAACCGGAAGCGCTTAAAAGTCCGGCGAAACCACACCGGAAAGGACCAACACGATGAAAAGTGAGCGAAAGATTATCCCGTTTCCGACGACTGTATCCGAAGCAGAGATGAACACAGCGCTCAAAACTTTATATCAAGAAGCAGCCACTGCTCGAAGCACCGATTGGGTCGCATTTATCGAAGAAATCGCGACGGAAGGACGTTGGTATTTAAAAGATGCTGAGTTATTCCGAGACTTGTTCGTCGATTGGGCCATTTTTTATGAGACCGATGAACAAGGGAAAACACCGCATGGTCGTTTTTTAGAACAAGTCAAAGAAGACATGTCTCAAAGTCTGTATCGTGCCTTAAGAGGACTGGCCGATCCTGTTCCGTCGCTTTTCCTTGTAAAAGAAGACGGCGTCTTCGACATCATGTCGGAACAAACGTATCAGACCGATTTGACAGAGATTGACGTTGCGGTTGGCGATCTGTTAGTCGGCAAACTTCTCTACATTTCAGGCAAATGGCGATTCGCAATCGCCTATATGAAGGTTGCACGGGCACTTGTACCTGAAGTGCGTGTTCTTTTAGCTGATTTTGTCGATGAAGTCGGTGACGACGCACTATTGCGTCAGTATCCTGAATTTTGTGCGGAGTTGATTGACTTATTACTCGATATCGAAGAGGGAAACATTGCACCACGACCTGAAGCATAACAGCAAAAAACAAACGTCCATTCAATCCTAAGCTAGGGTGAATGGACGTTTGTTCGTTTAAAAATCTTGATGGTACAGCGCAATATCGTTTTTTTTACGGTTTTTGATGCGATACATGGCGAGATCAGCATGTTTCAGCCAACTTTCTAAATCATCGTTTTCGAAAAATGGAGCGACTCCGATGCTGGCCGAGACATGTAACGTTTGCCCTTTATAAACATAAGGGCGACGCAATAATTGTAAGAAAT
Organism: Exiguobacterium sp. s80; assembly: GCF_018618725.1. Taxonomy (NCBI): domain Bacteria; kingdom Bacillati; phylum Bacillota; class Bacilli; order Caryophanales; genus Exiguobacterium; species Exiguobacterium sp. s80. Next base: position 52,045 of record NZ_JACSMP010000005.1, on the reverse strand, counting down.
GTTTACAGCGACGTCGGAGTGAAAGTTCATCTTTCGCTGAAGTTAGCAAGGCGAACTCATCACCACCCAGCCGGTAAACTGACTCTTCGCGTTCGAGGTCTAGACTTATTCTACGAGCAACTTCGATTAAGACATAATCACCAGCTTCGTGCCCATACGTATCGTTGACTAATTTAAAACCGTCTAAATCAAGTAACGCCAGATAGTTTACGGACTGGTCAATCGATAAGAATGTCCGTTCGAGCGAACGACGGTTACCGATACCAGTTAAAACATCATGAAACGCGTGGTATTCAATCCGTTGCTGCCGCTCCTTTTGTTCTGTTACGTCGTGTAAGGCTAAGAAATGACCGGCCGATTTTGAAGCGATGTGGATGGGGATTTTTGTTAATTCATATTGGCGGTTAGATTCATCGAGATAACGATTGGAATCAAGCTGTAAGGAAGACTGAAGATGTAAGACTGAGTGAGTGGGTACTTCGATTGACAAGGCAGAAAGCTTAAACGTTGCTTGAGCCGCAAGATTGGCATACGTCGCTGTTTCGTTTTGATCAAAACGGATGATTGGATCAGGATGACTTGAAAACAGTGGCAGGACTTGTTGCTCACTTTCTTTGATTTGCCGGATCCGGTGTTCGATGCGTTCGGCTAACTGTTCGTTTCGCTCGTTTAACTTTTGCACGAGCAACGTATGTTGCCGAGCGATGATGATTTGTCGAATGATTAGTAACAATAAGATGATGAACACATCAAATTTTTTACCTTCGAGTTCGATGACATAATGTAAAAATAGTGGAATTGCGAGCAAAGGCAGCCAAGTTCTCTGAACGACAGGAGACGCTTGTTTACCTTCAGTGATGTGATCAAGGTGCCATAAGATTGCTGCACTTTGAACAAGACGAATCAATACAGGAGAAAAGACTAAATATTGTTCCGTGAAATCTGGAAAGTATACAGCAGATACTTCATACATGCCACGAATGAACAGTGAAAAGAATAATAGAGATAACGTCGTTCGGGAAACCCAGTGTGTTTCTTGAACAAAAAAGAAGTAGAAGAGAACAAACAATCCGAGTGAAGTGTTGAGGACGACGATCATATCGTACGGGAACGTACTAGCTGTCGGGTCGGCCAGTTCGCTTAATGTATGAAAAGCAGCAAGTCCTAAAAAAACGACGATGATTAGAGCATCCACGAATGCAAGCAGATGTTGTGAAAAACTCTTTTGTGAAGCAATCCGGTAAAAAAGTCCGATTAAAAATATATAGTGCGAAATGGAGAAACAAATTAAGCTATAACTGTTCGGAAAAGACAGCGTATTACTGAATAAGTTAATGGTTTCAAAAATCGAAGCAGCTAGCGAGAAGATAAGTGAAATGAAGGCGATGATCCAAAATTTTCGTCTTGGCACGACGAGTGACCGTTCTTTTTTATAGGCGATGAGGATGAAAAGTCCGATTAAAAGAAATGACAAGTACTCTAGAATTTGTTCGACAAGGTGGTTCATGAATGAGCCTTGCGTGTATGAATAGAGAATTAAAATCAAAGAAATGATTAGTAGTGAAGGGAACCATCTGATGAAGTAGGGGGATCGTTGCATATGCGTTTCCTCCTAGTTGCGTTTTAGTTGAGCGGCGAACTGAAAATTATTTTTGTTCGTATTTTTAATGTGATACATGGCTTCGTCTGCACGGATCAAAAGGACATTCGAACTTTTTCCATCACTCGGATAAAGCGAAATACCGATGGACGGTGTGACAGACATCGTTTGATCTTTAATATAAAACGGCTCATTGAGTGATGCGAGCAACTTACTCGCAAATGCAGTCGTCTCATCTTCGTCTCGAACGGTGAATAAAATGAATTCGTCTCCTCCTAAACGGGCGACAAGCTCCTCTCCTTGAATTAGTTGTTGTAGCCGGCCTGCGGTTTCTTGAAGTAATAAATCTCCAGCATCATGCCCGTACGTATCATTGATAGCTTTAAAACCATCTAAATCAACAAACAATAACGATCCATGTCGTATGGTAGGGAGGAGAGTCTGCAATTGTTCTTCAAAAAAGCGCCGATTCGGTAAACGGGTCAAAGCGTCATGATTTCCTAATTTCTCCAACCATTGTTCTTGGCGAACATCTTCTGTGACGTCGGATAAAATGATAAAGACACGTTCTTGATCGGCTATACAAATCGACGTCATCGTGTAGATGAGGTCCTCTTCGTCATGGGGGATATAAAACGTTTTTGATAAGGAAGGGACCCCTTTATTGGCATGTAGCGCCTCCATTACTTGTTTGAAAAGACGGACCTGTTCGTCTTTCAATGACTTCTCCATCCATCCTTCTCGAATGGCTGCAGGATTTCCGGATAGAATGTGACTCGCTTGATTTACTTCAAGTACCATTTGCGGATAGGAGAGGAACAGTGCCTTGAATTCTTGTTCGCGTAACCGAAGTAACTCCGTTTTCTGTGAAACGATGGTTTCCAAATTTTCTTGTAGCGAAGTCGTTTCTCGTAAAAGGCGTACATTTTCGCGATAAGAAAAAAGCTGCCGCGTTAAGAAAAGTAAAAAAGTGGTCGCGATTGTGATGAAGTAGAAGCGTGTCGTGACAGGTGAAAACGTGACATAGGTAATTAACAGTAATAGTAAGATGTATGAAAAAGAAGGACGAAGAATTTGTTCAATCCGAAGTAACAATAATTGTTGTTTAGCGATGATCGGTAAATGCCAAGTTACTAGGAAACTAATGAAAAAATAGCTACTCAGCGGATAGAGCGGTAATAAAAGCATTGCGTAAAAAGTAAAATCGTTCAATAAAAAGCTGTAAAATAAAAAGTTGATCATACCTAATAAAAACGTTCCACCCATTAAAAAACTAAAAGCGAACAACGAGACCGGTTTTTTTAAACCGGAAGCATAGAGTAAAAAAAAGAAAAGAGTCAGGAGAATGGTCAAGAATGAATAGATATCCCAGCTGAGCTGCTCCGCGAACGTTCTTGTGTATTCGGGGATGTATTTAAAAATTGTCAAGTATCCAGCAATCATCGCGACAGTAAAAAGTGTCAATGAATCAAGAATTAAAAGCTTTTGTGAACGGAAATGTTCAATATCCAAAAGACGGAATAAAAAAATGGTAATCGTCAAGAGATGGATTGTATAGGGAAAGTCGAGTAGGACGTTCAAATTGACAGACGTGAGCGAAAAGTAACCACTGACAACTCCACCTAAGTCTCCGATGAAATAAGCACTTACAGCAATGAGGATCCATTTAAGTTCTGGTGAAGGTGTTTTTCTATAAAATAAAATGGCGGCACTCGTAATCAATAAAGACCCGACAAAGCTTGAAAAGACGGCTGTGGGTAAGACGAATGAGTTTGGAATTAAAAGAAGGATGGTATACGAGATAATCAAATAAATGACGATTCCTCCTGTCATTCGTTTGAACGCTTTTGACATGAGAAAACCTCCTGTCTAATGAAAGTAACAGTTTAACTATATAATTCATTACCCTCAATTTGGAAAAAACGTACTTGGAACAGAAGAAAAAAGACCGCATTTTTCCGGAAAGGAAAATATACGGTCAAATAGACAATAAATCAAAAACAAATTATTTTTTATAAGATTCGTACGCCTCTATCTTCTCGGACAAGTAAGACCAATAGTCCATCAGTTGATCGAGTTGGGATTTTCCTTGCTCAATCTTTTGATAGAGTTCATTAACTTGCCCGATATCGCTACCTGCCGAAGCGAGCTGTTGTTCGAGTTGCTCAAGCGCAGCTTCCGCGTTTTCAATCTGTGTCTCAATCGTTGTCCAATCTTGTTGTTCCTGATAAGACAATTTTTTCGGGATGTCGGTTGGAGCAGCTACCACTTCTTTTACCTCAGTCACGATAGCTGCTTCAGGTGTCTCATCCTCACGCTGTTCCAGGTAATCCGTATACTGCCCATAATAAGAGACAATCGTACTATTCTCGAACGCAAGTAACCGATTGACGACACGGTCGAGGAAATAACGATCATGACTGACTGTGATAACCGTCCCGGGGAAGGACTCGAGATAATCTTCAAGAACCGACAGCGTTTCTGTATCTAAATCATTCGTCGGCTCATCGAGGAACAAGACGTTTGGTTCATCCATTAAGATCGTCAACAACTTGAGTCGACGCTTTTCGCCACCGGATAATTTACCAATCGGCTTATACTGTGCTTCCGGTTTGAATAAGAACTGCTCAAGCATCTGACTGGCTGTGATTTCTTGACCATCAAGTGTCGTGATCACCTGGGCGATCCGTTCGACTTCATCGATGACACGACGTTCCGGGTGCGTGAACTCGGCGAACTGTCCATAAAACCCAACTTTGACCGTTTCCCCGTGCACGACTTCCCCTTGAGTCGGTTCAAGTTGTTTCGCTAAAATCGACAACAGTGTCGATTTCCCGCTCCCGTTCCGACCGACGATGCCATAACGTTCTTTTCGACCGAATAACCAGCTAAATGATTCGAACAGTGTTCGTTCACCAAATGTATGACCAAGTTCCGTTGCTTCGATGACTTTTTTACCGAGTCGTGTCGAACCGACTTGTACTTCAAGTGTTGCTTCTTCTTCTTCATAAGAGAGTTCTTGGAGTGCATCGACACGCTGAATCCGTGCCTTTTGTTTTGTCGTCCGTGCCTTTGCACCACGACGTAGCCAAGCGAGTTCACGGCGTAAAATGTTTTGGCGCTTCTCTTCCATTGAAGCAGTCCGTTCGCGGCGCTCAGCCCGCTTTTCAAGGAATGACTCATAGTTTCCGACATAAAAATGGGCCGTCCCGTTCGCGATTTCCATCATGTGATTCGTGACACGATTCAAGAAATAACGGTCGTGGGTAATCAACAGAATCGCTCCACGGTATTCCTTGATCTGTGATTCGAGCCAAGTAATCGTTTCTGCATCGAGTTCATTCGTTGGCTCATCGAGTAGTAATAGATCGGCTTCGTCGAGCAAAGCTTCTGCCAAGCCGACACGCTTCCGTTGGCCGCCCGATAACGAACCGATTTTTGCTTCTAAATCTGTAATGCCAAGTCGCGTTAAAATCATTTTAAGGCGAGACTCCGTATCCCAGGCATTTGCGGCATCAATTTCCGTTTGGGCATCGATGAATCGTTTGAGTAACGTTTCATTTGTCGGATCTTGTTCAAGCGCTAAACGAGCCGTTTCATAATGGCGTAAAGCATTGATTGTCGGTGTGTTTCCGGAGAGGAGCACTTCCATCACTGTTTGATCTTCCGGATAATCTGTCGATTGTGAAAGTAAACGTATCCGGTAATCGTTCGGATGATGCAGTTCACCGAAATCAGCTGTCTCTTTTCCTGCTAAAATATGGAGCAGTGTCGATTTTCCTGTCCCGTTGACACCGATAATTCCAATCCGGTCTCCGGGTGTGACGGAAAATGTCACGTCTTCAAAAACGATTTTATCAGCAAATTCTTTTTTTAATTGATCTACTTTAAGTAGCATGTCAGACTCCTTCTACAATATGCTTGATTTGTTGTTCAACAGTAGCGACGAGTTCTTTTTGGGTCATTGTAGCAGGGTCGATGGATGGAAGGATTGTCACATCGACAGTTGCCGGTCGAATCCGACCAGTCTCTTCCATGACACGATAGCTTCCTGAAATGGCAATCGGAACGACGCGTGCACCACTAGATGTTGCTAGGGTGAAGCTACCTGCTTTGAACTCAGCAATCGGTCCGCCTTTCGAGCGAGTACCTTCCGGGAAGATGATCATCGATTGCCCATCTTTGATTGTCTCGACACCGGCACGAATCGCCTTTAAAGACTGTCGGCGATCTTTTCGGTCAATCATGACACATCCCATTAAATTCATCCAGACATTGACGATTGGAATCTTATTGACTTCGATTTTCGAAATAAAGGCTTTGGGTTTTGCGATATGTCCGAGCAAAATCGGAATGTCAAAATTCCCTTGGTGGTTGGCGATGAAGACGACAGGTTGATCAGACGGAATATGTTCTTCCCCTGTCAGACGGACTTTCACTCCAGCTAAGCGAAGGAGCGAATTCGCCCAAACGTGTGCTACTTTTTGTGTATACGCGTAGCGAGCGGCGTGTGTTCGACGTTTTGCGCCAGGCAAAAATGGTAATGTAAGAGGTAATACTAGCCCAAAATGAATGAACCAGATGATCGTGCGTAACATGATGGCATCAAACTCCTTTTTTACTGTGTATTATTATTGTACAAAAAAAGACCAGGTATCGCACCCGGTCTTCTTCTTTATTCCCAGTAACGAGGTTCAGATTCCTCTTCACTCTCGCCGAGTTCGAATGTCAGGCGTCTCGTCGTCGGATCGATGGAAAACGAGGCATTCGTATTATCGATTTGTTTGATTTCCATCGTCTCTTCATCGAGGATGAGTGTCAAACGTACCTTATCTTCATGATCGACGAGTAAAACACCATCTTCTTTTAGCCATAAGTCGATGACAGGTGAGTAACGAAGTGTCCAGCCGTTGGATAGTGGTATTTCATTCATAATGAATCGGTTCCTCCTAAAAACATGAAGTCAAACTCTTTATTTATCATGCTGTTCTGTCGTTGATAATGCAAGTGATGCGACTGTGTCATTTTGTTCGTAAGACAATTGATAAGAGTGTTCCCGTTTCTTCATACGCTCCAACTGTTTTTTGACGCGGCGGTATTGCATATATTCATGATAACCATGATATGTCGTACGAATTAATTGTCTAAAAGATGAAAGTGAAAGACAAATGGATAGGGTGAAGACGAAAATCCCGACTGAATCGGTATAATATCCCGTGATAAAACTAAGGTATGTACTAATGAGACCCGTAAGCGTCGTAAATAAGTAAAAATACACAGTACTTCCTCCTTCGTGTCACTCTACTAAGTGTGTCTAGTAAAGCAATTCGCTAACGAAGCAGGATTTCCTTTATCGTCCAGTAAAAACTCGGAAACAAATAAAAAAATCTACACGATGAGATGTAGATTTTAAGGTGTATCGATTTGTTGGAGTGCAGGTGTCTTTGGAGACAAATCAGTGCTACTCGACCCTTCAGCGAATACAATTCCAATCGTTGCGAGAAATGCGAAAAAAGCGAATACTAACGTTTTTGTAAAGCGTCTTGCGAAAGAACGCGATTGAATGTCATGAAACATATTTTTTCCCCCATATTTACCAAAACTAAACCTTCTTTTTCCTATTCTTTTATCATATCTGTTTTTTTCAAAAAAATCACTTAAATCAGATTCGTTCACAAAAATGTCACAACTGTTCGCTTCCATTTGATGTCGGAGATAGGTTGAAAAAGAGTATAGTATTGAAGGTGATGAAAAGAACTTACGGTTAGTTGAGTGTTTCAGCTTAACCAAGTTAATGAAAGGAGATGACCATAAATGGCACTACGTGCAGGACAGGTTGTCACATTAAAAGTAGAGCGTGAAGCAGAATTTGGTGTGTTTTTAAGTGATGGTACGGAGGATATCTTACTTCATAAAAATGAACAGACGAAATCGCTCATGCTAGAAGAAGAGGTCGAAGTATTCCTTTATCAAGACAATGAAGGGCGTCTCGCCTCATCGATGACGATTCCGGAAGCGTCATTTGAGGATTACGTCAAAGCACCGATTAACGGAACACGTTACAATACAGGTGTTTTTGCGAACATCGGAATTCAAAAGGATGTTCTCGTCTCGCTGGACGATCTTCCGCAACGCCGGACATTTTGGCCGGAAGAGGGAGACGAACTTTACATTCGTTTGAAACATGACCAAAAATTACGTTTGTTAGGTGACCCGGCTCCTTATGCCTATTTCAATCTCAAGGCGCAACCGGCACCGGAAGAGTGGAATAACATGGACGTTGAAGGACTTGTTTTTGCTCAACGCGACCCGGGTGTCAACGTTTGGGTGAACGATCAATCGATTGGTTTTCTACATGAACAAGAGATGGAACGGTGGCCGCGTCTCGGAGAAGTTATGAAATTACGGGTGACAAATGTGAAGCCAGATGGTACAGTATTACTTTCAGCAAGACCACGTGCTCACGAGGCAATCGACATCGATGCGGATTTAATCCTGAACCACCTACTTGAACATGGCGGTCAGATGGCGTATGGTGATAAGACACCTCCTGAGACGATTGATGAGGTATTCGGCCTAAGTAAGGCTGCCTTCAAACGTGCTCTAGGTCGATTGTTGAAAGATAAAAAAATAGAAAAACATGAAACGGGTATTCGGCTAACGAAGTAAGCTAGCCAACTGCACCTACGTTTCGAATAAATAGTTAGGAATTCATCATTTTGGTGGTTGCGGCTGGTTTTAACCGGCGACCATTTCCAAATAAAACCCCATCACTAGTGGGGGCAAGCGGCGCGATTTAAAGCGTTGAACGGTCCGGGCATCATGCCTTTCCCTCGCCCTTATGGCAACGATTATGATGGTGACTTCCCTAAACATTATTATCAGTAGAAATAGCCTCTATCTTTAAGGACGGGCTTCTGCTATAATAGGTAGTCGATTGTATTCGTTACGGTAGCGTCTGTTTAGTGGCAGACGCTTTTCATATGACAAAGGAGAGTATTTAGCATTGACAACATTTCGTGAATTAAATCTTAGTGAGGCACTTATCAAAGGTGTCCTAAAAATGGGCTTTGAAGAAGCAACTCCAATCCAAGCAGAAACAATTCCAGTCGGTCTTAGCGGCGTTGACTTAATCGGTCAAGCACAAACAGGTACTGGTAAAACAGCAGCATTCGGTATTCCGACGATTGAGCGTCTTGACGCAAAATCGCGCCATATCCAAGCGTTGATTCTTGCACCGACTCGTGAACTTGCGATTCAAGTAGCAGAAGAACTTAACCGCATTGGTGAAATGAAACGCGTTCATGCATTGCCAGTATACGGTGGTCAGCAAATCGATCGTCAGATTCGTGCGCTTCGCAAGAACCCACAAATCGTCGTTGCGACACCTGGTCGCCTAATGGATCACATGAACCGTAAAACATTAAACCTTGACCACGTTCAAACAGTCATCTTGGATGAAGCAGATGAAATGTTGAACATGGGCTTCGTGGAAGATATCGAAAAAATCTTAGGTACACTTCCGCCAACTCGTCAAACACTTTTGTTCTCTGCAACGATGCCACCACAGATTCGTAAAATCGCGGATCGTTTCATGACAACACCAACGCACATCAAAGTAAAAGCAAAAGAAATGACAGTCGAAAACATCGACCAATCATTCATCGAACTAAAAGAAAGCCAAAAATTCGATGTGCTTTGCCGCTTGATTGATACAGATTCTCCAGAACTTTCAATCATCTTTGGTCGTACGAAAAAACGTGTTGACGAAATGACGGAAGGACTTATCCAACGTGGATACACGGCGGACGGTTTACACGGTGACTTAACACAAGCGAAACGTGACCAAGTCATTCGTCGCTTCAAAAAAGGAACAATCGATATCCTTGTTGCGACAGACGTTGCAGCACGTGGACTTGATATTTCTGGTGTTACACACGTTTACAACTTTGATGTACCACAAGATCCAGAGAGCTACGTTCACCGTATCGGTCGTACGGGACGTGCTGGTAAAACGGGATCAGCAATCACGTTTGTTACACCACGTGAATTTGGTCAAATCAAAACAATCGAACGTGTAACAAACAAAAAAATGTCACGTCGTCACGCACCGACACTTGACGAAATCTTGGAAGGCAACTTGAAGCTTGCTGCACAAGAACTCATCAAACGTGTAGAAGCGAAAAACTCACAAGAGTATACAACACTCGCGCAAGAACTTCTTGAAGAGTATGAAGCGGTTGAATTAATCGCAGCAGCGCTTAAAGGATTAACGAAAGAGCCGGATGCAACTCCAGTTCAAATTTCGTCAATCGAACCAATCCGTGTCAAACGTTTTGGTAGCAACGGTGGCGGTGGTAACCGTCGTCCTTACGGCAATAAAGGTGGATCAGGTTCTGGTTCTTCTAACCGTGGTGGCGGATACCGTGGCAGCAACCCGCGTGGTGGGGAGCGCCGTGAAGGCGGTCGTCCTTCTGAAGGAAACCGTAGTTCATCGTCATCAGATCGTCGTGAAGGTGGATACGCTGGTCGTAGCAACCGTAGCGAAAGTGATCGTAACCGTGGCGGACGTAAACCACGTTTTGAAAAGTAAAAAATCCGAACCGATTTGTCACAGACAAGTCGGTTCTTTTTTATGAATTCTCATGATAAAATGAGCAATGAAAGATATAGAGAGGGCTGAATCGTTCGTGTATACCATTTATGCAGCAGCATTCATTTGTCTGATTGGACTGCTCATCGCAACTAAAAAAATTAGCGAGCAGACGACAAAAGGACACTTTCGTTATATCCCTTTAGCGACGTTATTGTTTGGCGGGATTATTTTTCTCGTCTTAGCGATTGGTAAGGGTGGTGCTACAGGCATTCAATACGGTGTTCTGAGCATTATCTATTTAACGGCGACATTTGGTGTCTATTTGTACATTGCGTTAAGAAAAGATACAACGTTATTTTAAAGACGGGGCCTCTCTGATTACAGGGTGGTCTTTTTTTTGATAAGATAGAACAAGAGAATAGGGGGGGAGAAGAATGGATGCATTAGATGTCATTGTTCATCCCGAACAGATTGAGGCGTGGTTCCAACCAATTGTTGGAGCGGCACCTTTTAAAGTGGAAGGGTATGAAATCCAATCTCATTTTCGCGGTGAGCCGCTGAAGCCATTTTTTCAAGAAGATGATGTACCAATTGAATACCAGTTAGAAGTCATGAGTCATGTCATTCGCCATGCTTTTCAAAAAGTCCCGGCCGATGCGCATTCATTTGTCTTAATCCGCTGTCGACCTGATTGGTTATTCGAAAATGGTGGTGAAGATTTTTTGAGTATCTTACGTGACGCACAGATCGACTTTCCGGAAGACCGGTTATATGTCACACTGACCGATGTCCAAGTGGATGACTTTGATCGACTCGGACGAATCGTTGCGTACTATCAAAACTCTGGCTTAAAGGTTGCGCTTGATCGTGCGGAGGCGACGAGCTTAGAACGCGTTTTTGCCATGTCGCCGGACATGCTGATTGTCGACTTATCTTCGATGATTGAGAAAAAAACCGTTTCAGCGAGCTATCCGCACCTGTTACAAACGATGGAACACTTATGTGACCAGCTCGGTGCGCCACTTCTTTACAAAAATATCAGCCATCTTGGTCAACTTCGGTATGCATGGCAACATGGTGGGCGCTATTACATGGGAAATCTACTCGGTGAGACGACACCTGACTGGGTGACGACATGCCCAGGCATGGAAATCTTATTACATGAAGTGCCAATGTTCTATAAATATGACCGGGAACAGATGAATCGTTTGTTCCAGCTCGAACAAGACTGGACGATTCGGTTTAATGAGTACTGCCAGTCGTTAAAAGCAGATGAAGCATTGGATGAATGGTTAATTAGGCTGGCCCAAAAGATGGAACCCGAATTCATTCGCTTTTACATCACAGACGCGAATGGCTTTCAAAAATCATCAAACGTTAGTAAAAAGAGCGGTGGATGGAAAACATATGCGTTTTACAAAGGTTATAACTGGAGTTTTCGACCGTACTTCATTCGGACCACGGTTGCGATGGAACGACGGCATACGGGATACCTCTCTGATCGATACGTCGATTTCAGTTCGAGTGAACAAACGCGAACGTTCAGTATGCCGCTAAATAATGGGATGTTCTTATTTGCTGATATTTCAGCAAGTTATTTATATCAAGAACGGTTAAGTGAATAAGGAGGAAATGAAACATGTTGGACTATGATTATGATGCACTACGTGAGATTGGGCGCATCGTCGCCATTGCGCGCGATGAAATGGCGGATGCTGTCAAACCAGGAATTACAACGAAAGAGCTTGATGATATCGGAGCGCGTATTTTGAAGGAACATGGAGCGGAATCAGCACCGATCGTCATGTATGATTTTCCTGGAGCAACGTGTATCAGTGTCAATGAAGTCGCGGCTCATGGTATTCCTGGTGCATATGTCATTCAAGAAGGCGATATCGTCAACGTCGATGTCTCGGCAGTCAAAGATGGCTACTATTCAGATACAGGTAAAACGGTGATTGCAGGCGAAGCGAAGCGTCCTGAGCACGTCCGACTGGTCGAGGTGTCATTGTCTGCCCTTGAAAAAGGACTTGAGAAAGTCAAAGCAGGTACGAAAGTCAATCAAATCGGTAAAGCAATCTATGCGGAAACACGCAAAAATGGCTTTACGGTCATTCGGAATTTAGCTGGACATGGATTAGGAAAAACGTTGCATGGTGAACCGGAGTCGATTTCGAATTACTTCAACCGAGAAGAAAATGATTTGTTGAAAGAAGGACAAGTCATCGCAGTCGAAACGTTTATCTCGACGAGCGACGAATTTTGTATGGAAGATGAAAAGGACGGCTGGACACTGTACACGCCAAATAAAAGTTTGGTTTCACAGTTCGAACATAGCGTCGTTGTCTTGAAGGATGGATACGAAATCTTGACGAAGGCAGACTAAAAAAAGCGTCGTTCCGCAAAGGGACGGCGCTTTTAGAATGCAGAAAAAGTGCTATCGGGAGATCAAGCGTCTTTTTTCGTTGCTTTCCTCGGGAGGAGCAAGCCGTTGCTCCTTAATCCTCACGGACAGGTCTTGCCTGCCTTTGGTAAGTCGCGTTAAAAACGCACTTTTCCCCGCAGGAGTCAACGAAACGTGACGCTTTTTAGGTAATACCGTGACCGATTGCCGCTTTGAAGACGAGGCGAGACAGGGGAGCGCGAACGGATTGCATCTCGATACCGCGTGTTTACGCTTCTTAATGGTTTGTAGACGAAATGATGCCCGGTGGACAAAAGCGGTAGTTTAACAGGCACTACGTGTTGTTATTCTTTTTTTGAGGAGCAATTGCTCCTTCGCGTCTTCAAAGCACGATTTTAGACCGGGTAAGCCGATTTAACCGCTCGAGTGAAACCTCGTGCTCGGCGTATGGAATGTGACCGTTCCCGATTCGATAGTCGACTTCAAGGAGATCTTCGGCGAAATAATGATCGGTTCCAGCCATGTCAATCGGATACGCTAGACCAGGTAGTGTAGCGAAAGCAAGCGTCTGCCGACGCCCGATTCCACTCTCGAACATTCCACCGAGCCAGTACGTCGCTTTATCTCTTAATGCTAGGGCGTTCGTCAAGCCTCCGACGCGTGCCGGTTTAATGTTGATGATTTGACCTGCACCGAGTGAGAGCATTAAGTCAGCGTCAGTGACCGTTTGGATCGATTCGTCCAAACATAAAGGAGTCGAGAGCAGTGACGCAGCATATTGATGCGTCAACCAATCATCTGCCCGAAATGGTTGCTCCATCATGATTAATCCATACTGATCCCAGTCCTGCAGGAGATTCATCTCGGAACGGGTGAAACTTCCGTTGGCATCAAACATTAAAGGCGCATCAGGAAATTGTTTTCGAACGTGCGCTAAGACGGAGGTATCCGTTGGGTCTAGCTTTAGCTTGATACGCTGAAAACCGTCCTGTAACGCGTCCTCAACGGCATGTACCGTCTTGCTGGCTTCCGCGCGACCAAGTGCTTTTCCGCAAGGGATGGCTTTGTTTTCGTCACCCCCGAGATACGTGGCAAGCGTTTGGTTACTCGAACGAGCAAACAATTCATAGACGGCGCCGTCGAACATTGCTTTTGCCATCTGGTTTCCTTGAATCGGGTGAAAGCGTGTTGCGACTTCTGACGGATGATTGAGCGGTCCTTTAAGCAAGCGATAGAGGACGGGAGCTAAGGCATGAATCGAATCTTGTGTCTCCGCGGTATACCAAGGTGTTTCAAAGGCGACACCTTCCCCGTAACCGATGTTGCCTTCTGTGTCCGTCAATCGGAGAATCGTCGTTCGGCGATTACTTAAAGTAGTGAGTGCCGTTTTCATCGGCTGACGGAATGTTAATCGGACATCAAATAATTCTGCGCTTCGAAGTGTGATCTTCATACGAAGTCCTTCAATTGATGGCGCAGCAGTTTACCGTTCGCATTACGCGGTAAAGCGTCACGATAAACATAGGTGACGGGGCACTTATATTTGGCGAGTAACTGACTGATTGCTTGACGGACGACCGATTCATCGACAGCGCTGACGATAAACGCAACAGGGACTTGTCCCCAAGTCGAATCAAAGCGACCGACGACACCAGCTTCCTTGATTCCATCAATCGAGAGCAGGGCAGATTCGACTTCAGCCGGATAGACATTCTCACCGCCTGAAATGATTAAATCGCTTCGCCGATCGAGAACGTATAAATAGCCTTCTTCATCTAAACGTCCAAGGTCACCTGTCTTGAGATAGCCGTCTGCGGTAAAAGATGCTACGGTCGCTTGCTCATCTGAAAAATAACCTTTCATGACGGTCGGTCCTTTGACTTCGATTTCTTGATGGCGTGTGATTCGGATATCGGTCGGAGCAATTGCTTGACCGGCAGAACCGATTTTTCGTAACGCATCTTCCGGCAATAGTGTCGCAATTTGCGAAGCGGTTTCTGTCATCCCGTATGTTTGCATGACAGGAATCTTTCGATCGAGGGCGCGAGTCAAAATCGGTAAAGGGACCGGTCCACCGCCCGTCAAGACGACACGTAAATCATAGCGACGCAACCCTGCTTCAAGCAGCCGATCCAACATGACAGAAACGAGGGAAACATGGGTAATCCGTTCATTTTTAATCCATTCAATCGTTTTCGTCGGGGCGAAATGAGGTTCAAGGACGATCGGGGCGCCGTAGATGACAGCACGGTAAACGACAGCGAGACCACTCATATGAAACAGTGGGGTAACAATTAAGAAGCGATCATCCGTCGAGGAACCGATATGACGTGCTGCATTCATCGCACTTGAAAAGTGATTTAGCATTGTCTGTTCGACTGCCTTAGCCCGACCTGTCGTTCCGCTCGTAAAGAGCATGGATTGGACATAATGTTTTGGCATATGTCGAACGATGATGTCAGGTGCCGTGTTCATATAGTGGAACGGTAAAATCTTGATATCGGTATCTAGCGTCCGGTCGGAGATGACATATTTGACTTGTGCTCGTTTTAATTGATCATCCAGTTCGCGCTGACTTAAGCGGACGTTGAGTGGGACGATTGTTAATTCAAGTAGTTGTGCCGCATGGATGGCAATGATATATGACTGACTTGCAGGACCATAAAGAGCAATCCGGTCACCACGCGAAAGGTGGCTTGCCCAGGCACTTGCTAATTTGTGTGCTGCCGTATATAATTCCTGCCAAGATAAGCGGGCTTGATCTGTGACTAGAGCTAAGTCGTTAGGTTGTTCCTTAGCGCGTGTATAAATCCAAGGGTACACCGGAAATCACATCCTTTCTTCAAGATGATACGAAAAAGGTTCAAACGTCTCACGACATTGAACCTTTTTTCGTATTATGGGAAACGTGGGAATTGACCGAAGTCAGGATCACGTTTTTCTTTGAACGCATCGCGTCCTTCTTTGGCTTCGTCTGTTGTGTAGTAGAGTAATGTTGCATCTCCAGCAAGTTGCTGAATTCCAGCAAGACCATCAGAGTCTGCATTGAGCGCTCCTTTTAAGAAACGAAGAGCTGTTGGTGAATGTTGAAGAATCTCAGAACACCATTGGATTGTTTCTTGCTCAAGATCAGCAAGTGGAACGACCGTGTTGATGAGTCCCATGTCGAGTGCTTCTTGAGCACCGTACTGACGGCAGAGGAACCAAATTTCACGCGCTTTTTTATGGCCGACGACACGAGCCAAGTAACCAGAACCATACCCTGCATCAAATGATCCAACTTTAGGACCTGTTTGTCCAAACTTCGCATTATCAGCAGCAATCGTTAAGTCACAGACTAAGTGTAAGACGTGTCCGCCACCAATTGCATAACCAGCGACCATCGCGATGACCGGTTTCGGGATAACACGAATCAAACGTTGAAGGTCAAGGACGTTCAAGCGTGGGATTTCATCTTCACCGACGTAACCACCATGTCCGCGAACTTTTTGGTCTCCACCTGAACAGAAAGCGAGATCGCCTTCACCTGTCAAGATGATGACACCGACGTTTTGGTCGTCACGCGCACGTGAGAACGCATCGATTAATTCATGGACCGTGTGTGGACGGAACGCGTTGCGCACTTCTGGACGGTTGATCGTAATTTTAGCGATCCCATTCCATTTTTCGTATTTAATGTCTTCATAACTACGGACTGCTGCCCATTCTGGAGCATATTTCATCTAAATTCCCCCATTTGCTTAAGTTAAGAGTAGTTTCTCTACTATTGTAACAAACTTTTCCGGTTGGTCGATATGTGGGGCATGCGTTGCATGCGAAATCTGGTGGATTTTTTTTGAATCCGCCGCTTGTTGCGCAATCTTTTTAAATTTTTCATCGTGTTCCCCGACAATCCATTCAATGGATACGTCTTGAAGACAGGTCCATAAAGACGGCATATTCCCTGTTCCTTGCGCGGCGAGTGAAGCGGCTAATCCCTCTGCTGATTGGGACAAACGCTCCGACCGAATCTGTTGCTGCGCAAAGGACGGTAATTGGCGCTGGCTTGCGAACAGCGGTAACGCTTCCCAGTGCCGGACGAATGCCTCGAGTCCGTCTTCAAGCAACATCTGTTGCAAAAGCCGATCTGTTGCACGCCGGGCACGGCGCTCGTGTGCTGTCTTTAGGCCAGGTGTCGTACTGACAACGATTGTCTTTTGGACTTGCGTTGAACAGGCTGCAAGCATCAAGGCAATCCGTCCACCCATCGAGTAGCCTAACACGGTCCATCGTTCATTTCTTGTCGCAAGTAACGCTTGTAAGTCTTTGACTTGCTCCGTCAAACGCATCCGCTGATACGCAGCAGGCGGCGTCTTTCCATGACCAAGCAAGTCAATCCGATAGACGGTGTAGGTTTCCTGAAGTCGTGCACTGAGCATCGTCCATGTCCCGCTGCTGCCGGTAAACCCATGCAGTAACAACAATGGAGGACCTTGCCCCTCGATTTCGAGATGGTAGTCATGGTCACGTAACTTCATTGAAAGCACTCCGTGAGCGCATGATTCGTCTGTTCCCAAATCGTACGGTGCTTCAGGACGTTCGTCGCACGATCTGTTCGAATCTCGAGAATTCGTGTGACGGTCGTCGGTTCGGTTAACCGTGTTTTCAGTTCGGAAATCGACGTGACGACTTGATGTTTGACCCCATAACCGGCTGCGATATGACTGAAATCGAGATGCTGGGCTGTTCCGAATAACGGTTCGAAGACCTCGGATTCAAGCTGTTGCTGTTGTGGGAGGAAGTTGAAAATTCCGCCCCCGGTGTTGTTGATGAGCAAGATGGTAATCGGACGAGTCCGTGCCATCATCAAGCCATTGACGTCATGAATAAAGGCGAGGTCACCGACGAGCAAGTAGCGTTCCTGTGCATCGTATGTCGCACCGACTGCGCTCGATAAAATCCCATCGATTCCATTCGCACCCCGGTTGGCGAGAAGGCGAAGCGGTGTACCTGCAGGCAAAAACGTATCGATGTCGCGAATCGGCATGCTGTTTGAGACGAATAAGCTGCCTGACGACAAGGTGTTTAAGGCACGAACGACGTTATACTCCGTCAGGTCGTCTTGATCGAGCGTCGTAAAGACAGTGCCGACTGTTTCTTCAGCTCTTTGGATCGTCTTGAGATAAGCAGGATCATGCTCAGTCACGGGTATCCTCAGGAGCTGACTCGGATGCCCGGCTAACAGATTCGTATGCAGTTGCGGAGCACGCCAATTTGCCGCATGACCGACGACCGTCGTCGGAATATCATGTGACCAAAGTAAGTAAGGTTTTGATGTCGGCATTGCTCCGAACCGTAAGATGTGGTCGGGTTTAGCTACTGTTTTGACTGTCTCATTTTTTAGCCACGTATCATAGAAGGCAAAAACGGTGTCTGTTTTGTACTGACGTCCTTGACTCAGGGGATCCGCTAATACGGGGATTCGCGAGTGTTTCGCGTAATCCAAAATAATTTTTGTATCGACCGTCGAAAGTTGTGGTCCGATGACAATCAAAAGACGCTTTGTAGATAGAAGAGCTAGGAGCTCGTCAGTCGTCATTTGCTCGGCAAAACGGGGGAGTGTTCCGACAGTTCGCCCAGTCCGCAATGGATCAAGCTCCGGAATCAACGGTTCGCGTAGCGGGACATTGATATGGACCGGTCCGGCCGGTTCGGTCATCGCCAACAGGACGGACCGCGTTGCAACATGAGCGACATACGATAGACTTTGTTCCTCGGGTAAAGGTAAATCGAATGCATGACGGACTTGTTTTCCGTAAAGACCGACTTGATCGATGACTTGTGGTGCTCCAACCCCACGCAATTCGTGTGGTCGGTCAGCGGTCAAAACAATCAACGGGAGTTCAAAAATGTTTGCTTCCGTGATGGCGGAAAAATAATTCGTCGCAGCTGTCCCGCTCGTACAAATCAAAGCGACGGGACGTGTCTGTTCTTCCGTCCGTGTTAATCCTAAAGCAAAAAAACTAGCCGACCGTTCGTCAACGAGGACGTGGGTACGGCTAGACGGGTGAAGAAATGCAGCAATCGCGAGTGGTGTGGAGCGAGAGCCGGGACTGATTACGAAATCCCGTACCCCGCTAGCGACGAGCGTATCGATTAATGTGTGCATCCACTTAGTCAACATAAACATCATCCTTTTCTAACGTGCACAGATGTGAAAGAGCTTGAAGCATCGGTGAAAGTTTCGTTTCCGTCTCTTCTAGTTCGCTCGTTAGTTGTGACCCGTCGACGAGTCCGCAACCGGCATAGAGAATTGCCGACCGTTCAGTGAAAAGACCTGACCGGATGGCAACAATGAATTCACCGTTTTCTTGACCGTCCATCCACCCGACAGGAGAACCGTACCAACCGCGTTCGAATGTTTCAATCTCACGGATGGCTTGAACTGCTTCTAGTTTAGGTTCGCCACCTAAAGCAGGCGTCGGGTGTAATTTTTCGATAATCTGCAGCAACGTCACATCCGGTGACAACGTAGCAGTAATCGGTGTATACAGGTGCTGGATGTGGCGGTTCTTAAGCAACATCGGCTGATCCGGTTTCTCGATTCGAGTCGATAAATCGTGTAACGTACTCGTGATGGAGTCAACGACGATTGAGTGTTCGACACGATTTTTTTTATCTTCGAGCAACTCGAGACCGAGTGCATCATCTGTTGGTTCGACTTCGTGACGTGGCGCAGAACCAGCGACGGCAGCTGTTTTAATTTGGTTTCCTTCTTTTAAGACGAGTCGTTCTGGTGTAGCTCCGAGGAACGCCTCGTCGACGGTCGGCTGGAAGAAGAAAACATAACTTCCCGGTTGAGACTGCTCGAGTTCGCGGACGAGTCCGGCAAGGTCGACGGCCTGATCCATTTCGTACACGACCTCACGGGCCAACACGATTTTCTTTAACGATGTTTTTAAAAGTTGTGTCGCTTGATGGAAAGACGCTTCAAAAGCCTCATTCCCGTCGCGAGTCATTCGGATCCGAGTCACGAAACGACTTGTTTTTGGTTGGTGTAACTCGGCGTAATCGGAAGCGAGTTGATTGAGTGTTTTTTCAGCGTTTGACTGAGGGTCGACGATCGCGAATAGTGTAACGGTCGTCCGTCCATCCCGTTCTAAGAATAAAAACTTTGGAACTGTCATCGAGGCTTCTCCAAAGGAAGACCAGCGATAATCGGGGTTTTTGAGTTCGCTGAACGAAAAACCGCAAAACGCAAATAAATCATCACCCACATGATCGCGGTTGAGATTCGACCATTTGGATTGAATTCGTAAAAATCGGTCGTGTCCTGACGCTTTTAACTGTTTCGCAATACCGAAACCGATGGCACGCATCGATCGGTCGGGTGTCGTAAAGTAATAGCGTTCTTTTGTTCCGTACGTCAATGAATTGACGTCTTGCGCTTCGATTTCCCATGAATAAGAAGCGATTATAGAGCGCTGGTATGCGTTCGCATGACCAACGGCCTGTTCAATACGTTGTTTAAGCTCTTGTTGAGCGTAAGCCATACCGCTCATTGCCCCCTAGTCTGTAGATACTGTGATACGTTTCACTTAATCTAAGTGTAAACTTTTTGTTGAAAAAAAAGAAGGAATAAGCTATCTTTCATTGAGCATTGACAGCAAAAAACGAAACCCGATACACTTAGACGGGAAAGGGGTTTATTATATGAATAAATCAATCGCCGTATATTGGCGAATGACACGGCCACATACATTAACAGCGAGTTTTGTACCGGTCGTCGTGGGGACGGCTATCGTCGCACCACGTATCGAGTCATTAAGACTCGATCTATTTTTTGCGATGTTGATCGCATCGGTGTTGATTCAAATCGCAACGAACTTATTTAATGAATACTATGACTACAAGCGGGGACTCGACAATGAAGAGTCGGTCGGCATCGGTGGTTCAATCGTCCGGGACGGATTCAAGCCGGGGACGATTCTTGCCTTCGCCTTATCACTCTATGGCATTGCTGCACTGCTTGGGATTTATCTCTGTCTTGAGACAACATGGTGGCTGCTCTTAGTCGGACTTGTTTCGATGTTCGTCGGTTACATCTATACCGGGGGACCGCTCCCGATTGCATACACGCCGTTCGGGGAAATCGTCGCCGGATTCTTCATGGGGTACGTCATCATCGCCATTTCGGCTTATCTCCAGATTGGCTATGTCCCGACGGAAGCGGTCGCGATTTCAGTGCCAGTCGCGATTTTGATTGGATCGATCTTGCTAGCGAATAATATTCGTGATCTCGACAACGATAAAGTGAACGGAAGAAAAACGATTGCTTGCCTCGTCGGTCACCGGGCGGCAGTCTACGTCCTGATCGCCTTTTTTGTTGCTGCCGTCATTTCGTTAATCGTTGCCGTCGTTGCGTTTAACGTTTCCTGGTTCGCGTTACTTGCCTTACTGAGTATTCCATTGATGATCAAGGCCGTGAAGCTGTTTTGGGACGACCTTGAACCACAAGAATTGATGCCGGGAATGGCGCAGACGGGAAAAGTAAATACAATTTTCGGATTGTTGCTTGCGATTAGCTTGACGTTCGCTAACTTCTAAAATAATACCTTTAAAATATCCTACTGCCGTGAATACGGGCAGCAGGGTATTTTTTTGCCATGCACGAGTTACTCGTAAGAGTAGGATTGGTTGTCACAGATTTAAAATTTTACTATAATTGAAGCAATGTGCCTGAAATATTCGAGTGGATACTCGGGAATCATGAATTTTTTTTAGAGGTGGAACTGGAATGAATAAAATCGCGGTAATCGGAAAAGTATTCGTCGACATAAAAGGAACTTCGTTCGCTCCATTGCATAAGGATGCGAAAAACGTTGGAGACATCACGTTTTCAAATGGTGGTACAGGACGGAATGTAGCGCAGAACTTAGCCGTTCTCGGGAATGATGTTCGCTTTATCTCGACGGTTACGAACGACCAAATCGGTGTCGGCGTGTTGGAAGAACTAAAATCATACGGTGCAAATGTGGATCACGTCGAAATGCTTGACGACAACGGAATGGGTATGTGGTTAGCCGTCATGGATAACGAGGGTGACCTCCAGACATCGATTTCAAAGCAACCTGACGCAAAATTATTAGAAGAAGCGATTCTTCGCCAGTCCGTCTACGCCCTAGATGGAGTCGATGCAGTCGCGATCGATTTAGATTTATCCGTGACCGTTTTAGAACGGTTGATTCATCTCTGCCGAAAAATGGAGTTGCCGTTGTTCGGAGTGTGCGGACACCTCAGTGTCATCGAACGGAATCGTCACCTTTTGCAAGGATTCACAGGATTTATCTGCAGCCGCGAAGAAGCAGAAATCTTATCTGATTTATCAATCGTGACGGTTCAGGATGCGCTTCATGTGGCAAATGAACTGGCGAAAAAAGGGGCACCGTTCACAGTCGTGACGATGAGCGAGCTTGGTGCAGTCTATGTTGATCGCCGAAGTGCGACATCTGGTCACATCGGAACAAAAAAAGTGAAGGTCGTCGATTCGACTGGAGCGGGAGACTCATTCTTCTCAGCTGTTTTGTCGGAGTTAACAGACGCAAAAAAAGCAGAAGACGCCTTAACGCTCGGAATGAAAGTCGCGGCCGAAGTCATCGCTTCTACAGAAAACGGCTTAGTTCCTGAGATGTTAGAGACGATTCGATAAGTAACCGGACTATGTCTAATGTAAATGTGGGGAGGATAGCCATGCCAATACAACGAAGTGCCGTCATCATTTTGAATGAAGCAGATGAGGTTGCCTTGATTCGCCGGGATAAACAAGACGTGACGTATTACGTTTTCCCCGGAGGTGGTCTCGAAGAGGGGGCGACGCTCGAACAAACGGCGATTCGGGAAGCTCATGAGGAATTAGGTGTCGATGTCGAACTCGAAGGGGTAGCAGCAATCGTTCGTTTTAACGATTTAGACAATCCATATTACTGGGCGAAAATCACGGGTGGAGTATTTGGTACAGGGACTGGAGAAGAGTTCGAAGATACATCATCTGGGTATACCCCGCTTTGGGTCAAACGTAGCGAACTAAAACAGTTACCGGTTCGTCCGACTTCTCTCGTCAAGGAATTGTCAGAGATGACAGAACGATTTTATGATATTCGACTAGAAGATATTTGAGGTTTTAGTTGAACTAAACAGGGAAATAAATAGGAAGATGATGAGGTAGTCCTAGACTGCCTCTTTTTAATTAAGGAGAGATGATGAGGATGGCGCATACACGTGACCCAAAAGGGTTAGCACTTAATTTAAAGCAGCGGATGTCTGATCATAACATTACAGACTACGCTGGAACGCTCGCCTATTATTGGTTTTTATCGATTTTCCCAGGTATCATTTTTGTTATTTCAGTATTATCATTTTTCGATATTGACCAGCAAACACTTGAATCGCAACTTCGCGATTTAGCACCGGGTGGATCAGTGAATACATTCACGGATGTCATCTTCCAAGCAATCAAAGAACCTCAAGGTGGTCTGCTCTCGATTGGTGCGATTTTAGCGATTTGGTCAGCATCTAAAGGTGTCGATCGTTTGATTACAACTGCCAATCACGCCTATGGAGATTTTTCTCCACGGAGCTTTGTTGCTTCGCGTGGAATCGCCTTAATCTTGACGGTCGTTCTCGGGATTGGGATGTTATTGCTAATCATCTTAAACGTCCTCGGTGGTCCGATCATTAGTTACTTAGCAGATTTCGTTTTACCGATTGATATGGGGCAAAAAGTTCTCTTGACGGTCCTTCGGTATACAATCTCGACAGTATTACTGATTGTCATCTTATCCATCTTTTATCGTGTTGCACCAAAGCGTCCGATTACGATGAAAGAGGCGATTCCAGGTGCCGTGTTCGGTGTCATCGTTTGGCAATTGCTGTCCGTTGGATTCGGATTTTACGTATCGAACTTCTCGAATTACAACCAGACGTACGGTTCACTCGGGAGTGTCGTCATCGTTCTCTTATGGCTCTACTTCACAGGATTGATTATTTTACTGGGTTCAGAATTAAATGCTTCATGGGAACGTTTCATGAAGAAGGCTGATCCGAAAAAAATGGAAGAAAAACGTCTGAAAGAACAAGCGGATCTCGACTCGATTCCGACGAATACGTTCGGGTGATAAAAAAAAGACTCTAAAAACCGGTTGCTCGGTTTTTAGAGTCTTTTTTAGTGAATCACTGAATTAAGCTGCGACTTTTTTTAAGCTGGCAGTCATCTCTACAGGTGTGGGAGCGTCTTTTTGTAAAAGACGTAAGCCGTTGAGGATGACGAGAATCGTCGATCCTTCATGCCCGACGACAGCGAACGGCATGATGAGAAATTGAGAGAGATTCGAGGCAATCAAGATTAAGATGACGCCGATTGCGAGCGTGATGTTTTGTTTGACGACACGGTTCATTTTCCGTGCCTTATTGACAGCGTAAGCGAGACGACCTAAGTCATTTTTCATCAAGACTACATCAGCAGTCTCTAATGCAGCATCTGTTCCTTCGCCCATCGCGATTCCGACATGAGCAAGGGCAAGCGCAGGAGCATCATTGATTCCGTCACCAACCATAGCGACAGTTTGTCCATCTGCTTGGTATTGTTTGATGTAGTTTACTTTATCTTCAGGTAGACATTCTGCGACAAACGATGTAAGACCGGCTTCTTCTGCAATTGCAGCTGCCGTGACAGGGTTGTCGCCTGTCAGCATGATCGTCGTGATGCCGAGCGAGTTGAGAGAAGTGATGGCTGCTTTTGCTTCAGGACGAATCGTATCACGGAGTGCATAGAGTGCAACGATGGATTCGCCGTTACTGACGTAGACCATTGTATTTCCTTTTTCTTTTAATGTTTGTTCCATCGAGCGAAACGGGTCATTTAAGCCTTCATGGAAACCATATTTCCCAATACGATACGTCACGCCGGAAACCGTCGCTTCAATGCCGTATCCTGTCACGTCTTTAAAAGCAGACGGTTCTTGCGTCTCGATTTGAAGATGATCGACAATCGCTTGAGCGAGCGGGTGATTTGATTGCGCTTCGATCGAGGCGACGGCTTGTTTGAGCAAGAACTGATTAGCATCCTCTGCATAATGACTTTCGGTCACAATCGGTTTACCGGTCGTGAGTGTACCTGTCTTATCAAAGACGATCGTGTTTACTTGACCTAACGTCTCAATATGGGCGCCCCCTTTAAACAGGACACCGTTCCGGGCAGAAGCTGCAATGGCTGATAGGGCAGCTGGTGTGATTGAGGCAACGAGGGCGCAAGGTGACGCAACAACGAGTAAAATCATGGCACGATAGATGCTTGTTTCAAAGCTCCAACCGACAAGATAATGTGGGAGAACCATCATCAATGTGACGACGACAAGGACGACCTTGACATAACGACTTTCAAACCGCTCAATGAACTGAGCAGAAGGTGATTGTTCACTTTGCGCATTTTGAACCATATGGATGATTTTTTGGAACAACGATTCATCAGCGGCTTTCGTCATCTCAATCGTCAAGACGCCGTTCATATTGACGGTTGAGTTGTAAACCGTGTCACCGGTCCGTTTTTCGACAGGAATGGATTCACCCGTAATCGAAGCTTCCTCAATCGCGGCTTGACCACGAATGATCGTCCCGTCTACGGGAATTCGTTCACCGGGACGGACATAGACGATATCACCAACCGAGAGATGTTCAATTCCGATGACTTCAAGTTTTCCGTCTGCGTTCAATCGTGTTGCTTCTTCTGGTTGTAGTGACATCAGGCTTTGAAGAGCACGTTCGTTTTTGTTCATCGTATACGTTTCAAGCGCACCGGATAACGCGAAGATGAAAATTAGGATCGCACCTTCCATCCAGTAGCCGATGGCTGCTGCACCGATTGCTGCTAAAATCATCAACAATTCAACATTCAATGTTCTTTCTTGATACGTTTCTGTCAATCCTTCTTTAGCTTTCGCATAGCCTCCGATCACATAGGCGGATAAGTAAAGTGTGACGTAGACAGTTGCCGGAATTTGTAGTTTTTCGAAAGCGTAAGCAATTAAAATTAATATTCCGCTAAAGAGTGCTAAAATCAATTCGTGATGCTCCTCGATAGCATGACGAATTGCGGAACGCTGATGAGTATCGGTAGTAGTAGAGGTAGTCATAAAAAAGCTCCTTCCAAATTATAAATGAGAAATGAAATCATTATATTAAAACAATGAGAATGTTTATTACCAACGTTTTTAAGTCAATGATAATGAGTTTCATTGTCGCTAGATTATAATTATTATTATCTGTAAAGTTACTATACCATGCCTCAGTGAAAAGAAACAGGGAAGGAAACTGAAAAAAATGAAAAAAATCTTAACCCATCCGGTCGGGATGGTTGTTTTTGCATTGTTTACGACACTTTTATGGGGGAGCGCCTTTCCGTTCATTAAAAAGAGTTATGAACTTTTAGCAATCACATCTTCAGAATATGGAGAGCAGTTATTGTTTGCGAGCTATCGCTTTTTTCTGGCAGGAGTTTTATTGCTCATCGTCAGCGTCCTGATTTTTAAACAGCCGATTACTTTGAAAAAGAGAGCGTATGCCTATAGTCGTCTTGGATTCTTTTTGACCTTTTTACAATATGTCTTCTTCTACATCGGGTTGTCATTATCGACAGGTGTCCAAGGCTCAATCATTGCCGGTTCAACATCGTTCTTTCAGATGTTACTTGCACACTTTCGTTATGAAGACGACCGCTTGAATCGTTTTAAAGGACTAGCGTTGTTCTTAGGGTTCACGGGTGTCATTTTAGCAAACTGGCCACAAGGGTCGGCGGGTGTCACGTTCGGCGTCGGTGAGATTTTGTTGATTTGTGCAATGATCTCAGGGGCATTTGCTAATTTGATTGCGAAAGAATATTCAGCTGCTTATCCGGTCGCACCGATGACGGGCTGGGCAATGGTGATTGGTTCGATCGGCCTGTTCATCGCAGGTGCGGTGCTGAATGGTCAATGGTTCCCGTTCCACTTCACACAAACGACGGCCTGGATGTTGCTTTACCTCGCCTTTTTATCAGCGACGGGCTTTACACTTTGGAATTTACTGATGAAGTACAATCCTGTTAGTCGTGTTTCATTATTCATGTTTTTCGTTCCGATTTACGGTGTCAGTCTGTCGGCCCTGATTCTCGGTGAGACGATTCCGCCGCAAGCGCTCCTTGGATTGCTTTTTGTTGTATCAGGGATTCTTGTCTCGACGTATCTTCCAGTCTGGTTTCAAAAGCGCAGTTGACGAAGAATCTGAATCGTGTGAAAATAGTCTCAATTAAAGTTTCATTCTTAATCGTTCGTTGCTGAAGCCGACTTGTTCGGCTTTTTCTGTACGGTCATAAAACACCGATTCGGCCTTGCCAAAAAGGCTAGTATGACTAGAAAACGAGAGGAGATGAGAAAAGTGGAACGTAATGAGATCGTTCGAAAGATCATGGCAAATCGCCGTCCCCGGGATGAGTTCGCTCGGTTCGTCGTAACGTGCGTCAGCCAGCAACTCAAGGAAACCCATGGCGAGGTCGATGTGGAAATTATTGAGGCGGAAAAGGGGTACGATTCAGTTTGGTCGATCAATGGTCGAGAGGTCATCGTGTTATTGGAGACGGAAGAGTTGAAGCAAGCAAAAAATCAACCGTACGCAATCGATGAAAAGCTCTGGCAACGTTTTCGACAAGTCGGAATCGTCAAGTGATACCGTCTCGTGAATAGGAGTCATCGAATTACGATGGACTGAATGAAAAATAAACGCTAAACAATAAAGGGAGTGTCGCATCGAGCGGCACTCCCTTCTTACTGTACATGAAAGAACGGGTCTCATTTAATTTGTATCGGCTTAGCTGTCGAGCGAAATAATAAATAAGCCAGTGTAAAGAGGACGCCGACAAATAAACTAAAGTAAAAAGCAGGAGGAAGTAAGACGAACACACTGCCTGCAATCGGTCCAAGAATCGACCCGAGACTAAAGGAAATACCGGCTAGGAGGTTGCCGGTCGGTAATAAGTGACTCGGTAATTGTTCGGTCATGTAAGCGACCCCTAATGAATACGTCGAGCCGAGTGCCATGCCGCTAAAGGCGAAGATGGCAAACAAGGCACCGTAACTTTCAAAGAGGAAACAAGCCGCGAGAAACGCGCTTGCCCCGATGCAGAGTACAGTAATTAAGGTACGCCGTTTTCCGAAGTGGTCAGCTAGCCGTCCGAGCGGGAGTTGCATGATGAGCGAACTGACGACGAATGTCGTGATTAATGCACTCGTTTCGGACAAGGCATACCCGTTACGTGTCGCGAAAACCGGGAAGCTTGCATTCAATGTCGCTTCCAAAAATCCGTATGTGAAGCCAGGCAGTAACGTAAACCAGGCACTCGCGAGGACGAGACGATAGCGGGAGGCTGCACTTTGTAATTCTTCCGGCATGATGTCGGTTGGTTTTTCATTCGGCAAGCGACGTAACAAGACGAGGACGATGACGGTCAATGTCCCGGTTAAGACGAACGGAAGCCAGTCAATTAAATCGACAAGTGGAGCGGCAAGAGGACCGAGTGCGAAGCCAAGCCCGAATGCCATGCCGTAAAGCGACATCGTCCGTCCTAACTTTTCATTGGGGGTAATCGATGTCACCCAGACTTGCGAACCGTAATGTAACGTTTGATCGCCAAACCCGACGATGAAGCGTAATACCATCCAGGCGAGGACGCTTGGTAACAACGGAAAGGCGAACACAGCGACGGCGACTAACGATAGACCGAAAGAGATGACGGGGACATAGCCATGACGTCGTAAAGGTTTTTCCATCAATGGAGCAGCGACGATAACACCGATATAAAGGACGGCAGCACTCAGACCATTTATGTAAGCAGGTGTTCCTTGACGCTCGAGTAAAATAGACAACAAAGGAATCAATAATCCTTGCGTAAAGCCGGAGATAAAGACAATCGATAAAATCAGGGCGAAGCGACGAGACACGACAAAACAACTGCCTTTCATTTTTTTGAATTAAGCATAACACGCCCCGCCTGCACGATTGTACAGCGGGGCGCTTGTGTTCCTATTTTTCAGTCTGTTCAAAACGTGTTGGGCGTGGCATATGCAGAAGGTGTTCGTCCCAATCCGTCTGATCGAACACTTCATCATGTTCGATGCTGTGGGAAGAACGAATTCCAATCATCATGATTCCGAGTACCATACTGAACATCCCGATGATGGTGACAATCCCGACGAGCCATTCCATTTTGAAAACTCCCTTCAGCGAAAGAACGTGTGTCAACTTTGTGACAATCTTTTCCCCGTTTGGAAGCAGGTAAAACCTGTCGGCTGTTATAAGCGACTTGATTGCTTGAGGAAGTCGACATCTGGATAGTAGGCATTCTTGACGAGCGCATTCGGTCCGAGGCACTTAACGGCCGGGCAATGACACGATAGACTTTTATTTAGTTCAGTTTGTTGCCATTCAGCATAGGCGTCGTTGAAAGAGGTATCATGAATCGTTCCGAGAGAAGCGAGTTCATCACCAAAGTCCGTGACGATGATCTCACCATCAAAAATATTGACGTTTAGGCGTGAGCGTCCATCCGGATCGTTTCGGACAGATACATTCGTTTCTTGACGCAGACGGCGATGAAGAGCTAAATCTTTTTCCTCCATCGAACAGGCATAGAACGGGAGTGTTCCGAAGAGCATCCAGATGTTCGGGTCACGGACGTCAAGCAAACGATGGATCCCGTCGCGAATTTCATCAAGACTGGCAGCTTCAATCATTGAAGCGAAATCTGCTGGATACATCGGGTGCACTTCATGACGGACGCAACCCATATCCACGATTTCTTGATGAATCGCTTCGAGGTGCGGGAGTGTCCGTTTATTAATCATTGTTTCGGCGGAGACAAGAACGCCACGGGCATTTAAAATCCGTGCATTCTCCTTCATTCGTTCGAATAACTTCGTCCGCGCTTCACGTGACGGTTTCCGTTCCATCATCGCAAAACCACCATCGATGAAATCGTCCGCCGTTCCCCAGTTATGGGATATGTGTAAAACGTCGAGATAGGGGATGATTAATTCGTACCGTGAGAGTGGAAGTGTTAAATTTGAATTAATTTGGGTTTTAGCGCCGCGTTCGTGGGCATACTTAAGTAAAGGGACAACATATTCCTTGACCGATTTCGTCGATAGCATCGGTTCGCCCCCTGTAATCGAAAAGGCCCGGAGATGTTTGATTTCATCGAGACGTTTGATTAATAGTTCGACGGGGATTTCTGGGTTCTCGCTACTCGCTAACATATAGCCGACGGCACAATGTTCACACCGCATGTTGCAGAGTTTTGTTGTCGTCACTTCGATGTTCGTCAGCATGGCCTGACCATACTGTTCGATATCGCGATAGGCTTCCCACGGATCATTTTCGATCGTGATCGTTGATTGTTGTAACATAGTTATATTCCTCCTTCATAAATGCTCCACTTCGTATCGTATGCTAAAATAACGACGGAATCTATAAGAAGAAAGGAAGTCTGAATAATGGGAAAAGCAAGAACTGATAAACTTGGCCAGATGAATGTGCTAAAATCAAGAATGCAGCTTCTATGCCACACGATCGATTCACTGGATGAAACATCAGATATCGAGGATTTAGAACGACTCGCAGTTTCCTTGGACCAGTTAAAAGCCAAGGTACTTCGTTATGCAAAAGATATGAAGGAACATGAGGGATCAGAAAGCGGTTAATCGAAACCGCTTTTTCATTTGTATCATGGAAAGGATGAAGAGAATGGCAACGAAAATTAAACTAAATGTCGGAGAAATCCGCTCCGTCACGTGTCTACGGATGGGAATCAATGGCGAGGGGATTGCGACACTCGAACGACAAATCGTGTTCATTCCGGGGTTACTCGTCGGAGAAACAGCACAGATTGAAATCACGGAAGTCCACGACAATTTCGCAAATGCAAAACTAGTCAAACGTGATGATCGCTCGCCGGATCGTGTCACACCACTCTGCCCGATTTACAGTCAATGCGGCGGATGCCAGCTTCAACATATGAGCTATGCAGGACAACTCCGTTACAAAGAAGAGATGTTACGAAATGCATTCTCGAAATCAACGAAGTTGAACATCGAAAAGGCAGATATCCGTTCAACAATCGGTACAAAAGAATGGGAATACCGGAATAAATCGCAATTTGCGGTCGGAAAAGAAGGCAATCAAATCGTCAGTGGTTTGTATTCAGCGAATTCAAATCGTCTTGTCGCGATTGATGATTGCATCGTACAAAATAAAGAAACGTTACGCGTCAACAATGCCGTGACGAAGTTATTAAATGATTACAATGTACCGGTCTACAATTCTGCGAAACAAGATGGTGTCATTCGTAACATCGTCGTCCGGACAGGAATCAAAACAGGTGAGATTCAAGTCGTCCTCGTCGCGTTTAAAGATGGATTTAAAGATCTCGAAGCACTATCACGTGATATTCACAATATTCCGGGTGTCATCTCGGTCGCGCTAAACATCAATGACAAACTGACGTCACGTGTCTTCGGAGAAGAAACAGAAGTTCTTCGTGGTGTCGAAAAGATTGAAGAGCAGATGGGTGAATTCACGTATCAACTTTCGCCACGTGCCTTCTTCCAATTGAATCCGGAACAAGCAGAACGGATGTATGAAGAAGTCGTTCGGGCAGCGGCGCTGACGGGTGAAGAGCGTGTCGTCGATGCGTATGCTGGAGTAGGATCGATTGGTCTTTGGCTTGCAAAAGGAGCAAAAGAAGTCCGCGGTATGGAAATCATTGAAGAAGCGGTTGAAGATGCGAATGCACACATGAAGCAATATGGTTTCAATCACGCCCATTACGTCGTCGGGAAAGCAGAAGCTTGGATTCCGCGTTGGGTCAAAGAAGGTTGGGTCCCGGATGTCTTCATCGTCGACCCACCACGGTCGGGTTGTGATACACAACTATTGAATGCGATGATTTCGTCAAAAGCTAAAAAAATCGTCTACGTTTCGTGTAATCCACAGTCGCTTGCCCGCGATTGTGATCACTTGATGAAGGCTGATTATAAAGTGAGTTACATTCAACCGTACGATATGTTCCCGCAAACGGCACATGTCGAAGCAATCGTCGTCCTCGAGAAAAAGAAAAAGAAAAAGTTCTAATACGTACGAACGCCGCCTTCTTGAAGTAAATCAAGAAGACGGCGTTTTTTGTTTGGATTGATACTGTTTGTAGACGAGGTGAGCCGCATACAGAACGATGACGACACCGACGACAATCCACTGGATTACCGCATCGCTTCCGATGAACCAGCTGACGCTCGCGACCTCGATAAATAGAGCAGGAATCTTTCCAAGAGTACTTGCGATGAAAAAAACGAGCGGAGAGACACGACTAGCCGCACTCAGTAACGTGACGAGGCCAGACGGAATGAACGGCAAGACGCGTAGTAAAACGATCAGCCAAAACGCATCACGTCCGTTCGTTTCAGCGAGCCGGTCGGTCCACTTTTGAACGCGGACCGAGTCAATCTTTGGTGTAAGATGCCTGACGCCGAACCGGTACAAGTAAAAAGCGATGAGTGCACCAAAGGCCTCACCTAGGAAGGATAACAAAAACCCTTCCCAGTAACCGAAGTAAAGCACGTTTGCAGCGGTGACGAAAGCACTCGGTAAGAAACCAAAAATACTGACGATGAAGCTGACGAGCAAGCTGATCAGAACCGCGAAATGGTCCGCACCCTGAAGTAAATCAATTAATCTCGTTTCGATGAAGAAACACTCCTTTTAAGCAAACACTTCTGAAAAACAATCGTGAAAACGGATGACTTTTTTTGTTATGCAAATCCATCGTCTTCATCCGGTAAGAGGGGAAGCGTGATTGTGACGGTCGTTCCTTGTCCGATTGATGACGTAAAGGCAAGCGTTCCATCGTGGCGATCGATGATGTGCTTCGTGATCGCGAGGCCAAGACCGGTCCCGCCATCTTTACGTGTCCGCGATTTGTCGACACGATAAAAACGTTTCGTCAAACGCTCTAAATGTTCAGGGGGAATTCCTTCTCCTTCATCACGGATCGTACAGATGGTCAAATTGCCATCCGTTTTCGTCGTCAAGTAAATCGAACGGTCAGACGGTGTGTACCGAAGGGCATTGTCAATCAGGTTTCCGATGACTTGTTCCAACCGGTCATTGTCACCGAGGACGATTTGACTCGGATCAAAGTCTGTCACGAGTTGAATGCCTTTTGCTTGCGCGATCGGTGCCATCCGGTAGACGACATCTTCGAGAACCTGGCTGAAAACGAGCGGTTGTTTCGTCATCGGATACGAGTCCCGTTCAAGTTGCGCGAGGTCGAGTAAATCGTTGACGAGACGCTGCAGACGTTCCGTCTCCCGTTCGATGATTTGGTAATACTGATCGCGTGTCTTCGTGTCTAAATGTTCATCTTGCATCATTTCCGTATAACCACGGATATAGGACAAGGGTGTCCGGAGTTCGTGGCTGACATTCGCGAGGAACTCTTTTCGCTGTTCGTCGACTTCGCCAAGTGATTCTGCCATTTTGTTCAATGTTTCGGCAAGCTCCCCGATTTCATCATCCGATTGAATCGGAATCCGGTAATCAAAATCACCTTGGGCATAGACCGTCGAGGCCCGTTTCATGTCAATCAATGGACGAATGATCGTATCGATGATTTGTCGACCGAAGATGACGAGGTTGAGGACGATTAAGCCGATCATGAAGAAAATCATCAGCCGCAGAGGGCGGAACGGTTCACTGATCTGTCCCAGTTCAAGGTAGAGGATCAACGTCCCGACTAACCGGTTGTTTTCGATAATTGGAAATCCCGTCATCAAAATATCAGTGCCTTCAATCGGATGGGTCCGGCTCGAGACGACCGTTTGGCCGTTTCGGAGCTGTTCGATATCTTCGTTCGTCAGGAAACGCAGTCCGCCCGGATTCTTTTGTAAGAAATCGATGAAAAAGACTTTTGATTCCGTCAGCTCGTTCGTATAGGTCATTCCGTCATAAAAAGCACCGGACAGGCCTTCCGATTCATAGATGTTAATCAATTTTTCACCGCGGTTCAGCAAGATGTCTTCTTGTGTCTGGAGATAAAACCGGTCGTACAGATAAAACGTGAGTAACAGGAAGAGAATCGCCGAAAAGACGCTCGTGAACCAAATTGTGATCCAAATCCGCTTTCGGATCGTGTAGCGTTTAATCATACTTCCTCGAATTTATAGCCGATGCCCCAGACCGTTTGAATGGCGCCCCCAGCTTCTCCGAGTTTCAGGCGAAGTGTTTTGATATGCGTATCGACCGTCCGTAAGTTTCCGATATAATCGGCTCCCCAAATCTGGTCGAGCAGTTGTTCGCGAGAAAAAACTTTGTCGTTATGTTGGACGAACAAGTGCAACAAGTCGAATTCTTTTCGTGTCAGGCTGACTGGTTTACCGCTGACGTGGACGCTTCGGCTTTCTGTATCGAGTTCGAGTTTGCCGATCGATAACGACGCCGATTGATCGACAGCGAAACGGTGCGACCGGCGGAGCGTCGCTTCGATTCGCGCAAGGAGTTCCCGTGGACTAAAAGGTTTCGTGATGTAGTCATCGGCACCGATTTTTAAACCATGAATCCGGTCGAGTTCGTCCGAACGTGCCGTCAACATGATGATCGGGACATTTGAAAATTCGCGAATCCGCATGCATGCCGTCAGTCCATCCATTTCAGGCATCATCACATCAAGTAAAATGAGATGGAAGGTATCCTGTTGAATTTTATCGATTGCTTCTTGTCCATTCGTCGCAGTTGTCGTGACGTAAGCTTCTTTTTCAAGGTTTGATACGAGTAAATCGCGCATCTGTGCTTCATCATCGACGACGAGTATTTTAAACTGTTCTGCCATTCAAATCGCTCCTCATTCATCCGGGAAACGGGATTTGAACCCAGTTGACCGGTGAGTTTTTTTTAATCATACCATTTGAGCGTTTCACGCCGCATCAAAAGTACGACAAAAAAAGCACGAGTGGGCGATGCCACTCATGCTTCGAGTTGTTGTTCGTAGACCGTTTCGAGCTCACGACCATGAATATACATGTGGAAACTCGACTTTGATACTTCATACAGCGTGAACTGGGTCTCGCCTGTATTCAATTGTTCGAGTAACGTTGGACGGAGTTCATCCGCACAAAAGGCATAAGGCAATTTTTCAGCTGCTTTTTGTGAACGGATATTCGTCTGGCGTATCTTCATAAAGACACTCTCGAAACCGAGTTCGAAAAACAGCTCGGAAAAGAATGCTTCTTTTGCAAGGTTGTTATAGCCTTTTCCATGATACGGTTTACCTAACCATGTACCGAGAAAACCATAATGTCCTTCGATATCGAGTAAACTGATTGTACCGATTGGTTGATCGAATTCATCCAGGATTGTACGTGAGACAAGTTCACCACGTTCTTCCTCTTCGATTGCCTGCTTTGTAGTAAACAGAAATTCATCAAAGTACCGTGTTTTTTGGCGGACGTACGGATATACGTCTTGATGCTGCATCAGTTCGAACAAATCAGCGCAGTCGCTCAGCTCCCGTTGCTTGAGCATACTTCCATTCCTCCTTCTTAAGACCGCTAGAATGATTGTCGAAAGCTACCTGTCTGACTCGTTTGAACCGCGCATGGTATGCCTTCTTCAGTTGTCGGATAAGATAATATTACCTTCTTTTTTTAAAAATGCAAGTAAATAATTTTTGTGAAAAAACATACAAAAACAAGACAAATTTTGCAAATGAAAATGACTGTTTTTCACAAAGAAAAAAGCCTTTGATTTTCAACGTTTTAGCGTTAAAATCAAAGGCTGATTTTTTAAGACATCGAGGTTAAATGCGTGTGTTCAAAAATGACGTTTCCGTCAATCATCGTCATGAGCGGTTTTGCTAAATAATCAAGTGGGAAATGGCTCCATAACACTAAGTCAGCATCTTTTCCGACTTCAATCGATCCGACATGATCCGATACGCCAAGCGAACGAGCTGGATTGATCGTGATGGCGCGGAGGGCAATGTCGACGGGTAAGCCTTCACGAGCGGCGAGTCCTGCGCACAAGTTCAAGTACTGAACAGGCGTGTACGGATGATCGGTCGTGATCGAGACTTCGAGACCATGTTCGTGGAGAACGCGATACGTCTCCCATGTCTTATTTTTAAGCTCGATTTTTGATTTGCGGGTGAAGGTCGGTCCGACGGTGACGTGTTCAATCGGCAATTGTTGTAATTCTTTTGCGACGAGATGACCTTCCGTGCAGTGTTCGATCCGGACATCGAGATTAAATTCTTCAGCGAAGCGGATGGCAGACAGGATATCATCCGCCCGGTGTGCATGGACGCGAAGTGGCATCTCTTTATTCAGGACGCGTTCAATCATTCGGTGAGCGAACGTATCTGCCGTCCGTTGCATCTTCACTTCGAGGAACGCTTCGCGGAGCATGCCCATGATGCCCATCCGCGTCAATTCTCCTGCACGTCCGGCACTGTGGACACGTTTCGGGTTTTCACCAAGCGCAATCTTCAGACCGGCATATTTCCGTAAAATCATATCGTCGATAAAGCGTCCGTGCGTTTTGATGACACTCGTCACACCACCGATGATGTTCATGCTGCCCGGCATGACTTGGACGGTCGTGACACCATGTTCAATCGCTTCTTTGAATCCTTCATCCAGCGGATAGACGCCGTCAATCGCACGCAGGTGCGGTGTCATTGCGAAAATCGTTTCGTTGGCGTCATTTCCGACCGTTCCCGTTCCTTCGTCATAAAGCCCGAGATGGGTATGGGCGTCGATGAAGCCCGGCAATAAAAAGCGTCCTTCGGCTTCGATGACACGTTCGTTGTCTTGAACGTCAAGTAACTCGTGGATTTCGTGGATTTTGCCATCCTTGATGCGAATATCACCATAAAAACTATCTGCTGTGATCGGGAAAATGTGTGCATTGCGTATTAATACGTTCAACGTTTCGTCAGCCCCTGTATTAGTTTGTCTGCTCTAAGTTGCTTAGTGCATCCTTTAATTCAGCATACCGAAACTTGAACCCATTTTCGAGTGCTTTTTTCGGAATGACGCGTGCTCCTTCGAGGACGATGACGCTTTTTTCACCGAGTGCGAGTTCGAGAGCAAAGCGCGGAGCCGGTAACCAGTGGGGGCGCTGTAACGTTTTTCCGATTGTTTTTCCGAACTGACGCATCGTTTCCGGATGCGGTGCCGTAATGTTAAGCGGACCAGTGAGTTGATTTGTTTTAAGGGCAAAGATGAATAATTCAACGAGGTCGTCGATATGAACCCAAGAGACCCATTGCTTTCCGTCGCCCATCGTCCCGCCGCCGAAAAGCTTGTAGGGGAGGCGCATCAATGGATAGGCTCCGCCTTCTTTACTAAGGACGACACCGATCCGCGGATGGACGAGCCGAATCCCGAGGTCAGCGATTGGTTGGGCTAACGCTTCCCACTTGACGCAGACTTGACTGAGGAAGTCACTTGTCGGCGGGAGTGGCTGTTCCTCCGTGAATGTCTGGTGCCGGTCCTGTCCATAGATGCCGACAGCGGAAGCGGAGAGGACGACAGCCGGTTTCGTTGTTAATGCCTGGTTGATGCGGACTAACTCTTTCGTCGAATCGATCCGGCTTTGCAGAATCGTTTGTTTCCGTTCTTCCGTCCAGCGACCATCATTGATGGAAGCGCCAGCCAGGTGGATAAAGGCATCGATACCTTCAAGCTGCTGTTCTGGAGCGGCGGACGACGTCAACCACTCAACGTAAGTAGTGTGTTCTGTGTTGTCTTGTACGGACCGGGTCAAAATATAGACATGATGCCCCTCCGCAATCAATCGTTTCGAGAGCGCCTGCCCAATCATTCCTGTCCCACCTGTAATCGCAATCTTCATCTGTATCATCCCTTTCAACAATCTTGTACATATGTTCCCGTTTGTCAGTTTCACTCAAACATGAGGAAGCATGTTATCGTTAAGTATTCAGTTTCATATAGGAGGATACCCCCTTGAAGATTAAACGGATTTCAACCCAAAAGAAAAATAATGAACGGTTTAATATCTATATCGAACGGGACGGAAAAGAAGAGTATGCGTTTGCCGTCGATGTTGACATCTTAATTAAATATAACCTTGAGCGTGATAAGGAAATCGATGACGACTTCGTCAAGGAAGTGTTGACGGCGGAAGAAGAACAAAAAGCTTACCGGTTGTCGTTGAACCATTTGTCTTACCGGATGCGGGCGACGAGCGAAGTCGAAACGCATTTGATCGAAAAGGAAACGCCGGAACACGCAATCAAACATGCGATTCAGCGCCTGACGGAACAAAAGTATATCGATGACCAGCAGTTTGCCCTTGCCTATACGGCGACGAAAAAAGCGACGACTCCCCAAGGTCCGGGACGAATCCGGCGTGATTTAGCAGCATTGAAGGTAAAAAAAGAGTTTATCGATGAAGCGTTACGACAGTTTACGGAAGAAGAAGAGCTTGAGAAGGTCGTCAAGTTCTTGCGCCAAAAACAAAAGGAATTAGCGCGGCGTTCGGTCCGGGAATTGAAACAGAAACTGCAACAAACTCTGATGCAACGTGGTTTTTCTTCAGAAGTGACGCAACAAGGGTTTCAAATCGTCTTTGAGGAAGTCGAAGTCGACGCGGAAGAAGAGGCGGCGCTCTATCAAGCGCGTAAATATTATCCGAAATATCATAAACTGGAGCCATTTGCCCGAGAACAAAAAACGAAACAAGCACTCGTTCGAAAAGGGTTCCCATATGGAATCGTGGCAACAGTCATCGAACAGGTCAAGCAAGAAGAAGAAGGAATCTAACAAGCGTCTTTCCTTTTGAAAAAATTGAAAACTCATTCTCCTAAATAGCAAGATGGAAAATTGACAATTGTCCGACAATTGTGCTATTCTACGCTCAGATTAAGAAAAGGAGGAACCGTCACATGAAAAAGCAACTTGTTATCGCATCTACTATTGGACAGTTGAATATGGCGGAGACTCTCGAACTCGTATAAACACTCATTTTAGTGTGCGATTGACAGGGAATCCGTTCCCCGAGCGCGCAGACCATATTTTTGATTCATATCGTCTTTTCAAGGCATATTGATTCTCGGACTGCTTCCGGAAATCAGTATGCCTTTTTTGTGCGTTCGGAAAAAAGGAACACCATAACATGACACAAAGGGGGGAACCATCGTGCGATTATTTCGCCAACTCAGTTGGTTTCTAAAAGAACACAAAACATCTTATCTGATTGCCGTCGTACTCTTAATTATCACGGGTTTTATTGATTTAACGCCGCCGTGGCTGATTGGAAAAGTGATTGACGGGTTACGGTCCGGGTCGATGGACCGGACGACACTGATTCAATATGTCGTCGGACTGCTCGTAATTTCGATCGCTTCGTTTATTTTGACGTATCTATGGCTCGCGAAATTGTTCGGGACGGCATTTTTACTCGAACGGACATTACGAAGCCGATTCTTTACACATTTATTAAAATTGACGCCGACATTCTATCAAAAGAACCGAACAGGAGATTTGATGGCGCTTGCGACGAATGACTTAAAAGCGGTCGAACGAACAGCCGGATTCGGTGTGTTGACACTTGTCGATTCGTTGAATATGACGGCGATCACCCTCGTCGTGATGGGGGTCGCGATTGATTGGAAACTGACGCTCGCGGCACTCCTTCCGATGCCGCTCCTCGCGTATGCGATGAACAAGCTCGGAAGTCAAATTCACGGCCGCTTCATCGTCGCCCAAGATGCGTTTGGAACGATGAATGACCAGGTCGTCGAATCGATTTCCGGACTTCGTGTCATCCGCTCGTTCGTCCAAGAAGAGATCGATGTCAAAAAATTCGATGACACGACGACGGATGTCTTCGAAAAAAACATGCATGTCGCAAAAATTGACGTCTTATTCGAACCGATCATCAAGTTATTGGTCGGTGTCAGCTATTTAATTGGTCTATCGTTCGGGACGTACCTTGTCTTTACGAACGATATTACGCTCGGTCAGCTCGTCGCTTTCAATATTTACCTCGGGATGTTGATTTGGCCGATGTATGCCTTCGGTGAGCTCATCAACGTCATCCAGCGCGGGACGGCGAGTCTCGATCGCTTAGAAGCGACGATGCGTGTCAAACCGCTGATCACATCGACACCGAAAGTCGAAGTTGTGCGACCGGGAATGATTACTCTGGCTAACTTGACGTTTACGTATCCAGAGATGAATCATCCGTCGTTACACGGGATTGATTTGACGATCAAACACGGACAGACGATTGGAATCGTCGGTCCGACTGGATCTGGGAAAACAACGCTCTTACGCCAATTTTTACGGGAGTATCCGATTGGACGAGACATGTTGAAAGTAAATGGAACCCCCTATGAAGACGTCGCACTGGAGACCGTCCGCGGGTGGACGGGCTATGTCTCGCAAGAGCATCTACTCTTCTCAAAATCCGTACGCGATAACATTTTGTTCGGGGCGGGTGAGGCAACAGAAGCTGAGTTGCAAGAAGCGATTCGTTTAGCGGCCTTTACGACGGATGTCGAGACGCTTGACCAAGGGTTACAAACGATGGTCGGAGAACGGGGAGTCACGCTTTCCGGTGGACAGAAACAACGCTTGTCGATTGCCCGGGCGATGTTGAAGAAACCGGAGTTGCTGTTGCTCGACGACTCGTTGTCAGCCGTTGATGCGAAAACGGAATCACAAATCATCGACGCGATCCGGACGAACCGTCATCAGTCAACGACATTGATCGTTGCGCACCGGTTGTCTGCCGTCGCGCATGCGGATGAAATTCTCGTCTTACAAGACGGCGTGATCAGTGAGCGGGGAACGCATGAACAGCTGATGGAACGACGTGGCTGGTATGCAGAACAATTCGAACGACAAAGTGAAGAAACGTAAGGCAGGAGGTGCTGAAATTGACTGAACAAGAAAATTATTTACTCGATCCCGTCAGACGGAAAACGACGATTCGTTCACTCGTCCGCTATGCGATGCATGAGAAACGCGCAATCTTTCTCGGGCTTTTCCTGCTCGTTTTAGCGGTCGGAGCCGAACTGACAGGACCGTATATCGCAAAAATCATCATCGACGAACACATCGTCGCAATCGAAAAAGACTGGGTGGAAGTCGAATCGGGGGGGACGGTCGGTTATGACGGACGACGTTTTGCGAAGTCGCAAGACGTTCCGAAGTCGGCGGTCATCGGTCCGATCTCGATCGTCCAGTCGAAGGCGGGGTATTATTTCGTTCCGGAACAAGTCGTCAGTGGTGGCGAACGTCAAGTCGCGGGGGACACGTTAACTGTCACGCGAGGAGAGGAAACGTTTCGGTACGCCGGTGTCGAAAAGCTCACGCAAGGACAAGTCTATGATTTTTATGCCTCGGACTTAAAGGCGATTGGTTGGTTATCGCTCTTTTATATCATTTTGCTGTTGATCGCAGCGGGCCTGAACTGGGTCCAACAAATCTTATTGCAACGCTCAGCGCATAAAATCGTTAAACGGATGCGGCTTGATGTCTTTTCACATCTGCAACGCTTGCCGGTCCGTTACTTCGATCAGACACCGATTGGTAAAATCGTCAGTCGTGTCACGAACGATACGGAGACGATCCGGGATCTCTACCTCGGTGTCCTGGCGCGTGTGTTCTCAGGCATCATCACGATGGCAGGGATTCTCGTCGCGATGTTCTTCCTGGATGTCCGGCTGGGTCTCGTTTCCTTAGCCATTATCCCGATCGTCTATTTTTGGATTCAACTGTTCCAAAAGTTTGCGACGGAAAACAACTTTAAAGTCCGGGCACTCGTCGCGGATATGAACGGACAATTGAATGAAAACATCCAGACGATGCCGATCATTCAGTCGTACGCCCGTGAAGCAGAAGTGCTCGCTGAATTCGAACAGAAAAATGAAGAAAACTATCAAACCCGTGCGAAACTGTTACGGCTCGATGCATTGATGTCACACAACTTATCGTATTTCTTAAAAAACTTGACGCTCGCCTTATTGATTTGGGTCGTTGCCGGTCAAAGTTTAACGAACGGGACATTTTTATCACTCGGAATTCTCTATGCCTACATTGATTACGTGTCGCGTCTGTTCGAACCGGTCACACAAATCATGAATCAACTGTCACCGCTCCAACAAGCACTCGTCTCGGCCGACCGGATGTTCCAGTTGCTCGACGAAAAAGGTGAACCGGTCGAACAAGGTCGGATTCCCCGTTTCTCAGGGCGCGTCGAGTTTAAAGACGTCGGATTCAGCTATGAAGAGGGGTATCCGGTTTTACGTCAAATCGAGATTGAGGCACGTCCTGGTGCGACCATCGCCCTCGTCGGGCATACGGGGAGTGGGAAAAGCTCAATCATGAACCTGTTGATGCGTTTTTATGATCCTTCGTCCGGTCATCTCCTGATTGACGGACAAGATGTTACGACGTTACCGAAACAAGCGGTCCGTGACCACATGGGAATCGTCTTACAAGATCCGTTCTTGTTTACAGGAACGATTCGTTCGAACATTACACTGGATAATCCATCGATTTCGGAAGAGCGTGTCCGCCAGGCAATCGTTGCCGTCGGAGCAGACCGCTTCATCGATCGACTTCCGCATGGCTTAGACGAACCGGTCATCGAAAAAGGTGCGACCTTGTCTGCGGGGGAACGGCAATTAATCAGTTTTGCCCGTGCGCTTGCCTTTGATCCCGCGATTCTCGTTCTTGACGAAGCGACGGCAAGTGTCGATTCCGAGACGGAAGCGATGATTCAAGAAGCCTTGCTGACGTTGACGAAAGGACGGACGACCTTCATCATCGCGCACCGGTTGTCGACGATTAAAGATGCCGATGAAATCATCGTCCTCGATCACGGTCAAATCATGGAGCGTGGTACACATGACGTGCTCTTGTCGGAAAAAGGGATTTACGCGAAGATGTACGCCCTTCAAAGCAAACGGAATCTTGAGCTGAAATCGAGCTAACACCATGATATGACTCCTCCTTTTCGTATATACTAATGACGAAGAGGGGGAGTTTTTTGATGGAAACACGGATGAGTCAATTATCGAAATACGAATTAGAAATGCTCGTCACGAAACTAAACGAACAAAAAAGAAAAGCGGAGCAGCATGGGAACATGAGTGAAGTCGAAGTTGTCATTCGGAAAATCGCGATGGCACAAAGTTATCTCGTCGATGCAAGTCAGTTCGAAACCGGACAACTTTACCAAGTCGAAGGGGAAGAGGCGGTATTCGAATTACATTTCGTCAACGGCGTCATGGGTTGGGGGCATTTTGAAGGAACCGTCAACGAAGTCGCGATTCCGCTTGCGCTGATTCATTCTGAGGAGGGTGTATGATGGAAGAAAACCGCACAGCGGCACTAGAGCAACTAGCAGGAGAATTACAAGCCGTCAATCCGGTATTAACGCCAATCGAGGCATTGACATGGGTCGAAGTCCTTTGGGAAGATTTTGAGGCGACGCTTGCCCGGGCAGGCGAAAAATATCAAGGTGAGGCTGTCGCCGTCCGGTTCGTCGAGCAACAAATCAAACAACATGGCGCGATGTTGCACCGCTTCAATACATCGAATGAAAAGTTTAAGCACTTGATGCTCGGACGCGACGTCCAGTAAATGAACAGAAAAAGACTCCCTGTCTTG
This sequence comes from Exiguobacterium sp. s80, assembly GCF_018618725.1. NCBI lineage: Bacteria > Bacillati > Bacillota > Bacilli > Caryophanales > Exiguobacterium > Exiguobacterium sp. s80. Next base: position 8,690 of record NZ_JACSMP010000005.1, on the reverse strand, counting down.
GTCGGTTGACCACGGACACGGAGTTTTTGTTTATAAAGCAGGGATAATCAGTTTCTTTTGCAGCGTCCGTTCGCTAAAGACCCAACCCGTATAGGAACTGACGATTTGTTGGGACGCCTCGTCGATTCGGACGACGGCAACGAATGGGTAGACATCTTTTGTGAAATACCGTAAGTTCGTGAAACGATATTCGACGATGCCGTCTTTTCGGGATACCGTATACGTGTGGATTTTTGAGAAGGCGAGGAAAGCTTTCAAGTCCTCATTTTGTTTGACGACTTCATAGAGTGAATCCCCATGCGGTTCCTCTTTGATGCGGAAGTTTCCGCATTCGACGACGACACCAGAGTTGATTTTGACGACGGAATAGTCGTCGCGCAGTCGTGCTGCGACGTGCCACTCGTCCCACTTCATTCCGGGTGAGATGAATAACTTGTGGGCCCCGCCATAGTAACGGGCTGCCGTCGCCAGGGCATCATTTCGGAGTTTAAACTGTACGGCGTAATAAATCGCGACGATGACGATTAAAATCGGGAAAATGACGATGGTCGCGCGTGTCAGGACCCAGATTCCGAAAGCGCCGTAATACATCGTGAATAAATACGGATCGAACGTATTGATGACACCCCAACCAATCCAGGTCTGTTTGAAGGGGTGCAGAGCTTGTGTGCCATAGGCGTTAAACAGATCGACGAAGACATGAAGGGCGACAGCGATCTGCGCCATCAGCCATAATGAAGTAGGTGGTACGCCGAATAAGGTGCCGATGACGATTGATAAGAGTAACGGCCAAGCGAGTAGGGCAATCAATCCATGGGATTTTCCACGGTGTTGCGTCAAGTAAGCACCGTTCCCTTTAAATTTAAAAACCGTGTCAAAGTCGGGGGCGTGCGATCCGACTAAGGCAGTGGTCGTGACGGCAGCAAAGAGTGTTGCGCTTGCTGCGACATCCGGTTCAAGTGTTGCGATGGCGGCGAGACAAAGTCCCATTCCGATATGTGTACCAGTATCCAATGCGAATTCGCTCCTCTAAAAGTAGTAATGGTACGGATAAACAAACAAGTGTAAGCGTTCCGGGTAATTTTCATTCACTATAACGTATTTTTGTAGAAAAGAGGTAGACATTTGATCCCCGTTCAAGAATATTTCATAAACTTTAACAAACGAACGTTCACAACCGAATTGGTCGCATGGTTTTTACGTGAACAACGCCAGTTACCATGGCGAGAAACTAAAAATCCTTACCACATCTGGATTAGTGAAATCATGTTACAACAGACGCGTGTCGATACCGTCATCCCTTATTATAATCGCTTCACGGACCGTTTTCCGACGCCGCACGATTTAGCGGCGGCAGAGCAAAGCGAAGTCTTAAAATACTGGGAAGGCTTAGGATACTATTCCCGTGTTAAGAATCTTCAAATCGCCGTTCAAGAAGTTGTTGAAAAATATGGCGGAATTGTTCCTGACGAAAAAGAAATTTTTGAAAGCTTACGTGGTGTCGGACCGTATACGACGGGAGCAGTCCTGTCAATTGCTTACGGTCAGGCGGAACCGGCAGTCGATGGAAATGTCATGCGCGTCTTATCGCGGGTGCTTGGGATTTATGAAGACATCGCCGCACCGAAAACACGGAAACTGTTCGAGGCAGCGGTCCATGAACTGATTGATCCGCTTGATCCGTCGAGCTTCAACCAAGGATTGATGGAGCTCGGGGCAATCGTCTGTACACCGAAGTCTCCGATGTGTGGGTTATGTCCCGTCAATGACGTCTGTTTTGCGTACGAGCGAAATGCCCAAGGTGAGTTACCGGTCAAAACGAAAAAAGGAAAAACGCAGACGATTCAATACGACGCTCTCGTCTACGAAGAAGCAGGGAAAGTTGCAATCGAACAGCGACCGGATACGGGACTGCTCGCGGGTATGTGGCAATATCCGTTAGTCGAATCGACGGAAACCGTACCCGGAACGTATGTCGGGAAGATTAAACATATCTTTTCACACCGGATTTGGGAAGTCAGTATTTACCGTGTCGCGACGCAACCTGAAGGAACGGTACTGATGGATGAAGCAACGTACGTCAAGCAGCCGATATCAGTCGCACAAATGAAAATCGATCGTCTATTAAAGGAGGAGACTACATGAATACATTTCGTACGGAAACGAAAGTAACAGCGACGTTAGAGCAGGCTTGGACGTTTTTAGGCGATGCGAAAGCATTAACGGGAATGACGGTTTTCCCGAAAGTGAAAACGATTGGTGATACGCGGACAATCGCCGGAAACACGATTCAGCTTAAAGTCGGTCTTCCGCCCATTTTCGTCGAGTGGGAGTCACTGATTCCGATTGTCGGTCAACATGCTTTCGTTGATGTAGGGGTCAAGGTCCCGTTCCCGTTCGCTGCTTGGTGTCATCTCCACCGTGTCGAACAGCGTCCGGACGGGGTCTACATGATTGATGAATTACTCTATAAATCTTATTTTCCGAAAATGATTGTCGATCTACTGATTCTCAAACCGATGTTCAATCAACGGAAACGCGCGATTTTAGACTACTTTAGTTAATAAATCACAGTCATTTTTCTGAAAAAGTACCCTTTCGTTTTTCATGTGTTCTGAAAATGGGTATAATAAGCACGAGAGTATAGAAAAATTGAATAAAAAAGCTTCAGAAAGGAGTAGCACATGAGTCGATTCCCAAAAGAAGGTAGCAAGATTGAGATTCAAAGTTTCAAACATAATGGCAGCTTACACAGAGTTTGGGAAGAAACGCTCGTGCTTAAATCGACGGAAGAAGAATTGATTGGATTCAATGATCGAATCATGGTCAGTGAATCGGATGGTCGTCAGTGGCGGACACGCGAACCCGCGATTTGTTATTTTTCGACAGAACTCTGGTTTAACGTAATCTGTATGATTCGAGAGGATGGAATCTACTATTACTGTAACCTAGGGTCACCTTCGACGTTTGATGAAAAGGATCGAGCAGTCAAGTACATTGATTATGATTTAGACATTAAGGTGTATCCGGACATGTCGTATATGATTTTGGATGAGGATGAGTACGAGAAACATCGCCGGGAAATGAATTATCCGAAAGCGATTGATCGTATCCTGAAGGACAACGTCCAGATTTTAATCCAGTGGATTCGAAGTCGGAAAGGTCCGTTCAATCCGGCATTCGTTGAAACGTGGTATCGTGAATATGAAACAAGATATCGGAGATGATGGTTCGCCATCGTCTTTTTTTAATTGAAGGAAGTGAATCATCATGGGTAAGGAAACTCAACAACAGAAAAATAAGGCGCCAGGTTCGATTCGTCGCTACATGCAGTTCGTCAAGCCGTACAAAAAACAAATCTTTTTGACGGTGTTCGTCGGGATCATCAAGTTTTCGATTCCGTTAGGATTACCGTTACTGTATAAGTACATCATCGATAACCTCCTGACCGATAATACGGTACCGCTTGCAGAGCGGAGTAAGGAACTGGCGTATTTGATTGGAGCGGGCTTCTTCGTCTTCCTCGTCGTCAAACCACCACTTGAATTCGTCCGTCAGTATTTAGCACAGTGGTCGGCGTCGAAAATTTTGTTCGACGTACGGAATAATTTGTTTGATCATGTTCAGAAATTATCACTTCGGTTTTATTCAAATACGAAAACCGGGGAAGTCATCTCCCGAATCATCAACGATGTCGAACAAACAAAAGATTTTGTTGTAACGGGTTTGATGAACTTATGGCTCGATATGATTACGATTTTTATCGCAATTGCCATCATGTGGACGATCAATCCGAAATTGACGCTCGTCGCAATCATCCCATTGCCGTTTTATGCCTTTGCCGTGAAGTTCTTTTATGGGCGGCTCCGCAGTTTGACGCGCGATCGCTCAGCAGCACTTGCGGAACTCCAAGGACATTTGACGGAGCGGGTCAACGGAATGGCAGTTATCCGCAGTTTCGCCCTTGAACCACATGAAAACAAAGCGTTCAAAGGTCAAAATGATGGTTTCTTAAAAGCGGCACTTCGTCAGACGAACTGGAATGCACGGACCTACGTCGTCGTTTCGACGATTACCGACTTTGCACCGATTTTGATTTTTGGTACGGCTGCCTTTTTCGTCTTGAACGGACAAGTAACAATCGGGACGATGGTCGCTTTCATCGGCTACATCGACCGTCTGTATGCACCGCTCGGTCGCCTCGTCAACTCGTCCACTACGTTGACACAATCGATTGCTTCGATGGACCGGATGTTTGAATTTTTAGACGAACCGTATGATATTACGGAAAAAGCACATGCGAAAGATCCGGTCGCTGTTAAAGGAAACGTCCAGTTCGAAGACATCAGCTTCTCGTATGAAGAAGATGGCGAACTTGCGATCAACCGGTTGACGCTCGACGTCCAGGCGGGGGAACGAATCGCCTTCGTCGGAATGTCGGGAGGCGGGAAATCGACGCTCGTCAGTCTGATTCCTCGTTTTTATGATGTTTCGTCTGGACGGATTACGCTTGACGGTGTCGACATCCGAAACTTGAAATTGCGTGGCTTACGCGACCAAATCGGAATGGTCATGCAAGAATCGATTCTCTTTAGTGAATCGGTCGAAATGAACATCAAGATGGGGAACCCGGAAGCGACGGATGAAGAAGTAATTGCTGCTGCGAAGGCGGCGAATGCACACGAGTTCATTGAACGGCTGCCGCAAGGGTACAAGACGGCGGTCGGAGAACGAGGCGTTAAACTGTCAGGGGGACAAAAGCAACGCTTGGCGATTGCCCGTGTCTTCTTGAAGAACCCACCGATTCTCATTCTGGATGAAGCAACAAGTGCGCTAGATCTAGAAAGTGAATCGATGATTCAAGATTCGCTTGCGCGTCTCGCGAAAGGACGGACGACGTTTACTGTCGCCCACCGTCTGTCGACGATTACGGATGCCGATAAGATTGTCGTGATTGAAAATGGTCAAATCACGGAACTCGGTCGTCATGAAGAGTTGATGCGTAAACGTGGCGCATATTTTGAACTGTACGCGATTCAGAACCTCGAGCTCGTCGAATGAAAAAAGGCTATTCCGTTTTTTTCGGAATAGCCTTTTTGTATAAAGAATGAACAGCTTACAATTGTGCGAACGCACGGTTGACGGCAGCAATCGTCTCATCGATGTCTGCGTCCGTGTGAGCCGTCGTCAAGAACCACGCCTCGTATTTTGAAGGGGCAAGATTAATGCCTTGCTCGAGCATCAATTTGAAGAAACGACCGAACATCTCGCTATTTGAGCGCTCCGCACCGAGGTAGTCAGTGACCGTCTCATCCGTGAAGTAGACCGTCAAAGCTCCTTTTAGACGATTGATTGTAATCGTGACGTCATGAGTAGCAGCAGCCTCGAGAATCCCTTGTTCGAGCTTCGCACCGAGACGTTCGAATTCTTCGTAGACACCAGGCTGTTCAAGTAACTCTAGGCAAGCGATACCTGCTGCCATCGATGCCGGATTTCCAGCCATCGTTCCAGCTTGATAAGCAGGACCGAGCGGAGCAACGTGTTCCATGATGTCTTTACGACCACCGTATGCACCGATCGGAAGACCACCACCGATGATCTTGCCGAGTGCCGTCATATCAGGACGGATATTCAATAGTTCTTGAGCACTGCCGTATGTGAAGCGGAACGCCGTGATGACTTCATCGTAGATGACGAGTGCGCCGTGCTCATGAGTAATCTCATTGATGGCTTCGAGGAATCCAGGATGCGGTTCGACAATCCCGAAGTTCCCAACGATCGGTTCGACGAGGACACAGGCAACTTGATCGCCCCATTCAGCCATGATTTGACGATAGGCTTCAACATCATTGAACGGTGTCGTCAAGACTTCTTTCGCTGTTGCTTTCGTTACACCGGCAGAGTCCGGTGAACCGAGTGTTGCTGGACCACTTCCTGCTGCAATCAACATTAAATCAGAATGTCCGTGGTAACAGCCGCTGAATTTCACGACGAGTTCACGACCCGTGTAGGCACGCGCGACTCGTATCGTCGTCATGACCGCCTCGGTTCCTGAATTCGTAAAGCGAACTTTTTCTAAAGACGGAATCGCTTGTTGAAGCTTATGTGCAAAGTCGATTTCTAGGCGATGAGGCGTACCATATAGGAGACCATTTTGCGCCGCATGCGTAATCGCTTCCGTAATATGTGGATGCCCGTGCCCGGTGATGATTGGACCGTAAGCGGCTAAGTAATCGATATAACGATTGCCATCGACATCGTAAAAGTAAGCACCTTCTCCACGTTCCATATAAACGGGGGCGCCTCCTCCGACGGCCTTAAAAGAGCGGGATGGACTGTTGACACCTCCGACGATACATTTTTGGGCAACGTCGTATAACGCCTCGGATGTCGGGCGTGTAGAATGGGTTGACATGGATGATTCCTCCAATCGTTGATTCGTGAAAAATATCACGATATGATTGTATCACGGACGTCAAATCAGAAGCAGAGCCGTTGACGGACGGGAATAATGTAGGTAGACTAATTATAAAGATTACAATCTAATAATCAATGAAAGATAGAAATGAGGGGATGGACGTGGCTAACGAAATGCTAGATGACGCAGTACGATCTTTACGGGACTCGGGCGTTCGCATGACACCACAACGTCACGCAATCTTGGAATACTTGACGACAGGACATACGCATCCGACGGCAGATGATATCTATCGTGCGCTCGAACATCGTTTTCCAAATATGAGTGTGGCGACAGTTTATAATAATTTACGTGTTTTCCGTGAAAAAGGAATCGTTGAAGAGATGAACTATGGAGACGCTTCGAGCCGATTCGATTTCGTTACGACACGTCATTATCATATGATATGTGAAGGGTGCGGTAAAATCGTCGACTTCAATTATCCGGTTCTCGATGATGTCGAGACGGTCGCTGCACATTTGACTGGATTTAAAGTAGATCGTCATCGTCTCGAAGTATACGGGACGTGTCCTGAATGCCAATCAAACGTACAATAAAAACGAGCTTCCTTTAACGGGGAGCTCGTTTATTGTGTTTATTGTATTTTTCATCGAATTCTTTTCCTTCAAGTTCTTGGTCCATCGTGAGTGGCTCATCGCAATGCATACATAAATCGACGCGACCGAGGACTTTTGTTTCTTTTCCACAGTTCGGACAAGTGACGACGGCTGCTTTCGTTGAAGTTAAACCAATTAAGAAATATAAGGCAGTACTCGCTAAGACCATGACAAAACCGAGTAGCATTAAAATAACCATGATGATTTCAAATTGTTTTAATAGAAGACCGCCATACATAACGAGCATTCCACCAAAAACGAGGAACATCGCCAAGTTACGGGCGCGGTTTATTTTATTCTTGCGTTGTTTTTTCAATTGAATTCCCCCTAACGACAGTCTAGCATATTGTAGCTTATGTCCTGAAGAAGGAAACAATGAATTTTTGTCGAAAATGGTAACGGATGAGTATGAGTGAAGAAGGGTGAGAATTGAATGGAACAAGTCACAAGAACAATTTATTCCGAATATGCTGCCTATCAAGAAACGCAAGGGATCATCGCTGTTGAAAAACAGCAACCGAAGGATTCATTGACGGACCAATTTGATATACTGTTACTAGTTGTTACACGGGACTCCTCTATTGAATGGACAATCAAACACTACCGCCTAGATACACTCAAGGTGTCACTTCATGTCGTCCATGAAGATGTACTGTCACGATGGATTGTACTGAACGCGAATCGGCGAGCTGTCCATTGGATATCCGAAGGAACAATTATTTTTGAACGCAATGATTATTTAACTGATATGAAAAAAAGGCTGTTGAATTTCCCGGAAGCAGAACGTTGCCTGCAAATGTCACTGTCTTTTGCGAAACTACTACGTCGTTTTCAAGACGGGCGTAATCTCTTTAGTCGCGGTAACTACTATGATGCTTACACGCACGTGCATCATGCTTTACATCATTTAGCACGGCTTTCCGTTCTTGAAAAAGGAGCACATCCTGAAATTGTCGTCTGGGAACAAGCTCGCATGGATGATCCGGAAGTGTACAAGTTATACCAGCAATTACTATTAAGTGAAGAAACACTTGAATTGCGAATCCATTTAGCTTTGATTGGTCTGGAACATCTACTTCAATCGAAAGTATTATCCGGTGGAAAGTATTTGTTTGAAGTGATGCGTGAAAGAACAATCCCGTGGACGATGTATGAACTAATGGAAAATGAACGATTGCAGGAACTGAAGGTTGATTTAGGTAGTTTAGTCGATTTCTTTATGCGTAAAGGGTTAATTCGCATCTCTTATCGTCAAACAAAAGGTACGGGCGTGGAACTCGTAACATATGAACCAGTCGTTTAAACGATTGGTTCATATGTTTTTTATCGCGAATCGAAAATACTATATATAGAAGAAAAAAATAATTAAAAGTTTTTTATTAAAATCTGTTGACGTTACTATTTTGAGATAGTATATTAATACATGTCGACAGGGCGACACGCTCTGAACGACGAAAACAAATTAAAAAAATAAGAAAAAGGATTGACGGTTAAGTTATTCCATGATATCTTATTAAAGTCGCTAACACGACACGACGAACTTTGAAAACTGAACGATGAGGCAAAAAACGTATCTTCGGATACAAACAATGAATGAAGCGCAAGCTTCGTCAACG
>NZ_JACSMP010000035.1:0-230 GCF_018618725.1 Exiguobacterium sp. s80 | reverse complement strand
TCTCAGATGAAGGCGACGAGAGAATTATGGGGCAAACCGGACGGAATTCAAGCCCACCATGTCATTCAATCCTTTAAGCCAGGGGAAGTAACAGCCAAACAAGCGAACGAGATCGGACAAGAACTCGCTCGAGCCATCTCTAAAGGGCATGAAGCCGTCATCTACACGCATACGGACAAGGAGCATATTCATAATCACATCATCATCAATGCCGTGAATTTCGAGAGTGG
>NZ_JACSMP010000034.1:0-245 GCF_018618725.1 Exiguobacterium sp. s80 | reverse complement strand
GTGCCAAGGCATCCACCGTACGCCCTTCATACCTTGATCTAGCATTTTGGTATTCTAAGAACACACGTCTAATGACATGGTTATAAAAATTTGATGTCTTGTTGATGTCTTCAGTTTTCAAGGTGCGAGTGTCTCTATCGAGACTAGAGAGACGAGCTCTCAAAACTGAACGATGGGCATGTCCCTTACGGGACGTTTTCCTTAGAAAGGAGGTGATCCAGCCGCACCTTCCGATACGGCTACCT
>NZ_JACSMP010000033.1:0-253 GCF_018618725.1 Exiguobacterium sp. s80 | reverse complement strand
GCAGAAACGTTGGGCAGATTTAATCCTTTTATTTTCAAGGGGTTAGTCTGCCCATCCAGCCGTTTTCCTCGCCTGCCTACCGCAGTATGCACATGCTCTTCTAGTGCATCAAGTCTTTTAGATTAAAAAAAGGAAAAGAAAATGCAGGAAAGATGAAGAATAAAGACTGGAGAACATGTCGTGCGAGGAACGTTGAAGGAGGGAGCGAAGCGAGTCCATTCAATGTGACGCAGTACGCCAGCAAACGAAGTGA
>NZ_JACSMP010000032.1:0-261 GCF_018618725.1 Exiguobacterium sp. s80 | reverse complement strand
CGTGGCCAGAAGCCACCTCAGGTCGTGTCACAGCAATCATACAGCCGCCTACTAGGAAATTCCCCACCGTTTGTCGTGGGACTGCCTACAGTCTCGTACCATATGACCCCGTCTGAACCTCTCAACGATCTTTACCATATCCCTCGGGACTTAGGCTATGTACAGGGCTTTACGTCCTTCCCCTGCTAACGTCGCATCACCTACTGGAACTGCGGTGATGACCGATCCATTCTACTGCGTCGGCTGGATGAACCTACTCGT
>NZ_JACSMP010000031.1:0-294 GCF_018618725.1 Exiguobacterium sp. s80 | reverse complement strand
TTCAAGATGCGTCCGACGACCTGCCTCGAGTTGGCGAAACGCACCCATTTCAACTTCGGGAGTTTTAACTTGTTGCCGACGATCGAGACATCAGGAAGTTGAGACTTACCCTGAATGTTCGTCTTGTACGATTGAACGGGATTGCTCTTCGACTTGAAGCGAGGCCGTTCGTTCTGTTTCTTGAAGAAGCGGTCAAAGGCATCAGCAAGATGTTTGACGCTCGTCTGCACAGACGTGCTATCGACTTCCTTCAGCCAGTCGAACGCCTGCTTCAACGACGGGAGTTCTTTCGAA
>NZ_JACSMP010000004.1:0-222134 GCF_018618725.1 Exiguobacterium sp. s80 | reverse complement strand
GCTTCAGGAAAATACTTCGTCTCCCTGCTCGTCGAGCAGGAGAGCAACGAAATGCCGAAGACGGGCTCATCCGTCGGCGTCGATGTCGGATTGAAGCACTTCGCCGTCCTGTCGGACGGCACGGTATACAAGAACGACCGTTACTTCCGTTCGCTTGAGCAAAAGCTGGCGCGCGAGCAACGCAAGCTTTCTCGTCGTCAACGGTTGGCCTTGGACAAGAAAGTAACACTTTCCGAGGCGAAGAACTACCAGAAGCAGAAGCGAAAGGTCGCCCGCATCCACGAGAAGATCGCCAACAAGCGAACCGATTTCCTGCACAAGGTGTCGACCGAGATCGTCAAAAACCACGACGTCATCGGCATCGAGACCTTGCAAGTGAAGAACATGCAGAAGAATCGCAAGTTGAGCAAGTCCATCTCTGAGGTCAGTTGGTCGGAGTTCTTCCGCATGCTCGGATACAAGGCGGCATGGTACGGAAAGACCGTCGTGAAAGTCGGCAAGACCTTCGCCTCTAGTCAACTGTGTTCCAGTTGCGGACATCAACACAAAGACGTGAAACATCTTGGCTTGCGTGAATGGACATGCCCGAGTTGCGGCATCCACCACGACCGTGATGTGAACGCAGGACTGAACCTCAAACAAGAAGCTGAACGCCTCTTAGCTTCTTCAACCGTCGGGACGACGGGGTTAGCCTGATCAGGTTTCGACCGTCAGGTCGGATCACTCAGGAATCCTCCACCTCTAAGCGAAGCGTAGGTGGAGGTAGTTCAAGGGCGTTTTATTTGTTTACATACGTCAATACGTCTGCGACAAATGTCCGACTCCCTGCAAGAACACTCGTTTGTTCTTGGAAAGTCATCGCGTCGCCTTCAATTGTCCCGACGCGCCCTCCAAGCTCCTCAATCAACAGTTGTCCAGCTGCGTAATCCCATGGCATGTTTCGCATCGTAATGTAGCCGTCAACACGCCCCGCGGCGACCCAAGCGAGTTCAAGCGAGGCGGCACCGACTGCCCGAACCCCAACAGCGTCTTTTACGAGTGGCGCTAGCAATGCTGCATCAATTCTTCGATTGGCAGTCACCCACGTCGCATTCATACAGATGATCGCATCATTAACCGGCTTCTCTTCAATTGGCGCTAATCGAATTCCATTTTCGAATGCGCCCTGTCCTTTAATGCAATGAAACATCTCATCCGCCATGACGTCATACACAAATCCATACTGAAGTTCGCCCTCTACCATGATGGCAATCGAAATCGCAAATAAGCGTTTTTGGCGAATGAAATTCATCGTGCCGTCAATCGGATCGACGAACCAAATCGTGCCACCCAATGTTTCAGGTCGCGCCGCACGCCCTTCTTCTCCATATATATGATGATCTGGATACTGATTCAGGATACCTTCAATTAATAAATCTTCGACATTTTTGTCAATCTCCGTCACTAAGTCACTTTTATTCGTTTTTTCTTCGATATGATACGCATGGTCTATCATCTGACGGATATATTTACCCGCTCGTTTCATTAAATCGATAGCATGTAACTCTATGCCTTGCATGCGCCTCACTCCTTTTATATGATTCCTGTCTTTTCCATAGTAACAAAAAAAGAAAACCAGCGAAAATTTTCGCTGGTTGATTGATTTAATTTATTTGATTTTTAGTTTATCGTTTACTGAATCATGCCTCTAATAACACCATTTCTTGGCGGTATTTTTCGAGACGCTCTTTACTGGCACCAACCGCTTCTGCATCACTTTCTACGATTGCATCGTGCAATGTTGCGAGCTCATAATCAATTTCGAGACGCAATACCGGAATGCGTTTTTCTGCATCTTTTCTCTTGTATGCTTCTATTACTTGTTTCACAGTAACCACACTCCTTCGCGAGATAAATGAACGTTTTAATTATCAGACAATTGCGACTAATTAGTGGATTGAATCTATAATAGTACGATTCAACTTAGATGTAAAGCATCTATTTTTAAAAATTACAGTTTAACGATATCGTCTTGTATGTAATATATAACCCATTTTTCTTTATTCTAAACAACTAATCGGTTTCCCTTTCAGGATATATGTAGGATGCACACTAAAAAAAGACAAGGAATTCCGAATGAAATCCTCGCCTTTCTCTCTTAATCATTCTTCATTTTTTCATTCGTAAAATCGGTTCGTCTTGTTTGATTGCTTGTTGGACCGCACGGTAACTGGAGCAACCTGTTTCTTCGAAATAGAATTGATCGAGTTGTTTTTCTTCCGACTTCGCATTCACGATTTTCTTGAAGGCTTTATATGTCCGCATAAATTCTTCACGTGACACACCTTTTTCGTAAGCTTCTTCAACGATGTTAAAAAAATCAATGACGGTGACGATTTCCTTCGTCGACCAGTCTGGGTTGATGGGATAATTAAGAGCCATCCTGACACATCCTTTCTTCACGATTCTTATTTTACAATGAAATCGAAGATAAAACAGTTGCAACGTTATGAAAACTTGTTATAGTTAGCTTGTTTGATTGTTTTTTTATTCGGTTTTAAGGGGGGAAATCTGGTGCAAACAAAAAGCTTAACACAGCTCGATACACCTTTATTCGATGCGCTACTCGCGCATGCGAAACGTCAACCAATTCAATTTCATATTCCTGGTCATAAAAATGGGCAAGGAATGGATCCTGCATTTCGATCGTTCATCGGTCAAAATGCACTCGATATCGATTTAATCAACATCGCTCCACTCGATGATTTACATCATCCGAAAACGATTATCAAAGATGCCCATCAATTGGCGGCACAAGCATTCCATGCAGATGAAACGTTTTTCTCTGTCCAAGGAACGTCAACGGCAATCATGGCAATGATCATGAGCGTCGTCGGTCCGGACGATAAAATCCTCGTTCCGCGAAATGTCCATAAATCGATCATGTCGGCTATCGTTCTTTCTGGAGCGCACCCGATTTTCATTCACCCTGAATTTGATGAAATGTTTGGAATTGCTCACGGTATCACACCAAGTGCCGTCGAACGTGCCCTCAGTCTTCATCCTGATACGAAGGCGATACTTGTCATTAACCCGACGTACTTCGGTGTCGCAGGCGACCTTGAGAGCATCGTCAAGCTTGCTCATGGGAAAGGCATCCCTGTCCTCGTCGACGAAGCACACGGCGTCCATATCGGCTTCCACGATGATATGCCGCTATCAGCAATGCAAGCAGGGGCTGACTTAGCCGCTACGAGTGTGCACAAACTGGGTGGATCACTCACAGGAAGTTCTGTCTTGAACGTCCGCCGAGGTCTGGTCTCGCCCGATAAAGTCCAGACTGTCCTCTCGATGTTGACGACGACTTCAACATCGTATCTGTTACTCGCTTCACTCGATTGTGCACGGCGCCACCTCGCGATCAATGGTGAGGCAATGAACCGACGCGCACTTGAACTATCGGCACGGATGCGGATGGGTCTCGCTAAGTTGCCTTACCTCGCCGTCTTCGGTGAATCGGACTTACATTCGAGTGCGACATTCGCGTTCGACCCGACTAAAGTATTGATTTCGGTCAAAGGACTCGGTATTTCGGGTCACCTCGTCGAAGAGTTCTTACGCGAAGAGCACCGGATTGAAGTCGAACTATCAGATTTGAATAACATCCTCTTAATCATTACTTCAGGCGACTCTGAGGAAACGATTGACGCCTTACTGACTGGAATGACTGAGCTTGTTGAGCGGTACCGTGATACAGGTGCAAAAACGACTTCACATTCTATCATGTTGCCTGACATACCTGCACTCGCATTAAGTCCACGTGATGCCTTCTACGAAGAAACGGAAACGATTCCGCTCGCGCAAGCTGTAGGACGGATTTCTGCGGAATTCATGATGGTCTATCCCCCGGGTATCCCGATTTTCATTCCTGGTGAGATGATTACGACGGATAACTTAGCGTATATTAAAGAAAATATCGAAGCGGGTCTTCCTGTCCAAGGGCTTGAGGATCATTCACTCGAAACAATTAAAGTCATTCAACAATCGAATGCCATTCGATGATTCAAACGAAAGCAGACGTTACAGCTTCTCAAAAAAGTACGGGTGCAGGATATCAAATCCTCCGCCCGTACTTTTTATTTTACCAAGACCACACCTTAGCCTCTTGCATATGATAATGAAAAAAAGCCCTTAAGCGGTCGGCTCCCCGCTTAAGGGCTTAAAGCTTATTTCATGATGTGGATTGGGCTACCGATTGCAACTTCAGCAGTTTCCATCGCGATTTCACCAAGTGAAGGGTGTGCGTGGATTGTGAGTGCGATATCTTCAGCAGTCATTCCAGACTCGATTGCGAGTCCCATCTCTGCGATCATGTCAGATGCGCCTGTACCAGCGATTTGAGCACCGATCAAGAGACCGTCTGATTTGCGTGTGATCATTTTCAAGAAGCCGTCTGGCTCGTTGAGTGCAAGGGCACGACCGTTTGCAGCATAAGGGAATTTAGAAGCGAGGTAATCAAGACCTTCTTCTTTCGCTTGTGCTTCTGTATAACCGACTGTTGCGAGTTCTGGGTCTGTGAAGACAACCGCAGGAATCGCGCTATAGTCGAGGTATGCCGGGTGTCCAGCAGCAGCTTCAGCAGCGATTTTCGCTTCGAAAGATGCTTTGTGCGCAAGTGGTGGTCCAGGAACGATGTCCCCGATTGCGTAGATGTTTTCGTTAGACGTACGGCACTGATCGTCGATTTCGACAAGTCCGCGCTCGCTAAGTTTAACTTCAGCCATCTCAAGACCGAGATCAGAAGTGTTCGGGCGACGACCGACAGTGACGAGGACGTAGTCCGCTTCAACTGTTTGTGTTTCACCTTTCACTTCGAACGTTACTTTAACGCCGTCTTCTGTCTCTTCCACACTTTGTGCAAGTGCTTCGTTGTGGATTGTGATGTTGCCTTTTTGTTTGAGTTTTTTCTTAACGACTTGTGTCATTGCCGGCTCAAAACCAGAAAGGATGTCTTTTGTTCCTTCTAAGATGACAACTTCAGTATCGAAGTTAGCATACGCTGTACCAAGCTCCATTCCGATGTATCCGCCACCGATGACGATGAGTTTTTTCGGAAGTTCAGGAAGGTTCAATGCGCCTGTAGAAGAAAGGACACGTTTAGACCATTTGAACGCTGGAAGTTCGATTGGAGTCGAACCTGTTGCAATGATACATTTTTTGAATTTGTAAGGTGTTGAAGAATCTTCGTTGATGATACGAACTGTATCTTCAGATTGGAAGTATGCTTCCCCTACGACTGTTTCGATGTTGTTACCTTTAAGAAGGCCGCCAACACCACCCGTTAATTTGTTAACGACTGATTGTTTCCAAGATTGAACTTTCGAGAAATCGACTGCAACGTTCTCAGATGTGATCCCCATTGAGTCCGAACCTTTTGCATGTTGGAAGTTGTGTCCAGCTGTAATTAACGCTTTTGACGGGATACATCCAACGTTCAAGCAAACACCACCGACGTTTTCACGTTCGACGACTGTTACTTTAAGTCCGAGTTGTGCGCCACGGATTGCAGCGACATAACCACCAGGGCCGGCCCCGATTACGAGTAAATCTGTTTCTTGTGCGAATTCACCTACTACCATTGCTTATCCCTCCATAATGAGAAGTTGTGGGTCGTTCAACAAGCGTTTAACTAGGTTAAGCGCGTTTTGTGCTGTTGCACCATCAATGAGACGGTGGTCAAAGCTGAATGAAAGTGCAAGTACTGGTGCTGCAACGATTTCACCGTTTTTAACGACTGCTTTTTCAGCAATACGGCCGATACCGAGGATTGCAACTTCCGGGTGGTTGATGACAGGTGTGAACCATTGTCCGCCAGCAGAACCGATGTTTGTGATTGTGATCGATCCGCCTTTCATCTCTTCACCAGAAAGTTTACCATCACGTGCTTTACCAGCTAAATCATTGATATCATCAGCGAGTGAGAAGATTGATTTGCGATCTGCGTCTTTGACGACAGGTACGACAAGTCCGTTATCTGTATCCGCTGCGATACCGATGTTGAAGTAGTTTTTGTAGACGATTTCTTCGTTAGCATCATCGATTGAAGCGTTGATAGTCGGGTACTTTTTAGCAGCCGCAGTCAATGCTTTAACGACGAACGGAAGGTAAGTCAATTTCGTACCTTGTGCTGCAGCAACTTCTTTGAAGTTTTTGCGGAGTGCCACGAGGTTCGTTACATCGACTTCGTCCATAAGTGTTACGTGTGGTGCCGTATGTTTCGAGTTGACCATTGCTTTCGAAATCGCTTTACGAATACCTTTGATTTTTTCGCGTGTTTCAAGCTCAGGTTGAGCAGCAACATACGGTTTCACTTCAGCTTTAGGAGCAGATGCTTGTGCAGATGCTTTTTCTTCTGAAGCTGGTGCAGTAGAAGATTGACCACCGTTTGCAAATGCATCGATGTCTTCTTTAACGACGCGACCGTTGTCTCCAGAACCTTGAACTTCACGGATGTCGACGCCTTTTTCACGTGCATATTTACGGACAGAAGGCATCGCGATGACACGTTCTGATTTGTGGATTTGAACTTCAGTCGGCTTGTCTTCGACTTTTTGATCCGTGTCTTGGACATCTTTTGCGTTTTCTTCTGCTTTAGGTTGTTCAGGAGCTGCTTCTTCAGAAGGAGCTGAACCTTCACCTTCGACGTCGAATGAGATTAATACGTCACCAACAACAGCAACGACACCTTCGTCTACTTTTACTTCTTTGACTGTACCATCAACTGGTGACGGGATTTCAACGACCGCTTTATCGTTTTGAACTTCAAGAAGAACGTCGTCCTCTTTTACTGTGTCGCCCGCTTTTACGAACCACTTTACGATTTCGCCTTCGTGAATACCCTCACCGATATCCGGCAATTTGAATTCAAATAAACCCATTTGAATATGCCTCCTTTTATTTCACTCTTCTAGTCAATTGTTATCTTTAAAACGGAAGCAAGGAGAGAATTTCCCCTCTCCTTTTTCCGAATCACGCTTAGAAATTGTAAACTGTTTTTACTTTTTCAACGATATCTTTGTGGTCTGGAAT
The DNA here is from genome assembly GCF_018618725.1 of Exiguobacterium sp. s80. Taxonomy (NCBI): domain Bacteria; kingdom Bacillati; phylum Bacillota; class Bacilli; order Caryophanales; genus Exiguobacterium; species Exiguobacterium sp. s80. Next base: position 215,066 of record NZ_JACSMP010000004.1, on the reverse strand, counting down.
CCAGACGTCTTCACCTTGTGCGAATGGGAAGATTGTATCTGGAGCCGTTACACGAAGAATCGGTGCTTCAAGATCAAGAATTGCACGCTCTTGAATTTCAGTTGCGACCATTGCAGCCACACCTGCTTGTTTTTGAGCTTCTTGAACGACAACGACACGGTTCGTTTTCTTAACTGACGCAACGATTGTATCGATATCGATTGGGCTGATTGTCATCAAGTCGATGATTTCGACGCTGATGTTTTCTTTTTCAAGTTCCTCAGCTGCTTTAAGTGAAGCGTGGACCATCGCGCCGTACGTGACGATTGTAACGTCTGTACCTTCAAGTTTGATGTCTGCTTTACCGAGTTCGACCGTGTAGTCCCCTTCAGGAACCTCGCCACGGAATGAACGGTAGAGTTTCATGTGCTCAAGGAAAACGACTGGGTCGTTATCGCGGATTGACGCGATCAAAAGACCTTTTGCATCGTACGGAGTTGACGGGATGACGACTTTAAGTCCTGGTGACTGAGCCATCAATCCTTCTAAGTTATCCGCGTGAAGTTCTGGTGTCTTAACGCCACCACCGAATGGTGAACGGATTGTAACTGGTGCACTGTACGTACCACCTGAACGGTAACGTAGACGCGCGAGCTGAGCTGCTACTGAATCGAACACTTCGAAAACGAAACCGAAGAATTGGATTTCCATGATTGGGCGGAAACCAGTCAAGCTGAACCCGACTGCAAGACCACCAATACCTGACTCGGCGAGTGGTGTATCGAAGACGCGGTCTTCGCCTAATTCATCTTGAAGACCTTCTGTCGCACGGAATACCCCACCGTTTTTACCGACGTCTTCACCGAACAAGAGAACTTGCTCGTCGCGTTTCATCTCGACGCGCATTGCGTCAGTGATCGCTTGGATCATCGTCATTTGTGCCATGGGTTATTTCGACTCCTTTGCTGTATACTCATCAAGCTGCTCTTGCAGGTTTTGTGGTAACTTTTCAGCCATCACGTTGATGAAGTCAGTAACTTTTTGTTTTGGTTCTTTGTCAGCTTGTGCAAGTGCTTCTTTCACATCAGCTTTTGCTTGCTCGATGACTTCGTTTTCTTTGTCTTCGTTCCAAAGACCTTTTGTTTCCATGAACGCACGGAAACGAACGAGTGGATCTTGAGCTTGATACTCATCATCCATATCTTTTGTACGGTAACGTGTCGGATCATCACCAGCGAGTGTGTGTGGTCCGTAACGGTACGTGAGTGTTTCGATCAATGTCGGTACACCGTTGAGTGCTTCGACACGTGCTTGTTTCGTTGCAGCGTAAACTGCGAGAACGTCCATACCGTCAACTTGAATACCGTTGATGCCGGCAGCGACCGCTTTTTGTGCAATTGTTTTTGCCATTGATTGTTTTTCAACCGGCGTCGAAATTGCGAAACGGTTGTTTTGGACAACGAAGATTGCAGGGGCTTTGAATGCTCCAGCAAAGTTCATTCCTTCGTAGAAATCACCTTGTGAAGAACCGCCATCACCTGTATATGTGATTGCTACTTGCTCTTTACCACTTTTCTTAAGACCGAGTGCAACACCGGCAGCTTGAACGATTTGTGCGCCGATGATGATTTGTGGCATTAAGACGTTCACACCTTCAGGAATCTTACCGCCTGTGATGTGTCCACGTGAGAACAAGAATGCTTTGTAGAGTGGGAAGCCATGGAAGACCATCTGTGGAATATCACGGTATCCAGGAAGAATCCAGTCATCCTTATCGAGTGCGAATTGTGTTCCGATCATTGACGCTTCTTGTCCTGCTACTGGAGCATAGAAACCAAGACGTCCTTGACGGTTGAGTGAGATTGCACGTTGGTCCCAGATACGTGTGTATACGAGACGACGCATTAATTCCGTTAATTCTTCATCTGAGAGATCCGGCATAGCGTCTTTGTTGACGACTTCACCTTTCTCGTCAAGAATGCGGAACGTTTCAAAGTTTTCTTCCACGTTTTTAAACATGTTTAAGTTCATCTTTTCACCTCATCCTTTCACTGTGCTCAGCGAAATATTCCTCTGACTGATTTGCCCACATACCAATAGTGTTCAAAAAATCGAAGTCCCGTGTGACCTTTCTTGAACATATATCTGTGTACCTATTCAGTTGAGTAAACTGTATTAACATGACTCGACACGATTTGATGTCTTGTTCATTACGTTACAAGTATAAAACTGTAACGCCTATAAAATCAAAGGAAATGTTTTATTTTTTTTTACGACCGTCATTTGTGACGCCTTTCACAAAAACCTTCTGTTTCTCCTTCTGTACTATTCAACTATTTGTAACTGTGTTAGTTATGAATTTCCCCTTTCGCTTGTGCTATAATTTTTATAGATGAAAGGGGTGTTGTTCATGATCACCATGAATGAAATCGTACGCGAAGAAGTTCCGACGCTTCACGAACGATCGGTGGAAGTTACTTTCCCACTCAGTGAGGAAGATAAAGAAACGATGCGCTTGATGCGCGAGTTTCTTGCTAACAGTCAAGATGATGAAATAGCTGAAAAGTACGATTTGCGTAGCGGGATAGGTCTTGCTGCTCCTCAAATCGGTGTCAATAAGCGGATGTTCGCGATTCGACTTCCAGACGGCGACGATCTTTTAGAGTTCGGAATCTATAATCCGAAAATCATCAGCCACTCTGTCGAACAGACGTTTTTAACTGGTGGTGAAGGCTGCCTATCCGTCGACCGTGAAGTCGAAGGTCACGTGCCACGCTATATGCGTATTACCCTTACTGGCATCGATCATAACGGAATTCCTGTAAAATTAAGATTAAAAGGTATGAAAGCCATCGTTTGCCAGCATGAATATGACCATTTAGACGGCATCATGTTTTACGATCGAATCGATAAAAAAGAACCATTCAAGGAATATGGACCTGCCACATGAGCTCTTCCACGCCTTGAAACAAAAAAGCCATTTCCTGATTCAGGAAATGGCTTTTTTCGTTAAACTTCCATAATGATCGGCATGACCATCGGATGACGTTGTGTTTTTTCAGTCAAATAAGGTGTTAATGTATCGTTGATGACTTGTTTGATATCTGTCCACTTCGTGTTTCGGTTCGTTAATGATTGTTCTAACGAACGTTTCAACAAGCGCTCGGCATCTTTAATTAAGTTGCCTGATTCACGCATGTAGACGAATCCACGGGAAATGATGTCCGGTCCAGAAACAAGACGGTTTGTTTTCGAGTCGAGTGTGACGACGACGACGACGAGTCCTTCTTCCGAAAGAATACGACGATCGCGTAACACGATGTTTCCAATATCTCCAATCCCTTTTCCATCGACGTATACCGCATTCGCCTGGATTTTACCAGTGATCGCTGCTGCATTGGCATCGAGTGCTAAGACTTCACCGTTATCCATGACGAAACAGTTCTCTTCCGGAACACCCGCATCCATCGCAAGCGACATGTGTTTTTTCAACATACGGTATTCACCGTGAATCGGCATGAAGTACTTCGGCTTGAGTAGGCGCAGCATCAAGAGTTGCTCTTGCTGACTACCGTGACCTGACGTATGGATATCATTGAGCTTACCATACATCACGTCTGCTCCTGCTTTATACAGCTGGTTGATCGTTTTCCCGACCGAAACAACGTTTCCTGGAATCGGTGAAGATGAGAAGATGACCAAATCATCAGGAATGATTGAAATCTGACGGTGTGTCCCATTGGCGATTCGGCTTAACGCTGCCATCGGCTCTCCTTGCGAACCTGTACAAAGAATCGTAATTTCATTCGATTTATACCGTTTCATTTCGTTCGGTTCGATGATTGTTCCTTTAGGTGCCTTGATGAAATCAAGTTCTTGTCCAATCATCATGACCTTGTCCATGCTTCGACCGAAGACGACGATTTTCCGTCCTGCTTCGACCGAGGCATTGACGACTTGTTGGAGACGATAAATGTTCGAGGCGAACGTCGCAAAGATGATTCGTCCATCCGCTTTCCGGAAAACATCCGAAATCGTTTCACCGACAACCCGTTCACTCATTGTAAATCCTTCAACTTCAGCATTCGTCGAGTCAGATAAGAGACAAAGTACGCCTTCTTTCCCGAGTTCTGCCATCTTCGCTAAGTCAGCAGGCTCCCCAACTGGTGTGAAGTCGAACTTAAAGTCCCCCGTATGGACGATATTGCCTTGTGGCGTTTTTACGACGACACCGAACGAATTTGGAATCGAGTGTGTCGTCCGGAAGAATGAAATACTTGTCTTCCGGAACTTGATGATCGAGTCCTCATCAATTTCATGAAGTTCCGCCGTCCGTAATAAACCATGCTCTTCTAATTTGACCTTGATTAAACCAAGGGCAATTTTCCCCGCATAAATCGGTAAGTTCACTTGTTTTAATAAGAAAGGAAGTCCGCCGATATGATCTTCGTGTCCGTGTGTAATGAACACACCTTTGACTTTATCTTTATTTTTGATTAAATACGTGTAATCTGGAATAACATAATCGATTCCGAGCAATTCATCTTCTGGGAACATGACCCCTGCATCAATGACGATGATTTCATCTTGGAATTGAACCACATATGTGTTCTTCCCGATTTCTCCTAAACCGCCGAGTGCGAATACGGCTGCTTGGTGGTTTTTGACGAACTTCATGCGAACGTCGCTACCTTGTAGTCAACACTTTGTTTTTCGTACTCTAGGAATTCTCCACTTACTTCGCGGATGAATTCAACATTAATGTCTTTGATGAGATGATCAATCGATGTTCGCACGTCACGAATGCTCTCTCCTTCAACATACATAACCTCTGTCCGTTCTCTTACTGGTGCTTCCGAACGAAGCGGTTGATAAAATACTTTAAAAATCATACTTAGCAACTCCTTATCAGTCCATTGTTTTTTGTCCTTAGATTAGTATACACGAAAACGGTTCATTTTTTCATCCTTATTCAACAACTGATATCTGCTTGAACCTAGGCGCTATGCTATACTTTCATTTGTAAACGGCTATTCAGCCAATTAAATAGAGAAGGTGAAACCATGGCAAATCAAAAAGTCGTCTTTTTCGATATCGATGGAACCTTGCTTCACGATGGTCATTTCATACCGGAATCGACAAAACAGGCAATCAAACAACTACAGGAAAACGGCGTTTACGTCGCCATCGCGACCGGGCGTGGTCCTGCAATGCTGTCAGGCGTCCGTGAGCAACTCGGCATCGATACGGTCATTGGCTACAACGGTCAAATCGTCGTTCATCAAAATAAAGTCATCTATAAACGTCCGCAACCCGTCGATGATTTGAAACATTTAACATCACGTGCAAAAGAGAATGGGCACACACTTGTTTATCTCGGCGAGAAACAAGGCTTCACGACGCGTCAAACAGACGATACCGTCGCGACGTCACTCGGCGCGCTCGATATTCCCCTCCCTGCTTATAATGAAGAAGCTTACGAGACGCACGATATCTTCCAAACCCTCGTCTATTGTCAGGCAGAAGAAGAATCGATTTATACGCAAAACTATCAAGCATTCGATTTCATTCGCTGGCACCCACAAGCGATGGACGTCATCAATGCCGGATCGTCGAAAGCCGATGGAATTAAACAATTCCTCCGTTTAACGGATATCAAACGTGAAGATACGTTTGCTTTCGGTGACGCGCTGAACGATCTCGAGATGCTCCGCTACGTCGGAACAGGCATCGCGATGGGCAATGGATTAGACGAAACAAAAGCCGCCGCCGACTTCGTCACGAAACACATTCTTGAAGACGGCATCGCGCACGGTTTAAAAAAATTCCAATTAATTTAAAAGGGATACAAAAAAAGCTGAGGAGATCCCTCAGCTTTTTACTTTATGGATGGCTCGTTCGAGACGATCCAAGTCTTCGTTTTCTCCAATGACGACAAGGTAGTCGCCCTTTTCAATGACTTCATCAGCTTGTAACGAAATCATGACATTTTCTCCCCGTTTGATGGCGACGACGTTCGCGCCGTACTTACTTCGTAAATCAAGATCAATCAACGTTTTGTTTGCCATGCGATCGCTGACCTTGATTTCAACGATTGAGAATTCTTGAGACAGGTCAAGATAATCCAAAATATTCGAACTCATCAGGCCGTTCGCAATCCTAACCCCCATGTCACGTTCCGGGTGGACAATGAAGTCAGCACCGATTTTCCGCAATACTTTTTCATGGTAATCGTTCGTCGCTTTGACAGTGATTGATTTAACACCGAGTTCCTTTAAAATCAACGTTGTCAAAATCGAAGCTTGAATGTTTTCCCCAATCGCAACGATGACGTGATCAAAGTTTCGAATTCCAAGACTTTTCAATACGTTCTCATCCGTCGTATCCGCGATGACGGAGTGTGTCGCAATCCCCATGTATTCATTGACACGTTCTTCATCCGAATCAATCGCTAGAACGTCATAGCCATTCTTCGATAATTCACGGACGATTGAACCACCAAAACGCCCCAAACCAATTACTGCAAACTCTCCATTCATGTTCAACTCTCCTTCAGATTTCGCTTCGTCAGTAGTAGTGTACCCGATTCCTTCTTAAAATACTATAAACGCCTTCACAGTGCGTGAAGGCGTTTAAGATCTCGCTATTTTTTTACTTTTTCGCCTCTGACATAATCGTTATCAAACAGGAACAATCGTAAAATCAGATAGAGTGCCGGAATCAATAATAATAGTCCGAAGATAAAGACTACGACAAGCGACGTCGCCATTGTTTCGTTAACGACCGCTTTATTGATATCGATGTACGGATATAAGATATACGGTAAATGAGTATAGCCGTATCCGAACCATGCAACTCCGTATTGAGCCATGACAGCGATAAAGGCAATTCCATAATTCCGCTTCAGGTAGACGAGTGCGACTGCAACACAGAAAAACACAAAACTTGCTGCGAACCACCACCAGTTACCATTCAAAATGTTTTCATAATGCCATGCAGCTTGATTCTTTAAACCAAAGAAAACAAGTCCACAGACGATGATCGTTGGAATGCTCCAAAAGAGCGCCCATTTCCGAATCAAGTCACTCGCCCCTACGTCTCGCGCCTTATCTGCGTAGAACAACAGGAACATCGCACTAATATAAAGGACAGAGACAATCGCAAGTGCTACGACTGACCAGGAATAAAAGTTCGTAAACAATTTCGTCCCTAAAAACTCAACCGTTTCATTCGTTTTACGAATAAAGCCACCTTGACTAATCGTCAACGTCGTCGACATCGCAGCCGGAATCAAGAGCCCCGTCGCACCATAGAGAAACGTATAGAACATACTATCGTTCGAACCGTAGTTCGCAAAGGCATAAAAGCTACCGCGAATCGCAATCAGAACGAGTACGATTGATGCAGGCACGAGAAGTGCCGTTCCATAGTAATAAGCTGTGTCCGGGAAAAACCCGACGAGACCAACAAAGAAGAAAACGAAGAAAACGTTCGTCACTTCCCAAACGGGCGAAAGATAACGTAAAATCAATCGATTCGTCAAATGATCTCGTTTTGTATATTTCGAGTAAAATGCGTAAAATCCAGCACCGAAGTCAATTGAGGCAACGATGAGATATCCATAGAGGAACGTCCAAAGTACGGTTATTCCTAGTGTTTGAATGTCCAACTCGTTCCCTCCTTATTCTTTATCGTCCGCAAACATCGCTTCACCGCGAGTATGGTGATCGTCTGCGAGTTCTTTACCGACAGGATTATTCTTAAACATACGGAGCAATACGACTGTACAAATCGTACCAAGTAAGAGGTACAACATGCTGAATAGAATCAGCATCGGTCCGACTGCAGTAGATGTCGTCGCTGCGTCAGCCGTTCTCATAATACCATATAGCGTCCATGGTTGACGTCCGATTTCCGCGTACATCCAACCTGCTTCAATCGAAACGATGGCAAGTGGTCCACCAATGAAAATACCGCGCAGTAACCATTTATTATACGGGTTCAACTTCTTCAGTCGGAATGCGAGTATGAACAAGGCGGAAATCGCTGCTAAATACATCCCGATCGATACCATGATATCGAAGAAATAGTGGACGAATAACGGCGCTTGGTCTTCTTTCGCAAATTCATTTAGACCGATGACTTCTGTATCTGGTGCTCCACCTGCAAGAATTGACAAGGCGTATGGAATCTTAACCGCACCTTTGATGTCATAACTACCATCTTCTTGTTCATCCAAAATCCCACCGAAAATCAATTCTGCTTCATTTGTCGTTTCAAAATGCCACTCCGCTGCTGCTAATTTTTCAGGTTGATATTTCGCAAGATACTTTCCTGAAAAATCACCGACGAGCGCTGTCGAGAAGGCGAAAATCAATCCAGCCATGACTGTCAGACGAAGTGCCTTTTTGTGATACGCCGTCTCGGCTGCGGACAGTGTTTTCTTGCGCAATAGATGGAACGCAGCAATTGCTGCTAAGATGAACGCAACCGTCAAGTAAGCAGATACAATAACGTGTGTCGCTTTTGTTGGCGTTGCCGTATTGAACATCGCTTTTAACGGTTCGATTTGTGTTAACGTTCCGTTGACAATTTTAAAACCTTCCGGAGAATTCATGAACGAGTTAACTGTCGTGATGAAGAAGGCTGACGCCGTTGCCCCGATGACGACCGGAATCCCGATTAACCAGTGTAACCATGGATTTTTAAAGCGATCCCATGTGTACAAGTAAATCCCAAGGAAGATCGCTTCAAAGAAGAAGGCGAACGTTTCCATGAAGAGCGGCAAAGCAATCGTCTGTCCGGCTACTTGCATTAATGAAGGCCATAAGAGCGATAATTGTAATCCGATTGCCGTCCCCGTAACGACTCCGACCGCTACCGTTACGATATAACCGCGCGTCCAACGTCGTGCTAAAAGAATATAATCTGGATCTTTTCGTTTAATTCCAATGTACTCGGCTGCGAGTACCATCAACGGAACTCCTACACCAATCGTTGCAAAAATGATGTGAAATGCTAATGTGAGCCCTGTCAATAATCGACTGAGCATAACTGGATCATTGAACATGTGTGTGCCCCCCTCTTCCTAAACGTACTTCTATATATGTTTATATCCGTATCATAGAGAACATAATCATTTGTGTCTGTTCTAAATGTTTGATGTAACAAATTGTTCACATCTATTCGTGATTTTCTTCACAAAACGTTCGAAAACTAGATGATCTCGCTAAATGAAAACCCTTTACTTCGATTTGAGGCGAAGTAAAGGGCATTTCTACAGTCTTTTTACGATTCATTCAGTTTACACATATTCACGGAAGTAATGATCCAGTAAATTAATCACAAATGGGATCGCCTCTTCATCCGGATTCAACGTCGGCTGATGTAAACCGGACGTTGGATTATCGATTCCAAGCCAAAACATCATGCCTGGGACTTCTTTTAACATGAATCCAAAGTCTTCACCCGTCATCGCAGCGTCGCATTCAACATAATTTGCATTCATCTTAACGAATGAAGAAAATTTATCGACGACGTTTTGATCATTCACGACTTCGTAATAGCGGTTTCCAAATTGCAAATCAATTTTCACGCCAAATGACGCTTCAATTCCACGAACGATGTCACGTACCCGTTCTTCTAATTTTTCCATATCAGTACCGTTCAACGCACGCATCGTTCCATCTAGCACAGCTCGACCGGCAATAACATTTTCACGAATCCCCGCATCGACCTTGCCAATCGTGATGACACTACAATTCATCGGATTGATTGATCGACTGACGATTGTTTGCAACTGCATGATGAGTGCAGCCTGAGCAACGACCGTATCGACCGTCAAGTGTGGAAATGCAGCATGACCACTTTGACCATAAATCGTGATGTGAACTTCCCGCGCACTGGCAAATAATACGCCAGGACGACTCGCAATTGTCCCGACCGGATATTCAGGTGCCACATGGAGACCATACATTTCACTCGGACGATATTTTTCGAATAAGGGACTTTTAATCATCGGTTCCGCTCCACCCGGACCTTCTTCTGCCGGTTGGAATAAGAAGACGACGTCATCCATGATCGGTAACTCGACAAGACGACGAAGCAGACCTAACGCAATTGACGCATGGACGTCATGCCCACAGGCGTGCATCATTCCCGGATGCTCCGAGCCAAAAGGAAGACCCGTCGCTTCTTCGATCGGCAAACCATCGATATCTGCGCGGTAACCGATTGTTCGATTTCCGGTCAACCCTTTAACACGAACGAAAACACCTGTTTCAAACGTATCGTAGCTGACGCGGTCTTCAGGATAAGAGCGAATCTGATTTAAAATAAAGGCTTGCGTCTTGAACTCCTTGAATCCTAATTCAGGTATTTTATGAAGTTCTCTTCGCATTTCAATCGCGTATTCCATCTGACTGACTTCCCCCTTCTTCTTTTACGATGTCCCAAAAGGCTTGGACTTGTTTTAACTCAAGCATGGATTCCGTCGATAAAATCCATGTATCGCGTTTCAGTACTTTACCCGAAGACGTCTTCAACGGAATCTGCATCACTTCGCTCGATTCTTGAATCGTTGACTCTGGTAAAATCGCGAATCCAATGCCGTGTAACGCCATTTGTTTACAAGTTTCGATTTGGTCGACGACGAGCGTCCGCGCAGGCGGACTTGAAAAACGATCCTGCCACCACTCGAGTATTTCTTGATAGTACGTCGAATCACTTTTGAACTGAATGAATGGTCGGTCCGTCTTACGCAACTGTTCAAGCGTCGTCAACTCACTATCAACAAGATAGAGCGGGTCTGAGAACAACCGTTCCTTGACGCCCTTCCAGTCCGGATTACCTCGAATGATGCCGATATGAAAATGTTCTTCGAGCATATGCCGCATCATTTCACTCGACCACCCTGTTACGAGTTGGACGCGTACATGCGGGTAACGTTCCACGAAACGTTTCAACACGCGTGGCAACCAATATTGACCCATAATGGAGGCGACAGCAATCCGAAGGGTCCCGTAGACTGCCCCTTCTTCGGCAGTCAGTTCACTTTTCAGTTCTAATTCTTTTCGATTCATTTCTTTTGCGAGCCCAATGACTTTTTCTCCTTGGGGCGTAATGCTTAATCCACGGGAAGAACGAATGAACAACTTCGTCGCCCACCTGCGCTCAATCGCAACCAATCGTTGACTGAGTGCCGGCTGCGAGACGAAAAGACGTTCGGCTGCTCTTCGCATATTCAGCTCTTCCGATAAAGTTATCAACATTTCCATTTCCGACACTTGCAATGTAAGATTCGACTCCTCATGATATAAGATGGCATTAGTTTAACACGTTAGGAAGGAAGGTACATATGTCACGCTATCATTTTATGTTAATCGTCTCAACGATTGCGACCTTAGGAAGTCTGTACTTCAGTGAAGTTCGCGGTTTCATCCCTTGTCCACTTTGTTGGTGGCAACGCTTGTTCATGTATACGACGGCATTTTATTTAATCATTACACTCTTTCGGAATCGCCCCGTCGATGCTCTTTTCGTTCGACTATATGTTGGAATCGGTTGGGCAGTTGCTGCCTATCACGTTGTTCTCGAACGCCTCCCGGATGGCGAGGCACTCTGTACGAATGGTTGCCTGATTCAATGGGTCAACTACTTCGGTTTTTTGACAATCCCAATGATGAGTTTAATCGCCTTCACCCTCTTATTGATCCTTGCCTTTTACCCGAATAAACAAAGTGCATAAGTTGCAGATATCTGTTCAAACAAATGCGTCACGTAGAACTCACTACAAAAATTAACGCACAGGAAACCCGAGCGATTCCATTTCGATAACAGGAATGCTCGGGTTTTTCATTTCCTTCCGATGCCGATACTATGCTTGACCGTTTCACTGCCACTCCCTCGACACCGCGTAGGCACTTGAAAAAGATAATTCCGATAACTGACCTTCTCCTTCACACCAATCACCTACGAAAGCAATCGACGTATCCGCTTCCAAAAAGCAAGGCAACGGCCTTTGTCCCATCTTCCATTTGATTTCTTGAACGATTGCGCGTTTCATCGTCCGCTCTGTCACAAGGCGATCTCGCCACCCTGGATAGTGGTGATCTAATAAGTCATGGGCGTGCTGTACTTTTTCTTCAATATATGTCGCTTGACTGACCTGTTTATGATCAAGATATGCGACGACTTGTAAGACTTGTCCCTCTTTCGGAGAAATGCTTGCATCATAGTGTGACAAATCCGTGACGAAGACTTGATGGTCTCGATCGAATACATAAGAAAAAGGAGTATCAATGTAAGGACTGATTCCGACATCATAGACTAGGGCTTCGGCTGGTTCAAACTGCGCGTATGGTTCAATAAAGTGCTGGATCGATAATGGTAATGCAACTTTACGCATCTCGCGAGGAGGTATCGCGAGAATTACACGCTTAGCCGACCATTCATTTTTTTGGCGATCGCGTAATCGATAACCTCCCCTACTTTGTTCAATCGCTGTAATCTTGGTTTTCCGATGGATTTCTCCCCCGTAGTCCGTCAAAACGCGTTCGAGTTCATCAATTAAGGTTTGCCAACCTCCAGCAATATATGAAACCGGTTTGCGCGTACGAAATAGTTTCCGGTAATACGCAAAATAGACAGATGACGGAATATTTTCGGGTTCGGAAGTGAAAAAATTACTCGAAGCTAAATCGAGCATTAACCTTGAGACATCGTCTTCGACCTTTTCTTGGACCAACCAGTCCCCAATTGAAACTTCCGACTCTCCACGTTCGAGTGACAGTAGTGTTTTAACGACCGCCCATGTGAAACGCACCTTATCTGTTCCTTCCACTAGTTCTGTCTTCAACAGGCCGAGTGCATTCGCAGGAGCCGCAGTCAAATGTCCAGCAAACTCATATTTCGCCTTAGAAGAAGAAAAATCGAGCCATGTCACATTAAGCTTCAATTGTTTAATTAATGAACGGAGTGCTGATTGGTCACGCCCATAAACAGCATGCGCTCCATAATTGAACGTAAATCCTTTAAGCACTTGCGAAGTTGCCCTCCCCCCCAGTAAACCGGCATCGTACAGATGAATTTCCTTTCCTTGATCCGCGAGAAGTGCTGCCACTGATAAACCAGCTAACCCACCACCGACGACTGCAATCTTTTCCACTCGACGCACCTCCTTTTAAGCATCAATTCCCTTTTCTTGATTCTTTTCCCGATTCCAAACAAAAAAAACGACACCCCTAAAGGATGTCGTTTTAAAAAGATACTTTGCCTCGGAGAGCAAGCATCGTCATATCATTTCCACCAGTCATCTAATGGAGAAACCGGCATATGATGTTTATGACCTACACGTTTATACTGTGTCTCTAGTTTCGTTTGACTTGCAGTTGAAATGCTTTTTCCTTCTAGATAGTCGTCAATCTCATCATACGTCATCCCTAATGCGAGTTCGTCAGGTAAACCAGGTCGGTCATCCTCTAGATCAGCTGTCGGTACTTTATCAATCAATCCGACAGGTGCATCTAAATAACGTAACAATTGTTTTCCTTGTCGTTTGTTTAAGCCAGTCAACGGTGTTAAATCACAAGCCCCGTCACCATGCTTCGTGTAGAAACCTGTGACGAATTCAGCTGCATGATCCGTTCCGACGACGAGACAACCAAAGTGCGCTCCAAGATCATATTGTACTTTCATCCGTTCACGTGCCTTCGTATTACCTTTACTGAAATCAGATAGGACTTCTCCTGTCGCGACTTCAAATGAAGCCATTGCCGCTTCTACTGCCGGCTTGATATCAACGCGTAACGAGTGATCTGGTCGAATGAATGATAAGGCAAGTTGTGCGTCCGATTCATCCTGCTGCTGTCCATAAGGAAGGCGGACCGCATAAAAATGAAAATCTCGTCCTGTTTCTGCTCTCAGTTCTTCTACAGCGAGTTGACAGAGCCGTCCGGCAAGAGACGAGTCTTGACCACCTGAAATACCAAGGATAAATCCTTTAGCACCCGTATGAAGTAAGTATTCTTTTAAGAAACGAATCCGGTTCGCCACCTCTTCATGCGCCTCGATGACCGGCTTGACTCCTGTCGCTTGAATGATGTCTTGTTGCATTGTCACATCACACTCCTCATTCTCTATTTTTTACCAAAATTAGACGAGAATACTCCCCCTTCTAAACGTTCAGGGCGAAGCCCTAGTCCAAGTGGGGGATGAATCGTCGTCGGTCAGGACGTGTCTTCCAACACGTCAATTGTCCGACGCTCTTCGTTTGAAAACAATTAAAATCAGGAATAATTAAAATGTCACGTTCTTTGGAAACTGAAGATATAGGGTTGTGACAGGAAGTTCGTCTGTCACGTAAAATCTTCAACGTCCACCTTGCGGATGACCGAAGTAGCGAAAACCAAGCAGAGTAGGCATCCGCTCAAAAGAAACGGGCAAGTTTAACGTTCAACCGTCGGGACGACGGGGTTAGCCTGATAAAGTTTCGAACATTAGATCGAATAACTCAGGAATCCTCCACCTTTTAGCGAAGCGTAGGTGGAGGTAGTTCAATAGTTTCAGTTTAGCATCATAGCTTCCCTTTAGAAATAACGGATGTCACCTTCGATGTCGAGTCACGCGCTCCCTCGAATTGTTGAACAGTCATTCCGTCGATTTCTTTTACATCGCTAGTATCTGATAATTCAATCGTCACTTCATATTCCTTTTCCTCATACGGTTTAAACTGTTCTTCTTCAATCGCTTGTGTAAAAAGATGTTCTTTCGAAAACGTGTAAATCACGTGATTTCGTCCATCACGCACCATTAATTCAAAGCGTTGTGATGAAGGATACGCAATTTTCACGTTTTGGTCATTTGGATTGTGCAACCGTACGATTGCCTCTATTGTATTCAATCCAACAGCCTGTCCTGACACGGCAATTTCAATCGGTTGATTCGACACTTTTGTTGCAAGGTCCGCTTTTTTAGTTTCTTGACTACATCCGACTAACATGAGCGCTAATCCAAGTAACAGCAACCGTGTTCGAGACCATTTCATGACGTCTCCTCCCTCTTTTCATCCATTTTATCATACAAAAAAGGAGACAAGGTTTCCCTCATCTCCTTTTCATAGTTGCTGATTAAGCAACAGGCATTTCTGTTATATCGGTTGAACCTGAGAATAATTGTTCCATCCCCGTTACGAATAATTCATCACAGATCGCATCTGTCGCTGTGACCGGTGCGACGAGTGTGATTGTCCGGCTATCACCTGTCTCGATTGTAACGTACACACCAGAAGCCGTTCGTTCTTTATACCCCACTGCTAAGTCTGTTTCTGCAAAAAGTATCATGTCCCCGCATCTCCTTTGTTATGTTAGATTTCAGTTAAACCAACTCACTCGGTTAATCTCGAATCCGTTATGTTGATTTCACTTTACCAAACGTCCAAAAGAGCAGGTGAATTGTCATTCGACAATTCATGTCAAAACTTTATGCCAGTTTCCTAACCCATAAAATGGATGATATAAAAAACAAATCATTTCTTTTGAAACATGCAGATTATCATCAGATTTCAAAGACATTTCAAAATCATTACAGTCTTTTCTTCTTTTTTTTGCCAGGACATAAGTCTTATAGGTAAAATATGACTAGACAAAACATGCGCGATTTTGTCGAATGATTGTGCCAAACATGGTTTTTTCAAGTTCTTATGAACTTTCATCAATCAAACGGTTCATTTGTTGCCAGACTGTCCCTAGTGCTTCTTCCCCACTCTCGATTCGTGCTAAGGCGAGCTCGGCTTGGAGTGCGACTTCATATTCTTTATCTTGCGCTGCTTCTTTTAAGCGAGATACTGCCCGTTCCGTTCCAACATCGAATAGAAAGCGCGCGGCACGCCAACGAACAAGTTTGTTTTTATCGGTCAACGCTTCAATCATCATCGGCTCCGCTTCCGGAAGTGCCCAATCAGATACTGTATCCCCTGCGGTCCGACGAACGATTCCTGAAGGGTCATGTAAAGCATTCGTGATATATTCGAGCAATTCTTGACGATTCTCCTCAAACATGCCGAGCTTGACGATTGCTTGTCGTCTGATTTGCATTTTTTCATCCTGAAGCATCTTCGCATAAGCCGAGATCCAGCTTAAATCAATCGGTAATTCATCCAGTGCTGCAAACCGCTCTTTCCAGTCGCTCGAGCTAAGGGCTTGTCCATCAAACGTAACGTCTTCACCCGAAGCGAGTACTTTCAATCGTTCAACCCGCTCTTGAGGATAGGCGATTTCGAGCTCTTGCGCCACTTCCTCTAGACTATCGTCCAGTTCCCCATACCGTGGGGCTTGTTCAACCCAGCGTCGATCACTAATGACATTTTGGACAAAAGGTTGGACGAATAGTGCAGCATCCCGAAACCTTTCCGGTAACCCTTGTCGTTTTTCTTCTAATCCTTTGACGCCTTTGATTTGCATCGGGACACCGAGGATGAATTGAACAAAGAGATGCACAGGTTCGAATGCGGCATCTGTTTCATGATTTTCGACATCACTTAAATTCTCACCAAAAGCTCGGCGAATTTCGATGACGAGTGTTCGCCAATCGTATTTTGGAAAACGTTCGACGGCAAGAAAGTCACTCACTTGATAGACTGATTTAATTCCAGGAATGTCTAAAAGTTTCGTTACGTGCTCCGGCGCACCAAAAGCATGTTCAAAGGTCTGTCCCTTTTCAGAAAATGTTTCATCAACGATGACTTTCATGTTGTTTGGACTTGGTGTTGGTTCAATTGCTACAATTTTCATATCGATCCCTCCCCCTCCATCATTCAGAAACTTTAAAGAAATTGCAACGCAAAAGCTCTACGATTCGAACCGTAGAGCTTTGATGTTGTTTAAGCAAATACACGCTCGATAATCTCACAGAACGCATCCGGTGTTTCAAGCATCCCCATGTGACCACTGTCCGTCGATTCAAAGCTGATCCGTGAGTTATTCGGGCTAAATGCACTCTCTTTAGAGATAAGGGCATCTTTTTCACCATGAACAATCACACCAGGAACTGAAGTTTGATTCAATGCGCTCGTGACATCTCTCCGGTCGCGCATCGCACTTAGAGCGCGTATTGCACCTTCGACTGTCATCATGTAACCAATCTCTTTTGCTTCAGAAATTAGCATCGGATCTGCCCCTTCAGCAAATAAGCCGGGAATCATGCCGTCAACGAATGCCCGAACTCCAATTTCCTCGACACGACTAATGTTTTGATTCCGTTTTTGTTTCGCTTCAGTAGCGTCTGGTTTCGCCGTTGAATAGACGAGACCGAAACCAGCAATTTTATCTGCATAAGCTTCGACGATCGCAGCCGTAATATATCCGCCGAAAGAGTGACCAATGATAATCGGATTTTCGATTTCCCGGCGTTCCAAGTCCTTCATGACCCACTCTGCAAATCCTTCCACTGTGTCAGGTCCTACGTCCTCTCCTTCATGACCGGGTAGTCGCAGCGGCAAGACATCAAACGATAAGCGAAGCTTTGCTTCCACCCGATTAAAATAATCTGTTCCTCCAGCAAATCCGTGTAGCAATACGAGTGTTTGTTTCGACATTGACTAACTCATCCCTTCCATTCCGATGCAAGCATCCGGTAAATTGTCAAATCCATAAAACGTCCATGACTGTAGGCATAATCCTCAAGCAATCCTTCCGATTGAAAACCTAATTTTTGGACGAGTGCATTCGAAGCAAGATTTTCAGGTGCAACAAGGGCACTGATGCGATGGAGGGCGAAGTCTTCGAATCCATGTGTTAAAACAGCACGCGCCGCCTCAGAAGCGACACCTTGCTTCCAGTAGTCTTGACTGACCTCAAAACCGATTTCAGCACGGTGGTACTGCGCTAACCAATTATGGAAGCCGATTGTCCCGATTAATTGGTTCGTTTGCAAATCAGCGATTGCCCACCGAATCGCCTTCCCTTGTGTAAACTGTTCTTTGAAATAACTAATGACGTTTTTTGCTTCATACACAGTCGCTAACGGATCCGATCCGTAATAGTACATGACGTCCTCATCTGAAAGAATCTTAAATAAATCACGTGCATCTTTATTTTCAAGTTCCCTTAGAACAAATCGTTCCGTCGTCAACTCTGGAAATGGTTTTCGTAACCCCCACATCGTTTGATCACCTCTTTTTATGCTTCTATTCTTTATTATGCCCGTTTTCAAAAGGAATTATTCTTTTCGCTCGATTGAAGTTTTGCTACTATTGAAATAGTAAGTATTGATGAGTCAAGAAAGGAAGCAGATGGCTATGTCAAGTACAATGCTTTATTTTTATGAAGATGCAGAAAACCATCGTTTAACGATGTCTGGTGTGACATTTTCTGATTTCATGATTGCGCTAGATTTAAAACGTCCATTACTTGTCTCAGGTGCAGACTTTAAAGCCGTCAAACAATCGTTTCGTACTTCGCTCAATTACGTTGAAGCACATGAAATCGAGCAATTTTCCGCGTCGAATGATGTCGTTCGTCATCCATTGAACGCGATCGACATCCGCTCTTCACATTCCTTAGATACATTAACTGATCCTGAAGTTGCGGAGCTGTTATTCCTCATGCATATGAAGCGTGGTATGCCGAGCCCGTTCGCGTCATCGGTCGAGAACGAGTTCGCCTATTTCAGTGAACACGACGGATTTCAGGCAACAGTATATTTAAAAGATTGGTCCCGAATCGAGCAAATTCTCTCAGTCTTAATTCAGCGAAAGATTCGTCACGAGCTTCGTGGGTTATCTCCCCGTCCTTTGACGGCTGAAATCCTGATCCATATTCGTCAATTGCTCAGCGAAGGTGTGTTAATTGATTTCGCGAATATAAAACGCTCTGTTTTTACGAGACAACTCAGCATTCCTCTTTATATTGCGGGTCGTTACGAAGACATGGCCGTGCTAAAGGAAGACTTTGAGTCTGAAAAAGAGTCCATCATCGCACGTGGTGAATTCGTCCACCGCAAAAAAGCCTGGGATTTTGAGGTACGATGATCTTCAGCATCTCTATCATCAAATGATAGGATGCTTTTTTTGTATCTTATTTTTTTCTACTTTCATGTATTATTTCAAGAAATCTAATATCATACAATACCTCTCTTGAATTAATTGAATTTTCACATAAAATAATGCTAGCTTCTTTTAGAGACTTCGTTATAATGAGATTAACCTTTTGGATAAGTTAGAAGTTGCAGTTGTTTTTTTTCGTTACACGTATGATGATTGTTCGTGTTAGCTAACAAAGGAGGAACTAGTTATGGACCAGTTAAAAGTGAACGGAATCGGATCATTCGCTAAATTCGCGACGAACGGACATATCCTGAAACTGAAGGATGCGTCAATTGGCGAACTTAAATTATCACTGAATGATGCGAGCTCAATGGCAATCTCACCGATTGATGAAGAGACCGGAGTATTCACCATCCGAGGGCAGCAACAGGAACCGCTCGTCGAGCTAACGTTGCCCCGTCAATCTTGTGAAGTCGTTCACGCCTGGCTCCTCCACAAAATGAGACGACAAAAAAAGGGGCGCTTCATGGCTTCTAGTTAAACTTATGTCGCTCGTTATATCTATATTAACCATCCGGTCACTTCTTCAATGAAGGACCGGATTTTTTGTTATAATATGGTTCTTTTCGCATCTTTTTTAGTAATAATATGCATGATAACGTTCTCAATATTTTTTCTTTTGGAACAATTGTCAGAAAATATTGATTAATCATGTATCCCGTGATAATCTGAGACAAATTCAACGAGAGGAGCACCATATTATGAGCACTTTAGTTTTAACTTTGAATCACCGACTGATTATTCTGTACGCGTGGGACTGAAAACATTTCATGTGACGATGAAATAGTTTTTGGGCCCTCCTTTCGATGGATCGAATGAGGCGTCCAGTGAAACAGATGGCGCCTATCCAATCTAACGGATAGGTTTTTTAATTCCACATTGCGGTTGATCTTCTTTTACAAGTGTAGAGGTTAAAACGCGTTTGCTTCGACTCCTCGATTCTTGAATAACGAATGTTTTAAAATTTATTTATAACAGCTAATTTCTAATGGTATAGTGAGTAAGATTATGAGGAATCAGGAGGCATAATATATGTTGAACCGTAAAGATTTATTCGCTTTAGGATTTATGATTTTCGCTTTGTTTTTTGGTGCCGGTAACTTAATTTTCCCACCCGAACTCGGTGCTCTTGCCGGAACACAATTCTTACCTGCCATGCTAGGCTTCATCGTAACAGGCGTCGGTCTCCCGTTAGCGGGCTTAATCGCAGTCGCTTGGGTTGGCGGCGGAATTAGTACGCTGGCAAATCCATTGCCGAAAGCTGTTGGTGCTTTCTTGACATTCGCACTTTACGTCGCGATTGGTCCATTCTTCGGCATCCCGAGAACATCCGTCGTCACGTATGAACTTGGTATCGTTCCTTTTTTAGGAGAACCCAGCCAAACGACGTTAATCATTTCATCATTACTCTTTTTCTTGGCAACCGTGTTTCTCGTTTTAAGACCGGGTAAGTTACTTGATATCATCGGTCGCTTCATCACACCGTTATTACTGACGGCACTTATGATTCTCAGTATAAGTAGTATCGTCAATCCACTTTCTGCCGTCGAGGCACCAGCTCCTGCATACAACAGTTTTACGAACTCGTTTGTTCAAGGATTTCTTCAAGGCTATTTGACCCTCGACGCACTCGGTGCACTCGTCTTCGGGGTTATCGTCTTACACACGCTTCACACACGTGGAATTAAAGATCGTACATCACAATTAAAAAACGTGACAAAAGCCGGTTTAATTGCCGCAGTCTCATTGACTGTCGTCTATACAGGACTTGGTTTCATTGGACGAAACAGCTTCGGTGCTGTCGGTTCAGTCAGCGGTCCTGATTTGTTGCAACAATATGCTGATAGTACGTTCGGTACGGTTGGTTTAGTCATTTTAGGAACAGCGATTTTGCTTGCTTGTTTAACAACTTCCGTCGGTCTTGTGACAGCATTTTCAGAATATTTGATTTCATTGTTTAAACGATTGTCTTTCCCGGTCGCAAGTATCACGACAGCCGTATTAGGGTTCGCAATCTCGATTTTCGGATTGCAGACACTACTGTCGATTGCTGTACCTGTATTGATGTTCCTTTATCCGATTGTCATCGTCTTAATCGTCTTGACGTTCATTCGTTCAGCTATCAAGAAGCCAGCCATCGTCTATGGTGCGACATTGTTCGTAACGGCGCTTCTCTCTTTACTCAGCTCACTCATGTCGTTAAAAGTTTTACCTGCATTCGCCAGCAGTATGTATAAAGCTTTCCCGTTAGTCGACCAAAACATGGCATGGTTATTACCTGCAATCGTGACATTCATCATCAGTTCATGGATTGGACACGTTTCTCATAATTCCATCAGCCAAAAACAAGCAGGCTGATGATTCCGCTTTCATGCCTGTGGTATAATGAGAAAAATGGAATTCTACTGGAGGCGTCGTTTTAATGGATAAGATTGCTTGGATCACCGATAGTATGGCTTTTTTCCGAGAGGGAGAAGCAGAACAGATCGGAGTCCATGTGGTGCCGACCCAACTCATCATTAACGGTGAATCGTACCGTGAGTATGTCGACATTTCAATTGAACAACTAGATGAAAAAATGAAACAACATTCTTCTGCCGTCCCTACGACTTCTCAGCCTTCCTTTGGAGAGTTAGTCGAGTTGTATGAGCGTCTAAAGAGCGAAGGATATGATTACGGGTATGCCATTCATATCACGAGTGGCTTAAGCGGAACATATGCAAGCTCAGTCGCAGCTGCAGAGGCTGTTGGCTTCCCCTTGTATGCCATTGATTCTTATACAGGGGCGACCAATCAGCAAGAAATGATTAAGATTGCGATCGAGCTCGCAACTTCTGGAATGCGTCCTGAAAACGTGATGACTGTTCTCGAAAAGTTCAAACACGGTTCTCACTTTTATTTGATCATCGGGAATATGGAAACGATGCGGCGTGGGGGTCGCGTTTCAAGTAGTCAATTTTTACTTGCGAACATGCTGAATATCAAGCCGATTGTTACGTTCAATGAACTTGGGAAACTCGTTCCCTTTAAGAAGGTTCGCTCCTTGAAGAAAGCTTTTCAGGAAATGGCTACGGAGGTCGTGGCAAAAGTCCAGGCTTCTGGTCTACACCAGCAAAGACTCTACGTCGGACATACATTGGCGTTAGAAGAAGCTGAACAACTTCGTGGTCTCATTCAATCTAAACTATCTGACGTTTCCATCGAAATCACTCAATTCGGCCCATCTATTTTGTCACATGCAGGTGCCGCTACTATCGGTGTCTATTGGTTCGACCAAATTGAATACCCGTAATAGTAAAAAGAAAAAGCATCCGACGTCACTACGTCGGATGCTTTTTCTTTTACTTTAATGATTCACGTTTGATAACGATGAAATAGTTCTTCTAATAACGCTGATTCATCCTCTACGGAAGAGATTCCTTCATGGGGACGAGTCAGACGTTCCGATAAGGTCATCGCCGGATAAGCTTGCCAGTTCGTCACTTCTACTTCTTCGAGATAGATTAAAATCGACGACATCGTGGCAGGTTGCTGATGTTGTCGCAGCCAATTTTCATATCGCTTATCTGATTTCCCTTCTTTTAGCAGGGTTTTCCCGCTCTCAAGAATTGCCCACTTTGGTTTTGCGTCGATTTGAAATAATTCAAGATGTTTAAACTGATCTACCGTTCGGCTCGTCACTGGAATCACTTGATTGATTTCAACTAGACGCTTCAGGCGCAGATGCGCCCGCATCGTCATGAACTGTTTGTTTCCATCCATTCGCTCGACGAGCAATGTCGGTTTGTTCATCGTCCGCATCGTTGCTTCATCGAACAAAATGCTATTGTCAATATCAAGTAACAACATTAATTGTAAATCTCCTTTTTTCGTCTCGGTGATACGAATGCATATGATAAGCTGAGGACGAAGGCCGCGAATAAAAATCCTCCGAGGACATCAGAAAAATAATGAACGTTCAAAATAATCCGTGAAGATCCCATTGCGAGAAACATCAACGTACAAATCGTGCTGACGACAATCCGCCCCGTCCGACTTAAAAAGCGCCAAGCAAGTACGATGAATCCTCCATAAACGGCAAATGCCATCGATGAATGTCCACTTGGAAAGCTATATCCTACGCCCCCTACCAAGTCATTTAATGATGGACGTTCTCTGACGAAAATCAATTTAACGACTTGATTTAACGCCCCGACGGAGAGACAAGCAATGAAATACCAAATGCTACCGACTTTATCACGCCAAATCAGGTAACTGACGATTGCAAGAATGCTCGTAATCGTCACAGCTCCGACACCTGATCCAATCCGCGTGAACCACGAGACATAGCTACCTGGAACACGTTCTGCCATTTCATTCGATAATTGGGCATCAAACAAAAAATAACCTGTCAGGCGAATCGATAACGCAATCGTTAAAAACAATACGAGTACGATTCCTGAGACGATTAACGCCCGATGATTGGTTTTCATTAGTACGTTCCCTTTCGTTGTTCAAGTTCTTCCGCTGAATAGTCTTCTTTATCACGTAAACGGTGTGCAAGGCGTCCGGATGCGTTCGCTGCAATCGCCGCGACAATGTCATCCATGAACGTATTGACACGTCCATCATCGACTTTCGTATCGAGCTCCTTGATAATACCGATTTTGGCTTTATCTAAGTAACCGAACGTCGTGACCGCGATTGAACCATACGTATTGACCGCACCAATCGCAATCGTTTCATCGACGCCAAACAATCCTTCATCGCTTCGAATGATGGATAATAATGGTTCAGACAACAGACCCTTTTCCGCAAGAATATCAAGTTCTGCCCCAACTAAAATCGCATGTTGGAGTTCCCGTTTTTCGAGTACACGTTCGACTGAGCTGAGACATGTCTCGAGTGTCAACTCCTCCGTATAAGGTGCCTGCATCTGATACACGATTTCAGAAATGGCATGAATCGTTACTCCACGTTCGTGAAGCTTTTCAATCGCTGCTTGTTTGACCTCTTTTGAATGTGCTTTTTCTTTCATGACTAAATCCACCTCTCTGACAAAGTTCTTCACAAGTATACACAGATTCCCTGACTCTTCTCAAACATCTTTGACATAGCGCCCATAATCCGTCATGATTATTTTGTAAAGCGTTATCATTTTAGGGGAAAGTAGGGGATTTTTCGATGAACATCGGGGTAGTTCTGTTTCCATCGAAGCGCATACAAGATTTCGCGAATTCGTATCGAAAACGATATGATTCAAAGTATGCTTTAATCACGCCACATATTACGATGCGTGAACGCGTGAGTGTTGATGAAAGTGAGTTAGAATCGATTGTTTCTGAATTAAACAAAGTGGCTGAACAAACGAAACCACTCGCACTACATCTTCAAGGGGCACGCTCTTTCCATCCGACAAACAATGTTTTGTTCTTAAAAGTCATGCCGACGGACGAAATGGAGCAGTTGCATCGTGCGTTACATTCAAATGGACTCGAACATACACCCAAGTACGACTTTTTGCCACATATTACGATTGGCCAAGATCTTTCTGATGTCGAACTGTTCGACGTTCTAGAACGGCTAAAGATGGAAGATATTCGCTTTCAAGAAGACGTCACGAAAATGGCACTTCTCTATGAATTAGAAAATGGTGCCTGGAGCGTTTATGAAACATTCCGCTTCAAACAACACTAACATTAAACTTCCCGGTCGAACTTACGGCCGGGAAGTTTTAATTCCGGTAAAACTCCATACGCATTCGCTTGTTCTTCTAATTCATAATCATGTGACTGAATCCGCTCAATCGGATTGATTCGGGCAATCGGTTCTGTTTTTCGTTCCGGTTCAACACGAACCTGCCGATTGACGTATTGAACGACTGTAAAATCAATTTGATACATATCTCTTCCCTCCTATTTCTGTAGCCGTTATTTTCCTCATCTACTTTTCTTATTCCCAAAATAGCTTTTTAGAAAACAAAAAAACCAGGGTTGCCCCCGGTTTAGAACTACAGCAAATAGGTTGAGCACTTAAAGAATGTGGAAACCACTGTCGACGTGGAGAATTTCACCTGTCACGCCACTCGACATTTGTGACAACAGGAACAAGCCACTTTGACCGATTTGTTCCGTCGAAACGTTTCGGTGCAGTGGTGCGCGCTCTTCGATGCTGTCGAGAATCGAGTTGAAGTCGCCGACACCTTTTGCTGATACCGTACGCACTGGACCAGCTGAGATTGCATTGACACGAACACCTTGTTTTCCGTATTCAGCCGCAAGGTAACGAACGCTAGCGTCGAGCGCAGCTTTCGCGACACCCATGACGTTATAGTTCGGGACCATCTTCTCACCACCGAGATATGTCAACGTGATGACTGAAGCATCTTCTGTGAAAAAGTCCTTCGCTGCTTTGACGACTGCCGTTAAGCTGAATGCAGAAATATCGAGCGCTTGCGCGAACTGTTCACGCGTTACGCTTGAAAACTCGCCGCGTAATGCTTCTTTATCGGCAAAGGCGATCGAATGGGCAATCCCCGAAATCTGTCCGTGATCCGCATGGATGCTTTGGAACACTTGCTCGATTTCTTTATCACTCGTTACGTCACATGTATAGTAAGTAGCTGGTCGCGATAATTCTTTCCCTAACTTTTCGAGTGGTGCTTTAAATCGTTCGCCTACATACGTAAACGCGAGGCTTGCACCTGCTGCGTCAAGCGCTCGGGCAATTCCCCATGCGATCGAGCGTTGATTGATGACACCCATTACGACATACGTCTTTCCCTCAAGTGAAGGATAAATATTCATTTGAACTCCCCCTAAAATTAGTACCTGGTAATAACACCTATATCTAGGTTACAAAAACGTAACGCTTCTGTCAACCACCCCTCTTGATATTGCGATTTTGATAAATTACGTTAATATAGAAAGAGATAGAAAGTAGGGATGAAATGAACCGTTTTAAATCATTTACACAACGATATGATAACACGTTACTTTTTTTACTCGGTTGCCTGATGATCATCAGTATCATCGCAATCTATACGGCGCAACCTTTTTTGCAAGGCGCGATTAGTGAAATCAATTTCATGGCGAAACAGATTCAGTGGTATATCATCGGATTTATCGCACTATCTGTCGTCATTCTCATCGATTATGAGCAACTCAAACGTTTTCATTGGTATTTATATGGAGCAGGAATCGTCTCCTTGATTGGTCTTGTCGTCTTACGTAATACACCGCTTGTTGCGAACATTAAAGGGGCGTATGGCTGGTATCAGCTTCCGGTCATCGGAACGGTCCAACCGGCAGAGTTCATGAAGTTCTTTTTGATTGTCACGTTAGCTGCCGTCATCTCTGAACATAATGCACGGTACGTTCAACACGAACGTGATTTTTTACTTCTGCTCAAAATGGTTGTTGTAACATTACTTCCACTCGCTTTAATCATCATCCAACCCGATTTAGGAATCGGCTTAATTTTATGTGTTATTCTTGCCTGTGCGATGCTCTTATCCGGCCTCAACTGGAAGTGGCTCCTGAGCATGGTGATTTTATTTACAATTTCAATCGTCGGTTTCTTTTATCTCTTTTATTTCCAAAATGATTTACTTGCGACCTTCTTCCCAGGACACGCGATGAACCGAATCATGGCGTGGTTACAACCATTTGAGTATGCCGACGATTTATCTTATCAATTGGTCCAATCGATTAATGCGATCGGCTCCGGGCAAATGTTTGGTGTCGGCTATGGAAAACTCCAGGTTTCCGTC
Organism: Exiguobacterium sp. s80; assembly: GCF_018618725.1. Taxonomy (NCBI): domain Bacteria; kingdom Bacillati; phylum Bacillota; class Bacilli; order Caryophanales; genus Exiguobacterium; species Exiguobacterium sp. s80. The sequence continues at coordinate 188,238 of NZ_JACSMP010000004.1, read as the reverse complement.
CCGGAATTGCATACTGATTTCATTTTCACTGCGATTTCTGCCCATTACGGATTTATTGGGGCTGCCGTCGTCTTAGTCATCCTGTTTTTGTTCATCTACCGCCTGATTCAAATCGCACTTGAAACAGCCGATCCGTTCGGAACCTATATCGTGACAGGTTACGTCGCAATGTTTACGTTCCAAATCTTTCAAAACATCGGGATGACGATGGGTGTTTTACCGATCACCGGCCTCCCACTGCCTTTCATCAGCTATGGAGGTTCGACGATGATCGTCAACTTAGTAGGTCTTGGCCTTATTATGGCGATCGCTTCCCAATCACGTGTCTCGATGTTTGATGAAGATTAAAAAAAGAGTTGATTCCCTGTTGCAGGAATCAACTCTTTTTTATTGTTCTAAGAACAAATCACTCGGTAACGGCGCTTCGAACATGACCATTTCTCCCGTCCCCGGGTGAGGAAACCGTGCGCTTGCACTATGAAGCGCTTGGCGTGGAATCAATGGCGTCCCGCGATACATCGTATCTCCGACTAACGGATGACCGAGTGCTGCGAGATGAACACGAATTTGATGTGTCCGTCCCGTTTCCAGCTTGATTTCTAACTGTGAAATCGTTCGCATGAATGCTTCGACTGCCGTACTCTTCAAGATATGCGTAACCGCCCGTTGACCATCTTCACGGACCATCCGTTCCATGAACGAATGGTCCGTCTGACCAATCGGTAAATCGATTGTTTGTGGACCGAGTTCTCCTTCAATCAATGCAATATAACGCCGGTCGAGCAGTCCATTTTGTTGCATTTTACTCAATTGATGATGAGCTAGCGCATGTTTGGCAAAAATCACAAGCCCACTTGTATCCCGGTCCAATCGATTGACGATATGAATCGCATACGGAATCTGTCGTTGTTTATAGTAACCCAACACGAAATTCGCCAAAGAACGTTCCGGGTGAAGACGCGAGGGAATCGAAGCCATCCCCGGTGGTTTATTGACAATCAACAACCACTCGTCTTCAAACAAGATATCAAGCTCTCCTTGTGTCGCAATCATGTCTTCTGCTGGGTGCTCCTCAGGGAAAGAGACATGGATTTCGTCGTCGAGATCGACACTCTCGTTAACGTTAACATGTTGTCCGTTTCGCAAAATGTCACCATGATGCTTTATCGACACGAGCATTTTTCGGGAAATTCGGAGGCGCGTCGTACAAAAATGTCCGACACTCCAGCCGACCTGTTCATGTGTCACTGTTTCTTTCAATTCAAATACCATCATCACTTACCTCTTTTACTTAACTTCTTTCTTCTGCTAAAAATGATTCTCTGACCCGCTCCCAAAACGGGAAGGAACGAAAACGGGCAAATTTTACTTTCTTATCGGAGACACGACAGCGAATCGATTTTACGTTTTGATGAACAATAGAAGCATAATGATCGTAAGTCAATTGAAAATCAATCGGATTGACCGGTCGTATTTCGACATCATGGTGCTTCGGCAACAACATCGGGGAACCGATTGTTCGATATACACGATTGTTGATGGAAGCCATCTCAGTAATTTGAATCGCTTCGAGGGCCGGGTGGACAATTGCACCACCTAACGCCTTGTTGTAGGCTGTCGAACCGGATGGGGTCGAGATACATAACCCATCCCCACGAAACGTCTCAAAGTAGTCTCCACGTATCGACAAGTCACATACAAGTGTCTGATTAAAACTTTTAATCGTACATTCGTTTAGCGCCAACAACTTATTATGTGAACCGTCCGCATAATCAATCGACAGCTCAAGCAATGGGTATTCGACCGTCGCCAAATTTTCATCTGCGATATGACGAATCAACTCGTCCATTTCTTCCGGGCGCCAATCTGCATAAAAACCAAGATGTCCCGTATGAATCCCAACGAGTGTGATGTCTTCGACTTGACTCAAATAAGAATGAAATGCCTGGAGCATCGTTCCATCTCCACCAATTGAAATGATGATTTCCGGAGTCGCTGCATCAAGAACACTCCCCCGAGCAATCAACTCTTGTTCCAATTGATCGCGTAGCATTCGCGAGCGTTCATCATCTCGTGCTGTAATCGCAAAGCGCATGGTCATCCTCCTACTCGCTTACTGGATTATTAGTTTGTTTTCCGTCTCGTTCATGTAGGACGAGCTGTGCGTCTTGAATCTCTACTTTCAGTTGACTCATTTCCGCATCCAATAAAAAGGCGGCTTCCGCGGCACGTCGCAGTCGTTCGCGTGTTTCCTCCGGAATGTTTCCTTGGTATTTATAATTGAGTGAGTGCTCAATCGTCGCCCAAAAGTTCATCGCAAGTGTCCGAATCTGAATCTCAACGAGCGTCGGAATCTCACCTTCAATCGTTTGGACAGGATAGGCAATAATAATATGATAGGAACGATATCCGCTCTCTTTTTTTTGTGTGATATAATTTCGCTCTTCGACCACCTTAAAGTCTCCACGTGATCGTAACAGTTCTAGTACGTGGATGATGTCGTCGACAAATTGACACATAATGCGTAAGCCGGCGATGTCTTGCATCTCTTGTTCTAACGAACTGATCGCAATCGATTTCCGCTCCGCTTTTTGGATAATACTCTTCACAGGTTTTACCCGTCCCGTGACAAATTCAATCGGTGAATGTTCCCCACGTTGTTGAAATTGTTTTCGAATGGCCTTTAGCTTTACCTTCAGTTCATCAACCGCGATTTGATACGGCGCGAGAAATAAATCCCAATTTTCTTTTGTCATCGTTTTCGTCACCACTTTTAATCTAAATTGTTGGTTCAATTCGTTCCACTACTTCATTCATGTTATCATATTTTCAAGCATTCAACTAGAAAGGCGTGAACCGGAATGAGACAAGAAATGGAAATTGAATTTAAAAACTTGTTAACAGCAGATGAATACAAGCAACTGATGCAAGTTTACGGCAAACAAGACGAAACGATTTGGCAAGCAAATGATTATTTTGATACACCTACGTTTGAATTGCGTCAGCATGGCGCCGCTCTACGCATCCGTCAGAAAAAAGAGGGTCTCGTATTAACCTTAAAAGAACCGAAAGATGATGGTTTACTTGAAACACATGTTTCTCTATCGGAAGCAGAGGCAGAGGAATTATTCAAATATGGTCTGATTCAATCTGATGCGATGAATGAACAATTGAGTCGCTTCAACTTAACAGCATCGCTTGAACACTTAGGACGTTTAGAAACAACTCGTTTTGAAACAAAATTGAAAGACGGATTGCTCGTACTGGATCAAAGTCACTATTTAGGCGTAACCGACTACGAATTAGAATTCGAAGTGCAAGCCTTCGAACAAGGTCAACTTGCTTTCACGCAACTGCTCGAGAAACATCAAATTCCACGTCGTGAAACGAAAAATAAAATTGTCCGTTTCATGGAGCGTAAAGCGGTTTCACGCTAATCGTGTACAAATGTACAAGCAAAACCTTTGCTCTTTCATTTTTTTCGTTGCTAAAATAGGGTAACGATAACAACAGAAGGGGGTGAACGGATGGAACACGATCAATGTAACGGTTCTTATTGTTCATTGGACGAACCATCAATTCAACAACCGACGAAACCCCTAGAAATTTATCATTTTCTAGATGTGACGCAAACAGATGGTTTACGGTTGATACCCGTTCTCAAGAAATTAGAGTTAGAGTATGGTCATCTCTTCCGACTCAGAACGATTGCGACAATTCCTTGTGCTCCATCACGCTCTGCGTGTGATATGTCGCCATTGTTGATTTTAAAAGCAATCGAACTACAAGGTAAGACATTCGGAATGCGCTTCATGAGACGTCTCCGGATGTTGCATAATGTAGAAGGCGAAAGTGCCTATACACGTTCTTCTTTAATCCGCTTAGCCGAAGCCTTAACTGAATTCGGTCTCGACTTGGAGGAATTTCATCGCGATGTTGAATCAAATACGATTCAGCTCATGCTCGAAAAAGAAACGCAGCTCGTGACAGAATGGGACGTACGCGTCCTCCCTACCCTCGCTTTCATTGGAGATGAAGAAGCCATTAAAGCTGAAGGTGCTTATGAATACCTCATTTATGTCTCCATTTTAAATGAGTTATTGGATCAACCTGTTGAGAAGCAACCAAAGCCACCGCTCGAACATTTCTTGAAACGGTATGAAACAGCAACAACTTCAGAAATCGCTTTTATTTACGATGTATCTGAAGCGCAAATTGAACATGAGTTGAAAAAACTTGCACTTCAACAAAAATGTGTCTCACTTTCTTATTGTGACGGTAAAGTATGGCGTCACCTTAAAGACTCAGCACATGCTTAAGTTAAAAGAAAAAGGTGTTTCCGCAATTGCGGAAACACCTTTTTTGTCATTCACATGACCATTGGATGGGGGAAAAGAGAATCATCAGGGGAATGTGACCCTCTTCACATTCTTAGTATATAAGAGCCCCGGATTTTTTTCTATAACTTTGTGCAAAAATTCACAGAGTTGTCACTCTCCGAGTAATGCTTCGAATTCATCCAACACACGTTCAAATTGACGTAATGCTGCTTCCACTGGTGCTTTTGTCGTCATATCGACACCTGCTGCCTTTAAGACTTCAATCGGATAATCACTTGATCCTGCTTTAAGGAAATTATTAATGTAACGATCAACAGCAGGTTGTCCTTCTTCTAAAATTTGCGTCGTCAATGCGGCAGCGGCTGAAATACCTGTCGCATACTGGTAGACATAATAATTGTAGTAGAAGTGAGGAATCCGTGCCCACTCAAGACCGATTTCTTCATCCAATACGATTCCGTCGCCAAAATATTTTTGGTTCAACGCATAATACGTTTTCGTCAGGAATTCTGGTGTCAACGATTGACCGAGTCGAGCCGCCTCGTGAATTTCATGTTCAAATTCTGCGAACATCGTCTGGCGGAACAACGTACCACGGAATGTTTCTAATTGATTGTTTAACAGATAAAGTTTCTCTTTTTTGTCTGTAACACGTTTCAGTAAGAAATCATTTAACAAAGCCTCATTTGTCGTCGAAGCTACTTCCGCTACAAAAATCGAATAATCACCATAAGCATATGGTTGTGATTGACGTGTATAGTAACTATGAACAGAATGTCCGAATTCATGTGCCAATGTAAAGAGGTTGTTGACGTTATCTTGCCAATTCATCAAGATAAACGGTTGTGTATCATATGCGCCAGAAGAATAGGCACCACTGCGCTTACCACGTGTCTCGCGAACATCGACCCATCGATCTGTCAAACCTTCTTCTAAGATATGCTTGTACTCATCTCCAAGTGGTGCCAATCCATCGACCATCAATTGTTTCGCTTCATCGTAAGAGACTTTCATTTCGACTTCGCTAACGAGCGGTGTATACATGTCATACATATGAAGCTCTTCTAATCCGAGTACACGTTTACGAAGTTCAACGTAACGATGTAACAATGGGAGATGTTCATGGACCGCTTCTACTAATCCATCATACACTTGCTCCGGAATGGCATTTCCATGTAATGCAGACTCACGCGCCGACTTGAACTGTCGCACTTCCGCATAAAAATTATCTTTTTTGACTGATCCTGCAAGTGTCGACGCGAGCGTGTTTGTATAGTTGCCGTATGTTTCGTACATCGCCTTGAACGCTGCCTCGCGGACTGAACGGTCTTTCGACTCCATGAATGTAATGAATCGACCATGTGTCAATTCCGCCTCTTGCCCGTCTTCCCCTTTGATTTTAGGGAATTTCAAGTCAGCATTATTCAACATACCGAACGTCGTTCCAGATTGCCCTAATACTTCCCCTGCTTTAGCAAGAATTGCTTCTTCAGCTTCAGTTAATACATGGTCGCGTTCTCGATTAAGTTCATCAAACGCATGACGATACATCGCAAGATCCGGATTGCGATCTAAAAATCCCGTAATCGTTTCAACTGGAATCGTCAACAGTTCTGGTGTCATGAAAGCTAGTGCAGCTCCAATCTGCGAAGCGAGCGTCCGCGCACGGTCATTCATCGCTTGATAGAAGCTATCAGCCGTATTTTCGTCATAACGCATATGCGCGTATGTATAAAGCTTATGCAGACGTCGTGAAATTTCATCACGTAACTGTAAACCTTCAAAAAGCGTTGTATCATCTTTTCCAAGTCGCCCTTTGTAATCAATCATCAAAGGTAACATCGCTTTGACAGATTCAAAATCCTCTTCCCATGCTTCATTCGTTTCATAAATTGATTCTAAGTTCCACGTTTCTTCTACCGTGACATCTTTTCGTGTCAATAGTTCTGCCATTTCAATCACTCCCTTACTTCATTTATACCTGTTTCTTTTTCGACAAACAACTGAATTGCTCCTGCTAAAACAGCGTCTTCTTTAAAACGGTTTACAGTTGTAGCAATACTAGATTGCTGACATATGCGTGCGACAGCTAGTAAATTCATCCAATCCTCTACCACACGTCGAAGCAGATTCGGCTCATGAGAAATCCGGCATGCGTCGAGACAGGAGACTAACGCATGTTCAAGTCGGATTTTCGAGTAGTTTCCTTGTAAGGATAAATAAAGTGTCATTTGAAGTTCAAAAGGATGGAGTGGAAAGGCGAGAAGTGTTTCGATGGGTAAAAAACAGTGGGCTGGAAGGTATAAAACATGCAGACCTGCTTGATAGAGTGGATTTTTGAGTAGATGATTTGGCATCGTCGAGAAGAAAGGACGTAGTCGGTATTTCCGCACAAGTTGAATCCATTTTTTCGCAGAAAATTTCCGGGGAAATGCTTGGGGGGTAGGTCTAATAAATTGTGTGAAAGAAGTTTCTAGTCGTTGACAAATCACTAAGTGTTTCGTAAAAGGGACAGCAAAACCATAGCGGTTAATTTTTCCCTGTTCGATTAAATCGAGATAACCATCCGTCAATAATGCTTGTTTCATCCACCCGTCTAACTTAATGATGCATCCGCCTGTTGGATGAAAGCCAATCCAGCGCACAGCATATGCTTTTTGTTGATCAATCGTTCGTCGTCGATTCCACTCCAACGCGGTCATCTTCGATCGTTGGATTTCTACCGCTATCCGGAGTGCAGGGATCCACAAGTCAAATCGACGTTGCCCTTGAACTTGTTCTAAAGCGACGTCATAACCTAAGCTACGAAAGTATTCCGCTAAAGTCGTTTTCCAACCTTGATGTGCACTCGACTCTCCCGTACATGCTGAGACATGAACAAAATGCGTTCGCTTTCGTCCCTGCCTGACCCGTAATCGGTTCAGGCAATAAGGACAATACAACGTCATTTGCTTTAATTGTTCGACTTGTACGAGATGGATATTGATTCGGCGACCTGTTTCATCAACGGCTTCAAACATGACAGCACCCCTTTAGAGTAAAGGTGAGAATAGACGTGAAACTGACTCAATCAAGCGTTGCGAAAAACTGCGCTGACTGAAGTAATGGCGATCAACTTGAGTCGAATGCGAAAAATCATCATAAAAATCCCGGGTCAGTTCGTGAACGGAATTTGTACCATACAAGAAGGCATTGACTTCAAAGTTTAGATGAAAACTTCTTAAATCCATATTCGCCGTTCCGATGGTTGCAATCGCATCATCGACGACAATGACTTTGGAATGCATGAATCCTTTATTGTATTCGTAGATTTTAACGCCTGCTTGGAGTAAATCGTCGAAATACGAGCGACTCGCATAAAAAACAACTTTATGATCCGGAAAACTCGGCAAGAGAATTCGAACATCGATTCCGGACATCGCTGCTGTTTTTAATGCTGTCATCAAGTCCTCGTCCGGAATCAAGTACGGTGAAGCAATGTAGACCGAACTTCGTGCTTCCGTAATCAATGCGAAGTAAAGCGACTTCATGGTCTCTTGCGGTTCGTCCGGTCCACTGGCGATGATTTGAACGCCCCCTGTTGCATCCGTGACCACTTCGAGCGGCTCCATGTAGAAAGGTGTGAACAGACGCTCTCCTGTCATGTAGTACCAATCCTGTAAAAATATCAATTGGAGCTCTGACACAGCCTCTCCACGAACGACAAGATGCGTATCTCGCCAAAATCCGAATGCTTTATCTTTCCCGATGTATTCATTTCCGACATTGATTCCGCCTGTAAATGCGACCGTTCCATCAATAACAACGATTTTACGGTGGTTTCGATAATTGGATTTGCTGGAGATGAAGGGAAGGACGACAGGGAAAAAGGCATGCACTTCAATGCCAGCCTGAATCATCTTTTTAAAGTAACTTTTGTCAGTAGAGAAACAACCGACTGCGTCATATAAGAAACGAACCTCGACCCCAGCCTCAGCACGTTCAATCAAAGCGGCTTGTAACTCGAGGGCTAACGCATCATCGCGGACAATATAGTACTCTAAGTGAATATGGTGCTCCGCTTGACGGATTTCAGCGAGCAAGAGCGGAAATTTCTCCTCTCCGTTAGTCAATATCTTCGTATGTGTATTATACGATATTGGAAGCCGGCTGATGGAATCGATAAGTTTGACAACCTTTGCATAATATCCATGTTTGAACACTCGATTGTGTATACCATGATCAAATTGGGTACGATATTTAATGTATGACTCTTCATCAAGCATCGCTTTTAAGCGAAACATTTTTTTACGGCGATAGTTCTGACCGAACGTGAAATAGACGAACACGCCTACGACGGGCAACGCCATCATGACAAGCGCCCAGACTAAAGTCCGTTCGGGATTTCGATTTTCAAGTAAGATGATGATGAAGACACTTAAAACGATTAAGATGATGACGATTGATAACCAACCGACCATGTAGACACTCCAGTAGTAAGACAAAAACGCCAGTAAGCTACAGGTCAACAGTAACGTCATCAGCAGTTGAACACGTCGTAACATGAAATCCCCTCCTCTTTCTTTTTATTATGTATCAAGTTTTTCGACTCTATTATCAGAAGGGAAGTATTCGAATGAAAACTTACATCGTAACGGGCGCGACTGGTGGAATCGGGGAAGCGACCACCCTCCAACTTGCAAAAGAAGGACATACCGTTCTTGCCTTAGGGAGAAATACCGAAAAAGGAACGGTACTCGAACAACATGGACAAGGCAACATTCATTTCTTCCAGGTCGATCTTGCTAAACCACCAGAGATTCAGCAGTTCTTCGATGACACCGCGACTGACTTTCCAACCATCGATGGCATTTTTAACAATGCCGGAACTTTTGGAAAACCTGTCGCACCTGAACGCGTAACAGATGCCCAACAAGAAGTATTCCAAGTCAATTATCATGCACCTGAACAAATCATTCAACTCGCTGTCAAACGATTTTCCAAAGGGGCTTCAATCGTTAACAATAGCGCAATCGTCGGACATGTCAAATTCCCGGCGATGCTCTTACCTTATGCGTCTTCAAAAAGTGCTCTTATCACCCTTACGAAAACTTACGCGGCCCGGTTTCATGGAAAGTATCGTTTTAATGCGATCTGCCCCGGCCCCGTCGATACAGCATTAAGCCATTCCTTATACGGTGGGAAAGACAAGTTTGACTTGGCAATGAAACATCACCTTCGCGGGAACGCAGCACAGCCGGCTGAAATTGCAGAAGTCGTCTGTTTTTTATTGTCGGATAAAGCTAGTTATATCAATGGCCAATCATTAATCGTCGATGGTGGATATACATTGACGTGATGCTAACAAAAAAAGGACTGCTCCCTTTTTCTATAGGAGCAGTCCTTTTAACGTGACATTTGTATTTAGTTCGTAAAGTGCTTACGGACGACAGCAAAAACATCGTCGGCAATGATGGTTTTACCATACTCTGCGACCGGATGAATCGTTTGTTCGCTAAATTGCAAGTACTCGGCAATCAAACTCATCACGTTTTCTTGTTCTTCCACTTCCACTTCGTCTTTAAAATGGACGTGGAGCAAGTAGGCACCATCTTTTTGATAGAGCGCTGTTTTCAAATCTTTGAAGACCGGTGCTTCTGCATATTGGCTAAGAGCAATAACATGCTCAAAATCCGTCGTTTCAAATAATACGTCTTGGCTGAGTTCTGTTTCTTTATCTTCTGCCTCAGACATTGCTGAACGGAGTAATGAATCCAACTCTTCTTCATCCACTTGTTCGCCATCAACTGTTGTTTTAGCGATTGTAACCGTCACTTCAAGACCTTTTTCAAATGCTTGAACTTGTATCCATAGTGGACCTTCGAAGGAGATGGACTCTTTTTCATTCGCTTCATCCATCATCTGCCAGAATAACTGTTCTCCACGCTCACGGTTATACCAAATCTCGTCTCGGGCAAAGCCGCGGCGTTCGATATCCGTATACGTAATGAAGAACTTGACCGTGTTGTCATTGACGCGTTCGATTTTCAATATGTCCACTCCTTTCATCTCGCTCTTATCTAGTATACGAACGAGCACATAACATGGATTCAAAAAGAACCCCTTTTTAACCATATAGGGTATATTCCTTTGTTATCTTTATTTTAACCTTTTTTGACGGTAACAAAAAGCACACTGCTCACGGAAGCAGCGCGCTGGTTAAAATTTATTCGTTTACCAAGCGTTGCGCTTCCATCAATTGGAAAGTGCGAACTTTACGTGGTAAGAAACGGCGAATTTCATCCTCATTATATCCAACTTGGAGTCGTTTTTCGTCAATCAAAATCGGACGACGTAACAATCCAGGATATTCTTGAATTAAATCATAAAGATGTTGCAGCGACAAGTTCTCGACTGAAACGTCTAATTTAGAAAAGACTTTTGAACGTGTCGAGATAATCTCATCTGTTCCATCTTCCGTCATACGAAGAATTTGTTTGATTTCATCAAGCGACAATGGTTCCGAAAAAATATTTCGTTCCACAAATGGGATTTCATGTTCTTCAAGCCACGCGCGCGCTTTACGACAAGAAGTACAGCTTGGTGAAGTATAGAGTGTTACCATTGAAAAACATCCTCCCCCTGATTTACATCATGTCTGAACTATAAAAAGGAACGTATCCTTTTCCTAATTATTAATGATGATTCTATTACTTGACAGTTTACATTGAATTTCAAATAAAACCTAGCTATTTTTTAAGATGAAAGAACTTTTTCGTAAAAAAACTCGCTGGAGCCACGAGATGGCTTCAGCAAGCTGGCGTGTGATCAAAAGGTTGAGAAATCGTTTCTTTTGCTTTCGGGAGTTTCATTTCTTTTAATTTCTTTTCGAAAATATCCCGCAAAAGTCGTTTTTTCAACTTTTTCTTCTTATCACGTTCTTTCATAACTCCGACACCTCACTCGGTCCGAAAAAAGAACAAGCAACCAACGAAAGCTGAATTATCATCTTCTACATTAATTAGTATACCACGTTTGCCTAAATTCTATTCCTACTTCGGTTAATTAAATGTGTGAGATTGTTGCGTTCATTTAAGCAGAGAGTTGCAATTACTTGCAAATTCACGTAGAGTATATAGAAATACTTACTCGTTGAAAGGAGCATTTCAGTTATGCCAGTTACTTTAGTTACAATTATCGAACACCCGATTGCCCAAAAATATTTAGAGCGTTCTGGGCTCAATCATGCGATTTCCGTTGCGGAACGGGCATTGACGCTTGCGACACAGCGTGGTCTTGATGCTGATTCGGCGACAAAAGCAGCACTGCTTCATGACATCGGCCATTATGAATGGTATACGGATGGAACATGGAATTATGATCTTTACCGTCAAAATGATATTCATGCGATTAAAGGAGCAGAACGTGCCCATAAGTTATTAATTCGTTTAGGGGAAGAGCCGGCACGCGCAAAAGAAATCTCGCTTGCCGTCCTCTTACACACGGATTCATATCTCCCACCAGGTACAATTAACCGGACCCCACTCCAACAACTCGTCCACGATGCCGATACGTTAGAAGAGCAACCGGGTGGTTTGCATCATTATGAGAAAATCCCCTTTGATGAAGCCGTCAAACGTCTTGATGCATTAGATTCAGTTGTCCATCGCTTTAGTAACCTTCCACGAATCGCTTCCGAAAACTAAAAAAAGGCATTCCTGAACGATTCAGGAATGCTTTTTTTATTAGACGAGTTGTGCTTGATACGCTTCAAGCTCAGCATCCGTCATCGAGACGTAATGTCCCGGCTCGATTTCACGAAGTGCAGGGATACTCGAATCTTCACTCGATTTACCAACGGCTCCGCCTGTCGGGCGATCATAGACAATCCGTTTACGTGTCCGTTCGTGCTCTGGATCCGGTAGCGGGATTGCAGATAAGAGCGACTTCGTATACGCATGAACTGGGTTCTCGTACAAACGATCCGCATCACATAACTCAACAAGGTGACCTTGATACATAACACCAATCCGGTCCGAAATATATTTAACCATCGAAAGATCGTGGGCGATGAATAAATACGTCAAACTGCGATCACGTTGTAATTGTTTCATCAAGTTGACGACCTGTGCTTGGATGGAAACGTCAAGTGCCGAGATCGGCTCATCGGCAATGATGAAGTCCGGTTCTACTGCTAGTGCACGTGCGATCCCAATCCGTTGACGCTGACCACCAGAGAATTCGTGGGGGTAACGACTCGCGTGTTCTTTCGTCAAACCTACTGTTTCTAACAAGTCGTAGACACGGTTATCTCGCTCTTCTTTTGATTTCGCAAGTCCGTGGATATCAATTCCTTCTGCGATGATATCTCCGACTGTCATCCGTGGATTTAGAGATGCGTAAGGATCTTGGAAAATCATTTGCATCGCACGGTTGAACTTCAATTTTTCTTTACGTGATTTCTTCGCATGGACATTCTCACCTTTGAACAAGACTTCCCCGTCTGTCGCATCGTAAAGTCCGATAATCGAACGACCCGTCGTCGATTTGCCGCAACCTGACTCTCCAACAAGACCAAGTACTTCTCCTTCATAAATATCAAATGAAAGTCCGTCTACTGCTTTGACGACACGTCCTCGTCCAATATTGAAATGTTGCTTTAGATTTTTTACTTCAAGTAATTTATTACGGTTTTCCATTACTTAAGACCGCCTTTCAAAAGCGACTTCGCAAATGTACTATCTGGACGATATTTCAGTGCGAGGTCACGGATGGCTGCTGGTGGTTCTACGTAAGGAGCTTGTGGATGTAACAACCACGTTGCTGCTTCGTGTGTATCAGTGATACGGAAGAACGGAGGTTCTTTCTCGAAATCAATTTTCATCGCATATTGATTACGTGGTGCGAATGCATCACCTGTAGGCGGATGAAGCAAGTTCGGTGGCGTACCCGGAATCGCCGGTAAGTCCTGCGAACGGTCATCTGAAGGGCGTGGCATCGATCCGAGAAGTCCCCATGTGTACGGGTGGCGTGGTTCATAGAAAATCTCATCAACCGTACCTTTTTCAATCAATTTCCCAGCATACATAACAGCTACGCGGTCGGCCATGTTCGCCACGACACCGAGATCATGCGTGATGAAGATGATTGCTGTACCTGTTTTTTGTTGAATGTCTTTTAAGAGCTCTAAAATCTGAGCTTGAATCGTAACGTCGAGTGCTGTCGTCGGCTCATCGGCAATCAAAACTTTCGGGTTACATGCTAACGCAATCGCGATAACGATCCGTTGACGCATCCCACCTGATAATTGGTGTGGATATTGTTTTAAACGTGCTTCCGGATTCGGAATCCCTACGAGCGTCAATAATTCGAGCGTCCGTTTTTTTGCGGCATCCCCTGTCAAGCCTTGGTGACGTTTCAAACCTTCTGCAATCTGTTTGTAAATTGTCATCGTCGGGTTGAGTGATGTCATCGGATCCTGGAAGATCATTGCGATGTCACGACCACGAACTTTTTGCATTTCCTTGTCCGACAACTTGACTAAGTCACGGTCTTCGAAAATAATCTCACCATTCGTGATCTCACCAGGAGGATTCGGAATCAGTCGCATGATTGCTTTTGATGTAACCGACTTTCCTGAACCAGATTCACCAACGATTGCAAGTGTTTCACCTTTTTTTAAATCAAACGATACGCCACGGACGGCTTGTACCGTCCCGGCATACGTATGGAAAGCGACGGTTAGGTCGCGTACAGATAAAATAGTTTCCATTGTGGATGAACTCCTCTCTAATTTCCGTTAGCGGCGTAGACGTGGGTCAAACGCATCCCGTAATCCATCGGCCAACATGTTAAAGCTGATCATTAGGAGTACGATGACCGTCGATGGCACGACAAGCAAGTAAGGGAACGTCTTCAATTCTTTGTACCCTTCGTTGATCAATGTACCAAGGGACGGTTTCGGTGGAGCGAGACCAAGTCCAATGAAGCTAAGGAACGCTTCGAAGAAAATCGCACTAGGAATCGTGAACATAAGTGAGATGATAATAATTCCAAGAGTATTTGGAATCAAATGCTTAAAGATTAAACGTGAGCTAGAAGCCCCAAGCGTACGTGCTGCGAGTACAAATTCCTGATTCTTAAGTTTCAAGATTTGTCCTCGAACGAGTCGACTCATCCCAATCCATCCGGTGATGGTCATCGCCAAGATAATCGTCGTGATCCCCGGTTCAAGAATCAAGATGAACAGAATGATTAAGATTAAGTTCGGAATCCCGGTCAGGATTTCCGTAATACGTTGCATGATGTTATCAACACGACCGCCATAGTAAGCAGAAAGTCCACCATATGTGACACCGATGATGACATCGATGATTGCAGCCATGACACCAATAAAGAGTGAAACGCGTGTACCTTCCCAGACACGTGACCAAGAGTCACGTCCGAGATGATCCGTTCCGAACCAGTAGTTTTCTGTTACTTGTTTTTGCTCGTAAAAATCAATTTCTTTATCACCTAATGTTGCCATACCATCAAATCCGGCCCACTCAAGCCCTGTTACTTTTGGTGGTAGCTTCGCTTGCGTGATTGTTTGCGTGTAAGCATCGCGCCCTGAAATCATCGGTCCGAAGATTGAAAGTAACGCAATGATAAGAATGATGATGAGCGAAAGAATCGCTGCTTTATTTCGAATAAGACGCGTCCAGGCATCTTGCCAGAAATTTAAACTTTTTCCGGCGATACGCTCTCCGGCTTGTTCGTTGAACTCAACCGTTTGAAACAGTGACGAATCGAATTGTTCCGTTTTTGCATTTGAATTTTGCTCTGCCATTATTCATTACCCCCCAAACGAATCCGTGGATCAACGACACCGTACAGTAAGTCGACGATCAAAATCATAAGGATGAAGACCGCTGAGAAGAACAGTGTTGTTCCCATGATGACTGTATAGTCATTTAGCGTGATTGATGATACGAACAACTCACCAAGACCCGGTACAGCAAAGATTCTTTCAATGACGAGTGTTCCTGTGATTAAGGCAGCAGTCATCGGTCCAAGAATCGTAATTGCTGGAATCAAGGCATTACGCACCATGTGTTTCCACGTGATCGATTGTCCATCTAGTCCTTTTGCCTTAGCAAGCGTGACATAATCCTGTCCTGTTACCTCGAGCATCTCCGTTCGAACAAAACGAGCGATGGAGGCAGTAACTCCTAAGGACAAGGAAATTGTAGGCAAAATCGTATGTGCTGGGCTTTCCCAGAAGGCGACCGGCAAAATGCCCCATTTCACTCCTACGTAGTATTGAAGAAGCGAAGCAAATACGAACGACGGTATTGAAATACCGAGTACTGATGCAAACATCGCACCGTAATCAATCGCTGTGTTATGACGTAGTGCCGCAACGACACCAAGTAAAAGACCTGCAAAGACACCGAGTATAAGTGCTTGTGCTCCTAATTGAGCTGACGGTCCGATCCGTTCCATGATTAAATCTGTAACAGGACGGCTATCATATTTAAATGATACTCCTAAGTCACCTTGGAACAAGTTAACCATGTACGCTGCGTAGCGTTGTGGAAGTGGATCATTCAAGTTGTACTTATCCCGAAGGATATTCAATTGCTCAGGAGAAAGCTTTTCCTGGTTTTGGAACGGTGAACCTGGTAACAGATCCATCAAGAAGAACGTGAATGAAGCGATGAGTAAAAACGTCAGTACGCCGTAAGTAAGGCGTTGAGCTAAATAACGGCCCATAGATGGCACCCCCTATAAAGATTTTTCTGTTTTTTTCGAAAACATCAATAAAACCAGTATGACGTAAAATTGTCGGAACATTCAAGAATTTTGTTGTAAAATTTTAAATTCTTTTTTGTCCCAACCTGATATGATGCCCCCCCATGATCACTGTTTTTTCACAGTTAACCAATATTTCAGAATTTTTCGTTTGATTCCATTATACTTTGCTAACAAAGTAATTAGAACATCTTTTTTACAAATAGTTCACATTTCGTTTAGAAATGATTACACATTCAGAAAAAGTAGTATAAAACAGGAGCGTTCCCTGAACCTAATTCGGGACGCTCCAGTTTTTTTACTTCATATCAACATATTTGTATTGGAAATCCGCACCAAACAATTGGCGTTTGAAGTTTTCAACTGTCGGACGGCTCAAGTAAGCTGCACCTGCTTGATACAATGGCGCAATTGCTTGATCTTTCTCGATCAATTGGGCTTCCGCTTGCTTGAACAAGTCGAGACGTTTCGTAACATCTGCTTCTTTATTGGCAGCATTCAACAACTTATCATATGCTGATGAGTCGTAATTAACATCGTTTTGACTATTTGTTGATTCAAAGATCGACAAATTCGACATTGGATCTTGGTAATCAGGACCCCAAAGTGAATACGACATTTGGTAGTCACCTTTAGACTCTAAATCGAGTTTGTTCTTGAATGGCTGTTGTTTGATTGAAACTGTCACGTTCGGCAAGTTTCTTTCAATTTGACCTTTCATGTACTCACTTGTCTTTTTAGAGTCTTCGCTGTCGAACGATAATAGTTCAATCGTTGTTTTCTTATCGCCATTTGCTTTTTTCCAAAGATCAGCTGCTTCGTTCCCATCACGATCGAACCAGTTAATGTCACTCGTATAGTCTTTTCCAGCTTCATCTTTAATGAAGTCTTTTGGAATGAAGCTTGTTGTTGGAATCGAACCATTCGCAAGTAACGTTTCCGTGATGCCTTTAGGATCAATTGCGCGAGCGATCGCTTTGCGGGCATTGACATCTTTCATCGTCGCATCTTCGTTATTGAACTTCAAATAAGCGATCGTAGAACGTAATGCCGTATTGAATTCAGGTTTCGATTCATAAACAGCAACTTGTTCAGATGTTAAGCCAGCATAATCGATGTCATTCGATTCATACAGGTTAGTGACCGTTGACGAATCTTTAACGACACGAATCGTTACTTCGTCAAGACTGACGGCATCTTTATCCCAGTAGTTTTCATTCTTAGTCAAGACACGTTTTGAATCTGTTTTCCAAGATGTCCAAACGAATGGTCCGTTGTATAACAATTTATCCGGTTGAAGTGAAAAGTCTTTTTCGTTCTTTTTATAAAAATCTTCACTAATCGGTGTATATGTTCCAAATGACGTCAGTGACAAGAAGTACGGCGATGGACGCTCAAGTGTTACTTCAAGCGTTTTATCATCAAGTGCTTTGACTCCTAATTCATCAACTGGTTTTTTCCCTTGTGAGACAGCTGCACCATTTTTGACAGTATCAAAGATATAGGCATATCCTGAACCTGTTTCTGGATCAACTGCACGTTTCCAAGCAAATTCAAAATCTTGTGCTTTGACTGGAGAACCATCAGACCATTTCGATTCACGAAGTGTAAACGTGTACGTGAGGTTATCACTCGAGATATCTGTTTTTTCGGCTAGTGCAGGAATCGCCTTACCTTCTTTGTCTAACCGGTAGAGTCCTTCCATCGTGTTCCCAATCATATCAAATGCGACTGAATCCGTTGCTTTAGCCGGGTCGACCGTCGTAATATCGGACGTACTCGTTAAGCGCAAGTTTTTCTTGTCTGAAGAACCTGAATCTTTATCTCCGCTCGTCGAACATCCTGCAAGGACTACACTCCCTGCTAGCATGACTGATAACGCGAGACCGACAGTTTTTTTCTTCATCGGTGAGTCATCTCCTTTTCAATTTTCAAGTTGCCATAAACAGTTATGACATCAATAACGTTGGATCGAATCCACATGCATTCCCCAAAATGCATTGACCTGGTTTCGAAAATTCAAACGAAGTGATAAGTTGATTTTATGTGAGAATAACAATAACGTCAAGTGAATAGTCACACTATTTGCTGTTTTAAGATATATAACCGTAATAAATTCGTAACTTTCGGGAGCATTGCGTATAATGAATTCATAATCCATATTAAGGGGGACTACTATGCGTTTTCACTTGTTTCGTCCGATTTTAATCGCTTTAATTTTATCGATTATTTACACCATTTGGGCGAGTTTCACGGATTCAACCCATTCTTTTTTTTATCACTTTTCGGGTGGGTTATTTATCTCAGGATTCATCTTAATGGCAATCGGATTATTTTCTAACATGTCTGCAAATGGATTTTTTAGAGGACTGACTGCCGGGTTCAAAAAACAACGTGAGGCAAGATTACGAGAAATCGATGGTGAGTATCACGAGGACGAGGATGAAGAGCACGAAGTGTATGAAGAAAAGCGGAAACGTTCTTTAAACCGGACAGGGCCATACTTGTCTAGCGGCTTATTGTGCATTGTTTTCTCATTGCTTTTATCATTCGTTTAAACGAATTTTTCGTGACGCTAGACAATGGTCTATGGTAAAATCTTGTTAAGTTACATGTATAATAACACGGTGAAGAAGAGTAGTACATCGAGTCGTCACTTTAAGAGAGTCCATGGTTGGTGTGAATGGATAGTGGATGCAGATGGAATGGACTTCGGAGTGGCTGACTTGAACAGTGAAGTAGAGTCAGACGGGATTGCCCGTTACAGCAGTTTAGAGCGGCTATTATCATAGCAACTTGGGTGGCAACGCGATGACTCGTCCCTTGATTATTCAAGGGACGAGTCATCTTTTTTTATTCTATTTTCGGAGGGAAACGATTATGAAAACGATTTTTTCAGGTATTAAACCAACCGGTACAGTCACGCTAGGAAACTACATTGGGGCGATGAAGCATTTTGTCAACTTACAAGATGAGCATGATGCCTATTATTGTATCGTCGATCTCCATTCGATCACAGTCGAGATTGACCGTGTCGAGTTGATGAACAATACACGTGCCCTCGCTGCACTGTATATTGCAAGTGGTCTCGACCCAGAAAAAGCGACGATTTTCGTCCAATCAGAAGTCAAAGCACACGCGCAGCTCGGATGGATGTTAACGTGCCTAGCAGGTATGGGTGAACTTGAACGCATGACGCAATATAAAGATAAATCACAAGGAAAAGAGCGGATTGGCGCAGGTCTCTTCGTCTATCCGACGTTAATGGCCTCTGACATCCTTTTATATGATGCGGAACTCGTCCCTGTCGGTGAAGATCAAAAACAACACATCGAGTTGACACGCGACTTAGCACAACGATTCAATAGCCGGTACTATGAGACCTTTAAAATGCCTGAGCCAGTCATCGCAGAAACAGGTGCTCGTATCATGAGTTTGACGACACCAGAGAAAAAAATGTCTAAAACAGATACGAATCCAAAAGGCTACATCACGATGCTCGATGAACCAGCTAGTATCCGTAAAAAAATTAAGTCGGCCGTGACGGATTCGGAAGGAATTGTTAAGTTCGATCGGGAAAACAAACCGGGTGTCTCAAACTTACTCGAAATCTATTCACTACTCGCTAATATCTCCATCGCCGAGCTCGAAGCGAAATACGAAGGTTCAAATTATGGCGTGTTCAAAGCAGATGTTGCTGAAGCAATCATTGCCGAGCTCGAGCCGATTCAAAAGCGCTATTATGAGTTAATCGATTCAGAAGAACTCGATGTCATTTTAGATCAAGGCCGTGAAAAAGCTGACCTCGTCGCTTCTCGTAAACTTGCTAAAGTAGAAAAAGCCATGGGGCTCCAACGCAAACGTGCTAAAGTCAAAAAATAATCAATTCTTTCATTAAAAAAGGTCCCGTGCTCTTTGTGTAAAGAGTATGGGACCTTTTGTCAAAAAAAGAGAGCATCTCTACACTAGAGACGCTCTCTTGACATTTTATTTACCTTCGATCGAAGCCCATTTGTAAGAGAAGTCTGCGCCGAAGTTATGCTCGACAACACCTTTTACGTATGGTTTAACGAGGAACGCACGTCCACGTTGATAAACAGGTGAGATTCCCGCAGAATCAAGAAGGATTTTCTCTGCTTCTTGAAGCTCAGACCAACGTTTTGCTGCATCCGTTTGTGTTTGTGCATCTTTGATGAGTTTGTCGTACTCTGGATCTGACCAGTCACCACGGTTATATGGTCCATCAGTCAAGAAGAGATCGAGGAACGTCATTGGATCTTGATAGTCAGGACCCCAGCCTGCGAATGAGAATTCGAAGTCGCCTTTGTTTTCAAGATCAAGTTTGTTTTTGAACGGTTGTTGCTTGATTGTGACTTTCATACCTGGAAGGTTCTTTTCAAGCTCGCCTTTCAAGAACTCACCGATTTTCTTCGCATCATCACTATCATAGTTAAGAAGCTCAAGTTCGACTGAATCTTTGCCGATTTCTTTTAAGCCCTCTTCCCAAAGTTTTTTCGCTTCATCCGCATTGAACTCGTTGAATGTTGGATACTTTTCACGGAAGTCTTTTCCGTCAGCATCTTTCGCGAAGTCTTTTGGTACAAGATAGTTTGCTGGAAGTGATCCGTTTGCAAGGATGACATCCGTGATTCCTTTTTTGTTATATCCCATGTCGATCGCACGGCGAATTTTTTCATTTTCGAGTGCTTCAACTTTCGTATTCAAGTAAAGGTAGAAGATTGTTGATTCACCTTTAGTTTCAAATTCTTTATTATCTTGATACTGAGCTACGAATTCAGATGAAAGACCTGTACGGTCGATCGTCCCTTTTTCGTAAAGGTTAACAGCAGTCGAAATTTCTTTTACGACCTTAACATTGATCGTGTCTAATTTGACGCTATCTTTATCCCAGTAGTTATCGTTTTTAACCATTTTCCAGCCTTGTTCACGTGTCCATTCTGTTAACTTGAATGGTCCATTGTAAAGTGATTTGTCAGCTGTCGTACCGAAGCCCTTACCGATTTCTTTCGAAAGTTCTTCCGATTTCGGCATGAATGGACCGAATCCAGTCAATCCGAGGAAGTAATCTGCAGGTGATTTTAATTTTACTTCGAACGTTTTATCATCAACTGCTTTAACGCCTACCGCGTCACGCTCGCCTTTTTTCGTGTTGTATTCTTCAGCACCTTCGATGTTGTAGAATACGTACGCATATTGCGATGCGTTTTCTGGGTTAAGCACTTCTTTCCAAGCGTACTCGAAGTCTTTTGCAGTGATTGGTGTACCATCAGACCAGTTAGCATCACGTAGCTTGAACGTGTACGTCAATTTGTCGTCAGAAACCGTATGGCTTTCTGCAATACCTGGTGTTGGCTGTTGCTTGTCATCCAAACGGTAAAGACCTTCCATCGTGTTGTTCAAGACGTTGAAAGAAACAGCGTCCGTAGAAGTTGTTGGGTTAAGCGTCGGGATATCCGCGCTTTCGATCAGGTTAAGCGTCTGCTCACTTGATTTTTTGTCCGAACCGTTATCGCCCGATGAATCATTTGAATCAGTCGTCGAACAAGCAGCAAGGAATGCGCTTGATACGAGCGCTACCGAGGTAGCGAGTGCAAAACTTTTCTTTTTCATGATACGATGACCCCCCTAAAATTTCCAAAGCTAGTAATCTAAAGTTTTTGTCCGAAAAAAAGTAGTACTTTTTGGCCGAACAAAACTCTCCGTTACAAATAGTTTACAATGTTCTGATAATTTTGCAAAGCTTTTATCCGATTTTTCTAAATATTTTTTCAAAAAAATAAGAAGGACATGGGTGCATCCCATGTCCTTCCTTAATTGATTAATTCGATTTCTTTACTGTTCGAAGCAAATATTCAGGTCCATAAATTGGCACCGTCAAGCCGTTTATCCCTTCTTTTACCAACATATTTTCCGTTGTCTGATAAAGTGGAATAATGACCGCATCTTTTTCAATCAATTTTTTTTCAGCAGTTCGATAACCTACAGTTTTTTCTTTTATTGTCTTTACATTTCTTGTTTCTTTAATCAATTTGTCATATTCTTTTGAATTGTAATTTACTTTATTCAAAGGATTATCGGATACGAATTGATTTAAATATGCGAGAGGACCTGGGTAGTCAGGCATCCAGCCTGTCAGCGTCATGGAAAAATCACCAGATTGTTCAAGGCGTATTTTATCTTCGATATCTACATTTTTAGTAACAATATCGATTCCAGGCAGCTGCTTTTCAAGAATTTTTTCAATTGTTTTCCCTAGCTCCAATGCTTTTTGATCATCAAAATTCAACAATTCAACCTTCACTTTTTTCTTAGTTGCCTGTTTCCACTTTGTCGTTGTTTGCTCTTGAGGTGGAGAAATCCAGTCACTCGCCGTTACTACAAAACGATTCGTCGGTTTCCCTGATAATCCGAGCGGCAAGTTCAGTGTTTGTTGATTCATCAGTGTAGAAGAGATGGCTTGACGGGCATTTCGACTTTTAAATAATGGGTCGTTCATATTAAAGGCCAGATAAAAGACTCCGCTCCGACTTTTTTGATAAGTAGGCTCGTCCCCCATCAAAAGATTTGTATCAAATCCTTCAATTAATGGCAACATGTCTGCCTGATCATTTCGATATGCTGTCACCTGATCTGACATACTTTTAGCGGTGATACTTTTGACGGTATCGAGCTGAACCACAGTCGCTTGATGATAATGATCATTTTTTTCAAGCATGTAGGATGCCTTTTTCATCTCACGCATTTTAAATGGACCATTTTCATTCAAATCCGACCATTCGCTTACTTCAGGTTGTGGATAAAAGACAGACATGGCCAGTAATTGTGATAAATCCGAAACCGGCTGATTTAATTCAATGATTAGCGTTGATTTTCCTTCTGCTCTAACACCAAGTTTATTCGGTGGGAGTTCGCCATCATTGACTTGTCGTCCATTTTTAAAAACTTCAAATAAAAAACCATATGGTGAATTTGTCTCATTTGAAGCAACACGTTGAAAACTATCAACAAAATCTTGCGCTTCGACTGGCGTACCGTCAACGAACTTTGTTTCTTTTAGTTCAATCGTGTACGTCAAGCCGTTATCCGAAACAGTCATCGTTCGGGCGAGACCTTTTCGGACAGATGGACCGCCAGTAAACACAAATAGTCCTTCATATAATTGTGCAAGCAACGTTTGTGAACAATTATCTGTTGCCTGTGCAATATCCGGTACTCGTGGCATCGATGACTCAATGATTGTCATATGCTGTTGTTGCTTTTTTGTAGAGGCTTCCTCTGTTGTGTTTTGTTGAAACACAACGAATCCACTAATGATTACTCCGATTACTAAAAACATTAAAACAAACAGTTTAAATTGCTTAGACATATTTTTCCCCTTTTATTTTTAAAGTGACTCTATTATTCAAACAGAATTCAACCAAAAAAGCGACCTTACTGTCTTATTGACAGTAGGTCGCTCCAGGCTGTAGACAAAGTGTTATCAAGAGATAAAGCATTTTTTTCGTTGCTTTCCTCGGGCGTTGCGCAAGCTGTTGCTCCTTGGATCCTAGCGGCCAACGAGCAGGGTCTTGCCTGCCCCTGAAAGTGCGTTAAACACGCACTTCTTCCCGTAGGAGTCAACGAAATATGACACTTTTTAGGTAATACTATGACGGAAAACCGGGCATGCAGGCGGTTTAGAGCGCAATCCTTCAAGAATTATGCTTGCTGGTACCGCTTAAAGACGAGTGATGCATTGTGCCCACCAAAACCGAGCGAATTGCTTACTGCATACTCGACGTCCCATGCTCTGCTACCTTCACGAACGTAATCTAAATTACAGCCTTCGCTTGGTTGTTCGAGATGAATCGTCGGGTGAACCGTTTGTTCTTGCAACGACTTGATTGTTGCAATCGCCTCGACGCCACCTGCACCACCGAGTAAATGACCGATCATTGATTTCGTCGAGTTCACAGCGAGTTTCGCTGCATGTTCTCCGAAGACCGTATGAATGGCTTTCGTTTCCAGAACATCATTCATCGGCGTACTCGTACCATGCGCATTGATATATTGAACAGCAGTTGGCTCGATGTTCGCATCTTGAATCGCCATCGCCATCGCACGTGCGCCTCCATCACCATCCGGATCTGGAGCAGTAATATGATACGCATCTGCAGTCAGACCGTATCCACTGACCTCTGCGTAGATTTTTGCTCCACGAGCAATCGCGTGATCGTATTCTTCAAGGACGAGAATGCCTGCCCCTTCTCCCATGACAAATCCATCGCGTCCCTCATCGAATGGACGGCTCGCTGTATTCGGGTCATGATTTGTCGACATCGCTTTGTTCGCACAAAAACCGGCGAACGCTAAGTTCGTGATTGGTGCTTCCGCCCCACCGGCAATCATGACATCCGCATCACCACGTTCGATTACGCGTAACGCTTCACCGATTGCATTCGTACCTGAAGCACAGGCAGTGACAGAACAGTTATTTGGACCTTTCGCTCCTGTATAAATCGAAACTTGACCACTAGCCATATTCGGAATCATCATTGGAATGAAGAACGGGCTGACACGACGATGTCCGCGCTCAAAGTAGATTTTCGCTTGTTTTTCAATCGTCTCCACGCCACCAATCCCTGAACCAATCCATACGCCTGTACGTTCAGCATTCGACTTGACATCAAGTCCTGCATCTTTGACAGCTTCCATGCTTGCGACCAGTGAATAGTGAACAAATCGATCCATCTTGCGTGCTTCTTTTGCTTCGATGAATTCTGTAATATCAAACCCTTGTAACTCACCCGTCACTTTTGTTGGATACTCATCGATATCAAGTCGCTCCATCGGACGAATCCCGTTTTCACCTGCTTTTAATGCATTCCAAAATGTATCCACATCATTTCCAATCGGTGTTAGTGCACCCATACCAGTAACTACTACTCGTTTTCTCGTCATCTTATATGTTCTCCCCTTTAGTCCAAGTAATGTAAGAAGCTCCCCAAGTCAATCCGGCACCAAAGCCTGCGAGAACGAGTGTCGTTCCCGGCTGTAGTCGCCCTTGACGCCGCGCTTCTTCTAAAGCCAACGGAATCGAAGCCGCTGATGTATTTGCATGTTCATCAATCGTGACGATGACTTTCTTTTCATCGATGCCTAATCGTTCGCGTGCCGCGTCGATAATCCGTAAGTTTGCTTGGTGCGGAATCAATAAGTCAAGTGATTCCAACGATCCGTTCGCTTTTTGAATGACTTTATCGACAATCTCTGGTAATTTTCGAACGGCAAATTTAAACACTTCTCGTCCGTTCATTTCAATTGGCCCATCCAACTCTTTAAACAACAGATGCGCTCCTCGCCCATCCGTTCCGAGTTCAAACGCATTCAACCCTTGCTGTTCTGTTGGTCCGAGGACGACTGCACCCGCACCATCTCCAAATAAAATTGCTGTCGACCGGTCTGACCAGTCGACGATGCTCGACATTTTTTCTGCCCCAATGACAAGCGCATATTTAGAGTTCGTCGTCTCCATCATACTTGATGCTGTTTGAAGAGCGAAAATGAAGCCGCTGCAGGCAGCACTAACATCAAATGCCGTCGCGCCTAGCGCCCCTAACCGTTCCTGAACGATACAGGCTGTTGAAGGAAAGGCACGTCCCGTCGCTGTTCCGACGACAATCAATCCGATATCGTCTGCTGTTAGGTCCGCATCGATCAATGCTTGTTTAGCGGCCTCTGTCGCTAAATCCGTTACATCGACTTCGTCTGTTGCAATCCGTCTTGCACCGATTCCCGTTCGTGTCCGAATCCATTCATCGCTCGTATCAAGCGTTTTCGCTAAATCATCATTTGTAATTCGACGTTCTGGTAATGACGTCCCTAGTCCTACAATCCCGATATTCATGTGGTCGCTCCTTTAGTATTAGTATCTGGTACTAATATAAAGCGTTAATCCTTTTTTGTCAAAGAAAAAAGAAGGGTCCCTTCAATCAAGGCCCTCCTCCGTCCACCTTACGCTTCTGAATCTGCTAGCGTTCGTACAACTTCCATGACCATCTTCGCAGAGTTAATCGACGCAATTTCTAAAAATTCATCAAATGAGAGTGAAGCTTCCTCATCTGCACTATCCGAGATCGAACGTGTTACGACGAAAGGAACATCGAATTGATGACAGACTTGTGCGATCGGTGCTGCTTCCATTTCAACTGCTGCGACGTCCGGGAAGTTCTTTTTAATAAGTGTCGAGCGCTCTGTATCATGAATGAAGGAATCTCCTGTCACGATTAGACCGTGAACGACATTAATCGACTCCATCCGTTCGATGACGGCTTCAGCTGTCGCGACAAGTTTTTCGTCTGCCACGTAAGCAGCTGGCATACCCGGTACTTGTCCATATTCATATCCGAATGCTGTCACGTCGACATCATGATGACGGACTTCTGTCGAGACGACGACGTCACCGACAGTCAGCCCTGCCTTAAATCCACCAGCAGAACCCGTATTGATGACGGCACTGGGTTTAAAATGATCCAGTAACAATGTCGTTCCAATCGCAGCATTCACTTTCCCGATGCCTGATTTCAAGATGACGACTGGCACACTGTTCAACAAACCTTCATAAAAATGATAGTTAGCAATCATCGTGTCTTTTCGTTCAGAAAGTTCATTCCGAAGTAAGTTGACCTCTTCTTCCATTGCTCCAATGATAGCGATTGGCATACTCATTCCTCCATCATACAGAAAGCCGGATTGCTCCGGCTTCATCGTTTTATTTATTTAATCGATGTAATTTTTACAGCGAAATCTCCACCTGGAGCCTGTACCGATACTTTCTCACCTACACTATGTCCGAGTAAGCTTTTAGCGATTGGTGATTCGTTCGAGATTTTACCTGTGAACGGATCCGCTTCTGCACTTCCGACAATCGTGTACGTTTCTTCTTCATCATCTTCAAGAATCAAGAATGTGACCGTCGTTCCGATACTAACGACCGAAATATCCTTTTCTTCTTCAGAAATAATTGCTACGTTACGTAGCATTTCCTCAAGTTGTGCAATTCGTCCTTCGACCATCGCTTGTTCTTCTTTCGCTGAATCATATTCTGCGTTCTCAGACAAGTCTCCGAAAGATCGTGCAATCTTAATATTTTCAACTACTTCTTTACGGCGGACTGACTTCAGTTCGTTTAACTCGTTCTCAATTTTCGCTTTACCGTCAAGCGTCATATAATACTGTTTTTCTGCCATTTTTGTCACGCTCCTTTTTATTCCACTAGTATAGTATATTCACATCTTTTTTGGAATCAATATCCTCTTTCATCAAGTGCTGTTCGATAATCGAGTATGGCACGAATCTTCGTTACGAGGAGATCAATCGCGACATGATTCTCTCCACCTTCCGGAACGATGATATCTGCATAGCGTTTTGTCGGCTCACAAAACTGAAGATGCATCGGACGGACGACATTCGTATACTGCTCGACGACCGAGTCGATTGATCGACCACGTTCGTTGATATCACGTTGCATCCGTCGTAAAATCCGTACGTCCGCATCTGTATCGACAAACACTTTAATATCCATCAATTCCCGTAAACGCTCATCTTCAAGCGCTAAGATTCCTTCGACGATGATAACATCACGTGGATCGAGTTTGATCGTCTCCTCCGCTCGCGTATGCGCAACGTAATCATAAACAGGTTTTTCGACCGCAATGTTTTCACGTAACGATTTGATGTGGTTAATCAGCAAATCATTATCGAATGCAAACGGATGGTCATAATTTGTTTGATATCTTTCTTCCATCGAGAGTGTACTTTGATCTTTATAGTAAGCATCTTGCTCGATCATGACGATCGATTCGATCGGGAAAGCTGCGACGAGTGAGCGTGCGACTGTCGTCTTTCCTGATCCCGTACCTCCAGCAACGCCAATTACAACCGGTTTTTGCATTGATTTTGTTCCTCCATCATTCCGACTTGATTTTTCGACTTACGGAAACACCGTCTCCGAGAGGAAAAATCGTCGTATCGTATTGTTCTTGTTCCATCATCCAGACTGTGAATTCCTTGACGAGACGGACGAGTCGTCGTCTTCTTCGATCAAACGTTTTTGGATCTGTTTCTAAAACATCACCATGTAAAAACAGATTATCCGTGTATAAAATCCCGCCTATTGGCACAAGCCGCCCATAACCGTTGAAGAATTTTTTATACTGCCCTTTCGCCGCATCGATGAAGATTGCATCGAACTCTTGGTCAAGGGTTTCGGCTAATTCTACTGCATCTGCAAAAACGATGTCAATTCGGTCCGCGACATCTGACCGGGCGATGAATGCTTTTGCCTCTTCATACCGTTTTGCATTTCGTTCGACTGTCGTGATGCGTGCGTTCGGCAATGCACGTGCCATTCGAATCGCGCTATATCCAATTGCCGTCCCGAGTTCGAGTATCCGCTTTGGTTGTTGTAGCGTCAGCAAGGATAATAACACTTCTGACCCCGTCAATTCAATGATTGGGATGTGATGTTCCTTAGCATATGCTTCCATCTCTTCGAGTAGCGAATCACGTGGCTTAATCATTGCTTCAACATACGCTGTAAACTCATTCATTCGAACTACTCCTTCTCCGCATAAACAGGTTGACCTAGAACGAAAATACTCGTCCCAAACCAACCCGATGCTCATTGCTCTTTACTTGCTTCGTATTCAACCCATTCCGGTTTATACTTTACGACATTACGTTGATGTTCTTCATACGTCTCTTCGTAAAGAATCTGTCCTTTTGGATTTTTTTCACTCGGTGGCCGAGCAAAGAAATAAACATACTTTGTTTTATTCGGATTGAGTACGGCGAGTACGGAATCTTTACTGACTGTTGAAATCGGACCGATTGGAATCCCCTCATATTTATACGTATTGTATTTCGAGTTATTCTCAAGATCTTTCAATGTCGTTAATGCCGTGTTTTCCCCCGTACCATACCAGACTGTTGGATCCGACTGAAGTTTCATACCATCATCAAGACGATTTTTGAAAACGCCAGCGATTTCACGGCGGTCTTTCGCTGTTGCCGCTTCACGTTCAACCATCGATCCAAGACTGAGGACTTCATGGAATGTCATTCCTGATTCTTTAATCGCATCTGCATTTGCATCATAAATTTTTTCCATCTCGTCAAGCATCGTCTCAGCAATTTGATTGATGTTTTTCCCTTTATCAAATTCATACGTCGCCGGGAACAAGTAACCTTCAAGGGAGTAGAGTACTCCTTTTTGTTTCACTTCATCCGTTAACATCGGATACTTTTCAATCAAACTGTTGATGTACGTTTGATCCGTCAGTGCTTTACGAACAGCCTCTTGCTTAAAGCCCGTTGCTTTTGCAATCACGGCGATTTGCCGATCCATCGTAATCCCTTCAGGAATCGTCATCTTGACATCTGCTGCTTTCATGACTTTACCGGTTTTCAACTTATTGATGATTTCGTCCGGTGTCATCGCTTGCGTCAGCGTGTACGTTCCCGCTTGGAATGACGATTCATTCTTATAGCGAACGTAATAGCGAAAAATCGTTTCATTTGCAATCAATTCTTTGTCCTTTAGGATATTTGAAATCGTACTTGTTCCAGCACCTAACGGAATTTCGACTTTCACGGATTTTGTTGCGTCCGCGTTGACGGGTTCGAGTGAATTTTTTAAAAAGATATAGATTGCCGCACCTGCTACTAAGAAAATCGTGAATAACACTGAAAGGATGATGAGCGTAATCCGGCGTGATGTCCGGCGGCGCTTGTTTTCGATTTCAGCATTGTGCTTCCATTCGTTCTCCATCGGTTCCTCCTTTTTCTCTTAAAACAAGGTGACCTCGAAAGAGCATTGCTCCTTCGACATCACCTTATACACGAGTCGGTTATTCAAGCTCGTCTTCTAATGTATTGAAGACTTCTTCGATTTCATCCCACGTTTCCGTGTCATCTTCTTCGATCGGAACAAGATTGAAGTCATTGTCTCCGTCGCCATACTCGTCTAGTTCGTAAACGAAGATGTCGACTTCTTCCGCGTTGTCGTAGTCAGCACCGACTGGCTCGAGGAAGATATACGTTTTGTTTGAGCGTGGGCTCTCATAACGTAACCGCTCCATAAATTCGAAATCATTACCTTCACCATCTGGAATTACGTAACGTGTTGGTTCATTCTGTTGCATCATTCATCCGCTCCTTTAATGCAGTCTCGAGTTCATCCCAAGTCTGCTCATCATTTTCATCGATCAGGCTCAGTTCAAAATCATCGTCGCCTTCTCCATACTCATCAATCTCACAGATGATTAAATCATCTGCGCCATCTTCTGGATTCCCTATCATTTCGAGGAACAGATACGTTTTCCCTGTTCGCTCGCTGACATAACGGTACCATTCTTCGAAAAGATGTTCGCCACCGTCTTCATCCGGAAAGAGATACTGGCGCTTTTCTTCAGACATCTCATTTCCTCCTTTACCGGTTCGCCCGATCCAAATACGATTGTAGGATCATGACTGCCGCCATCTTATCGATGACTTGTTTTCGTTTTTTTCGACTGACATCTGCGTCGATCAACATACGCTCTGCCTGCATCGTCGTGAGACGCTCATCGACGAGAACTGTTGAAAGTCCTGTCGCTGATTCGATTTCACGCGCGAACGCTTCACTTGCTTCTGCTCGCGGACCAATCGAACCGTTCATGTTTTTCGGATGTCCGATGACGATGATTTCGACACCGTACTCTTTAATGATTGCCTCTAGTCGCTTGAAGGCGACAGGATAATCGGGTTCTGTCCATTTGACGGTCTCGACGCCTTGCGCCGTCCAGCCCATCAAATCACTCACCGCGACTCCAATCGTCTTCGAACCGACATCGAGTCCGATCGCACGCTTCATTTTTTGTCTCCACTCTCCGACAGATAGGATTTGACGAGTTCTTCAAGCAATTCATCTCGTTCAATCTTACGGATTAGATTACGTGCATCATTATGACGAGGAATGTAAGCAGGATCCCCAGATAGAAGGTATCCGACGATCTGATTAATTGGATGATATCCTTTCTCTTCCAAAGCGTGATAGACCGTCAACAACACTTCCCGTGTCGCTGCTTTACTATCGTCTTCCGGAAAATTAAATTTCATCGTTTGATCCATCTGACTCACGTTAATCACCTCTTTCATTTACACTACTTTTCTATTATGCCAGTGATTGCGCATAATGTGAAGCATACGCCAACGCTTCATTTAATTTCGAAGCATCTTTCCCGCCTGCTTGGGCCATATCGGGGCGACCACCGCCACCGCCGCCACAACGTGTCGCAACTTCTTTAATCAATTTCCCAGCATGATAACCTTGGTCGATTAAGTCTTTCGAGACGCTTGCGACGAGGTTCACTTTGTCGCCTTGCGCACTGCCGAGGACGATGATTGCTGACTCGAGTGAACCTTTCAATTCATCCATCATCCCACGTAATGCATCCATATCAGACACATCGACACGTTTCGAAAGGACTTGGACACCATTGATCAGTTCAACGTCATCTTTAAGTGATGCTGCTTCGATATTCGAAAGTTTTGCTTGGAGTGATTCGTTTGCGCGTTCTGTCTCACGTAATTGAACTTGTAACGCTTCAATTCGACTCGGAACTTCCGTCGTTTTCGTCTTCAGGACACGTGCTGCTTGTTCGAGCGTCTCAAGATGCGCATTCATGACACGATATGCACCAGCTCCTGTGACCGCTTCAATCCGACGTGTACCAGCACCGATACCTGATTCAGAAACAATTTTGAAAAGACCGATTTCCGCCGTGTTCTTGACGTGGATCCCGCCACATAATTCGATTGAATACGTTCCTGCCGATACGACGCGGACCGTTTCACCATATTTTTCACCGAACAGTGCCATTGCCCCTTTTGCTTTTGCATCGGCGATGTTCATTTCTTCGATATCGACAGCCAGCGATGCCCAGATTGCCTGATTGACATCCTGTTCAATCGTTTTCAGTTCATCTGCCGTGACTGCACCAAAGTGAGAGAAGTCAAAGCGGAGACGATCTGCTGACACGAGTGATCCTGCTTGATTGACGTGCGTGCCGAGTGTATCTTTTAGTGCTTTATGCAACAAGTGTGTTGCTGTATGGTTTTTCGTAATGGCTTTACGTGCTGCGCCTTCGACTTCTGCGATGACTGAAGCGTCCGCGAGTGCAATCCCCGTCCGAACGATGACCGTATGCAAGTTTTGACCGTTCGGTGCTTTTTGTACGTCTTTGACGTCTAAGACGAAATCTTTTCCTTCAATCGTTCCTGTATCCGCGACTTCACCACCGCTCTCAGCATAAAACGGCGTGATGTCTAAAATGACTTGTGCCTGTTCGCCTGCTGCGACTTCCGTGACATGTTCTCCATCATGAAGCAATGCGACGATCGTTGCATCCGTCTTCACATCCGTATAACCGACGAACCGGCTTGGTACCGTCAATGTCGCAAGAACTTCAGATTGCTGTTGCATCGATCCGCCATCTTCACGTGCCGCACGGGCCCGCTTACGTTGCTCATCCATCGCCCGTTTAAAGCCTTCTTCGTCAACTGCCATTTGATGATCTTCTGCATATTCGACTGTCAATTCGAGGGGGAAACCGTACGTGTCGTAAAGACGGAATGCATCTTCCCCACTAATCGTATGCTCTCCATTGTTTTTAGCCGTCTGAGCGACCGTATTTAAAATCGCGAGACCATCTTGTAATGTTTCATGGAAACGTTCTTCTTCATTCTTGATGACACGTTTGATGAAGTCCGCCTTCTCTGGAACTTGTGGGTAAAAGTCAACCATGACGCCACCGACCGTATCCACGAGCTCGTACATGAACGGACGTTCGATTCCAAGCATCTTCGCATAGCGGACTGCCCGGCGAAGTAAACGACGGAGGACATACCCGCGTCCTTCGTTCGATGGCAATGCGCCGTCGCCAATCGCAAACGAAACTGTTCGGATATGATCAGCGATGACTTTGAATGCTACATCCAGCTTCGCGTCATCACGGTATTTTTTACCACTCATTTCTTCCGTCTTATGGATGATCGGCATGAACAAGTCCGTATCGAAGTTCGTCGGCACGTTTTGTAAGACACTAGCCATCCGTTCGAGACCCATTCCTGTATCAATGTTTTTGCGTGGAAGTTCTGTGTAGTTCCCGTTTCCATCATGGTTATACTGACTGAAAACGATGTTCCAGATTTCAAGATAACGT
The DNA here is from genome assembly GCF_018618725.1 of Exiguobacterium sp. s80. Lineage (NCBI taxonomy): Bacteria > Bacillati > Bacillota > Bacilli > Caryophanales > Exiguobacterium > Exiguobacterium sp. s80. The sequence goes on along the minus strand of NZ_JACSMP010000004.1, from coordinate 154,859 downwards.
TCATTTTCGCCACCCGGGTAGAGTTCTGAATCGTTCGGGTCGTCACCGAAGTCTGGACCACGATCAAAGAAAATTTCCGTGTTCGGACCAGATGGACCTTCACCGATTTCCCAGAAGTTATCTTCGAGCGGAATGATCCGTTCAGCCGGAACACCGAGCTCAAGCCAGATTTGGCGTGCCGCATCGTCTTCCGGATGGATCGTAACAGACAAGTACTCTGGATCTAGACCGTACCACTCGTCACTCGTTAAGAGTTCCCAGCCCCATTTGATCGCATCTTCACGGAAGTAATCACCGACTGAAAAGTTACCGAGCATTTCAAAAAACGTATGGTGACGTGCCGTTTTACCGACGTTTTCGATATCGTTCGTCCGGATCGATTTTTGTGCATTGACGATTCGTGGATTGTCTGGGATGACACGTCCATCAAAATATTTTTTTAATGTCGCGACACCTGAGTTAATCCAAAGCAATGTTGGATCTTCCACTGGTACGAGAGAAGCACTCGGTTCCACAGCGTGACCTTTCGATTGGAAAAAGTCGAGATACATCTGACGGATTTGTGCGCCAGTCAACGGTTTTAATGGTTTCATCGAAAATACCCCCAATTAATTAATAAGTTCATCCTGAACGCAAAAAAAACGATGCATCATCCCCTAGGAAAGGGACGAAAGCATCGCTCTCGTGGTACCACCCTCGTTCGCAACATCCTCTGTTACGGATGTTACCTCGAAAAATCCAATAACGGGGATTAACCGCAAGTGTTTTCACTCGACTCAAGAAGGAGCTTCAAATGATTCATCATGGAGATGGTTGCAGCAAATCCATCTCTCTCTTCGTCATGATTGCATCACTCTACTTATCTTCTATCAACGTTTTGCGTCCATTCATCTAACGTGATTATTACCTATCCAACGTATTCCGTCAAGTCTTTGTCGCACCACCCAGACGTTCAATCAACCGCGTCCGTCGACGAGGTTCTTCTTCTTGTGATGCCTTGTGAAAGGCGCGTGGATCTCCGAACAACAACAAACTTGTTTTCGCACGGGTCACGGCCGTATAAATTAAGTTTCTCGAATGCTTAAAGGCGCCCGTAAAGAAGACCGGCATCAGAACGATCGGAAACTCCGACCCTTGGGCTTTATGGATCGTGATCGCATAGGCATGTGTGAATTGGTCCCAGTCACTGCGATTGTATTCGACTTCCGTCTGGTCGAACCGCGCGATAATTTTATCGACTTTATCGACGTTTTCTTTCGCAAAAAAGATGTTGACGATTTCGCCGATATCACCATTGTAGACATTTTCTTCCGCATTGTTGACGAGCTGAAGAATCTTATCTCCACTCCGGTACAGCCGATTCCCTTGCTTCACTTCCCGTTTTTTCGGTGCTTCCGGATTGTAGACATTTTGCAGCGCGAGATTGAGTTCATCAATCCCGACTTGTCCGCGATATGTCGGGGCGAGGACTTGGACGTCGAACTTCGAGTAGCCTTTTGCTAACGCTTTTTCAGCGAAGGCGGCAATCCCGCGTAATGATTCCTGCGGAGCAAGTGAATAAAAACGGCGGTCCGATAACGGTGCCAATAAATCAGCTGATGTGACCCGATTTTTCAAATCATGAGCCAATCGTAAAATCGACGAATCCTCCGCTTGACGGTGTACGACATTGAGTCGTACGACCGGAATCCCGTCCGTATCCATTAAATCAGCCAAAACTTGTCCCGGACCGACCGACGGCAGTTGATCCCGGTCACCAACGAACAAGATTTTCATCCCGTTCGGCACGGCGCGAAGGAGACTCGACAAGAGGTAGATATCAATCATCGATGATTCATCGATGATCAACACTTTTCCGGTGATTGGTTGATCTTCATTCAATTGAAAATTTGAGCCGTCGTATTTCAACAGCCGATGAATTGTCATCGCCGGAACATCGGTCGCTTCCGACAATCGTTTTGCAGCACGCCCGGTCGGTGCGACGAGAACGTACGGATACACATCACCTGATTTGACTTGACTTTTTTCGAGCGGCCAATCATGGATTTCTTGTAAGGCATGTAAGATTCCTTTGATGACCGTCGTTTTACCGGTTCCCGGTCCACCGGTCAAGACCATCAATGGTGCTTTGACGGCCAGTTCAATCGCTTCTCGTTGTTGCGTCGCATATTCCATTCCGAAACGTTCTTCGAGCTGACCGATTGCCGTTAAGATCGTCGCGACATCGACTTCTTGCTCTGCTCCATTCGCCATGACGCGTGCCAGCTCTTTTGCCGCCCTGACTTCCGCATAATAAATCGTCGGCAGATACAGACAGCCTTCTTCGAGTTTTACTTTATCTTCTGTCAATAACAACTCGATTGCCTGTTCGAGTCGTTCTCCTGGGTCTTCGCCTAGCAGGCGGGGTGCCCGCTGCAACAATGAATCAATTGTCGCAAAAGCATGTCCTTCCCCTGCCTCTTGCTCAAGTATGTGCATGACGGACGCTGCAACGCGTTCCGGGTGAAGACCAATCAAGCCGAGATGGGAGGCAATTTGATCGGCCGTCTTAAAACCGATCCCGCTCACTTCGTACATCAAGGAATACGGGTTTTCACGAATCCGCGCCATCGCATCCCCTTCGTACGCCGCATAAATTTTAGCTGCAAGTTTCGGCGTGACGTCGAACGGTGCCAAAAACAACATCAATTGATCAACGCCATAGAGCGTTGCCAGTCGACTGAAGATGACGTCAGCTTGTTTTTGTTTAAGTCCAGGCACACGATCGAGGGCACGGCTATCTTTTAAGATGACATCAATCGCATCCTCGCCAAGTGCCTCGACGATATTTTTCGCTGTTTTCGGACCAATGCCGGTAAACGATCCATTCGTCAAAAAGCGGACAGCGGCATGCTTCGTCATCGGGACAGAACGGCGAATTAATTCTGCCTTTAATTGTTTACCAAACCGTGGATGGTCCACTAAACGGCCAAACGCCTGATACGTACCGCCAAGTTCAATCCCGACTCCCGTTCCCGTCACGACGAGTTCAGTTTCTTTCAATTCAAAGTTTTTTTCCTTAACAGCCACCAATACGATGGAATGCGCTTCTTCTTCGGAGGAGAAGAGCACACGTTTAACACGACCGACGACTTGATGAGGGTGCTCCATCACTCCACCTACTTTCTAAAAGACTACGATTTACTACGCTCTCATCATCATAGCACTCGTTTAATCGATTTAAAATCAGGGAAAGTGAACTTGAACTAAAAATTGAATTGGAGGAGAAGCATGTGGGACGATTACCAATTGCTGGTTTATGTGAATTAGTACTTGAAGTAGAGGATATGGAACGCGCTGTCAACTTTTGGCATGGGACGCTCGGAATACCGATTGTCGAGCAATGGGCTCCAGATGACGCGGAACCAAGTAAAGAACAAGCGACGCAAGACGGCGTTTGGGCGACATGGCTCTATATTGGCGGAAACACGCGACTTGGACTCTGGCTCAAACGAGATTTCACACTCGAGGAACGAACTGTGAAAAATCTACCGGTCACGAAGTGGGATTCGCTTTATGATGAAGGAGGGACTCACGTCCACTGCGCCTTTTACATTGAAAAAAACCGATTCGAGGACGCTCTGAACGTCTTACGGGAAGCAGATATTGCCGTTAAGATTCGAGAATGGGATGAACAAGAAACTTCGAATGATAAAGAATACTCCGCTTATTTTAAAGATACTGAACAAAATGTGATTGAGCTCTATACAAAAAATATGGACGAGGCGTACGAAGACTTTTCTGGTCCGCCGCAACGCGTCGTACGTGAAGTCGGAAACTAACGCAATCTTCAAAACGATCAGAGACGGAATGCGCTTTAAAGCGGTCGCATGACACAGGCAAGTATTAAACCCTCTTGAACGATAAGAAATTGCACAAAAATGGCCGATGGTCCCTTGAAAAGTGGGATCATCGGCCATTTGATTGTTGAAGGACGGAAACATCCGTCACACGGCTTGATGCTGGTCTGACTTATGAGTCAGACCCATTCATTGACCTTATTTCAACAAAGAATCCATTTTCGCTTTCGCATCTTGCGCAAGCGTATGATTCGGTTGATATTCAAGAACCGTCTCGAGCTCCGTATAACACGCTTCTTGCTGACCAAGAAATGCAAGGGCAATCGCATAGTTATAGCGTGCGTCCGTGTGCGTTTCTTCTAACAACAGGACTTGCTCGAAAATTTCTGCCGCTTCTTCGATCTGTTCGTTTTGTGCGAGCGCAAGGCCGTATTGGAAAGCAATTTCGACGTCCACCCCGTTCAATTCCGTCGCTTGTTTCAAGCGAGGAATTCCCCGGACAGGATCGCCGAGCTTTTGATACGTCAGACCAAGCATGAAGTGTAGATCGGCGTCATCAAGTCCATGGAGTAAGGCGAGCCGCAAGGCATCTTCTGCCTCGACCAGTTGCTCTGCCGCAAAGAACAATGCCCCTTTTGCATAGTGGGCACTGGCGAACGTCGGGTCAATTGTCAGCGCCTTTTCATAAAAGCGTAATGCCCGGTCTGCATCATCCATCGATTGAAGCAACGTTCCCAAGTTGACATATGCCGTCGGATCATTCGGGTTTTCTTCAATCGCATCGTTGAAGGCTTGCGCAGCCAGTTCGTAATTTCCCGCTTCTAAATGTCTGAATCCTACTTCGTTATAATTCATCGTGTTCTCTCCCTTATGCAAGATACGTAAGACGTTCGCCCGCTTTGTACGCTTCGTCAATCGTTGCGCCACCTAAGCAGACATCACCATCATAAAATACGACGGCTTGTCCTGGTGTAATTGCCCGTTGGCGTTCGTCAAAGGCAACATCAAGACGTCCATTTTCAAGCAAGCGGACAGTCACGCCTGAGTCTTCTTGACGGTAGCGGAACTTCGCCGTACACCGGAATGTATCGCCGACTTTAAGTGGTGCCGTCCAGCTGATGTCCGACGCATATAATCCTTCCGAGTAGAGCAGTTCATTATGGAAGCCTTGATCAACGAACAAGACGTTATCCGCAAGATTTTTTCCAACAACGAACCAAGGCTCTCCGTCTCCGCCAATCCCTAACCCATGACGCTGTCCCATCGTGTAATACATCAAACCATCGTGACGTCCCATGACTTTTCCGTCGAGTGTCCGCATTTCGCCTGGTTGTGCCGGGAGATATTGGCTGAGGAATTGTTTAAAGTTCCGTTCCCCGATAAAACAGATACCGGTCGAATCTTTTTTCTTCGCCGTCGCCAAGTTCGCTTCTTCCGCGATTTTCCGGACTTCTGACTTTTCCATGTGACCGATCGGGAACATCGCTTTCGCAATTTGGTCTTGTGACAGTTGGTTCAAGAAGTACGTTTGGTCTTTATTCGTATCGACCCCACGGAGTAACTTGTGTTCCCCGTCTTCATAGACCGCACGCGCGTAATGACCTGTCGCGACAAAATCCGCCCCGAGACGCATGGCGTGATCAAGAAACGCTTTGAACTTGATTTCCTTGTTACACATGACATCCGGATTCGGTGTCCGACCCAGTTTATATTCATTCAAGAAATACGTGAAGACTTTGTCCCAGTATTCTTTTTCGAAGTTGACTGCATAGTACGGAATGCCGATTTGATTGGCGACCGCGATCACATCTTCATAGTCTTCCGTCGCTGTACAAAAACCGTCTTCATCCGTATCATCCCAGTTTTTCATGAAGATTCCGATGACGTTGTACCCTTGTTCTTTCAGCAAGTGTGCTGTGACGGACGAGTCGACGCCGCCAGACATTCCGACGACGACTGTCGTCTCACTTGGCGCTTTTGCTCTTGTATTCATTGCTTTCACCTCTTATTTGTTCTGAAACGATTTTACGACATCTATCAATCCTTGTGCGAGTAGTTCGACTTGCCCGGCATCATTTCCACGGCCGAAACTAATTCGGACCGATTGCCGCGTCCGGTCATTTTCACCGTACATCGCGGACAACACGTGAGATGGTTCAATGGAACCTGCCGTACAGGCACTCCCGCTCGAGACGGCAATTCCGCGCATATCGAGCATGATTAAAAACGGTTCAATCTCGACACGCGGGAAATAGAGATTGACGATATGCGGCAGTCCTGGATGCCCATTTTGTTCATAGGAAATCGAACTAGCCTCGAGACGATTGAGTAACAGGCGACGCAAGTCTTCCGACTGGGCTTTCAGTATGTCACGTTCTGCTACGATCAATTGAACGGCTTTTGCGAAACCGACGATTCCAGCGACGTTTTCTGTTCCCGCGCGACGCTTCCGTTCTTGTTCGCCACCGTACGACTGCACTTCTAACTGGACGCCTGTTCGGACGTAGAGCATCCCGACACCTTTTGGTCCATTGATTTTATGACCTGATGCCGATAATAGGTCAATATGACATGCTTCGACGTCGAGACTCAGCTTGCCAAAGACTTGGACCGCATCCGTATGAAAGAGAATGTTTTGTTTGTTTAATAACTGGCCCATTTCTTTGATTGGTTGCAGTGTCCCGACTTCATTGTTTCCGAACATGACCGAAACAAGAATCGTATCCGGGCGAAGCGCTGCCGCGAGTGCGTCGACCGTGACGACGCCCGACTCCGGCACTTCTAAATACGTCACGTCAAACCCACGTTTTTCGAGTTCTTCGAACGCACGCAGGACGGCATGGTGTTCGAAGCGTGTCGTGATGACATGCTGTCCCTTGTCTTGATGTTTCATCGCGGCACCCAAAATCGCATAGTTATCCGACTCCGTTCCCCCCGCCGTGAAGATGATTTCATTTGGTTTGGCATTCAGTTCACTCGCGATTGTCCGACGTGCCGCGTCAATCGCCGCCCGGCCGGAACGACCGAACGCGTGGACGCTCGACGGATTCCCGAATTGCTCGAGCATATATGGAGTCATTGTTTGGAGTACATCAGGGTGCATCGGCGTTGTCGCCGCATGATCAAAATACATCATTTCGTCTCACCTTTCATATATAGAACATATATCCAGTATCATCGTCTTCCGCTAAATCTTTTAATGTCGTCGAATCCAGTACTTGATCGACTGCACTTTGGATTTTATCCCATAATTTTCGTTTCGTCACTTCATCAGAATTGTCCCCTTCGACAACTACGAGTGGTCCCTCAAGCAAACGAATGATATCGCCGGCCGTGATTTCTTCCGCTTTACGCCCTAACTTATAACCGCCGTAAGCGCCACGGACACTTTTGACCAGCCCACCATTTCGGAGCGGGGCAATCAATTGTTCCAAATAATGCTCCGACAGATTATACATTTGCGCAATTTTTTTTAAGGATAACGGCTTTTGTTCGCCTCCTTTAGCGAGTGCGATCATGATTGTCAGACCATACCGGCCTTTCGTCGAGATTTTCATCATGCGAAATAACATCCTTTCTAGTATAGTAGGAGCTGAATCCACGTGGAAAGAAGGAACGCTACCTATGGCTAATTTATTTGAATCAAAATATCCTGCTGGACCGCTCGCCAACCGGATGCGTCCTCAGTCACTGGACGAAATCGTTGGCCAACGGCATTTAATTGGAGAGACGACCCTCTTACGTCGCGCTATCCTTGCCGATCGGCTCGGGACAGTCATTTTTTATGGTCCACCGGGAACAGGGAAAACGACACTCGCACGCGTCATCTCGAGTTACACGAAGTCGGCTTTTGAACAGTTGAATGCCGTCACCGCAAAACTTGACCAATTACGCGACGTCTTAAAGGCGGCGGAGTCTCGTTTACAGTTTGATGATCAAAAAACAATTCTCTTTTTAGATGAAATCCATCGTTTTAATAAAATGCAGCAAGACGCGTTGCTCCCCGCTCTTGAAGCAGGTACGATCACTTTAATCGGGGCGACGACGGAAAATCCAAGCTTCGAAGTCAACGCCGCTTTACTCTCTCGGGCGACCGTCTTTCGGTTCGAACCACCGACCGCAGACGATTTACGTGTCGTGCTTAACCGAACGTTAGCCGATAAAGACCGCGGTCTCGGAAAATATCCGATTTCGATTACAGATGAAGCGATTGATCATTACGTTAAACTATCCGACGGCGACTATCGCGCCTTGCTAAATGCACTCGAGCTCGCCGTCTTGACGACTCCGGAAGTCGACGGTGAAATCACGATTGACCTCGCCGTCGCGGAAGAATCGATTCAGCAAAAAGCATTGAAATACGATAAAGACGGCGACCGCCATTATGATGTCATCTCGGCTTTCATTAAATCAATCCGTGGATCCGATCCGGACGCAGCATTATATTGGCTCGCCGTCATGATTGAAGCGGGCGAAAGTCCTCGCTTCATCGTCAGACGATTGTACGTCCATGCCGCAGAAGACATCGGGCTATCGGATCCACAAGCCCTGTTGATTGTCGACGCTTGTGCTCGCGCGTGTGAATACGTCGGTTTTCCGGAAGCACGGATTCCGCTCGCTGAAACCGTATTGTATTTGGCGACGGCACCTAAATCAAATACCGTCATCACAGCAATCGACAAGGCGCTCGCTCTCGTACGACGTTCGGACGGTGGACCGGTCCCACCGCATCTTCGTGACGCCCATCATCCCGGTGCAGAAGCACTCGGAAATGGTGTCGCTTATCAATACCCGCACCAGTTTCCTCATGCTTACGTGAAACAAAGCTATTGGCCGGAAAACTTAGCGCGCACAAAACCGGTCTTTTACGAGCCGAGTCCACGCGGTTTTGAGAAACAACTCCAAGCCCGACTCGAGTTTTGGAAAAAACAGCCGTAACCATTCAAGATGCGAAAAAGCGACCGAAGTGGTCGCTTTTTTTAACGGACGCGTTCAATCGTAACGCCTGCTTCGCGAACGATCTCATTGATGACGTGACTTGCTGCAATCAAACCACCGACTGACGGAACGAATGCGTTCGAACTTGGGGGCATCTTCGCTTTTCGAATAACCGCTTCGTCATTTCCGACGACTTGACGCACTTCTTCGATGATTTTGACAGGTGGTTCATCCGAGAAGACGACAGGAACCCCTTTATGGATCCCTTCCTTGCGTAAACGTGTCCGGATGACTTTCGCTAACGGATCATATGTCGTGTCTTTGATGTCAACGATCTTAATCCGTGTCGGATCCATTTTATTTGCCATCCCCATACTCGAGATGATTGGAATGTTTCGTCGTTTACACTCTTTAATTAAATGAATCTTGAACGAGACAGTATCTGATGCATCGATGACATAGTCCGGTTGTTGTTCAAAAAAGGATTCGTACGTTTCTTCATTGTAAAACATCTTCAGACGGACGATTTCAATGTCGGGATTAATCAACATCAAACGATCTGCCATCGCATCGACTTTCGGCTGTCCGACGGTCGGGAGCAAGGCATGGATTTGCCGGTTGACGTTCGTGATATCGATGTCATCTTTATCGACGAGAATCAATCGTCCGACACCACTCCGTGCCAGTGCTTCTGCTGAAAACGATCCGACGCCGCCAATTCCTAAGATAGCGACAGACTTTGATGCCAATGCTTCAAGTCCCGTCTTACCGATTGCTAATTCATTACGTGAAAATTGATGCAACATTTCTCTAACCTCACAATTCTCATACTGTTTTACTCGGAATTATATCATAAAAAAAAACGTCATGCGACGTGTCTTTTTTAAAACGTTTTTTAATTTTAATAAAAAGACGATGGGACCCGAAGTGCCGTGTCGATACCTTATTTTTGAACCTGCTGTGCAGGTGGGTGTCTTATCCGATTCCTATTCGTACGTCCTCCTGCTGTGTTACGAGGCATGTACTACTAGTTGGAACGTCAAACTCCCTATCAAAAAAGAGTGGCTCAAAGATAAAAGGCGGCTCTCGTACATCTCAGGAACCCCATCTGTTGCATTTAATATAGCATTCCCCTAACCGAATTGCAACTCAATCTGCTTCTAAAAAAATGATATTTTTTTAACGGCTCAGCGTGATGTCCATCGCTTCGTGAAGGCGCCTGTCGGATCATACATTTGCTGCTGAAAAGTAGGATTGAAGCGTGGAATTCGAGTCGCGTTTCCGACACCTGCGATATAAGCCCAGTTACCGTAATTTGAAGCGACGTCATAATCGATCAGTTGGCTTTCAAAGTATGACGCCCCGACGCGCCAGTCCTGCCCAAGCTCATGAATCAAATAACTCGCAGTAATTTGCCGCCCACGATTCGACATCCATCCTGTTTCTCGAAATTCATGCATAAAGGCATCTACGAACGGTTGCCCGGTTCGTCCTTCGATCCACATCGAAATGATTGACTCGTCCGTCGACCAGACTTTACTCCCTTCTCCTAATCCGTGTGCAAGAAATAATCGGTTCTTTGTCTCACGCATCGTGAAATGAAAAAAGTCGCGCCAAAGTAACTCGAAATACAACCAGTATGTCGATTCATTAGCACCATGGCGTCTTTCCGCGTTTTGAAGTTCTGCCATGACCCGGCGTGGGGATAAGGAACCGTTCGCTAACCAGGCCGATAATTTGGAGGAATCATCCCGACCGAAACCATTCCGTGTTTCCTTATACGTAAAAACGGGTCCTTCCAAATACGCTTTTAATCTTGCTTTCCCCGTCATCTCGCCTCCTTCAAAGGGAAACGCAGCATCTGAGTCATAAGCGGGTAACGTAATAGCAGCCGTAGGGTATTCAAGCGCGATTGGTTGTTCAAAATGACCCGACCGCTCGACTTTCTTTCGAAAGGCCGAAAAGACATGCGCCAATTTATCGCTACCGATTTGTTCACGGCGGTACAACGTCTGTGTTTCATAGATGCGTGCCGTGAATTGTGCAAGCACTGCCTGCTCATCAATTAACTCGTAATACCCTGTCATTCGATGAAAATAAACGACGTCTCCCGGCTTCATAAACCGTCCCAACTGTTCGCTGACGTCCCCGGTTAAAATCGTTAACTCGATTCCGAGTCGTCCTAACTCTTCCTGAAGCGTCTGTAATGTTTCACGCTCAAATTTCAGTTGCGCATGTCCCCGTTCAAATCGTCTCGTATTTAACGGTTGTTGAACAAAGACAGCTTTGACCGTTGAATGTGCCTGCCGTGCCTGTGCTAAGGCTTCGTGATCATCGACACGTAAATCAGCACGGTACCATACGATTCCACTCATCATCTCGTCTCCTCTCACACTCGTCTAGTTTCATCATCTCAAGGATTTCGTGACTCGCCTACTCTGCAATATGCCGAAAAGGTTTCAGCTTTTTGTTTTCGTGGAATATAGTTAATACAAAACGGTGTAAGGAGTGACAGGCAGATGGCTAAAAAAGGAAAATTAAGAACGTTAATCACGCTCGCGACGACAGTTGGACCAATCGTCTATAAGTTTTATAAACAACAACAATCTAAAAAAACGACGAATACCCCTAAATAAAACGTCAAGACGCGACGGACTTCATCGTCCCTCGCGTCTTTTTTGTTGTCATTTTTTACTGACACCAAGACTTCCCTCTTCATAAAACCGCCACGGATAGTGTGTCGCTTCACCGGCATTCGGAATCCCGACTCGTGTCGTCTCGATGATTTTTCCGGCTTGACCCGCAACGAGCCGGAAACGTTCTTGATACAAATCTTCTCCCGACTCAGCAGTCGTTAACCCGAAGGCCTGACAAAGCTTCGCCGGTCCGTTGACTAAGTTTTTGAGTTGGGCTTTTGTCAGTTCGTGATACGATCTATTAAATCGACGGTAGGCGATGATCTCATGACCTGAGATGATTTCCGCACCACGCAGTAAAACGGCATACCCTTGTCCGACGTCTCCACAGACGAAATTTAAGCAATGATGCATGCCATAGGTGAAGTAGACATAGAGATGCCCCGCTTCACCGAACATCGGTGCCGTCCGTTTCGTCGGGCGGCCACTGTAAGAATGTGCAGCTTGATCGTACGGTCCGAGATACGCTTCGACCTCGACGATTCGCATCGTGACGTCATCAACCGTCAGCACACTTCCAATCAAGTCTTTGCCGACCTCAAGCGGCGATCGTTCAAAAAAACTCCGTTCCATTGCTGTCCCCTCCTATTCTTCCAATCACTCTTACGGAAATCAGAATCTTGAATTAGTCAAAACCAATTCAACTAAAAGAAACAGACTCCCTTCCAAAAGAGGAAGAAAGTCTGTTGTGATGATTATTGTTTGACAGCCGTCCGGATTGACAACTCATTTAATTGTGCGTCCGAGACCGGGCTCGGTGCTGCAGTCAATAAGTCGCTCGCCGACGCCGTTTTCGGGAAAGCGATCGTATCGCGTAAGTTTGTCCGTCCCGCGAGTAACATGATCAAGCGGTCAAGTCCGAGTGCAATTCCAGCATGCGGTGGTGTGCCGTATTCAAATGCTTCCATCAAGAAACCGAACTGTTCGTTCGCCTCTTCTTCCGTGAAACCAAGTAATTTGAACATCCGCTCTTGGATATCGCGCTCATAAATCCGTTGCGATCCGCCACCTAACTCATATCCGTTCAAGACAAGGTCATAGGCGACGGCAAGGACGCTGCCCGGGTCCGTTTCGAGTTTATCAAGATCTTCGCGGCGTGGCATCGTGAATGGATGGTGGTTCGCATAGAAACGACCGTCTTCTTCTTCGAATGTCACGAGCGGGAAGTCCGTCACCCACAGGAAGTTAAAGACCGTTTCGTCAATCAAACCAAGTTCTTTCGCCAGTTTTTGACGCAGTGCGCCGAGGCTGTCGGCAACGATTGACGCTTTTGCTGCGACGAAGACGAGTAAGTCGCCTGTTTCTGCTTCCGTCGCAGCGATAAGACGGGCAGCCGCTACTTCATCAAAGAATTTGGCAATTGGTCCGTTTAAGCCGTCCGGAGTCACTTTGACCCAGGCGAGACCTTTCGCGCCGTAAATGGCCGTGAACTCTTGTAATTTATCGATGTCTTTCCGCGAGAAGTTGTCTGCAGCCCCTTTGACGTTCAATGCTTTGACTTCGCCACCGGCTTCAAGTGCCATGTCGAAGACTTTAAAGCCCGCCCCTTTGACGGCTTCCGCAACATCGATCAGTTCGAGACCGAAGCGTGTATCCGGCTTGTCCGAACCGAACCGGCTTATCGCTTCTGCGTATGGCATCCGTGGGAATGGTGTCACGATGTCTTTTCCGAGTGTCTCTTTCATGACACGTGTCATCATCGACTCCATCATCGCATACAAGTCTTCCACGTCCATGAAGCTCGTCTCGATATCGACTTGCGTGAACTCCGGCTGACGGTCTGCCCGTAAGTCTTCGTCACGGAAACAACGTGCGATTTGGAAGTAGCGTTCAAAACCAGATACCATCAGTAACTGTTTAAACAACTGTGGTGATTGTGGCAAAGCATAGAATTCACCTGGGTGGACACGGCTTGGTACGAGATAGTCACGCGCGCCTTCCGGTGTCGACTTCGTCAAAATCGGTGTTTCGACTTCGAGGAAGTCCTGTTCGTCGAGGAAGTTCCGCATGATGTTCGACGCTTTCGAACGGAGGCGGAATGTCTCTTGGAGCGACGGACGACGTAAATCAAGGTAGCGATACTTCAAACGAAGATCTTCTGACGTTTGCTCTGCTTCTTCACTGATTGGAAATGGCGTCATTTTTGAAGCGTTCAAAATGACGACTTCGTCCGCAACGACTTCAACGAGCCCCGTCGGCATGTTCGGGTTCGGATTTTCACGTTGGACGACTTTCCCTTTAATATCAAGCACGTACTCGGAACGAATCGATTCTGCTAAGCGGTGTGCCTGTTCGTTTTCCGGTTGGAAGACGACTTGGACGATTCCTGTCCGGTCGCGAAGATCGAGGAAAATCAAGCCCCCGAGGTCACGTCGTTTTTGAACCCATCCTTTTAGCTGGACGGATTGTCCGATGACATCTTCCGTCACGTGTCCATTCATATGTGTGCGTCCGATCATTGTGCTGCCTCCTTTAATTTTGCGACGATCGTATCTGCGACCGCCGACAAGGGAACATCTGTCTGTTCGCCTGTCTCCATGTTTTTTAACGCTGCGGCACCACGTTCAACTTCTTCATCACCGAGGATGACCGTATACCGCGCCTTCATCCGGTCTGCTGCCTTGAATTGCCCCTTAAATTTACGACCAAGATAATCACGATCTGCCGTGAGTCCTTCGAGACGCATCAATTGGAGAAGACGTGTCGCCGTTTTTTCGACTTCTTCGTTGCCTTGGGCGACGATGAAGACATCGATTGCCTCGTCGATTTCCGGCAGGACTTGTTCATTCTCAAGTGCCATCAAGAGACGCTCGATTCCGATTCCGAACCCAATCCCCGGTGTCGCAGGTCCACCGATTTGTTCGACGAGACCGTTATACCGTCCACCGCCGCAAAGCGTCGTAATCGCACCGAAACCTTCTGCCTCGGACATGATTTCAAACGACGTGTGATTGTAATAGTCAAGACCACGGACGAGTGTTGGATCGATGACATATTCAATCCCTAACGCATCGAGGTGTGACAAGACTTGATCGAAGTAATCTTTCGATGACGTGTTCAAGAAATCGAGAATCGATGGTGCCGTCGCCATACTCGGGTGGTTCCGGTCGACTTTACAGTCAAGGACACGCAACGGGTTCGCTTCTAAACGGTTTTGACAATCTTGACACAGCTCGTGTGCGACCGGCTTGAAGTGATTGACGAGTGCTTCGCGGTGTGCGGCACGACTTTCGCTATCACCAAGCGAGTTGATGACGAGTTTTAATTGTTTCAGACCGAATGACCGATAGATGCTCATTGCGAGACTGATGACTTCTGCATCGATTGCCGGTTCTTCACTGCCGAGTGCTTCGACGCCGTACTGGTGGAGCTGACGGAAACGTCCTGCTTGCGGACGTTCATAACGGAACATCGGTCCGATGTAGAACAATTTCGTCGGCTGGTTCGGTGCTCCGTACAGTTTGTTCGTCACGAATGAACGTACGACCGCTGCCGTCCCTTCCGGACGAAGCGTAAATTGATCTTTTCCGCGTTTTTCGAGCATGAACATTTCTTTTTGAACGATGTCGGTCGTTTCTCCGACACCCCGTTTGAAGAGTTCTGTTTCTTCAAAGATCGGTGTCCGAATTTCTTTATAGTTGTATCGTTTACTGATCTCACGTAATTGATTTTCGATATACTGCCAGCGCTCAACCGTCCCTGGAAGGATATCGAACGTACCGCGTGGTAATTTCATCTTAATTCCTCCTTATAAGTGAATACAAAAAAGTCCTCGTCCGCAAAGGGACGAGAACTTGAAGATCCCGTGGTACCACCCTGGTTGCTGAAAAAATTCAGCCACTCGGTGCAGTTAACGCCTGCTTACGATTTTCCCTACTGCAGTGTTCAGGAAAATACCTCGGAAGGGTCTTTCACCCAATTCATCTGATCACCCTTTCAGCCAAGGGGCGACTCTCTAAGCAGACGAGGTCTTGGACTACTCCTCTTCGTCATCGGTTCTATAATCGTTCTATTACCATTTATATTGCATCGTTCCCGAAGTCCTGTCAAGACTTTGGTCACTTTTCTAAAATTAACGTGACCGGTCCGTCATTGATGAGGGCAATATCCATCATCGCACCGAACTGTCCCGTTTCGACCGTTACACCGTTCGAGCGAAGCCGTGTATTAAAAGCTTCATAAAGTTCATTTGCAAGATCCGGCTTCGCGGCTTCGGTAAATGCCGGACGCCGCCCTTTTTTGACGTCTCCGTATAAGGTGAACTGGGAGACGGATAAAATCTTCCCATCGACATCATCGAGTGAACGATTCATCCGTTCTTCCTCATCCTCGAACACGCGTAGCCCGGCAATTTTATCTGCTAACCAATTGACTTGATCGAGCGTATCCTCATGCGTGACACCGACGAGCAATAAAAATCCCCGTTCGATTTGACCGATGATTGATTCGTCGACCGTCACGCTCGCTTCTTTGACGCGTTGTAAAACGACTCTCATCCTATCCGCTCCTTACGTCATCATGACGCGATGGACTGCATACACGTCTGAGATTTGTTTAATCCGGTCAACGACCTTTTGTAAGTGATTGACGTTATTGATCGCGATCGTCATCGAAATCTTCGCTTGTTTGCTGTCATCGCCTTTACCGCTGACGGCAACGATGTTCGTGTTTGTTGCTGAAACAGACTGCAATACTTCATTGAGTAGACCCGCACGGTCGTACCCCGAGATTTCGATTTCGACGTTATAACTCTTGACCGTTTTTCCTTCATGCTCCCACTCGACTTCGAGCAAGCGTTCCGGATTTTGTTCATTCAAAACATTCAGGCAATCCGAACGGTGAATCGACACCCCGCGTCCACGCGTAATATAACCGACGATGTCGTCCCCGGGAACCGGGCTACAACAGCGACTCATCCGGACGAGCATATTGTCGATGCCTTTGACACGCACACCTTCTGGATTTTGTTTTTTCGGACGGTCAAATGTTTTCATCTCACTGATGGCGTCATTCAACTCAAGATTTTTAGATTCTTTATCTTTGCGTAACTTTTCCGTCAATTTGTGAGCGACTTGGGCAGCCGTCAAGCCATGGTAACCGACTGCGGCGTACATGTCTTCTTCTTGACCGAAGTTGAACTTCCGCGTGACGTCTTCGAGTGTTTTATCCGTGATGACTTCCTTCGGTTCAAAACCAAGTTTTTTAACTTCTGCTTCAATCAATTCGCGCCCTTTAAGGACATTTTCTTCGCGCTGTTGCCGTTTGAACCATTGACGGATTTTATTTTTCGCTTGACTCGAGACACAGATTTTTAACCAGTCCTTACTTGGACCGTAACTATGCTTCGACGTAACGATTTCAATGATATCGCCCGTTTTCAATTTATAATCGATTGGAACCATCCGTCCGTTGACCTTCGCACCAATCGTCCGGTGTCCGATCTCCGTATGAATACGGTAAGCATAATCGATCGGGACAGAGCCCTTCGGTAGCTCGATGACGTCGCCCTTTGGTGTAAAGACGTACAACATATCACTAAAGAAATCGACTTTGACGGATTCCATGAACTCTTCCGCGTCCGCTGTATCTTTTTGTAACTCCAGGATCTCACGGAAATGAGCAATCTTGTCTTCGAAGCCCGATTTCGCCTCTTGCTCTTTTCCTTCCTTGTACGCCCAGTGTGCGGCGATTCCGTACTCGGCGATGAAGTGCATGTCCCGTGTCCGAATTTGAACTTCGAGCGGCTCCCCTTTCGGTCCGATGACGGTCGTATGCAGCGACTGGTACATGTTCGGTTTCGGCATCGCGATGTAATCTTTGAATCGACCCGGCATCGGTTTGTATTGCGTATGAATGATACCAAGGACCGCGTAACAATCTTTGATTGAATCCACGATGATTCGGACTGCCATTAAATCATAAATTTCACTGAACTCTTTTTTCGAGTTTTGCATTTTATTATAGATCGAGTAAATGTGTTTTGGACGACCGTCGACCTCAGCAGCAATCTGTACTTCATCCAACACTTCATTGACCTCTCCGATGACGGAATTAACGAGCGCTTCACGTTCCGTTCGTTTTTGTTTCATCATCGAGACAATCCGGTAATATTGCTGTGGATTGATGTATCGGAGGCTGATGTCTTCAAGCTCCCATTTAATCGTCGAAATCCCGAGACGGTGTGCAAGCGGCGCGAAAATTTCGAGTGTTTCTTCCGCTTTTTGAACTTGCTTTTCTTTAACCATGTGTTGCAAGGTCCGCATGTTATGCAGACGGTCAGCAAGCTTAATCAAGATGACACGAATGTCTTCTGCCATCGCAATGAACATCTTCCGGTGATTCTCTGCTAATTCTTCACGTTTGGATTTATATTTAATTTTCCCGAGTTTCGTCACACCATCAACGAGCATCGCGACGTCCGGTCCAAAGCGTTCCGTCAACTCTTCAAGCGTAATGTCTGTATCTTCTACGACGTCATGAAGAAGCGCTGCGACAATCGTCGTGGCATCGAGTCCGATGTCGACAAGAATCCCGGCAACTTGTACCGGGTGAATGATATAAGGTTCACCCGATCGACGAAATTGTCCATCATGCTCGTCTTTTGCGAATTGGTAGGCACGTTCAATATCGTTCACTTCTGCCTCTGTCATGTATTCCGCACATCGAGCGAGAAGGTCTTCTACGTTTACGATTTGTTTATTTGTCATCCCTTTTCCTCACCCAGTCCCCGGGATTGCTTCCGCCTAAATCCCTAATATATATCTTCTATTATCGTGAAATCTTTATAAGATGTCAAAATAAAAAGAAATACCCCCCCGACAAGTTCGTCGGGAGAGTATTCCTGTCATTAGTCTTCGTAGCGAATCAATGACAAAATATCGTAACCTGCTAATTTTTCACGTCCACCAAGTCCATCCAATTCAATCAAGAACCCGATTCCGGCAACCGTACCACCAAGTTGTTCAATCATTTTGATCGTTGCTTCAATCGTCCCGCCTGTCGCAAGCAAATCATCCAGGATGACAACACGTTGCCCTGGTTTGATTGCATCATGGTGCATCGTCAAGACATCTTTGCCGTACTCAAGACCATACTCGACACGGACTGTCTCACGAGGGAGCTTGCCTTCTTTACGAACGGGCACAAAACCGATTTCCATCGCGTATGCCGCAGGGCAACCGACGACGAATCCACGTGCTTCCGGTCCTGCGATAACGTCTGCCCCTTGCTTGCGTGCATACTCGACGAGTGCATCGACCGATTGTTTGTAAGCCGGACCATTTTCCATCAATGATGTGATGTCTTTAAAGCTGATTCCTTCTTTCGGCCAGTTCTCGACCTCTTTTATATGCTGTTTGAACTCCATGTCATTTCCTCCTGCTTCGCCGCTTCCACTAAAGTATCAAAACGCTCTTTCAACTGAGCGAGTGACGAATAAATGTATTGTTGCTCGAGACGTTGACGTTCTTCATGACGCTTGTACGTCGCGGCCTCCGTCAAATCTCGTTTTTCAGCGTCAGGGTTCACACCCGGTAGCCCGTCCTCCATTGTAACAAGAAAATCGAGTTCCGAAAACACTGAATGCATAAAGTTAATCGAACGTTTCGACCATTTTCTTGTTTTCGACAAACGTACGAGTCCGATCCGCAACTCTTCGCGTGGACATTTTGCGAAGTAATTAAAGTAATGCTTGAAGTCTTCACGCGACGGAATCGCCTCGAAGTAGTACCCTTCATCCTTAAACGCACAATAAATCCGCTCCGCCTGTTTCAAGTACGGTAAGAATGCTTCTTCCGTCTCCGGTAAGTCGAGGAACACAATATTTTCATGAATCGCCCCATTCAGCGGACGCTCGGCATATTTTTGTTTTGTTTCGTCCGAAAACGCAACGAGCGTCGTCTGTTCTTGGGGCAACTCAAAAATGTCCGTTAATGGTTTTTTCCCACCTCGGTAATCAAATAACTGATAATCGGCGACAGCCAAATCTTGAATCATCAATTGCGGCTTCCGAAAACCATTCCACTCATTGATGTTCAGACTCCCCATCAATGAGACTTCAGCGAGTAGTGAAATTTCGTCTACCGTGTCACCGAAACCGAAACCAATCCCGTCTAACTCTGACGTTCCATCCGATAAGAGCGCCTTCAAATGGGTCAAATCACGGCCGATCCGTTTCATGTCCCGAATTTTAGCGTCTTCGATGACGATCCGTGGTGCCGGATTCCCCATACCGAACGGAGCTAAGCGACCAATTTCCTCAATTAATCCGATTGAAACGTCAGAGACGCGTAGACGCAAGTCGATCTCAATCGTCGCGATGAAGGCTTCATCCGGTAGTTTGGCAGCCTGTGCATTCAAGCGTTCACGTAACGTGACGACGTCATCCGACGAGAGTGTCATGCCGGCAGCTGCCGGGTGTCCACCGAAATGCGGTAAGATGTCTTCACATAGCGTCAACTCGGCAAATAAATCGAAGGCTGCAATCGAGCGACCAGACCCTTTCGCCGTCCCCTTCTCCGCATCATGACAAAGCATGATGACCGGACGGTGATATTTCTCGACGAGTCGTGAGGCGACGATGCCGACGACACCCGGGTTCCAGTTGTCCGCGTCAACAACAAGCACACGGTCTTCTAGATATTTTTCTTCGACAAGTGCTGTCGCTTCTTCCGCGATTTGTTTGACGATGTCTTGCCGTTGTTTATTTTGTTGGTCGAGCTGGTTCGCAAGTACGACGGCTTCCTCGAGTGTCTCAGCAAGTAACATCTCAAGTGCCGGCATCGCGGAATCGAGTCGACCGGCCGCATTGATCCGGGGACCGAATGCGAACCCGACCGATTCTTCCGTCAGTTCGTCTTCCGTCAAACTACAGACTTGGCGTAGTGCCAAGATGCCGGGACGCTCACTTCCATTCAACGCTTCAATTCCTTTTGTCGCAAGCAACCGGTTCTCATCGACGAGCGGTACTAAGTCGGCAATCGTTCCGAGCACGGCGAGGTCAAGCAACTCCGTCGGGACACGTTCGAGCAGTGCGTGTGCGACTTTAAAGGCAACACCTGCCCCAGCGAGTTTTGAGAACGGATAGTTGCGATCGACACCCGGGTGAATCATCGCATAGGCGTCCGGGAGAACTTCTTTCGCCTCATGGTGATCGGTGATGATGAGGTCGACACCTAACTCTTTTAAGACGGCTGCTTCCTTGATACCTGAAATCCCGCAGTCGACCGTGATGATTAATCCGAATCCTTCTTCGACCGCCCAGCGGAAGGCCGCTTCATTCGGTCCGTATCCTTCCGTGAACCGGTTCGGGATATAACATTCTGCCATTGCCCCGATTTCAGTTAACGCATGCCACAAAATCGCAGCCGAACTGACACCATCGACATCATAATCCCCATAAATTAAGATCATTTCACCTTGATCGGCAGCTTCTTTAATCCGTGCGACGACTTTTTCCATATCCTGAAACAGGAATGGGTCATGGAACGGCATTTGTCCTGCTTCTAAAAAGGCCGTTGCCTGAGCCGGCGTCTCGAGACCACGCTGGACTAGCAGACGGGCTACGTTCGGTGAGACGGACGCTTGCGCGACCAGCTCGTCTATTTTTAGCGGATCGACTGCTTTGTCGAGCCATGTTTTTTTTGAATGATACATCCAATCCCTCCAATCAACTTCCCCATTATAAGACAAAACCCGCGTCAGGGATACCCAACGCGGATTGTCTTCATGAAGCTTGTTTTGGTTGTTTTAATGTGCGTTTTTTCATGACGAGCCAAAGTTGCGCAGCGATGAAGATCGATGAATACATCCCCATGAACAAACCGACAAGCAAGGCAAGACTGAAACCACGAATCGCTTCACTTCCGAAAATATAGAGGGCGGCAGCCGTCATGATGACGGTCACGACCGTATTGATTGAACGGATGATCGTTTGCTGAATCGATTCGTTGACGACGTCGCATAATTCATCAAACGAAACGGTTCTGCCGCCTTTTTCAGCACGCCCTAAATTTTCACGCACCCTGTCGAACGTCACGATCGTATCATTGACCGAGTACCCGATAATCGTCAGGACGGCGGCGATGAAGTACAGGTTGACTTCGATTTGGAAGAGTGAGAAGAACGCGATGATCATTAAGGCATCATGGAGCAAAGCAAGCACTGTCGCGATGCCATACGTCGGTTGGAAACGGAACGAGACATAGATGACAATTCCGATTGAAGCGAGCAAGACAGCGTACATCGCATTTCGGGCGATCTCACGACCCACTTGTGGGGAGACCGTTGAAATACTTGGTGCTTTATCATACTTCGCTTCAATCGTTTTGTTCATTTCCGCGACTTGTTCTTGACTGAACTCACCGACGAACGTGACGTTCGCGAGCGTACCGCCTTGCGCGAACTGAATCCCGTCGATTTCTTTTGCGTCGATCCCCGCTTCTTCAATGACGGACCGGACTTCACTTTCCTGGATTTGATTTTCCGAAGAAATTTCGACCCGTGTCCCTTCCGTGAAGTCAATCCCGAGATTCAAGCCTCGGAATGAAAGCAACAGAACCGACAGGAGAACTAAAGCGATTGTGATCGTGAAGTAGACTTTGCGATGTTTTACATAATCGAATTTCGTAGGATTAAAGTTCACGAATTTCACTCTCCTTTACGCCAAACCATGATTTTTTCTTATCAAACCAACGGCTACTGACAAGAAGTTGCATCAAGTAACGAGAGATGAAGACGTTCGTGATGAACGTGACGGCAATCGAAACCATCAACATGATCGCAAACCCTTTGACGGTACTCGTTCCGAAGTAATAGAGGACACCTGCTGAGATCAGCGTCGTTAAGTTCGCATCTAAAATCGTTCCGAATGAACGGCGATTCCCGGCTTTGAATGCCGACAAAACAGATTTCCCACTACGTAGCTCATCTTTAATCCGCTCTGCAGTGATGATGTTCGCATCGACCGCCATCCCGACTCCAAGGACGAGTGCCGCGATACCTGGTAAGGTCAAGACGGCATTGATTCCGTTGAAGAAGATCATGACGAGGTAAATATAGAACAACAACGTGATGATTGAGACGAAACCAGATACACGGTAGAACAGCAACATGAATAAGAAGACTGCCGCAACACCGATCATTGATGCAAATAATGTTTGATCAAGCGCATCTTTCCCGAATGCCGCCGACACTGATGTCGAGTAGATTTCATCAAGCTTAACCGGTAATGCCCCAGCATTTAAAATGGATGACAATTGTTTTCCGTACTCGGCGTCGATATCGCCACCCGAGATGATTGCTTTATCCGAGTTGATTGGCTGATTGACTGACGCATCAGATACAATTTTCGAATTTTCTTTTTGAATCTCTTTTTCGTACGTGTCACCTTTCGCATAATCAAGCCAAATAACGAGACGATTATCCGGCGCTTGTTTTTGCGAAATCTGTTGTGTCACTTCATAGAACTTCTCTTTTGATTTCAATGTTAATTCGACGAGTGGTTCGTTCGTATTCGGATCATATCCGACTTTCGCACCCTTCGCCTTTAAATCCGATCCGTCAAGCAACAGCTTATCGTCGATATCACGGAATGATAACTCGGCTGTCGAAGATAGAATCTGACGTGCTTCGCTTTGGTTTTTGACACCCGCGAGTTGTACACGAATCCGGTCTTTCCCTTCGATTCGGATGTCCGGCTCCGATACACCGAGAACGTTGACACGGTTTTCGATTGCCGTCAACGTCGCGCTCATCGCTGTATCATCGATGACATCCCCCTCTTTTAAGGGTTGAACTTCATACAACACTTCGAACCCGCCCTTTAAATCAAGACCGAGTTTCGTGTCTTTCAAGAGCCATGTCGACGTCGTGCCGATCAAGATGAGTAATGCGGCGACGATAATGAAGAACGTGGCTAGTTTTCCTTTCTTAACCATGCTACATTGTCCTTTCTCTAAACCCCAGTATATTTTCAGACAACTTTCGTATCCTATCCTAGCTTACATAAGAATTGGTAATCATAGCAATCGTTTTTCTCATATAAAGACAGAAAAGACGCTCCGAAATTCGGAAAGCGTCTTTTTCTTGCCTTATTCGACGGTTTCGTCGTCCATGACAGTCGTTGATTTTTTTGTAACTTCCGCGACTGCACTACGATTGAACGTCAATTGGGAATTCCCTGATTTTAATGTAACTGTCGTTTCATCAACCTTTTGTACGACTCCGTGGAGTCCACCGATTGTAACGACCGTGTCGCCGCGTGATAATTGCGTTTGCATTTCACGGACTTGCTTCTGGCGTTTGTTCTGTGGACGAATCAACAAGAAATAGAACACCACGAAGATCAAAATCATCGGGAGGAATGTGATTAGTTGTTGCATCTGACTCAGCTCCTTTTCATTCAAATCACGTTCATTATACCTTGAAACGATTGATTTGTCAGACGATAACTCAGAAATTCTTTGCGTTTGGTAAATTATAACCGTATTCTTCGAAGAACTCATCCTTGAAATCAAGTAAACGGTCCTCTCGAATCGCTTGGCGAACGCCCTCCATCAATTTGACGAGGAAGTGAAGGTTATGTGTCGAACAGAGATGTAAACCGAACGTTTCCTGGGCACGAATCAAGTGGTGGATGTAGGCACGTGAGTAATTTTTACATGCATAGCAATCACACTTTTCGTCGAGCGGACGGAAATCGCGTGCATATTTCGCATTACGGACGACAAGCCGGCCGCTTGATGTCATCAACGTTCCGTTACGCGCAATCCGCGTCGGTAAGACACAGTCGAACATATCGATACCGCGAATCGCCCCTTCAATCAAGGCATCCGGTGATCCGACACCCATCAAGTAACGTGGTTTATCTTCCGGCATGAGTGGCGTCGTGAATTCGAGCGCCCGGTACATGACGTCTTTTGGTTCTCCGACAGACAAACCACCGACGGCATAGCCTGGGAAGTCGAGTGATGCAAGGTCACGTGCGCTTTGACGACGTAAGTCTTCGTACTCGCCCCCTTGGATGATCCCGAACAAGGCTTGATCTTGCGGCCGTTCATGCGCCGTCAAGCAACGTTCTGCCCAGCGACTTGTCCGTTCGACCGATGCTTTCATGTATTCGTGTGACGCCGGGAACGGCGGACATTCGTCAAACGCCATCATGATGTCTGAACCGAGTGCGTTTTGAATCTCCATCGCTTTTTCCGGTGAGAGGAACAGCTTGTCCCCGTTCAAGTGATTCCGGAAGTGGACGCCTTCTTCCGTGATGTTCCGGAGGTCAGCGAGTGAGAAGACCTGGAAACCACCAGAATCCGTTAAAATCGCGCCATCCCAGTTCATGAACTTGTGTAGACCGCCTGCTTCTTTGATGACGTCGTGCCCCGGACGAACCCAGAGATGATAGGTGTTCGAGAGAATGATGTTTGCGTTCATGTCCTTGATTTGTTCCGGTGCCATCGTCTTGACCGTCGCTTGCGTTCCGACTGGCATGAAGACAGGTGTTTCGAAGCTACCGTGCGGCGTGTGGACGATTCCTAACCGCGCACCTGATTGTTTACATGTCTTAATGTGTTCGTATGTTACTGCGTGTTTTGTCATCGGTTTAATTCCTCTCTTGTTAAGAACATCGCGTCACCGAAACTAAAGAATCGGTATCCGTTTGCGACGGCTTCTTCGTATGCGTGTAAAATGTGTTCCCGGGTCGACAGTGCGGAGACAAGCATGATTAACGTCGACTTCGGCAAATGGAAATTCGTAATCAAACCATCGATCGCCTTCACTTCCTGCCCCGGGTAAATAAAGATGTCCGTCCACCCCGTCGCTTCGACGAAGTCACCATGATCACGGATAACTGTCTCAAGTGTCCGCGTCGACGTCGTTCCGACCGCGATGATCCGTCCGCCGCGCGCTCGTGTCTCACGTAAAATTGCTGCTGAACTTTCCGGCAGTTCATAATATTCACTATGCATCTTATGACTGTCGACGTCATCGACCGAAACCGGACGGAACGTACCGAGACCGACATGTAACGTGAGCGGTGCTAGTGTAACGCCTTTATCCGTCAATGCTTTCAGCAATTCCGGTGTGAAATGGAGTCCAGCAGTCGGTGCCGCAGCACTCCCGCGTTCGCGCGCATACACCGTCTGGTAACGATCTTGATCGTCGAGTTGCTCGTGAATATACGGTGGAAGCGGCATCGTCCCGAGCTCGTCGAGGACTTCATAAAAGATACCGTCATACGAGAACTTCAAAATTCGTCCGCCATCGTCGAGCGCTTCGACGCATTCAGCTTTAAGTAAGCCGTCACCAAACGTAATCACCGTTCCCGGCTTCACACGTTTCGCTGGTTTTGCGAGCGTCTCCCAGACATCATCACTCGTCTGCTTCAATAACAACAGCTCGATTTTTCCACCGGTTTCTTCTTTGACACCAAACAAACGGGCTGGTAAGACTTTTGTATCATTGATGACGAGCGTGTCGCCCGCATTGAAGTGCGAGACGATATCATGGAACCGTTCGTGACGTAACGCTCCCGTCTCACGATCAATCACCATCAGCTTCGAGCTCGTCCGATCGAGTAAGGGAACTTGGGCAATCTGTTCTTCCGGCAAATGAAAATCAAATAAGTTTACATCCATGAGTCAATTTCCTTCTTTCAATCCTAAATGTTGCCGCGCGAACGGTGTCAAGACACGACCGCGTGGGGTTCGTTGTAAAAATCCTTGTTGTAACAGGTACGGTTCGTAGACGTCTTCAATCGTCTGTGCGTCCTCCCCGATCGTTGCGGCAATCGTTTCGAGTCCGACGGGTCCGCCAGCAAACCGTTCAGCGAGTGAACGGAGTAACCGGTGATCGACATCATCCAGTCCGAGCGCATCGACATGGAGCCGGTCGAGTGCACTCGTCGCGAGTGTCGCATCGATTTCTGTTTGATGGGCGACCTGGGCAAAATCACGCACCCGGCGTAATAAGCGATTGGCGACCCGTGGCGTTCCACGCGAGCGGAGCGCGATGGCTTCCGCCGCCATCCGGTCTGCTTCAAATCCGAATAGACGTGACGTCCGGGTAACAATCGCTGAGAGCTCCGGCATCGTGTAATACTCAAGTTTCAGTGTCACACCGAAGCGGTCACGGAGCGGGGCAGACAACATCCCGGCCCGCGTAGTCGCACCGACGAGCGTAAACGGTGGCAAGTCAATCCGGACACTGCGGGCCAGTTCGCCTTGTCCGATCACGATATCAAGGCAATAATCTTCCATCGCCGGATACAGAATTTCTTCGATTGAACGACTGAGCCGATGAATTTCATCGATGAATAAGACATCTCCCGGTTCGAGTGACGAGAGGATTGCTGCTAAGTCACCCGGTCGCTCGATTGCCGGTCCTGCTGTCGTCTTGACACCGACGCCCATCTCATTGGCGATGATCGTCGCAAGTGTCGTCTTTCCGAGACCAGGAGGGCCATAAAGCAGAACGTGATCGAGCGTCTCTTGACGAATCTTCGCCGCTTCGATGAAGACACTTAAGTTTCCTTTTGCCTTCTCTTGACCGATGTACTGATCAAGTGTTTGCGGACGTAGACTCCACTCTTCTTGATCTTCTGCATGGGCTGATTCTGATAAAATCCGCTCTTCCATTTTGTCCTCACCTCACATTCAATAACAACTGAAGGGCCCGCTTGACATATTGATCCGTCGAGAGCACTTCGGCTTGAAGCGCCTTTTTGACTTTTTCGACTTCACGGTCACTGTACCCGAGAGCCGTCAAGGCTTCACATGCTTCGTTCAACTCGGCATTACTTTGAGCGAACAGCCCTTCGCTCGGTACATAATCCGGAGCGAGCTCGGCTAATTTCCCTTTTAAATCAAGTGTCATCTGTTTCGCCGTCTTTTTACCGACGCCCGGGAACTTGATGAGGTAACTTTCTTTTTCCTGTTCAATCGCTTCGACAAGCGCGTCAACATTTCCTGACGCGACGATTGCGAGTGCCCCTTTTGGACCAATTCCTGTCACACCAAGCAATTTCGTGAACAATGCACGTTCGCGTCGTGAACGGAATCCGAACAATACTTCTTGATCTTCTCTCACATAATGATACGTATATACGATAACCTGTTCGTCTCCGGTCCGATAAAAAAACGGGTTCGGTGCTACGATTTTGTAGCCAATCCCCCCGACTTCGATCGTCACGAATTCCGCACAGACATAAGCGACCTCGCCGCGTACGAATTCTATCAATTTAGAACGCTCCCATCCAATTACAAACTCTCGTGCTATTGTAGCATATAAGTCCGATTTGCTTCAAAATGTTCTTCCGACAAAAAACGCCTCACCGATGAGTTTAATCGGCAAGGCGCTGTCTGATTTATGATCGGTCGAGCATCCGCTCCAGTGCCAAGACGGCATATTCTGTCGTCTCGGCATCGACGCTGATGATGTTGACAGGCGTGCCACGCTCGACTTGTTCGAGTGACCAGGCAAGATGTGGTAAATCAATCCGGTTCATCGTCAAGCAGGGACACATGAATGGATTGAGGGATACAATATCTTGCTCCGGAAAATCCTTCTCCAACCGGTTGACGAGATTCATCTCTGTTCCGACCGCCCATTTCGTGCCGGCTGCCGCCTGCTTCACTTGATTGATGATATACGCTGTCGAACCGTTTAAATCTGCTGCTTCCACGACCTCAAACGAGCATTCCGGATGGACGAGAATCTGGCGTGCCGGATCCGTCAGCCGGAACTGTTCAATTTGACCGACCGTGAACTTTTCGTGGACCGAACAATGCCCTTTCCATAAAATGACACGGATGTCCGAGTCTTCTCCATCAAATACTAATTGATCGTTGATCGGATCCCAGACCGCCATCTGTTCGAGCGGAATTCCGAGCGCATGCGCTGTGTTTCGTCCTAAATGTTGATCCGGCAGGAAAAACAGAATATCCCGTTCCGCAAGCGCCCATTCGACCATCTTGACAGCATTCGATGAAGTCACCGTCGCTCCCCCATGGCGTCCGACGAACGCTTTGATTTCTGCTGTCGAGTTGACGTAGGTCAAAGGTAAAATCGAGTCACCGAGCCGATTGACGAGATAGGCATAGGCACGTTCCGTTTGATAGCCGTTCGCCATGTCCGCCATCGAACAGCCGGCACGCATATCGGGTAAGACGACCGTATGTTCAGCATCTGTTAACATATCGGCTGTTTCCGCCATGAAATGGACACCACAAAAAACGGTATACTCGGCCTCCGTCATCTGTTTCGCGATTTGCGCCAGTTGAAGCGAGTCCCCTGTTGCGTCAGCAAACTGGACGACTTCATCTTTTTGATAATGGTGCGCCGGCAAAAACAACCGACTGCCCATCCGGTGTTTGACCCCTTCAATGATTGCTGTTAATTCTGCCTCTGTTTTTTCTAAGTACTGTCCGGGAATCCCTTGATTCGCCAATAAATCAAAGCTCATCTTTTTTTCCTCCTTGAATTTTCATACTGATATCGAGTGCCGGTGCTGAATGTGTCAACGCCCCGATTGAAATGTAATCGGCGCCGACGTCGCAATATCTCGGCAATGTCTCAAGCGTCACGCCACCGGACAGTTCGACTGTTATCGCCAACGGAATCGCTTGACGGAACCGTTTGATTTCTGCAGGTGTTCGGTTGTCGAGCATGATGATGTCGACACCGGCTTTGACCGCTTCGTCGACTTCCGATTCTGTCTCGACTTCGACTTCGATCGGCGTCGTATGCCCGACGGCACGTTTTGCCCGTTTGACTGCCTCCGTGATCGACCCTGCTGCCGTGATGTGGTTATCTTTAATCATCACGGCGTCGTCTAGGCGCCCCCGGTGATTGAAGCCACCACCGACGCGAACAGCATGTTTTTCAAGCATCCGTAGACCTGGTGTCGTCTTGCGTGTATCCGCGATGCGAATTCGTCCGTCTGCCCGGTCAACAGCACTGCGTGTCAATGTCGCAATACCTGACGTCCGTTGAATCAAATTAAGCGCTACCCGTTCTCCGCTCAGAATTGAACGCAAGTCGCCCGTCCATTCCGCAAGAACTTGTCCCCGCTTGATTGCTTGTCCATCTTCAACCTGTTGAATGAATGTCACCTCTAGCAATCGTGCAAGCTCACGCAACACGGCGACGCCGCAAAAGATGCCATCCTCTTTCGCAAGGAATCGTCCCGTCCCTTGCTCGTGTCCAGTCAGACAAAGTTCACTCGTGATGTCTTGATGTCCGATATCCTCGATTAAAAATCCTTCAAGTTGTTGCTGCAGGTGCCATCTGTTCATTCGTTTGTCGCTCCTCTTTTAATCGACGTAATGCTCCTTCGAGGAGGAGACGTCCCGTCATGATGTGTAATCGATTTTGTTCCGCCTGCCGCCCCGTTTGCTGAACCGACTCGCTCATTAATTGCTCAAGGGTGGCTTGAAGACGGTCTTCTTTAAGTTCAACCGTTAAGACTTCACTCAACTTCTCCTGTAAAACATCATCCTCACATCCAAAGACCGGTCGGAATGCAGGTAGTGCCCTCCGAGGTGCGAGCTGCAACTGCCGTGCCACGGCTTTTCCCATCACAAAACATTCGAGCAACGAGTTCGAAGCGAGACGATTCGTGCCGTGTAATCCGATTGATGCCGTCTCGCCGACTGCATATAAACCAGCGACGGACGTTTGTCCTGCAAGATCCGTTTTAATCCCACCCATCAAAAAGTGGACACCGGTCGTCACCTCGACAAGCTTTGGATTTATGTTCAATTTTTCACATTTTTGGACGAATGTCGGGAAGCGTTCCGCTAATTGCACGACCGGTGTCGTGTTGAGGTAAACCGATTCCTGTTTTCGGACTGCCGTGATCATAGCCGCCACTTCGTCCCGTGCCGCTAAGTCCCCTTCCGGATGATTGTCCATCACACGGTGACCATCGCGCGTCATTAAGTATGCTCCCGCACCTCTCAACGCCTCTGTGATTAAGCCAACGGATTTTCCATGGTGGACTAAAATCGTTGGATGGTGTTGGACGTACCCTAAATCAGACAAGTTTGCCCCGACGGCAGCAGCAAGTGCTAATCCGTCTCCGGTGATCGTAGTATCATTCGTCGAAGTCGACAAAAGGCCGCCGATTCCTCCTGTCGCCAGGACGACGGCACGTGCTGAAATTTCAATCCGCTCTTCGCCGCGATATCCTGCTGCTCCGACGACACGTCCGCCAGACGTTAACAATTGTGTGATGACGGTCTGCTCAAGGACTGGATGCGTGATTTTTTCAGATAGTGTTTCCATCATCCGGCACCCAGTCTGGTCACCCCCGCTATGGAATATCCGCGGAAGACCGTGCGCTCCCTCGCGCCCAACCGCGTACTCACCATTCTCTTGACGGTCGAAGATGACACCCAGTGCTTCGAGTTCAGAAATCACTGTCCTTCCTTCGCGTGTTACGAACTCCACGGCTTCAGGGTTCACCCATCCTTTTGCAGCGCGGACTGTATCTGCGCGATGTGCCTCGTGATCATCCTCGAGCGCCGAAGAAGCAATCCCCCCTTGTGCCCGCATCGAGTTCGTCTCACTTCTAGTTCCTTTCGTGACGAGTAATGCGCGCAGATTGTCCGGTAAGTGGAGTGCGACCGTGATTGCTGCAAGCCCTGTCCCGACAATCAAGACATCGGTCACGAAATGTTTATGTAAAGACATTTGTTTTACACCTCTGTTTTTTTAGTTTACTATTATCTTGACAATAAGTTTGGCATATTTTTAGTCGAGTGACAAGACGAAAGGATCCGGTTCATTTATGATTTATTTAGATTACGCGGCAACGACTCCGATGTACCCTGGTGCAATTGAACAGTATCGATTGGCGGCTGAACAAGCTTACGGCAACAGTTCTTCACTTCATGACATAGGAAATCGAGCAGCACAAATTCTCGAACGTGCACGTACACAGCTCTTAGCTCTACTCGGTCAAACTGATGGAAATATCGTTTTCACCGGTAGTGGCTCGGAAGCGAATTACATTGCGATACAGCACC
Source organism: Exiguobacterium sp. s80 (assembly GCF_018618725.1). Classification (NCBI taxonomy): domain Bacteria; kingdom Bacillati; phylum Bacillota; class Bacilli; order Caryophanales; genus Exiguobacterium; species Exiguobacterium sp. s80. The sequence goes on along the minus strand of NZ_JACSMP010000004.1, from coordinate 123,359 downwards.
TCCTTCGTCAAAGTAAAAAGACAACTGTCTTGACACTTGCTTGCGAACACGATTCCGTTCTCCTTCCACTGGAGCGGCTCGCCTCAAATACGATTCTCTTACCACTGCTTCCAAATGGTTCATTTGACTGGACGTACTTCAAGACCGTCTGCACGGATGAAGTCGGTGTTGTCTCGATTCAACACGTCAATTCGGACACAGGCTTCATTTTTCCAGTTGAAGAAATCGCTCAATTTTGTCAGGCGAGAGGCATCTTATTTCACTGTGACGGTGTGCAAGGATTTCTCAAACACCCCCTCTCAATCGACTCGTTTGATGCCTATACGTGCAGCAGTCATAAAGTCTACGGACCAAAAGGACTTGGTGCCGTCTATTTACGCCGTCCGCTCTTTAGCCCTTACTACGCTGCCCACCACGAGCTTGGAATTCGCCCCGGAACGGTCGACATCCCGGGAATCGTCGCTTTCCTGACTGCTTGTGAGCACTATCAATCTGAAAATCCTCGCTTCCAAGCCGCAAGTCAGAAATTTCGTGGTATGCTACAAAAAAGACTTCCTCATGCGAGTTATCACATCGTCGAGTCACCCAATCAACTGGCTTCGATTTGTGCCATTCATACGAAACGGATGGATGGACAATTCGTTTTACTTGCCCTGAACCGGGCTGGAATTGCTGTTTCAGCCGGAAGCGCTTGCCGGGCAGGCGAAAATGGACCGAATTCTACGCTTCGTGCCATCCAGTATGATGAAACGGCAGCACACGGCCTGATTCGTCTTAGTTTTGGACTTCATACGACAAAAGAGGAAGTCGAGCGGTGTATCGATTTCTTATGTACACTTGATACATGATTTTTTTGAAGAAGGGCAGGAGTGGCAATGGGAAGAAGACAATCTGGAGAAGAACGTCGAAACTTACTCCTACAGATTATTGAGGATAGTGATCATCCGATCACCGGTACGGCACTTGCGAAACAGGCGGGTGTAAGCCGACAAGTCATCGTTCAGGATTTATCGTTATTAAAAGCTAAAGGTCATCCAGTCGTAGCTACGGCTCGCGGGTATTTACTCAACGAACTAGAAAACGATTCTTCACGAAAACGGCGAAAAATCGTCTGCCGTCATGGATACGATCAACTTAAAGAAGAATGTGACGCCATCGTCGACGAAGGCGTCACCGTTCTTGACGTCATCGTCGAACATCCGGTCTACGGTTTCATCACGGGCGAGTTGATGCTGAAAAGTCGGCGTGATGTCCGCGTTTTAATAGAACGCCTTGAAGAAACACAGGCGACCCCATTATCGAGTCTGACGGATGGTGTCCACATCCATACGTTAGAAGCTGACAGTGATGAGGCGCTTGAAGCAGCAATTGAAAAGTTAGATCATCTCGGCATCCTAGTTTCCGAGTTGGACGTCTAACCAAAATGCATGCACCTGACCGTCATGAACGAAAAAAGTATGTACAGAAAACGCCGATGGCTCCGCATAAAAGCGGGAACATCGGCGTTTCTTACGCACAGGGCAGAATCGTCTTTCATTACGTTTGATTTTTAAGCGATGATCGCATATGCCTCTTCGACTTTTAGACTGTAGACAAACTCTTATGAAACGTAAAAATGTGATATCGAGAAGCAACAGTTCGCGCTTCCCTGTCTCGCCCCGTCTTCAAAGCGGCAATCTTCCGCGCCGCTACAGCAAAGCTGCAGGGTCGCGGAACGCACTGCAGAGGCAGGCAAGACCCTGCTCGTTGGCCGTGAGGACCAAGGAGCAACGGCTTGCGCCTCGCCCGAGGAAAGCAACGAAAAAAGACACTTTTATTTTCAGATATCACTTTGTCTACACGCTGAAAGAAGGGATTGCACATCCATGATAGATGGCAATCCCTTCTTTTTTTTATCATCGGCTTTTAATCAACGTGTTGTATTCAGACCTCTTCCAAATCGATCAAGATCGTTCTTCGACCGTTTCAGCAACTTCAGACGCGAATGTTGCTAATATTTTTCGGACACGGCGGTTTTCAACATGAAGTACCGTGAACGTGACACGCTCATATGTCATCGTTGTGCCAACTTCAGGAATTTGACCGACACGTTCCATAATCCAGCCGCCCAGCGACTGGGCTTCTGTTTCCGGCATCGTCAACTCGAATTGGTCACAAAAATCTTCAATATCATACTCTGCGAGACATTCGAAACGGTTTACACCAATCTGTTTCGTATATTCAAGTGATTCATCATGCTCATCCCAAATTTCACCGACTAATTCTTCTAAAATATCTTCAAGCGTAATTAATCCGGCCGTTCCACCAAACTCGTCAAGTACGACAGCCATATGTGACTGTTTCACTTTCAGTTCAGGTAACAAATCCATCAAATGGGTTTGCGGAACGACGAAGGATACCGGTCGAATCCACTCACGGATGTCGACGGTTCCATTTTTGACGAACTCGCGTAAGAAATCACGTTCGGATAGAACACCGATGATATGGTCAATCGAGTCCTTATAAACCGGCAGACGGGAAAAACCGCCTTTTTGTACCTCACGTAAAATTTCTTCGAAGCTGTCATCGATATCAATCGCTTGAATATCTGTTCGTGGTGTCAACGCTTCTTCGACAGTAATGTTCTTAAAATCGACGGCACGGTGGACAAGCTCAGCCCCTGCTTCATCCATGACGCCTTCTTCTTCGCTAATGTCGACGAGTGCACGAAGTTCTTGTTCCGTTACGAGCGGTCCTTTCGGATCAGCACCAATCAGGACGAGTGCAACGTGGCGCAACTTTAAAAATAAGAAGACTCCCGGTTTGAAGAGACTCAGGCACATGCGCAGTGGACGACTAATCCAGAGGACGTACTTTTCAGCATGTTCCCGTGCGTAAGATTTCGGAATCAATTCACCGAATAACAAAATCAGTAAGAACGTTCCGAAAATGATGCCGATGCGTGGTAACGGCTCCGGTGACATCGTCATCGCAAGCCATCCCCCAATCATCGCAACACCGAGGTTCGAAATCGTATTGCCAATCAAAATTGCGGTCAGCGTTTCTTCATAGCGTTGGAACAAGCGCAGTGCTTGTGAGGCACGACGGTCGCCTTCTTCTGATTGATGCAAAATCCGTAAGCGGTTTGCGCTAGATAAAGCAGTTTCAGAAGAAGAGAAGAACGCTGAGATGACCAATAACACGAGCAGCCAGATAAACGGAATCGCGGGAAGTGGGTCCACGATGATTTCACACTCCATTTCCTAAATGAATGATTTACGTGATCTTTAGAACGAAGACTCGATGAATTCGAATTCGAAGTCACGGATCCGAACGACGTCCCCATCAATCGCACCTAACTTACGGAGCTCATCATCGACGCCCATTTGACGTAATGTCCGAGCGAATCGTTTAATCGACTCTTCCCGCATGAAGTTCGTCATCGTGAAGAGTTTCTCGATCCGTGGTCCTTGGATGACGAAGCAATCATCTTCATCTTTCGAAATCGTAAAGCCAGCTTCTGGTGCTTCGTAACCATAGACAACACGTGGTGTCGCTGCTTTTTCTTCAAGCTCTTCAAGACCAAATTCTGGTGTCGCATCGACGAGATCGGCGATCCGGAACAAGAGGTCACGCAATCCTTGACGCGTCGCTGCAGAAATTGCAAAGACTTCGAGGTCCGGGAAAGCTTCTTTGAACGCTTCGAGGTTCGCTTCTGCATCCGGCATATCCATCTTGTTTGCGACGACGACTTGCGGACGATCCGTCAGACGTAAGTTGTAGTCTGCCAGTTCTTTGTTGATGATGTTGTAATCCTCAACCGGGTCGCGCCCTTCCATTCCACTCATGTCGATGACGTGGACGATGACTTTCGTCCGCTCGACGTGACGGAGGAATTGGTGACCGAGTCCGACACCTTCACTTGCTCCTTCGATGAGTCCCGGTAAGTCGGCCATGATGAAGCTACGGCTGTCTTCCGTTTCAACGACACCGATGTTCGGTGTGATTGTCGTGAAGTGATATGCTCCAATTTTCGGACGTGCTGCTGAGACGATTGATAACATCGTTGATTTCCCGACACTCGGGAATCCGACAAGTCCAACATCAGCGAGCATCTTGAGTTCAAGTTTCAAGTACTTCTCTTCGCCCGGCTCCCCGTTTTCCGCATGTTCCGGAGCTGGGTTCGCAGGTGTCGCGAAACGCGAGTTTCCGCGTCCACCACGTCCACCTTTAGCGACGACGGCTTGTTGCCCGTGATGAACGAGATCGGCAATGACTGCATCCGTATCATCATCGTAGACGACCGTGCCTGGTGGTACTTTAACGACGAGGTGCTCCGACTTACGTCCGTGCATCCCCTTCGACATTCCATTTTCACCTTGAACGGCTTTAAAATGGCGTTTGTAACGGAAGTCCATTAACGTACGAAGTCCTTCATCCACTTCAAGAACGACGTGAGCACCGTGCCCACCATCTCCTCCGGCTGGACCACCGTCTGGAACATATTTTTCACGACGGAACGCAACTTGCCCGCGTCCACCATCTCCTGCTTTTACATAAATATTTACCTGATCGACGAACATGTCAGATCCCTCCTATTACTTCTCTTCCCCTACAGGAAGACTTTCAATTTCGATCACACACTCATTGGCTGTCTGTGACTCGATTTCCATCGGCGTCACTAGATTCTTAAGGCGCGACATATCTAGTAGATCCCGATAGACCTCGATGGTCACGCCCTCATGGAAGGTCACGGATACTTCTCCATCTCCCACTTCAATCATATCAATCGCAGCCTCGATGATTTTCGCTAGCCGTACGTCATCAATCTGCTTCGGTTTCTCGATCACATCATATTCGACAGTCAAGCCTGTCCAATCCGCTCGTTGAAGTGTGAGCGCTGTTTTCGGTAGTTCAATCAACGTCAGGCGTCCTTCTCGTGACGCTTGCTCGCGATAGACTGAACAAATCGATTCAACCGCCGCCTCGTCACCCATCGCGCTATACGAACGAACGAGTTGTAATCGATTCAACCATTCGTGACGAAGTGTCTTTAAAAGATCAAGTACCTGCTCATCCTTCATCGGTCGTTCCCTCCTAAAAAAACAGACCCTAACCCCCGAAAGTGGCTAGAGTCTGCTTCATCGATCACTTATGCTGGGTAAACGCTGACTTGTTTTTTGTCGCGTCCAAGACGTTCGAAACGAACGACACCAGTTGCAGTTGCGAAAAGTGTATCATCGCCACCACGTCCGACGTTCATACCTGGGTGAATCTTCGTACCGCGTTGGCGGTAGAGGATTGAACCAGCAGAAACAGTTTGACCGTCTGCACGTTTCGCCCCAAGGCGTTTCGATTGCGAGTCACGACCGTTCTTTGTCGAACCTACCCCTTTTTTCGATGCGAAGAACTGAAGATTAAGTTTCAACATGTGGAATCCACCTCCTATATTTGTTCAAGTTGGATATACTCACCGTAACTTTCAGCGATGGTTCCGAGTTGGACCAATGTCGCTTCCAGTAACAATTGGGTGCGTTCACTGACATCCGGTGCTAAGTCAGCGTACGGCTCTACATAAAAGTAGCCACCCTCTTGTTGTTCTGCCATTTCAAGGAGCAGGACCTGCCCGAGTAGTGACTCGATTGCATTGTATGCTCCGAAAATCACGCTTGAAGTGCCGGCACAGACTAAATCTAGACCAGGCTCAGCAAACTCGGCATGTCCTGTCACTTCGATGGAACGGATCAAATCCGCTTCATCTCGTCGAATCTTAACACGTATCATGGCTTACGCTTCGATTTTCTCGATGCGGACCTTCGTGTAAGGTTGACGGTGACCTTGCTTACGACGGTAGTTCTTTTTAGCTTTCATTTTGAAGACTGTGATCTTTTTCGCGCGAGCGTGTTTGATGACCGTTGCTACGACCTTCGCACCTTCTACGAGTGGAGCGCCGACTTTAACATCGTCACCACCAAGGATCAAGACTTCGCCGAATTCTACTGTGCTGTCGACGTCTGCGTTTAATTTCTCAACGTAGATCTCTTGGCCAGCTTCGACTTTAACTTGTTTACCACCAGTTTTAATAATTGCGTACATTACGTGCACCTCCTCTTAGGAACTCAGACTCGCCATCACGGGCAGCGGATGCTTTAAAACCCGGTCTGTGCGGTTGTAGTCATTTGGTGCTTCCAAACGAACTAACGTTATTCAGAATACCAAATGAAGTTGACTATTGTCAATAACGTTCTTATTGTTTTTGCTGACGACCGATAAATTCTTCACATTCCTGCTTCGTTCCCGTAAATAAGATACCGGTTTCGCCTTCGACAATCAACAGCTCGACCGGTGCATCTTGTAGCAACAACGGACTTAATCCGCCAGTCGGCACGCGGACGACTGCTGCTTCCGCATAGGTCGCAATTTCAATCAACTTCGGTTCGAGTTGTCGGTGAATCGCAATCCGTGACGGCTTCCCTTGTACGATGGAACGCTCGAGTAACGATTTTCCATGCCGTTGCCGCGTCAATTCGCAAAGGCCCATCTTCGTAAAGCCGTAGACTTCGATTTGCTTCGTTTCTTGGGCGGCGCGTTCCTTTAGCAATTGCGTCACACGCGTCTGCCCTTTACTTGAGCCCCGCAGGAAATCGACGGCAATCATGCCACTGATGTTGCGCAGGCGTAATTGCCGCATGATTTCACCGGCTGCCGCTTCATTGATTTGGTCAAACGTCCGTTTTTGCTCTTTGACGGAAATCATCTTTCCACTATTGACGTCAATCACTGTCATCGTCTCGACTTCTTCAATCAATAAATAGGCGCCTCCATCGAGCCAAACGACTTTTTCGAGCGCTTTCTCGATGACGCGGTCGACATGCCCCATCTCCGGGAGCCGTCCTTTCAATACAGGACGATCGACGCGTAATCCGAGTTGCTCCAATCGTTCTTTCTCCATTCGATTCGATACACAGGCTTCTTCGACGAACGGGAGCCGTTTCGCTTCCTGGACAATCAATGATTCATCCTGTTCTAAGTTATCCTGCTTTAGCATTTGTTCATGACGGGCACGTAACTGGAACAGTTCTTTCTCAAGTACACCGGCTTCTGCTTGCGATGCTTCCGTCCGGTATAAGATGCCTTCCATCTCACTTGTCTGAATCAGCTCCGCTAATTGTTGCTGCGTGACGAGATCGAGTTTCCGGCTGAAGCGGACACGCCGACCATACGGGAAATAGACGAGATAGCGTCCGCCATAGGTGATGTTTTGCGTCACTTTATGCTGTTTCGGTGCCGTGCCTTCCTTGACGACCTGAACGAGAACGGTCTGACCGACTTGGACAGCCTGACCGATTGTCAGGACATCCGGGTAACGGCGTAACGTTTCTAATGTTTCGTTGATCGGTAAGTAAAGCGGTGTTCCATCGGTCGCAATCAAAAAGGCAGCCTCAAGCGTCGGATGCAGCCGATCGACTTTCGCGTAGAGCAGCGTACCGACACGAATCTCATCTCGCATCCGCTCATGGTACTCGACGACCCGTCCGCCTTCAACTAACGCAACACGCTCAAGCGACGGGGTTTGTTCACTAATCCATTTCATACGAATTCCTCCAAAAAAAATAGACCAGAAGCAACATAGCTCTTCTCGTCTATTTTCCCTAACTTATTTCATACCAAGCATTTTTTTCAATTTCACGAAGAACCCTTTTTGCGGTTGTTCGTTTAAGTCGAGTAATGGAACTGACTCTCCTAGAATCCGCCGCGTGATGTTCCGGTAACCGAGTCCGGCCCGATTATCCGGATTCATCGTCACAGGGACGCCACGGTGCGAGGCCGCGATGACTTCTTCGTCGTCGACGATCAAGCCGAGCAGGTCGATCGACAAGATACGCATGATTTCATCGATGTCGAGCATGTCGCCTGATGCCATCATGTGTGAACGGACACGGTTGATGACGAGACGCGGGACGATTTCACGCTCCGATCGTTCGAGCATGCCGATGATTCGGTCTGCATCCTGAACAGCGGCTTTTTCCGGTGTCGTGACGATGACGGCTTCATCCGCTCCCGCAATCGCGTTCATGAATCCTTGCTCGATTCCAGCAGGGCAATCGATTAAAACGAACTCATATTCAAGTTTCAACGTGTCAATGATCGCTTTCACCTGTTCCGGCGTGACGGACGATTTGTCCTTAGACTGGGCAGCAGGCAACAGATACATCTCTTCAAAACGTTTATCACGCACGAGTGCTTGGTGCAACTTACATTGCCCCGTCACGACGTCGACGATGTTATAGATACTCCGATTATCGAGACCAAGTACGATATCGAGATTACGTAATCCAATATCCGTATCGACGAGACAAACAGAATGGCCCATCAATGCGAGCGCAGTTCCGATGTTCGCAGTCGTCGTCGTTTTCCCGACGCCACCTTTACCAGACGTGACGACAATCGCCCGCCCGACGTTCGTTTTGGCATCTCTATGTACCTGTTCTTTCACTTGTTCCATGTCTGTCACCCTCTTTCACTATCGATCGCAAACTGATCCATCCGCGCAAGCGGAACGGTTTGGAGTCGAGAAAATTCAATTCCCGCTTCCCCTATAAACGCACAACCCATTTCTAAGGCCGGTACCGGTGCATCATACGGTTCATCATGGACGATGTCGGAAATCGAAATCCACTTCGGTTGTAGCATACTTGCAGCGACGACTGCTTCATCATTACCACCTTTACCGGCGTGAACCGTTCCTCTTAATGCTCCGAGACAATAGATACTGCCAGTCGCATGTACGACAGCACCAGGGTTGATGTCACCGATGACGACGATGGACCCTTCAATATCAAGGACATGACCGCTCCTAGCAGTTCCACCAAAATAGTGGAAGGTCCGTTCCCCGTATAATGCTTTTGCTTCATCTTTCGTCAGGCACTCACTGTCATACCCGTTAAATGAAAAGGAATCATGTCGTCCGACAATCGATTCGACCGCTGTCACGACACCTTCGTCGACGTAACGTCGCCCAAAGAAGAACGTAATCGGTACGGCGCGTCCGTTCTCGACGGATTTATCGGCAAGCGTCAATTCTAAGTCGTCAAGAAATTCATCCACACTGCACCGTTCGTTTACATAAACGGCAAGGCCACCACGATGACCTTTCATCGTTACATAACGCTTACGTTCAATCATGACTCATCCTCTTTTCTCGTCAAGTGTGGATTGCACGAGTCGGGTCATCGGATAATACAGAATGATAATCCCGATCAGCTGTGCAATGAGACTCTTCGGAATGATTTGTGTCGCCAGTTCTTTAAACGGAACATCGACACCTAAGACCGAAGCCGTAAAGAAATAAATATCAAATTCGAATAATAAGGCACTGAACGTAAAGGTGACGATAATCGTCAATACGTTCTCCTTTACATATTTTAGCACGAAGCTACTAAAAAGCGGAATGGCAGATAGCGCAAATAAGTAAATACCGATGATATCGGAATAGACGAAGTCATATAACAGACCGAATACTAAGCCGAAACCAAGTGCCTGTTCGATTTTGCCGTAGCGTCCGAGAAACATCAAGGCAATCAAAGTCAGGTGGACCGCATACGGTGACCCGTCACCGAGCGGACCTGCAAAAATCGTTCCTTCCAAGATAAAAAGAAGGAACACGGCGAAAAACAACTTGACGTTATTCACTAGTGTCCCCTCCCTTATCGGTCTCAGCGAAAGGTTCCTCCGCCTCTCGTTCAATCACGAAGACGTGACCAAACTGTTCGAAGTCTGCTGCCGGTTTGACGTATGCGATTTTCGAAGCACCGTATTTATCCGACTTCACTTCCTCGATTTTGCCGATGACAACACCGCTTGGATATTTTCCTCCGAGACCGGATGTCGCGACAATCTGCCCTTTTTTTAACTTCGCGTCATTCGGAATTTTCGTGAATTTCAACAAGTTTGTTTCCTCATCGAACCCTTCAATCGTTCCGAAGACCCCTTTTCCTTTTGTATCGTCCGCAACAGCTGAGACATTGTTCGTACGACTCGTGTCAGATAACAACTGAACGAGCGAAGTGTAGGCACTCGTCTGAATGACACGTCCAATCAATCCATCTGCCGTCACGACGGCCATATTGGACTTGACCCCTTTTTGTTCGCCGATGTTCACGGTCACGAAACGTTGCCACTCGGACGGTGTGCGACCAATCATTTCAGCTGGAAGTAACGTATAGTCGCGAATCGAGCCACCCAGGTCGAGCATATCTTTTAACTCTTTATTCTCACGTTCTAAATCACGAACTTTGACGGAATTTTCCGCATAGTCATTTAAACGTGATTTTAAATACTCATTTTCCTTATACACGTCACGCACTTCTGTAATCGAAGTGACCGTATCATCAATCCAGCCAATCGGTGTCGCGAAAAGACGTTGACCGACCCCGACGGTATCACGGACAAAACTTTGATACCAGTGGGATTGGTTACGCCCTTGCAACGAAATACCGATCAATATCACCAAAAGGAGAAAACTAAGGAGTGTGATGAGCAGTTTTCGATTATTTAAAAATCGCTTCATCGCTCATCCCGTCCTTATCTTTTTTGTGAGATGCCTGATTTCGAACGAAGGACATTCATCATCTCAAGTGATTTTCCTGTACCGATTGCGACACAATCGAGTGCGTTTTCAGCAACAAGCGTCAAGATGCGTGTTTCGTCTTCGATGACAGAATCAAGGTTTTTAAGGAGCGCACCGCCGCCTGTCAAGACGATTCCGCGGTCCATGACATCAGCTGAAAGTTCCGGCGGTGTCTGTTCAAGCGTGTGCTTGACACCTGCTAAAATCGCATCGACCGTATCGGATAACGCGTCGCAAATTTCTGCACTCGTTACTTCGATTTGTTTCGGAAGACCTGTGACGAGGTCGCGACCACGAATTTCCATCGTTTCGTTTTCTGACTCTTCGTCGATTCGTGCATAACCGATCGTCATCTTGAGTGTCTCGGCTGTCCGTTCACCGATCATCAAGTTATATTTCGATTTGATGTAACGAATGATTGACTCATCCATTTCATCTCCACCGACACGAATTGATTGACTCGTTACGATGCCGCCAAGCGAGATGACTGCGACTTCCGTCGTTCCGCCACCGATATCGACGACCATCGATCCTGTTGGTTCAGATACTGGGAGTCCAGCTCCGATTGCCGCTGCGAATGGTTCTTCAATCGTATAGGCTTCACGCGCCCCGGCAAGTTTTGCTGCATCTTCAACGGCACGTTTTTCGACTGATGTGATGCCGCTTGGCACACAAATCATGACGTTCGTCTTCGAAGAGAACAATCCTTTTTTCTTCGACGCTTGATCCATGAAGTACTTGATCATCGTCGCAGTTGTTTCATAATCAGCGATTACGCCATCTTTCATCGGCCGTCGTGCCGTCACGTTGCCCGGTGTCCGTCCAATCATGTTTTTCGCTGCGTTCCCGACTGCTTCAATCTTACCTGTATCGGTACGGAAAGCGACAACAGAAGGTTCGCGTACAACGATTCCTTGCCCCTTTACATAAACGAGCGTGTTTGCCGTACCTAAGTCAATGCCGATTTCACGGCTAAATGATCCAAACATTATTCAAAAAACCCCTCTCTGAAAATACAACTCCACTAATTATAACGGAAAAGCACTCTTAGAAAAGCGCTAAAACGTTACAGCTTGTTTACAGTTCACCTATTTTTCAAAACATAAAAACGCCTGAGGTCAGGAAGTCCACTTCCCCCTCAGACGTTATTCTTACATAAATCCGCGTTGTTTCATACTAATAAATTGTCCGTGACCGATGACGAGGTGATCGATACAACTGATTCCAATCAATCTGCCCGCCTCGACCATCCGTTCCGACACCTCGATATCTTCCCGGCTTGGCGTCGGATCACCCGATGGATGATTATGGACAGCGATGAAGCTGGCCGCCGAACAGCGGATGGCTTCCCGAAATATGTCGCGCGGGTGGACGATTGACGTGTTCAATCCTCCGATGAAGAGCGTCTTTTTGGAAATGACCTCATTTTTCGTATTCAAATACAGACAGATGAAATGTTCCTGTTGATACAGGCGCATCTCTTCTAACAACAGCTCCGCTGCATCCTCCGGTGAACGAACGACCGGTCGGACCCACTTCGGTTCTGTGACGAGCCGGCGGCCGAGCTCGAGTCCCGCCATGATTTGGAGCGCCTTCGCCTTGCCGACGCCGGGTGACTTCTCCAGTCCTCCGACTCCCGCTGCCTCAAGCTCAATCAACGAGGGATGACGATCAAGTAATTCTTCCGCGATTTCAAGCGGCGATTGATTTCTCGTTCCACTTCGAACGAGACATGCTAGCAATTCGACTGTCGTCGCACGGGTCAGCCCTTTTAGTTGAATCATATCCTTCGGCAATTCAATCACTGCATCCGACCTCTCTTTAATAGGCGTTACGCAAATTCCGGCTTGATTCCGAATGCTTCGAGTCGTTTCGCAATCGGATGAATCGGTAATCCGACGACATTATAATAATCGCCTGAAATCGCTTCGACGAATAATCCTCCGACCGCCTGGATGCCGTATCCACCGGCTTTATCATACGGCTCATCCGTCTCCGTGTAGCGCATAATCCAGTCCTGCGACAATTTGGCAAAACGGACTTCTGTCGTCACGGTAAATGTTTCGACATGATCATTCATCACAATCGTCACGCCCGTCAAGACATGGTGGGTCCGACCAGATAATTGAAGCAACATCTGCTTTGCGGCTAAGCGATTGAGCGGTTTTTCCAAAATCAAACCGTCAATCGACACGACGGTATCTGCCGCCAGAATGATTTCATCCGCCTTAGCTACAGCACGTGCTTTTTTGTCGGATAAGTAGGCGACGTATTCGGCAGGCGCCATCGGATAGGGCGCTTCTTCGACGACGTCAGCAGGACGAACCTCATGCTGTATCCCGATTTGGTCCAAAAGCTGTGTCCGGCGCGGAGACGCCGAAGCAAGAATCAAGGGTGGTTGCGTTACCATTAGTATCACGCTCTTTCTGATAGATTTCGAACTAGCTTAATTCACTCAACGGGTAGTATAACGAAAAACAAGTGCCTCTCCCGTGAAGGGAAGCACTTGTTTCCAAACTAATTTCCTGTGACATCAACAAAGGGATCTGATTTCGGGGTCGTCTCCTTGAGTGGTGTCTTCTTATCTGGAACGAGTTGTGTTAGATCAGGTCGGTAATACGTCTCGATTTCAATCGTAAACGCCATCATCTCATCGTCAAGAAGAATCGTCTCACTTCCGGCACCCGGTTCATCCGGCCCCGTCAATTGAATCTGACGCAAGATCGTAATCCGATCCGTCCGTTCGATTTGTTTAAGGAATGCCATCAGTTCGAGATAGGATGGTGCTTCGACGGATAACGATGCCGGAAGCGGTGTCGCGGCCGTTGTCGCGACGGGTGCTTCTGCTCCATCCGCATCGATGTCAGACTCTGTCGCCATCGCTCCGTCGACGACCGGTGTCGACTCGACAACCGGAGCAGGTGCAACATCCGTTTGGCTGAACGTAATCGACTGGACTTTGACTCCTGCGATTTGACTCGAGGCATTGATGGCGTCGATGACGTCATCATTCGCCGGGAGGACAGGCACTTTTTTCTGTAAGAAGCTTGATTCGGCGACATCGACTTTTTGCTCATTCGCTTTTGCGATTTCGAGGGCCATCTGTTCCCGGTCAAGCGTCGCTTCCGTTTCATTCAATTCTTCGTACGTCGTATAGGTCGTATAACCGAAATAGGCGACTCCTCCAATTACGAGCAGGAGCGTCAATCCGAGGAGAAGGTAACTACTATAGCGCTTCAATTATCCTCCACCTCCTCAATCTCGGTCGAGACGACTTCGCCTGTTCCGTCTTCCGGTGTCACTTCACCGTCTGGCGTTGCCGACTCCGTCTCGCCATCTTCTTTTGGTACATCCGGATTCGCTTCATTCGTTTCACCTTTGACGACCTCCGCCGGTAAGACTGACAACGTGAATTGCCCGATGTAACGCGGTTCTTCCGTTTTTTCATCAGCCGATGGTGTAATCGTCGTCGTCGGAATTTCTTCCCCTGTTGCCGGGTCGATCGTCGTCGACGTGACGACATCTGCCTCTTCGTTCATCGTCTTCGTTGTGATACCTGTCAATGAAACTCCTGTAAAGACGTCATCCGTCAAGAGTTGACGATAAAAACCATTCAACTCTTCCAGTGTTTCGAATTGTGCATTCATCGTCACGAGATGATCGGCACCATAGGCGAACTGTAAGATGTAGCCGCGTTCCGGTAAGTAGCGGGTAATCCGTTCAAGCGTCGGGACTGCCGGGCGCGGCGTCTCCTCTAATCCGTCGACGGTCTGCTTCAATTGGGCAATTTCTTGTTTTGCTGATTGTGCCGATTCCGCTTGAAGGGCACGAACGATTTGCACTTGATTGTTTGCCGTCTCGATTCGGTCCGCGAACTGGTCCGTTTGCCAGAACAAGTAGCCGCCAATCATTCCGCCAAATAACAACAGGACGAGCGACGCGACGAGCGGAAACTTCGGCATGACGTCGTCCTCTGGTAACAGATTGATTCGAGTTTTTTGTGGAATCGCGAGTCCGATCAGCGGTAAATACGCACGCGGAATCGGTTGTGGCGCGACTTCGAGCTGCTCCGAAAGCTGTTCGAGTCGGAGATCAAAATTCGCTTCGAACCGTTTGACGAGCTCCTCCTGGAACGGGAAGTCTCCCGCTAGAATGACACGGCTGATTTCCCGTTGGTCGCGTGCGAGCGAAAACCGGTAGAAATCGAGCACACGTGAAAATTCGAGCAGCATTTCGTCAAGCGTCATCTCGACTTGTGCGTCATCTAAGCGATACCGGTAATGGAGACGATCCTCCATCACTTCAACTTCCCAGACGTTCGAACTGAACGTATCGACGGAACGGATTAAGCGCGGAACTTTGTCTTCGATGATGATCAGTTGATGATTCGTCGCATTGACGTTCCAAATCAAGACGCTGCTACTGTCTTCGACTTCATAGAGCGACTCGATTCCGAAAAACGTAGCGAGCGGTTGCGGTTCAGCTGCGACAAGCCGCAGGTGCTTTTGCTTAAACAATTGCATGTATTGTTGAATCGCTTCGTTCGGTGCCGCATACAGCATGATTTCCCGTTTGCCGTCTTCTTCGAGCAGAGTGTAATCGAAGTACGGTTCTTCAAACGGCAGGACGATACTGTGACCAAGCTCCATGAACAAGTACCCGCGGATTTGATTCGTCTCGACCGACTCCGGGATTTCAAGTTTTCGGGCAAGGACGAGTGAACCATCGAGGGCAAGAACAGCTTGCGAACCTCGCGGAACCTTTAATTTCGTCAACAGGCTGTCAAAAATCAAATCAAGTGACGCTTCCGGTTGCAACCATCCACCTTGGAGTGTCCCGGCAGGCAGGGACGCAACAGCGCGTCGTTTGATGACACCGTTCTTGACGACGGCGCCGAAGACGGCGACATCCGTGAAGTTGAAATAAATATATGTACCTCTACGCCTAGCTTGCGCCATATGTAGGTTCGTCCTTTCTCATAGGAACAGATCGAGGTATAACGTCACCCAATCGTCCGCGAAATAATAAGTGAGTAATGTCCCGATCGCAATCGACGGGACGAAGGGAATCGGTTGCTTGCGTTCGACGCGCTTCAATCCGAGCAATGTCAGCCCAATGACGGAACCGACAAGTGCCGAGACGAATAAGGCAATCACGACGTCGAGTGGTCCGAGAAAAATACCGAGTAAACCAAACAGTTTGACGTCCCCTGCGCCCATCCCTTGACGTGATGCGAGAAAAATTGCAAACAATAAACTAAAACCGACGATTCCGCCAATAATTGGATTATACCAGTTCTCGTATGGAGAAAGGTAGCGAACTATCAGACTAATCGGTAAAAAGAAGAGTAATATTTTATTCGGGACGAGCATGTAAGCAAGATCCGACATGACGAGGATGAATAACAGGCTCGTCAGGACAAGTGTCAACACGAATTGCATCGACCATCCGAATTGATAGAACGCATAGGCGTAAAGTACGCCACCAAGCAGTTCCAGCGCCGGATACTTCGCGGAGATCGGCAGTTGGCAGACACGGCATTTTCCGCGTAAAGCGAGATAGCCGATGACCGGTGTCAGTTCGAGCGCACCGAGGACGTGACCACAATTCGGGCAATGCGAGCGCGGTCGCACAATCGATTCCCCCACCGGAATCCGCAGTCCGACGACATTTGTAAACGACGTGATCAACATGCCAATAATGAAAAAATAGACTGTAAAAACGATTGTCATGTTAGGCTCCTTTCTTAAAAAACTTCAGAAAAAAACCCCCGAGGTGGGGGTGGAATTTAAATTATTTCTTTTCTTCTATACCAGTTCGTTTGAGTGCTGATGGAGCTGCTCCTGTGAAGTAAGTATAATCTTCAGACTCACTTTTTAAAGTAACTTTATAAGTATAAGTACCTTTGTCCTCAGTGACAGTGACGAATGAATCTTCATACGCCTTATCAGAATTTAAGGCATCCTTCATATCATCGATATATTTTTTCAAAGAATCTACTCTCGGCGTAGCTGTCGTACCTTTTGTGACGTCATTTGCTACGATTGCTTTTTTATTTTCATTAACACCAACTTTCACAGTTTCTCCAGGTTGAACTGGATTTGAAGATGTATACAACTTCGCTGCCGCTACTAATTGTTTCGCATCGGATACGACTGCATCCTTACGTGAGTTTTCAATCAATCCGCCAATCGCTACTACCGCGATTGCGGCAATAATTCCGAGGATAACGACGACGACGAGTAACTCGATCAACGTCAAGCCCCGCTCATCGCGCATTTGTTTTGCATCTAACCAAATTTCTTTTAACCGTTCTAACATTTTAGTATTCCTCCCTAGTGCTTTTTTCTGAGTTCGATGTATAGGTAATACTATCCATATGAATACTATTATAGTAGCACCATAATTTTAGTTAATTATGTCTTTTTTAGACAACAGGTAAATGATTTCGCAGTTGTTATTCGCCCTGGATATCCGAATAGATTTTGAACATCGGGACGACGACGGCGATGACGATGACACCAACGATTGCGGCGAGGACGACAATCAACAGCGGCTCGATGATTGACTTCAAGCGATCCGTCGTTGTTTCAACTTCCGTCTCATAAAAGTCTGCGACCTCTGTCAGCATGGAGTCCAGGCGCCCGGACTCCTCCCCGATGGCAATCATCTGTGTCACGAGAGGTGGGAAATATTTGTTTTTTTCTAATGGTTCGTGCATCGGAATCCCGCGCGACATCGCTTCATTCGCACCGGCGATTCCTTTACGGATGATTCGGTTCGTGACGATTCGCTCCGTAATGTCGAGCGAAGCAAGAATCGGGACCGATGCATTCAGTAATACAGCGAGTCCCCGCGTCATCAAAGCAATCTGTGACTTTTGAATCAATGGTCCGAAGACCGGCAACATTAACAGTAAGCTGTCGAAGATGACCCGTTGCCGCTCATTTTTTAAATTAAAATACAGCAGACCGAGCAATCCGAAGGCGACAAGCAACAAGACCCACCAGTAAGCGACAAAAAAGTCCGATACGGCAACAACAAGTTTCGTGATTAACGGAAGTTCACTTCCGAGTTGATCGAAAATCGACGCGAACGTCGGGACGACGTTCAACATCAGGAAGACGACGACACCAATCGCAACGATTGAAACGACGGCCGGATAAATCAATGCCGAAATGACTTTCCGTTTAATCTCGTACTGTTTTTGAAGCTGGGTGACGATGTTATCGAGGGCTTCTTCTAAATTCCCGCTCGCCTCACCCGCCATCGCCATGCTGACGAAGAATGTATCAAAGACGCGCGGATGTTTCTCAATCGCTTGCGAAAATTGAATCCCGCTCCGTAAATCATCTTCGACTTCGACGAGTGCCCGCTCGAGCGGCTTCGATTCGGTCTGTTTCCGTAATATTTCGGTCGCTTTAACGATTGAGACACCGGACCGGACGAGCGTCGCAAATTGACGTGCGTACATGACTAAGTGTTCGATTTTCGGTTTTGCCGTTAAGAATGTGATCTCGGTATTTAAGCCTTTTGATTCTTGTTTCTCAAGTGACGTGACGGCGATTTGTTCTGTCCGGAGACGTTCTGCCGCCTCCCGTTTCGTTAATGCTGTAATCTTACCTTTTTTCCGTTTACCGGCCATCGTCCGACCTTCATACATGAATACTGCCATCTGCTCACCCCGATATGTAAGGTGTCGCGGCTGATGCTGGGATCAGTCCCCGACTAACTAAGTCTTGTAAGGCCATTTGCATCGTCTGCATCCCATACTGTTTTCCGGTCTGCAAAACGGATTGAATCTGATATTCCTTACCTGTGCGAATCAAGTTTGAGACGGCTGGTGTCTCGACCATGATTTCAAGCGCCGCGACCCTGCCTGTACCATCGGACCGGGGCATCAAGCGTTGCGAGACGACACCCGCCAGGACATTTGCCAGTTGGGCGCGAATTTGATCCTGTTGCTCCGATGGAAAAACATCGATGATCCGACTGACTGTCGAGGCAGCGGTCGACGTATGGACGGTCGCGAAGACAAGATGTCCCGTCTCTGCAGCTGTGACTGCCGTCGAAATCGTCTCCAAGTCCCGCATCTCACCAAGCAAAATCACATCCGGATCCTGACGGAGTGCAGAACGTAAGCCACTCGCGAATCGCGGGGCATCAATGCCGATTTCACGTTGGTCAATCAAACTTTTATGATGACTATGTAAGTATTCAATCGGGTCCTCGAGCGTAATGATGCGTTTATACATCGTCTGATTGATTTCGTTGATCATCGCAGCGAGTGTCGTCGACTTCCCTGACCCGGTCGGTCCCGTGACGAGAATCAAGCCATGCGGTTTCGTTAAAAACCGTTTGAGGACAGGAGGTAACGCCAATTGTTCGAGTGTCGGCACTTCAGTCGGAATCGTTCGAAAAGCCATTGAGAGTGCACCACGTTGATAAAAACAATTGACGCGGTAACGGGCGACACCCGTCACACCAAAGGAAAAGTCGATGTCACGATCCTGTTTGAGCTGAAGGTACATTTCCTCGGTAATCAGCGACTGAACGAACCCGTCGATGATGACCGGTTTGAGTTTATCCGTCCCGTAAGCAATCAATGTTCCATTGACGCGAAAGACGGGGGGAGATCCTGCCGTCAAATGGACGTCAGAAGCCCCTTTTTCTTTTGACGATCTGAGAATGTCTTCGATTTGTGCGCGTTCCATCGTACTCATTCTGATATCACCGTCCGTAAGATTTCTTCCGTCGTCGTAATTCCTTGGGCGACTTTCGTCAGTCCATCCGCTAACAGGAACCGTTGACCTTGCGACTTGACGTACATCGTAATTTCGCTTTCCGTCGATTGGTTCATAATCATCCGTCGCAATACTTCATCGATCATGACGACTTCCTGGATCGCGAGTCGCCCCCGGTACCCCGTCATGTTACAAGATGAACAGCCGCGTCCGCGCATGACGGTCGTCGCTTCGATCCCTTCTTGCGCAAACAACTCTTGTTCGCGTTTTGAGAGTGGTTGGACTTCCCCGCAATCACGACAGACGCGACGGACGAGACGTTGCGCAATCAATCCGGTAACCGACGCCGCGACAAGGAATGGTTCAACTCCCATGTCAATCAGACGGGTGATCGAACTGATGGCCGAGTTCGTGTGCAACGTCGACAGGACAAGGTGTCCCGTCAATGAGGCCCGAATCGAAATTTCCGCCGTTTCAATATCGCGGATCTCTCCGACCATGACGACGTTCGGATCTTGTCGCAAAATCGAGCGTAGCCCACTCGCGAACGTCAAGCCGATCTTACTGTTCACTTGAACTTGATTGATGCCGTCGACTTGGTACTCGACCGGATCTTCGACCGTAATGATGTTACGGCTCTCATCATTCAATTCGTTTAGAGCCGCATACAATGTCGAGGACTTACCAGACCCTGTCGGTCCAGTAATCAAGATGATGCCGTTCGGTCGTTTCAGCATCTCCCGGAACTGGGATTCATTGCGTTCACTAAATCCGATTTTCGAAATCGAGATATTCGAGTTCGAACTGTCGAGAATCCGGATGACGACTTTCTCACCATAGACCGTCGGAAGCGTCGAGACACGGAAATCGTAGGCGAGACCATTATAGATGTACTTGATCCGTCCGTCTTGCGGCAAGCGTGATTCCGTAATGTCAAGCTCACTCATAACCTTGATCCGGGTCGTCAAGATGTTCTGAATTTGTTTCGGGTAGTTGTTTTCCGTCCGCAACTCCCCGTCAATCCGAATCCGAATCGATAAGGAGGCTTCCTGCGGATCCATGTGGACGTCGGATGCCCGTTGCGAAATCCCGTTTTCAAGAATTTGATTGACGAGACGAATGATTGGCGCATCTTCTCGTGTCACGACATCCCGCGTCGCATCAGACTCCATCATTTCATCGGATTCGAGTAACTCCCGGAGTGATGAATCGATATCGTAATACTTTAAAATCGTCCGTCGGATTTCATCGCGTGTCGCGATGCCGACTTCAATCATCAACCCCGTCTGAAGCCGCAGGTCATCAATCGCAATCAAATCGAGCGGATCCGCCATCGCAATGAATAAACGGTTGCCTTCCCGGTAGACCGGGACGAGCGTATGGCGCTGAGCAAGGTCTTTTGAAATCAGCTTCGTGACAGCCACGTCGACCGGATAGTTATACAGTTGAATGATCGGTATCTTCAATTGATGATGGAGTGCTTCGAGTAGTTGTTGCTCCGTCAAATGCCCTAATCGTAAGAGCGCATCCCCTAATTTTTCAGTCGCCCGTTTGACCGTCAAGGCTTCTTCAATCTGACTTTCCGTGACGAGACTTTCTTCAAGCAGCATCTCGCCGAGACGTTTCCGTTTCATTGCCATTTAGTTCGTCACCCTTCCGCGTGCCATGTTTCTTCTTCATCAAGTACTGTCGGTCGCTGTTGTTGTTTTTCGTCAATCGTACTCGTAATCGCTGTAACGATTAAGAGTGTGACGATGTATCCCGCAATGACGAACGGATTCGCCATCCAATCGAATTTGACGAGCATGTAAAGTGCTAAGACTAGTACAAGTGCCATCACCGAGAGAATGACTTTCGCACGTGCCGTCGCGATGAATGGGATTTGAACCGCAAACATCAAGCCACAAATAATCGTCGCCAGACCAATAATGATTCCGAGCTCAATTGCTAAATCTGTCCAGTTCATAGGATCCCTCATTTTCTATTGATTTTTAACCGACTGCTGGTTCCGCTGTATCACTTTCGGTGGGAGAAGCTGGATCGCCTTCTGTCGGAGCATCTGGTGTATCCGGTGACGTCGGTGTATCGGGAGTTGCCGGTTCGTCTGGACTTGTCACATCTGACTCAGGGTCCGTTTGATCCGTCGTATCGGACTCAGCATCGGTTTGATCCGTCGTCCCGTCCTGTGGATCTTCAGCAGGTGGTGTGACGACCGGTGCTTGCTCCGCTTGACTGCTCTTCGTGACGATTGCCGGTGTCGCGGCATAAAAATCAAGTGCGACCAGGATTTTCTCTTCGCCTTTGTTCGACTTGATGATACGGTACAGTTCAATCGATGTCCCTTCCGATCCGGACTGTGTATCACTTGTCGTTCCAGCAGATAGTGTCGCTGAATAGCGGGTGATCGTCCGGTACGGAATTGATTTTTCACCTTCAAGCACTGCTGTGACCGTTTCTTTGAACGGCATTCCCCGTAGTTCAAGCGTCACGTCACTACCGTTTTTCGTTGCGACAAGCTGGTAGTTCACTGCTTGTGTGTTCCGTACGGCAAAATCTGTTTTTTCATCAATTCGGACATCGTAGCCGAGTGTGATTCCATCCGGCAATTGATCGTGCGGCATCCGCTCGACGATTTCAAACGGTGTTTTTGCGAAGAGTTCATATAGTTTACTGCCGATATATGAAGCCGCCACACCGTCCATTCCGTATGTCTTCGTATTCATCAACTGTCCGGCTTTTAAATCGACTTGCGTCATCGCCTCAACCATCTGTTCTTCGGCGACTGAACGTGTTGTAAAGGACACCGAGGAAACGACTTCTTCCGTTGATGGAGATGTTGTCGAGACAGCCGGATCATAGTTGCCCTCTTCGAGTTGTTGTCCCATGTTCGTCAGCCATGCTTTAAATGCCGTCGTTTGTTCCGGCGTGTATACGACCGGTTGCGTCGAGAGGAATGCTTCAACGCCCGGTTCGTCAAGCGTGATGTCCAAGTCGCCTCCCTTTTTTAAAGCAGCTGCTTCGACGGCCTCATCCACTTTAAACGTCACGAGCGTCGTCGGAACAGGAACAAGTTCTTCTCCCGCCCCAATCGTCAATGGCGTTTTGTTCGACCAGGTCGTGATGGCTTTTTGAACTTTCGGTTTTGCTTCTTCCCGTGTCATACCACTAACCGGAACAGAGGCAATCCGCGCACTTTCAGAGAACTTTTCACTGACGCTTGCTTGTCCCGTAAACGAAATCAGCGCAAACGAAGGAACATAGATTAAGGCAATCAAGAGGACTAAAAGAAGCGTATGTACTGCAAAACGTTTAGGATTTATCATCATCTGTTTCCTTTCCTTATGAAATAACCATTTCAGGTGTCTAGTATTTCCATTATAATGAATATTATGATGAAACATAAGTCCTATCCTGACAATAACTTTCATCATGTGTGAATACATACCGTTTTTCATTTTTGAATAGATAATTCATATTGAGTCAGATACGAGGTGAATCCATGCAAAACAAGCAACAAGGCTTTTCATTAATCGAAGTATTAGTCAGTATCACGATTCTTTCAATCATTTCAGTTTCACTCATCAGCATTTTTTCCCAATCCTTATCCGCTTCTCGTGATAGCACGGAATTGACGTTTGCGAATTACCTGGCGAAAAATGCCGCTTCTTATATCGAACGGGAAGCCGTCGAAGCGGAGAACGGCCCCTTCGTATTCGATACACTTCTTGAACAGACGAAAGGCACCCCATATCAGAATGGTAGCTATACAATACCGACGCCGAACACGCCGTCATGTGGTGTATCGGCTATTTGTGACTCAATCTTCAATGATGCGGAAATAAATAATATGCCATTCGATGTAAAAATCAGTGTTACCCCGCATAAAATCGAGGGAATCGAAAACCCGAACCTCCTCGATTTATACGTCTATGTCTATCTCGACGGTCAAGCTGAACCGATTACATCATTGAAAGGATCGATTACGAATGCGACGCTCAACCAAAGTTTTCCCGCAACAAAATGACGGATTTTCCCTCGTCGAACTGCTCGTTGCCATCGTCATCGCTGCTATTTTCAGCGGAGTCATCCTGACCGTCTTCATCTCCGGTACAAAGAGTTTTCAGGCGACGGGAATCATCAGTGAGCTCAGAAGCGAAGCCGATAGTTCGGTCGGACTCATTTTAAATGAAATCACCGGCTTCGATGCCATTCGCATCACAACAGCGAATGAGCTGTCTTTCTATAAAAAGACATTGCCTAGCCTTAACCTAGATTCCGGTCTACTCGAGCGAACGGACGGCTTCATTCCGTTCAACGCCAATGTCGAACAACAAAATGAAGTCACATCAACTCCAATCACCTATACATTCGCAACACAACGACTTGACGAAAACATACTCATCTACGAAGGTGCACTCGAAAACATCAATGATCAAACAGAAATCAAAAAGACCTTTACGATTTCAAGTCCCGAGTACGTCGACATCACGACCGGTGACTACCCGGGCAGATACGTCGTCCATGGCATTTTGACGATGACGCTCCGAATTCAGTCGACGGATAATGAAGAAACACAGACCTTGAATAGTACGATTGGATTTTAGTTCAGAAAGGACGACCCATGAAAAAATCTGAAGAAGGTTATACGCTATTGTTCGTACTCGTGACATTGACCGTCCTATCGGTCTTAGCAATCGCGACGATTGGTGTCAGCCTACAATCGACACGATTGACGGAAATTCGCGGAACGAATATCGAAGTCGATACAGCGACGCGAAACGAGCTTGATCAAGCGATCGCAGCACTCCAACAACTCGTCGCAAAAACCAGTCAAGAGAATCCAACCAGTTCCTCAAAAGAGCTATTTGCAGATATCCCGAATAAAATCATACTCCCCTTGAAGACGTCGGCTCCTCTTGTTGAAGTTCAGTTAAATGAAGCCGCCTCGAACGTCCGTGTTAAAGCGTTCGATTTGACCGCTCACGTCGAAGAGACGAAAGGTGATCAACCGACGGTCAAAAAGACCTATACTCAACGGGTCTATTTATCAGCGATTCCTAGTTTTCTATACTATACGCTCGGGTCCGACAATCAAGTCATCTTAAATGGAGCACCACGAATCGAAGGGAACGTCTTCTCGCGGGAAGCACTCAAAGTTTCTGCGACGCCAAACTTCATCTATAACGGTCAGATAGGCCACTATACAGATAAGCTGGCCCATCCATACATTGATGGACAAGTTCGTGTTTTCCAGCCGCAAACTCAACCGCTTCTAACATGTACAGACTTTTTACCATGTGATGCGACCGTCTTTGATCCGACCACCAAAACGGATCTTGTTTCAACGAAAGATACGCTCGTTCCGTTCGATTTTGAATTTGCCCTGAATGATTTCTTAACGATTCCAAGTAACACACCACTCGCCTCCGTTCCGACCTACTTAAAGAGTCAATCAATTGAAAAATCGGTGCTGACAGGACCATTCTTGAATGAATTGAGTACGAAGAAACAAATCATCATCCCAGCTCCGACTGAGCAAAATACAGTGACGATTACCGATGATATCGTTAAAGAATCGCTCGAACCGTTAATCATCGACGGCAACTTGACGATTTCTTCACTCAATCCGATTACGCAACCGCTTGAGATTAAACGTCCAATCGTCGTCCTCGGTGATTTATTGATTCGGGGTAACGTCAGTTTTGCGACAACCATCTTCTCGACCGGTTCAAGCCGGTTAGATGATGCCAACATTCAAGGCATCACGAGTTCAACGAATCAAAACACTCTGATTTTACTCAGCAAAGGAACGTTAACGATCAATCGTGTCAATAAGTTTTCCGCACCTAAAACAACCGCACCGGACATGAATGCCTTTCTTTACAGTGATTCGCCTACCTTGAATCG
This sequence comes from Exiguobacterium sp. s80, assembly GCF_018618725.1. NCBI lineage: Bacteria > Bacillati > Bacillota > Bacilli > Caryophanales > Exiguobacterium > Exiguobacterium sp. s80. The sequence continues at coordinate 98,099 of NZ_JACSMP010000004.1, read as the reverse complement.
CATTTATTCAGTCGGGTCGACGATGAACTTACAAGGCGGTATCTTCACAAAAGGACAGCTTGAGGTTAATGCGTATCGCGGGACGCTGGACTTACCGGAAGCGAACTACCCGGCAGACGTCACCGCGTTGACCACTTTGATGAACACGAAAAAATCTGCTGACGCGGTACAATCTCGTCTCCGCCTGAAATATGATGCGAGTGTCCTGAAAAATCCGACGTCGATGCTTCCACTCAGTCGGGCTGTCAAAATGTATGTCGAGACTCCGAAACGAACAACTCCTTGACGCTAAAAACCCCTCGACATTGATGGATGTCGAGGGGTTTTTTCATTGAAATGTTGTCGCACCATACGCTCGTGCCAACTTTTTGACTTTGGTCTTCTTGACTTCTGCACCTTGTTTTACCAACAACTGATAAATATCCTGTCGGTCTTGTTTGACTGCTTCATAAATCGGCTGATGCTTTCCGACGTTCGGATTTGCTCCTGCTGCCAGTAACTGCTTAATCACAGTCTCATTTTGATCGACCGTCGCATAGTAGAGAGGCGAATTTCCGGCTTTATCGAGCGCATTGATATTTTTTCGTGTAGCTTCTTTAATCAGTAAAGCATAAGCATCCGCAGGTTGGTTCACGCTCGTCGCAACATGCAAGACTGTCTGTTGTTGCTCATTCGTTTGCTCGACGGAAGCCCCCGTAGCAAGCCATTTCTTGACTACAGAAGCTGGTCCGAACCGGGCGACATAAAACCAGTTAACTTGATTTTTAACACTCGTGTCGTCCAACAAAACGAGTGCTTTGTCATAGTCGAGTGCTTCTTGGAACTGCTGAATGTACTGATTCCGGTCTTTTGTCGATAAAGAAACGTGTTCGACTGCTGACGCAAATGCGTTAACATCTGACGTATCGATACTCTTTTCAAACGCTTGCTGGTTTCGCTGTTCGATCAACAAGTAGGTCGCTGCTCCAATTCCGATTAGAAACAGGAGAACGACGCTAATGATTTGCTTTTTCTTCACGTCATTTCCCCCGTCACTTAATAGACATCCGTATCTGGTGAAGTGCTCGAACCTTCAGAAGAAATCGTCACTTTAAAGGTCGCCGTCAACGGTTGTTTCTCCGTCGCACCGGTTTTGATGACTTCAAGGACCGATTGATCTGCTTTTAATGCCGTCACTTTGACACGTGCGACACCTGGGCGAATCGGTTTTAAGGCTTGTGCCGATGAATCAATCTTCACATACTCTTTTCCCTGAAGCACTTCCAACCGATAAAAACGCTCTGTCGCCGTCACGGGTAACCAGTTCAAGACAGGCTGCTTTTGAACATCCTGCATGGAAAGTGTTAAATCGTTCGCCGTCAAATCAGTTGGATTTTCACGTACCATGATTTTCGTGATGGCTTGTGTCGCTGTAAAATCTCGAAGTTTCAATAAGCCGTCGACTGGACCAGCCGGTGTCCCCGTTATTCCCTTGACTGTGTAACCAGCCGCCGTTTGAATGAGTTCGATCGCCGGACTAGACGTCGAAACGGTGAACGGTAATCGAATACTCGGTGTAAAGGTCGCTGTGACATCTTGCGTCGTGTTGACCCATAACTCTAGGTTATTCGGTGTTACGGCTAGTTCCGGTAATTTAACTTCAATCGTATAGATTTGCGACTGTGCTAAATAGGTCGTGCTGCCGCTCGATGCCGGAACAACGGCTTGAACGGTCATTGTGCCTGGTTTTTTTCCTGTTAGCGATAACTCATCTGTTGTCAGACCGGTAGCCTCGACTAAATCGTTGTTCGTGACAAGCCATTTAATCGGTGCATCCGTCCCGGACAACATGGCTGCTTCGCCCGTCATCGCTTTCGTCTGTCCGACGTATAACTCGCTTGGTACACCACGGACGATCAATCCACCAAAGACATCGTTAATCGTCAACTTCGAAGTCGCGACTAACTCACGTCCATTCGCGACGGGGACAATCAATTTAATTTCCGTCGTTCCGATTTTCTTCGGTTCGATGATGCCTTGATCGTTAATCTTCGCAATGCTCGTATCTTCAATCGACCATCTCAATGTGCCGTACTGGCTACCTGCCGGATTGATTTCTGGCAATACCTTATAAGACGGCGTGTTGATATCCATCCGGACAGCTGGAATTTTAGCTTCCGTCGCAAAGCGGGTCGATAAGGCATATCCTAGTCTCGGGAACGACTGAACATCGTTCGCAAGTGAAGTCGATTTATCGACGCCATTTTTTTTATCACGGTAGATGGTCTTCGTTGAAACAATTGTATTCTCTTTTTCATCGAAGACATGAACACCTGCCGCATCCTTCGCTCGTACTTTTACGGTAAAAGTCAGTTCCGACGGCTTTGCAATCCATAATCCTTTGTGGAGCCCTTCAATCGCTTCATCATATTCGATGTCCGGTACATTCCCCGTCAATGTTTGATTGACGATTTTCGCACCGTTAAGACCTGTTGCTGAGACGACTTCGACATTACTCGGGAAGTTTTCTGTAAACAAAATATCTTCCATCGTTACTGAAAATTGTCCCATGATGTAGCCGTTGTTACCGATTGCATCTTTTTGAAGCATCGGGCTTGTTTTGACCGTATACGTAATCGTTGCTGTTTCCCCTTGCGGAATCGTTGCCGGATCGATTGACCGTGATAACGTGAACGGAGATGAAGCGGATGGCTGAACGATTTGGACGGTACGTGTCTCAATCGTTTTCGCCCCCCGTTGATCCTCTGCTTCGATCCGGATTGTCGCGGTTGTTTTCCCTGTCAACTTAGCATCGAAGCTTTGGCTGACAAACGAATTGTTTTTTAGTTTATTATTTTCATACACTTTTTCATTGTCGATGTAGATTCGTGTCTTCAATTCCCGATCGCGTAAGTCATAGTCATTAACCTTATAAGATACCGTGATTGGTTCATTGTCTAAATAACTCGCTTGATTGGCTGGCAGGATATTTTTAATGAGCGGTTTATGATTCGCCCCGATAAAGGCGCGGTACATCGTGTTCGAGAACAGTTCTTTTTCCTGTTGTTGGTTGAACGTCGAGGTATGTCCTGCACCAGAATACGTCACATTGCCTTTTGTATACATGTAGTAATGGTTACGGGCATCGCCGATTGTGCGTCCGGCTGACTGATTCGAATCAGCCGTACTATTTTCCCGAATGTTGTACCACGGAATTAAATCGGGTTGTTCTAAATCAAGACCAAAGTATTGGTCATGGGTTGTTGCGATTGAGACTTCATCCGCTAACGTAAACGGATACGACGTCATGACACCGTCATTTTGTTTGACCGCCTTCCCTGACGTCCGCTGTGCTCCGTACCCCATGTTCGTGAAGTTCTTTTGTCCGGCAAGTCCGGCAAATTTCTTTTCCCAGAACAGTTCCGGATTCGCTGACTGACTTGGACGGAAAATCGTATCGTGGGACAACATCAGTCCTTGCCCGGTGTTCGTGAAATCAAGGATTGCATTCGAGGCCGCATCATTCAGCGACGCCGCTCCGTACGAATCTTGAAATCCAAAGATTAACATGTCGTACGTCGTATTTAAGTTTCGTGATGCGTACGTACTGTTAAATGTATCTGCCGTAATGACTTCGACGTTAAAATCATAGTACCCGGTTTCTTTCAATAACGTACCGGTGTTCATGAAGCCATTGATTGAACCCGTCGATCCACTGCGCGTCACCTGTAAGATTTTTGCTTCTGCGACTTGGTCCTTCATTAAGAAACTACCTGTTTTGTAGTCGGTCAGTCCGTCGCTACTCGACACACGGATCATCCAGTTCCGCGGTCCCGTGTAACTCGGGGCATCGAAATTATAGCTCAATGCCCCCGTTTTGGTAGCCGGCTTCTCATCAACCTTTTCCGACTCTTCAAATTGGTCATTGCTATCAAAGTCGATATACAGTTGCGCTAACTGATTCGTGTTCTCGAGCGTCGTCGTGTACATGAAGTCGATTGGAACGTTCGGAACAGCTGACTTCCCTTTATCGATTCCTGTTAATGACACACCGTTTTGTTTGACGGAAACACCTTCTAGCCGCGGACGGATGACCTTTTGAGTCTTTAACTTCGTCATGACTGTCTGAATATCCGTATATCGCATCAATGCATTTGATTTAAGATCTTTAAAGATGGCATTAAAATTGCTTGACGTATGTGTCAAGACATCTTGATGTAGAAAAACCGGCAGCCCTTTATTGACGAAGGCACTGACGATTTCATTTCCTTTTAACTTCGTGATGTCGTTCTCAATCTTACTCGTATTATGTGCTTTCTTCGTATCCGAGATTGTCATTGAATAACGGTCGGTTCCTGTGAAGACGGATGGATCAAAGACAACAGCATCAAACGCACCATCTAACGGAAAACGAGAAGCGTTCAATTCTTTGACCGTCATCATTTCAATCTCATAGCGGGTCGAATCGAGCCCGTTGAGCAATGAGGTGATTGTCGTATTTGGATCAATCCGGTTCGTCGTCGACCATGCATCCCGGATTTCAAGAATTTTCAACTTATCTGCCGCAGCAGCCTTCGTATGTGGTTCCTGTATATAACTAAAACTCGTAAAGATCAGTACACTGACTAAAAACAGACGTAACCACCGTTTCATCTTCCATCGTCTCCTCGTCGTAAGATCATAAAATATAGGACTATATTACCCCAACCTTAGTATACAAGGACTTTTAGCGTTTTCCCTTTTTTGTAAAACGTTGTCGCAGTATTTTTTCACGAACGACACTGATGAAGTAAAGAGATCCTGTTACGATGAGTGTTTGATTTGTTCCTTCGTATTCAGCGAGAAACGAATCGAGTTCTATGACATTTGCCCCATCCGCAGTCAGTTCTTCTAGCGACCGGGCTCGCGGAAAATCAAACGTCGTCTCCATAATCGTTGGTGTCACTTCCTGAAATTGTTTAATCATCGCAAGGCGATCTTTATCCCGCAGGATGGAGCAAAGGATGACGATTGGCATTGTTTCCTGTTTTAGACGGTCGACGAGCGCTTTAACACCTTCCGGATTATGAGCCCCGTCTAAGATGATGCGCGGCTCGCGCGAAATCGTCTCAAACCGTCCCGGATGTTTGGCGTTTCGGAGACCACGACGAATTGCCGTCTTCGACCAACCGAGTTTCTTTGCACAGATGACGGCGTTCGCTGCATTTTCGACTTGATGGTGCCCTTCGAGTCCAAGTCGTGTTTCGGGAATTCCTTCATACGTCGCCCATGTTCCGGTCGCATTCAGTCGGTACGAGACGATGGCTTCCTGACTCCACTTCAACGTCGCTGCCCGGTCGCCACAATAGGCCATCAACGGGACCGTCAATTCCTCTTGCAGTTTCCCGGCAATGACCGATGTTCCCCGTTTGATGATGCCGAACTTTTGAAGGGCAATCTCTTGGAGCGTATCTCCGAGAATCGCTTGATGATCGTGACCAATCGAGGTGATGATGGCAGCAATCGGTTGCTTCAGTACGTTCGTCGAGTCATAAAGCCCTCCGAGTCCGACCTCGTAAATGACGAAGTCTGGCCGAACTTGATTGAAATGATAGAAAGCAAGTGCCGTCAACGCTTCAAATTCCGTCACTGTACCAATCGTCGGCTCAAGCTCGGTCATCGCTTGCTTCACTGCATTTGCTGCCTTAACGAGATCCGCTTCAGCAATCGGCACTCCGTTCAGCATGATCCGTTCCTCGAACTGAATGATGTATGGGGATGTAAACGTCCCGATGTGTAACCCTTCCGCCATTCCCATCTCCCGTAAGAAGGCGACGGTCGACCCTTTCCCGTTCGTCCCCGCGACATGGATCGTCGGAACAGCATCCGGATCAATCTTTAGTTCTTCTAGTAACGCTTCCATCCGACTTAGTCCCGGTTTGATACCGAATGCCAGTAACCGTGACAACCACTCTAATACGTCTTCTCTCGTCTCCACTCTGTCCCCGCTCCTTTAAAAAAAGTGGCTCAAGGAAACTTGAGCCACTGTTGAAATTATTGAGATAGTTCGTTGATCCGCGCTTCGACTGCCGCACGTTTTTCGTTATAATCCTGTGCTTTTGCTTGTTCTTCTTCGATGACATGTGCCGGTGCTTTTCCGACGAAACCTGGGTTGTTGAGTTTTTTCTCGACCCGTTCGACTTCCTTCGTATACTTGACGAGTTCTTTGTTCAAGCGGGCGATTTCTTCTTCGATGTTGATTAAGTCAGCCAACGGAATGAACAATTCTGCGCCGGTCACGATGGCACTGAGTGCTTTTTCCGGTGCCGCCATGCTGCGTTCGACAAGTAATTCGGAAGCATTCGTAAACTTCTTCAAGTACGAGACGTTCGTCTCTAAGTCATGCTGTACTTGGTCGTCACTCGTCGAAATCATCAACTGGATTTGTTTTGACATCGGTGCGTTCACTTCGGCACGAATGTTCCGGACCGACCGGATAACATTTTGGACAGCTTCAAACGCAGGAACTGCTTGCGGGAAGTCGAGTGTCTCATTACGTGTCGGCCAAGCCGCACGCGTGATCGTTTCCCCTTGATGCGGCAAGTGTTGCCAAATCTCTTCCGTGATGAACGGCATGAACGGGTGCATCAGACGCATGATTTGGTCGAGCGTGTACGCAAGAATCGAACGCGTCGTCAATTTAGCGGCCTCATCTTCACCGTTCAGCGGTAACTTCGCCATCTCGATGTACCAGTTACAGAAATCTTCCCAGATGAAGTGGTAGAGGACTCGACCGGCTTCACCGAACTCATACTTATCGGATAATCGTGTCACATCAGCAATCGTCGTGTTCAGACGTGTCAAAATCCACTGATCGGCTAATGATTTTTCGCCCGTCAGATTGATTTCTTCATACGTCAGACCATCCATGTTCATCAGTGCGAAACGGCTTGCGTTCCACAATTTATTCGAGAAGTTCCATGTCGCTTCGATTTTTTCCCAATAGAAACGTAGGTCGTTTCCTGGCGTCGAACCTGTCGTTAAGAACCAACGGAGTGAATCGGCACCATATTTTTCGATGACGTCCATTGGATCGATTCCGTTCCCGAGTGATTTCGACATCTTCCGTCCGTCCGAGTCACGAATCAGACCGTGAATCAACACATCGTTGAATGGACGTTCGCCTGTGAATTCATACGATTGGAAAATCATCCGCGATACCCAGAAGGCGATGATGTCGTACCCCGTAACGAGTGTCGACGTCGGGAAGTATTTTTGGTAGTCCGCAGCATCCGTATTCGGCCAACCCATCGTCGAGAACGGCCAGAGCGCTGACGAGAACCACGTATCGAGGACATCGTTGTCCTGCTCCCAGTTTTCGATGTCGGCAGGTGCTTCTTTCCCAACGAACACTTCACCTGTTTCTTTATGATACCAGGCTGGAATACGGTGTCCCCACCAGAGTTGACGGCTGACACACCAGTCACGGATATTCTCCATCCAGCGGACGTAGGTGTTTTCGAACCGTTGTGGGACGAAGTTGATTTTATCCTCGCCCTGTTGTTCAGCAAGTGCTTTTTCAGCGAGTGGCTCCATCTTGACGAACCATTGCAGCGACAAGTACGGTTCAACGACTGCATCCGACCGTTCCGAGTGACCAACCGAGTGCAGGTGCGGTTCGACTTTAATCAAGACGCCCGAGGCTTTCAAATCTTCGACAATTTGTTTGCGGCAGTCGAAGCGATCCATACCCTCGTATTTACCGGCGTTTTCGTTCATCGTTCCGTCTTCGTTCATGACGAGGACACGTGGTAAGTCATGGCGGTTCCCGACTTCAAAGTCATTCGGGTCATGCGCTGGCGTGATTTTAACGACCCCTGTTCCAAATTCCATATCGACATATTCGTCAGCGACGATCGGAATTTCTCGTTCGACGATCGGGAGCGTGATCGTTTTACCGACGAGGTGAGCGTAACGCTCATCTTTCGGATTGACGGCGATTGCCGTATCCCCAAGCATCGTCTCCGGGCGCGTCGTCGCGAGTTCAACGTGACCTGTTCCGTCCGTCAACGGATAGCTGAGGTGGTAGAACGCACCTTCGATATCTTTATAAATGACTTCGATATCGGAAATCGCTGTTTTCGTCGCCGGGTCCCAGTTGACGATGTATTCGCCACGGTAAATCAAGTCTTTTTCATACAGCTTAACGAATACTTCCTGGACCGCTTCAGATAACCCTTCATCGAGCGTAAAGCGCTCGCGTGAGTAATCCAGACCAAGTCCGAGTTTCGCCCATTGCGCACGAATCGTCGACGCATATTCTTCTTTCCATGCCCATGATTGTTCGAGGAACTTCTCACGTCCCATTTCTAAGCGCGATTGTCCTTCTGCCCGCAATTTTTGTTCGACTTTCGCTTGCGTCGCGATTCCCGCGTGGTCCATTCCCGGCAAATACAGGACGTCGAACCCTTGCATCCGTTTCATTCGTGTCAGCATGTCTTGCAGTGTCGTATCCCAAGCATGACCGAGGTGTAGTTTCCCTGTCACGTTCGGTGGGGGGATGACGATCGTGTACGGTGCTTTCTCCGGATCTTGATCGGCTTTGAAATATTCCCCTTCCAACCAAAAATCGTACCATTTTTCTTCCGTCGCCTGCGGATCATATTTCGTCGGCATTGATAATTCCTGCATCTAAATCGCTCCTTTTATCCATAATAAAAACGGCTACTCTCGTCCTCATCTAAGGACGAAAGAAGCCGTTGCTCTTCCGCGGTACCACCTTAGTTCACCCCGAAAACGGGAGTGCCCTCTAGCCCGCGTAACGTGCGGAATCCGGATATCGCTCGCTCGCGCTTACGATACCAGCTCGTGGGGTGACCTTCGTCAGGACACACTGTCACATCTCTCAGCCGGTGGATGTGTTCTCTCTTACAGTCTGTTGTCTGACTACTCTTCCCGTCAACGCTGTTTCCAAATTATTCTTTCCTTATTTTATCCGAGACGTCCATCACCCGTCAAGAACTCCTTAACGGTTAAATTCGACCTGGAGTTCTTTGAACGTCAGTTCGACAGCTTCAATCGTCCGTTCGATATCATCATCCGAGTGGACGGTCGATAAGAAGAGTCCCTCGAATTGTGACGGTGGGAGGAAGATTCCGCGCGCCGCCATCTTTTGATAGTACGAACGGAACATCTCGAGGTTCGATGTTTTCGCTTGTTCGAAATTCGTCACGGGTTGATTAGTGAAGAAGACACCGAACATTGCTCCAGCCCGGTTCGTCGTCAACGGAATGTTATATTTCGCAGCAGCCTGTAAATAGCCTTCTGCTAGACGATTTGCTTTTTGGTCAAACACTTCGTAGTGCTCCGGTTTTAATTGCGTTAAGGTCGCAAGCCCCGCTGCCATCGCAAGCGGATTCCCCGACAGGGTACCTGCCTGATAGATTGGACCTTGCGGCGCGATTTGCTCCATGATGTCACGGCGTCCACCGTAGGCACCGACGGGCATACCACCACCGATGACTTTACCGAGACATGTGATGTCCGGTGTGACACCGAAGTATCCTTGGGCACAGTTGAAGCCGACACGGAAACCGGTCATGACTTCGTCGAAAATTAACAACGTACCGTGTGCTTCCGTGATTTCACGAAGCCCTTCGAGGAATCCGGCTGCCGGCGGGACGAAGCCCATGTTCCCTGCTGCCGGTTCAACGATGACACCTGCGATATCGTCACCATGTTTTTCAAAGGCTGTCCGGACAGCATCCATATCATTATACGGAACCGTCAACGTCATGCTGGCGATTTGTGCCGGAACTCCCGGTGAATCGGGAAGACCGAGCGTCGCGACGCCTGAACCGGCTTTAATCAACAACGAATCGCCGTGTCCGTGGTAACACCCTTCAAATTTCAGGATTTTCGTTTTGCCTGTAAACCCACGCGCGAGACGTAATGCCGCCATCGTTGCTTCCGTCCCCGAGTTGACCATCCGGACGACCTCGACGGACGGGACACGACTGATGACGAGTTCTGCCATCGCTGACTCGATTTCAGTTGGTGTCCCGTAACTCCAACCGCGTGTTGCCTGTTCTTGAATCGCCGCCGTGACGATCGGGTCGGCGTGACCTAAAATCATCGGTCCCCATGATAAAACGTAATCGATGTATTCCTTCCCATCGATATCGTATAATTTTGAACCACTTGCTCGTTCGGCAAAGATTGGTGTCATACCAACTGATTTATAGGCACGGACTGGACTGTTCACGCCACCCGGCATGAGTGGTAATGCCCGCTCAAAGGCAGCTTTTGATTTTGAGTTCTGATTGGTTAAGCTCATTTCGATCCCTCCAAGTAACGACAGATGTCTTTCGCGAAATACGTGATGATTAAATCCGCTCCAGCACGTTTAAAACCAAGCATCGTCTCCATGACGATTCGTTCTTCATCAATCCAACCGTTGAGTGCCGCTGCTTTGACCATGGCATATTCCCCTGAGACGTTGTAGGCGACGATTGGTAAATCAATCCGCTCGCGCACGTCCCGAATGATGTCCATGAAGGCAAGCGCTGGTTTGACAATCATGAAGTCTGCCCCTTGTTCTACGTCAGACGTTGCTTCCCGGAATGCTTCACGGCGGTTCGCCGGATCCATTTGATATCCTTTACGATCACCTTCACCCGGTGCTGAATTGGCTGCGTCACGGAATGGCCCATAATAGGCAGAAGCGTACTTAACGCCATAACTCATGACTGGAATATGGCTGAACCCATTCTCATCAAGCCCTTGACGGATTGCAGCGACAAAACCGTCCATCATCGATGATGGTGCAATGATGTCTGCACCGGCACGCGCTTGTGAGACGGCCGTTTGGACGTGCAGTGGGAGTGAGGCGTCATTATCGACTGTACCGTCCGCAACGATGCCGCAATGTCCTGTCGATGTATATTCACAGAGACATGTATCCGCGATGACCGTCAATTGCGGTGCGAGTTTCTTGACGAGACGCGTTGCTTCTTGAACGATCCCGTGATCATGGAATGCCCCTGTGCCTTGTTCATCTTTTAAATGATCATGTGGGACACCAAATAAAATCACCGACTCGATACCGAGTTTTACGATTTCGTTGATTTCTGCTTCGAGATGATCAAGCGATAGGTTGAACACACCAGGCATCGAACTAACTTCCCGCTTAATGTCTTCTCCTTCTGCGATAAACAGTGGATAAATCAAATCTGATTTATGCAAATGATTTTCTCGTACGAGTGAGCGAAGTGAAGCCGTATTTCGCAAACGGCGGTGACGTGCGAATTCTAATGTGTTCATAACAGTTCCTCCTCTAAAATACAGTCAATCAATCCGTCGAGCGTAAACGTCTTCGCGATGCGCAGAGGATACAGTCCTGCTGCTCGCGCTGCTTGTTCCGTGACCGGTCCAATCGCGACATACGTCGCAGACGTTTGAAGTGCTAACGAAGCGAGTGCTTCGACGGACGATGGACTTTGTAATCCGATAAAAGTTGCGTCTGACAAACGTTCTCGCGGAATCCGTCGGATGTTCGTTTCATACGTCACGACTTCGAGGACGTCAGCTGAGACGAATTGTTTTAAGTGTTCGAGTGGTTCTTGGCGCGACCGATTCCCACGGGCAAAACAAATCCGTTGGTTCGGCAATAGTTGGTGCTGTAACTCGGCGACAAGAACATCACCCGTAAAGGCAGATGGGATGAAGTCCGCGGTTCGCCCCGCTCGTTCGAGGGCTTGCGCTGTTTTTGTCCCAACAACTGCAATTTTCGTTTTTTGTAATCGTGGTAAATCGGCCTCGATTCGTTCGACGCCTGTCGGGCTCGTCACGACCAACCAATCAAGTGCCGGTGGCAATTCGAATGCAACCGGTACCGTCTCGATACTTGGTTCGTGAATGACTTCAATCTGCCGTTCCGCTAAACGCTGCACTTGCTGCGAGTTCGGTGGCCGACTCCCGGTCAGGACAAGCCGTTTATAAGTCATCCGGCAACGATGCGAGAATTTCGCGACCGCCGGCATCGAGTAACCGATCCGCGACGAGTTGACCGAGTTGCATCGGGTCAAGCGAAGTTTCGCGTTCGAGCAAGATTTGTGTCCCATCGACTGAACCGATGAAACCGACGAGTGTCGTCGATAAATCTTCGTTGATCGTCGCAAAACCACCAACCGGGACGTGACAGCTTCCTTCGATCGCGGATAAGAATGACCGCTCGGCAAAGGCCACTTTTTCAGTCATTTGATCATGAATTAAATTTAAAAGATCACGGATTTCTTGATCTTGTTCACGGCATTCGATTGCCAAGATACCTTGACCGACAGCAGGAATCATCTCGTCCGTCGAAATGTATTCCGAGACGATTTCATCCGACCACCCCATCCGTTGCAGACCAGCTGCCGCAAGTAAAATCCCGTCGAATGGTCCTGTCTTCAACTTTTCGAGACGTGTATCAATGTTTCCGCGAATCGATTCAATCTTCAAATCTGGACGAAGTTTAAGCAATTGTGAGCCGCGGCGTAAACTGCTCGTCCCGACCGTAGCACCTTCAGGCAGGGTCGCAAGTCCGCCTCCTGTTGTTGTGATGAGCGCATCCCGTGCATCGACACGTGCAGGTGTTGATCCGATGATAAGACCTGCCGGAAGTTCTGACGGAAGATCTTTCATGCTATGGACAGCGAAGTCGATTTCTTCATCCAGCATCTGTTGTTCGATTTCCTTGACGAATAATCCTTTCCCGCCGACTTTAGACAATGTCACATCAAGGATGCGGTCCCCTTTAGTGATGATGTTTTTGATTTCGAATTCATATGGAGCACCCGCTTGTTTCAATTGCTCGATGACCCATTTCGTCTGTGTCATCGCTAGTTTCGAACTGCGTGAACCTACTATGATTTTTCGCATGCTAAAATCCCCCTGTACAATAATAAAGGGGCGGCACAAGTCCGCCCCATGCTTTTCTATTGTAACACAATTACAGCTTTGTTCACCGATTCACAGCTTTGCGTGGTTCAGAAGTTTCGTCTTGTAACACGACGTCTTCGACCGACGAATCAAACAGTTCTTCATCGAGTGCAAAGGTGTCCATGAACTGTGCAATGCGTTGTTCTGCATCTGGTTTTGCCGCGGCATCTTTAATGTATGAGAGCGGTTCACGTAATAATTGATTGATAATTGATTTCATGTGTTTTCCGATGACGGCTTTTTCACGGGCCGACATGTCCGGCAGTTTCCGTTCGAGGCTTTGCATCGTCTCTTGCTGAATTTTAAGCGATTGATCGCGCAGTTCCGTAATGATTGGAACGACACCAAGCGTCGTCATCCATCCTTCAAACTCAGCGATGGCAGCTTCAATCCGTAACTCGATTTTAGCCGCTTCTTTCATCCGTTCCGCCATGTTCTGTTGGACGATTGATGTTAAATCATCGACGTCATATAAATGAACACCAGGTAAGTCACCCGCTGTCGGCTCGATATCACGTGGTACCGCGATGTCGATCAACAGGAAGGGACGGTCACTGCGGAACAGTTGAGCAGCGGCGATATCTTCCCGCTTGATGATCGCCCGTTTGGCACCGGTAGAAGAAATGACGATATCAGCGCGAAGAAGACCACATTGCATTTCGTTAATCGAATGTGCAGACCCTTCGAAACGATTCGCAACTTCTTCTGCTTTCGCAAGCGTTCGGTTAAAGACCGTGATATCTCGCGCACCGGCCTCATACAAGTTCAACGTCGTCAATTCACCTGTCTCACCGGCACCGATGACGACAATTGATTTATCTTCAAGAGAACCGAGCAATTGTTCTGCAAGTGTCACGGCAGCAGCACTGACAGAAACGGCACTCTCCCCGATTCCTGTTTCAGCATGGGCACGTTTCGCAAGCGTTACCGCTTCCTTAAATAGTTTGTTGAAGACCGTTCCCGTCGTTTCTAATTTTTGCGCTGTAAAGAAACTTGTCTTCACTTGACCTAAAATTTGCGTTTCCCCGACGATCATCGAATCGAGACCACTCGTCACTCGGAACAAGTGCTTCATCGCATCAAATCCTTCATGGATGAATAAATACGGTTCAAGTTCTTCCATCGTCAAACCGAACCAGTTCGCAAGAAAACGTTTTGTATAGTAGCGTCCTGTGTGTGGTTGATCCGTCACGACATATAATTCGGTCCGGTTACAAGTCGACACGATGACGCTCTCGAAAATACTCTTTTCATCTCGTAACGCCACGACCGCTCCCTTCATCTCATGTTCCCCAAATGAGACTTGTTCGCGTATTGATACAGGCGCCGTCTTATTATTTAAACCGACAACTACGATATGCATGCGCTCTACCCCTTACGTCTAAAGATTTCATTCTCCTCTATCTTTTGTTCTCTACTCTACATTATAACCATTATAAAAAAGATTCCAATCAATTTATAAACTAAAATGAGTCAAAGTTGTGAAAAGTATTCTTTCATCCTATCCCTCTCTCGGATAAATCACAAACCCTCTGCTCGAATGTTTCAGCAGAGGGCTTATCGTCAGGATTTGGAAGAATCGGTAATGATTGTCGAGCTCTCGGTCTGCAAGTCGAACTGTTGCTGACGTAAACGATAAATACGAGCAATGTTCTGGATGACGACTTTGGAGACAGCATATGTCGGAACAGCCAAAATGACGCCGATGATACCGGCGATTTTACCGGCGACGAGCAAGACGATGATGATCGTCAACGGATGAACTTTTAACGTTTTCCCTTGAACATACGGAGAAATTAAATTCGATTCAATTTGTTGTGCGATAACGATCGTGATGATTGCATAAAGCGCCTTGATCGGATCATCGATGAATCCGACGATGACGGCAGGAACAGCCCCGATATATGGTCCAAGATACGGAATGATGTTCGTCACCGTACAAAATAATGCGAGTAACAAAGCGTATTGAATATCTGAGATGAAGAAACCGATTAACGACATCAATCCAACGCAGAGTGAGACGATGACTTGACCATTGACGTAGTGCTTAACCGTCACGTGCATGTCATGTAAGATGTTACGTGTTTCTGCCTCATAGCCTTTCGGTAAGAGTTTAACGACCGAGTCAGGAAACTTGTACCCGTCAAGCAGCATGTAGACGAGAATGAACGGAACGAGCACGACGATTAGAACCGTCGAAGAGATGACACCGAAAATGGTTCCGACAGATGCCGAAACGGACTTGAAGAGCGTTCCGATATATGACGTCGCTTCATTCGTCCACTCGTCAAACAATTCCGTATTGTGTTGAACCCAGTTCGAAATAAAACGATTGTCCATCAATTGATCGCGTAGATTCAACGTTTGATCACGTAGTTCTACGACAAGATTCGGGATGCTCGTGACAAACTCCGTCACCTGTTTGACGAGGATTGGACCGATCAACGTAATGATGAGCGTCAAAATCCCGACAAAAGCGAGTAAAACAATCAGGACGGCAAGTCCACGTTTTTTGACACGTTTTTGTAAGGCATCAACGATTCCAAGTGTAAAGTAATAAAAAATTCCTGCAATGATAAGTGGTGGGAAAATTAACGCAAGCATCACTTTAATCGGTTGGAATAAAAACGAGATTTTCGTCCCGACCCAGATGACTAAGAAAATCGTTAGTATCCAAAGTAATGCTTTAAACCATTTGTTTCGAAGTAAGTCCACGAATAAGCCTCCTACAGTTTTCAATTCCGGTATAGCATATTTTTTAAAGCTGCTATTCCATTAATTTGTTATTATTTCATCTTTTTCATCAAGATTTACGCTGGATGAAAGCTATGTCCAAAAGAGAACTGGAAATAATCTTTATCTTTTTACAATATTAAGTATAGATACATCGCTATTTTTTATCTATATTATTTTCGAAATAATAAATTAAAAGGCAATGTTCATCTTGTGAACATTGCCTTTTACCTTCAATCAGTTGTACCTCTTACAAATGAGCATAAATCGCTTCCCATGCCGCATCGACACCTTCGCCCGTTTCTGAAGAAAACGGAATGAATGTATCTTGACCATCAAATTGCAGTTTCCGCTTGATGGCTGCGATTTGTTTATCCCGCTGACCACGCTTGATTTTATCAAGTTTTGTCGCGACGACGATGACGGATAAGTCATAGTACTTTAAGAAGTCGTACATGATGACATCATCTGCCGATGGTTCATGACGAATGTCAACGAGTAAGACGACACCTTTTAGTATTTCACGTGTCGTGAAATACTTCTCCATCATTTTTCCCCAGGCTTCCCGTTCCGTTTTCGAAACTTTCGCGTAGCCGTATCCGGGTACATCGACAAACATGAGCTCATCATTGATATTGAAGAAGTTCAACGTTTGTGTTTTCCCTGGTTTTGATGAAGTACGTGCGAGTGCCTTCCGCTGGACGAGCTTATTGATGAACGACGACTTTCCGACGTTCGACCGTCCCGCAAGTGCAACTTCAGGAAGAAGTGGTTCCGGATAATGCTCCGGATTGACACCACTTGTAATAAAATCTGCTTTATAAATTTTCATGTTACTCTCCTTTTAATGCATGTTCGAGTACTTGGTCCATCGTAGCGACCGGAATGAATCGAATCCCATCTCGAACGGTTTCTGGAATCTCATCGATATCGCGCGTATTGTCTTGTGGCATTAAAATCGTCGTCAATCCTGCACGATGTGCCGCGAGCGATTTCTCTTTTAGACCACCGATTGGTAAGACACGACCACGTAACGTGATTTCGCCTGTCATTCCGACGTCGCGCCGGACTGGACGTTTCGTCAGAGCAGAAATCAAGGCTGTCGCAATCGTAATCCCAGCTGACGGGCCATCTTTCGGTACGGCGCCTTCCGGTACGTGGATATGAATATCCTGTGTTTCATAGAAATTCGGGTCAATTCCAACTGCTTCAGCGTTCGCTCGTACGAAGCTGTATGCTGTCTGAGCCGACTCTTGCATGACGTCACCAAGTTTACCCGTTAATTGCAATTTTCCTTTACCTGGCGCAAGACTGACTTCAATCGTCAGTGTGTCGCCCCCAAATGCAGTATACGCTAAACCGGTCACCGCGCCAATCGTATCTTCTAATTCTCCTTGACCATACCGGTAGATCGGTTTCCCTAAGAAGTCTGGTAAATTCCGTTTCGTCACCGTGACACGTTTCTTTTCACCCATCGCGATTTGTTTCGCCGCCTTACGACAAAGCGACCCTAACACACGTTCCAAGTTCCGGACACCGGCTTCTCGTGTATACCGTCGGACGACTTCCTCGAGCGCGTCCGGTTTGACTGTTAATTGACTCTTTTTCAAGCCATGTTCTTTGATTTGTTTCGATAGCAAGTGACGGACCGCAATTTGTGCTTTCTCTTGCTCCGTATAACCACCGATTTGAATCAATTCCATCCGGTCAAGTAAAGGTCCTGGAATGTTCGAGACATCATTCGCCGTTGCGATGAATAACACGTTCGATAAATCGAACGGTTCTTCGATATAGTGATCAGAAAAGCTATTGTTTTGCTCAGGATCGAGCACTTCAAGCATCGCAGACGATGGATCCCCACGGAAATCATTCGACATCTTATCGATTTCGTCGAGTAGGAAGACCGGATTGTTCGTACCTGCTTGTTTCAGTCCACGAATGATTCGTCCCGGCATCGCTCCGATATACGTCCGGCGATGGCCGCGGATCTCTGCTTCATCTCGTACACCACCAAGCGATACACGGACGAACTTCCGTTCAAGAGCGGTAGCGATGGAACGTGCAAGTGAAGTCTTCCCGACCCCCGGAGGACCTGCGAGACATAGAATCGGTCCACGTAACGAATCCGTCAATTGACGGACAGCTAAATACTCGAGAATCCGTTCTTTTACTTTTTCGAGACCGTAGTGATCTTCATCGAGTTGTTCCGACGCCGCTTCGACGTTCAAGAAATCATCCGTCGCCTCATTCCATGGAAGCGAGAAGAACCATTCCAAGTAATTTCGAATGACACCATGTTCCGGACTCGTCGCCGGTACGACGGCTAACCGATTGATTTCTTTTTCAACGTTTGCAACGGCTGTGTCTGATAAATCGAGCATCGCTAGCTGTTCTTTATACTTCACAGCATCACTTTCAGCAGAAACTGCTTCCCCTCCGAGTTCTTGTTGAATCGTTTTCAACTGTTCCCGAAGGTAATAGTCACGTTGGGATTGTTCAATCGTTTTTTTCGTCCGTTCCCGCATTTCTCGCTCTAGCTCAACGACTTCGTACTCATGCTTCATGACATCGAGCAACATCAAGCCCCGCTCGACCGGATCATTTTCTTCTAGGAATTCTTGTTTTTTTGCAAGTTCAATCGGCAATTTCGACGTGATGTAATCCGTCAAAGAATCCAGGCGTTCATACGTTTCAAAACGACGTCGTTCGTCTGTCCCGATGCCTTTGATACGGGAGACGAGTTGACCGAATTGTTCTTTAATCAAGCGGACGAGCGCCTCTTGTTTTGCACCTTTGATATCAATTTTCTCAATCGGTTCGATGGCTGCTTGATACCCTTCATCTGTTTCACTGACTTGTTCAATCCGAACACGTTCCTTACCGATGACGCGGACGCGGACCGTATCATTGCCAAGCTCACTCATCTTCGCGATTTGGACAAGTGTTCCGATTGTATGCAGTCCGTCAACCGATGGTTCTGCTTCTGGGTCGCGTTGCGTCACGACGACCAAATCAATTTCATGTTCCTTTGAAGCGAGTAATGCTTTTAGTGAAACTGGTCGACCAACATCAATCGTCAAGCCGATTAATGGATAGGCGACGACGCCACGAAGTGGTAAAAGTGGATATTGTTTTGTCTTCATCAAATTCCTCCTAAACAAAAAAGGCTCGGAAAGGCGTACAAGTAGCCTCCGAGCCGATTTGTCACGGTGTTACGCCGTTTCTTTTTCTTTACCTTGTTCAATTGTACCATCTTTCAACTCAAGCGTCGGACCACGCTTACCAGTCAACGTTTCAGCTGTAATGATGACTTTTGCGATATCTTCACGTGATGGTATTTCGAACATGATTTCAAGCATCGTTTCCTCGATGATCGAACGTAAACCACGTGCACCGGTTTTCCGTTTGATTGCGAGTTTCGCGATTTCAATTAGTCCCTCATCTGTGAAGTCGAGTTCGACATCATCAAGTTGAAGCATTTTTTTATATTGTTTGACTAACGCATTTTTAGGTTTCGTCAAGATTTGGACGAGTGCATCCTCATCGAGTGGTTCGAGTGTCGCCATGACTGGCAGACGACCGATGAACTCGGGGATTAGTCCGAACTTTTGGAGATCCTCTGGTAATGCGGCAGCAAGAATTTCTTTTTGCGTAAAGTTACGGTTTTCAGAGTCATTTCCGAATCCGATGACTTTTTTACCAAGACGACGTTTAATCGATTGGTCGATTCCATCAAATGCTCCACCGACGATGAAAAGAATATTCGTCGTATCGATTTGAATGAATTCTTGATGTGGATGTTTACGTCCACCTTGTGGCGGTACGCTCGCAACTGTTCCTTCTAGGATTTTAAGAAGTGCTTGTTGCACCCCTTCCCCTGATACATCACGTGTGATGGAAGGATTTTCAGATTTACGGGCAATTTTATCAATCTCGTCAATATAGATGATTCCTTTTTCTGCTTTCTCGACATCGTAATCAGCAGCTTGAATGAGTTTCAAGAGGATGTTTTCAACATCTTCCCCAACATATCCAGCTTCCGTTAAACTTGTCGCATCCGCAATCGCGAAAGGAACATTTAAGATACGTGCCATTGTTTGTGCAAGAAGTGTCTTACCACTACCTGTTGGTCCAATCATGACGATGTTAGATTTAGAAAGCTCGACATCATCTGCCCGACCACCGGCGTTGATTCGTTTGTAATGATTGTACATTGCGACAGACAAAGACTTTTTCGCTTTCTCTTGACCGATGACATAATCATTTAATGTCTCACGAATTTCATGCGGTTTTGGTACGTTCTTTAGTTCGACTTCTTCTTCTGTACCAAGTTCCTCTTCAACGATTTCATTGCAGAGTTCGATACATTCATCGCAAATGTAAACGCCAGGTCCAGCAACAAGTTTGCGCACTTGCTCTTGTGTCTTTCCGCAGAAAGAACATTTTAGCTGACCTTTCTCTTCGTTAAATTTAAACATAAAGGTCCACCCCTTTAACGTGGAAGTTGTATAGATACGTTTCGCATCCAATCTCACGTTTTACTATTAATGATTGTAGCACGAACAAGGAAAGTCTTTCAAATCTTGGACGAGCGTTTTACAGTTTGATTTGAAGATTTTGATAATGTTTGTCCTTGTTTGACCTATCGTACAAAAAAAACGACTTCAAGACCAGAAATAGGTCTTGAAATCGTTTAGTTCAGTTAAAAAACTTATTTCGTTTTAGCATTATCAACGAGAACGTCGATTGCTTTACGGAACTGGAGATCACCTTTAAGCGTGTCGAGACCACCTTGTGGCGCGAGCATCGTTTCAAGTTGATCAGCAGGGATGTTGTAGAGTTCAGACATCGATTGAAGTTCAGCTTGCGCTTCTTCTTCGTTCACTTCGATGTTTTCATCTGCAACAATTTGTTTCAGAACGAGACGTGCTTTAACACGTTCTTCTGCTTGTTCTTTCATTTCAGTACGCATCGCTTCTTCTGTCGTTCCAGTTAACTGGAAGTACATGTCGAGTTCGATACCTTGTGATTGAATGCGTTGTGTGAATTCTTGGACCATACGCTCAACTTCGTTGTCGACCATAACTGCAGGAAGATCAACTGTCGCGTTTTTAGTCGCTGCTTCAACCAACTCATCACGCATTGAAGCATCAGCTTCTTGTTTACGTGTGTTTTCAAGACGTGTACGAATTTTTGTTTTCAACTCATCAAGAGAAGAAACTTCTTCGTCCATTTCTTTAGCGAACTCATCTGTCAATTCAGGGAGTTCTTGTGCTTTCACTTCGTGGATTGTTACTTTGAATACGACTGGTTTACCAGCGAGTGATGCTTCATGGTACTCTTCTGGGAAAGTAACGTCGATATCTTTTTGCTCACCAGTTTTCAGACCGACCATTTGCTCTTCGAATCCTGGAATGAAGTTTCCTGAACCGATGACGAGTGAATAGTTTTCAGCAGTTCCGCCGTCGAATTGGTTGTCCCCATCAAAACCTGCGAAGTCGAATACGACTGTGTCGCCATTTTCGATGACGCCGTCTTCTTTTACGACGAGCTCTGCTCCACGCTCTTGCATTGTTTTGAGTTCAGCATCGACATCTTCGTCAGTGACGTCAGTTTCGACAGCTGTGTACTCAAGACCTTTGTACTCACCGAGAGTTGCTTCAGGTTCGATGACGAACGTGATTTTAAACTCAACCGGTTTTCCTTTTTCGAGTGTTTCAACGTCGATGTTTTCAAGCGCGATTGGCTCGATACCTGATTCGACGACAGCACCTTCGATTGTATCTTGATACAAGATATCAAGAGCATCTTGATAAAGTGCTTCTTCACCGTACATTTTGTTAAACATTGTGCGTGGCATTTTTCCTTTACGGAAACCAGGTGTGTTCAAAGTCTTAACGACTTTCTTGAACGCTTGGTCTACCGCTTTATCAAATGCTTCAGCAGGCGCTTCATACGTGAGAACGCCGAGGCTACCTGATTGTTTTTCCCATTTTGCAGTCATGCTGAGTCCCTCCAAAATTGTCAATTAGCGTACATGTGTGTACAACAAGTCACATTATAGCACATCCATTCCGAGCATTACCACTGTTGAACGAATGGATTCCTCGCATTTCCTATATCGCCGTCTTCTCGTACGCTTTTCCCTCTTCTAACATCTGATGAGCACTATCGTATAAGTCACGCGCAAGTGCCTCGAGTTCTTTTTCGGGCACATCACGTTCGAACGTCATTCCAGCGAGTGCATCAAGCGTTTCAATCATCTCGACCGGGTCCATATCGAATAAATCGACTTCCTGATCGAGGTGGAGCATTTGATGCCAGGACAACATTAATAGCGCTCGAAAAGGATCGAGCCGTCTTAAGCTAAATAAAACTTCTTGCACTCCTAGCAGTTGCGCCTGCTGTTGTTCCAACCGTCTACGTAGCTGCTCGGCGGAATCGAATGTCACGTCAAGCTGCAAACGTTCGATTCGAAGCGTTAAAGGAAAACATGAGTCGTCCGTCATTAATTGCAATAATAACGTATGAAGGACGATCAAACTTTGCTGTCTTACGTCCTCACCGATTGCATAAGAGGTGCAAAGATACCGTCTCAATTCAGGCGCCTTTTCAAGCGTCAGTCCACGTAACTGCTCGAATTGTTGTTCGTACGTTCCTGTTTGAAAAACGTTTATCCATTCCGCTTCCGACTTCCCGAGCGATTTCCGCGTTAAAAACGATTCGTCCGAACGTGCTTCCTTGTCTGGTTCCGTTTGCCGTCCAAGCATTGATGCCGCTTCCTCCAACTTAACTGCTAGACCGTATGGTAAGTATGGTGAGGCTGTCCGAAGCGCGACACGAAGCGGGTATGCCTGTCCATGCTCAAAGAGGAAGAGCGCAAGCACTTGCTCAACTCCTTCGACTGTCAAAAACGATTCCGCTATTTTGATGAAGCGTTCTCGTTCTTCTTTACTCTCAGAAAAAGCATCTTGCATCGTATATACCCTATACAAAATGTCGTCATCACTCATCGCCACGTCATCGAGTCGCTTCATCCGTTCATCTCGCTCGACCCTCGTTATCCGTGCGAGTCGCATCCGTTCCTGTTCCAGCGGTCGTTCCATCCAACGGGATTCACTCATGCGCTCTCCTCCTCTACCAATCATTCTTATTTTGTGAAGGGATCGAGTCGTTCCGTCCAACTAGATATTGCGTCTTGCAGTCGTTGTCCTTGTTCGACTCCAAGCTGATTCAACGTATCGAGCGAGACGTCCGTCTCAAGAAGACGTGTCATCGACTCTGATTGATCGACATACTGCTTTAACTTATCACTCAAACTCTTTAGTTCGGCCGGCGGACTGTCGAGACTAGACAGACGCTCGTCGATTTGATCAAGCTCTTTCTCTAACTTTTGAACCGTCTCATCATTTTTCAGCTTTTCCATTTGTTGATCCAGTGTTTGTTCTGGATTTGCCGATTCGCGTGCATTCTCCGCTGCTTGATCGAGCTTAGCCGAGAGCTCTGACGTGACACGTGATGTATCTTTCGCAATCGTTTGTAGTTCCGCTGCATAATCAACATTATTTTTCACTTCGACGACTTGTTGTTTTGCGTCGTCGACCGTATTCGTTATTTCGCTACAACCAGCTAGAGCAACTGTCAGAAGGAGGATTCCACCGATTCGTTTCCTCATTGTCCACATCCCCTTTTTAAGTTCATGATACCTTGATTATAATCGAAAATCATAATAAAAAAAAGAGACCGCCCTCGTAAGGGCAGTCTCTATTTTAATTATAGCGTCCCAAGAGGGATTCGAACCCCCGACCGACGCCTTAGAAGGGCGTTGCTCTATCCAGCTGAGCTATTGGGACGTGTCAACACGAATAAACTATACTAAAACAATTCTTTCGTGTCAATCACATTACAAAAAATCTTTTCTTAAAGCGTGCCCTCTAAATGTAAAGCATTAATCTGTTCACCTGTCAGATCGTAAAAATCAACGGAATACGCATCTTCTTCAAGCGTCAAAATCGCATACGTTTTTTCAGGACGGTGTCGCGGCATACGAATCGAACCCGGATTGATGAAGAGTTTATCATCCTTTTGTTCCGCTTTCGCCACGTGCGAATGACCATACAACACGATCTGTGCTGCTTTTTGATCCGCATGATGGCCTAAGTGGTCGAGGCTGTATTTCACGTCTTGACGATGACCATGGACACATAATAGATTGACTGCGCCAAAAGGCTCAAGTACCTCATCGGCAAAGTCGTTACCATAATCACAATTCCCTTTAACGACACGATAGGGATATAATGATTCGTCCATCCGTGTCAACTGTGAGTCTCCACAATGATACGCAACCTCTGCTTCCGGATGCCGTTCGACGATTGTCAGAAGTTCCGATTCGAGACCATGGCTATCACTAACGATTAACGCTTTCATCGTTGATCACTCTCCTAAAAAAGTAGTCAGTGCTAATTCAAGTTTTTTCAACGCATTCCCGCGATGACTAATCGCCGCTTTCTCATCTTTTGTTAACTCGGCGGCCGTTTGATTTCGAGATGGGACGATGAACAAAGGATCATAACCGAAACCATGCTCACCTTTCGCTTCGAATCCGATGAGACCTTCCATCGTACCGCGTACAGTCAACGTCTCCCCAGAAGGTTTTGCAAGTGACAATGCACAGACGAAGCGCGCTGTCCGCTCTTCGATTGATCGATTGCCCAATTTTTCGAGCAACAATGCATTATTCGCTGCATCTGATTTTTCTAGACCTGCAAAACGCGCTGAGTAGACACCAGGCGCCCCGTCGAGCGCGTCGACTTCGAGTCCCGAGTCGTCGGCAAGAACCGCGTGACCGAAGTAAGCAGCTGCTTCTTTCGCTTTCAGTTCAGCATTTTCTTCAAAAGTTACACCCGTTTCATCCGTCTCAGGTGCAGCTTCGTAATCCAATAGAGAAGATACGTCATAACCTAGTTTCCCGAGCATCACTTCGAGTTCTTTCACTTTCCCGGCATTGCGGGTCGCGACGATGATTTTCATCGATGTTCCCCCACTTCTTCTCCAACATACCACCACGAAGCACCTAATGCGTCTTGACCGGCACGCAGGAGTTCTTCAATACCCTTTTCCCCAAGTTCGAGCATATCGAGCATTTCCCGTTTCGAAAATGTCGCCTCTTCACCTGTCGCCTGCATCTCGACGATTTTCCCGGAAGAGGTCATGACTAAGTTTAAATCAACATCGGCTGCAGCATCCTCTTCATAACAGAGATCGAGGAGCAGCTCTTGACCGACCTTTCCAATCGAGACGGCTGCGATTCCTTCTTTGATTGGTGTATCCGTCAGTTTCCCGCTTTGAATCAGACCGTCTACTGCGAGGACGAGGGCAAGAAAACCGCCTGTGATCGCAGCCGTTCTCGTTCCGCCATCCGCTTGAATGACATCACAATCAATCCAGACCGTCCGCTCGCCTAGTTTTTCTAAGTCGACGACAGCACGTAACGCCCGACTAATCAAACGCTGAATTTCCATCGTCCGACCTGTCTGTTTACCACGGACCGACTCGCGCGCTGTCCGTTGCGCCGTCGCACGTGGTAACATTGCATATTCCGCATTGATCCAGCCATGACGTTTCCCCCGTAAAAAGGGTGGGACTTTCTCTTCGACCGTTGCCGTACACAAGACCCGCGTGTCTCCGACTGCGATCATGATGGAACCTTCCGCATGTTTATTCACATTCGTCTCAAACGCAATCGCTCGCATCACCGTAGATTCTCGTTGATCGATTCTCATGTCGTTGCCTCCGTTCCGAGTACTAATCGTTTTGCTTGGATTGGTTGACTCAACCAATCGGTCGCGATCCGTTCAAAGGAACGCGTGTCACCTGTCGCATGATACACATGTTCCGGTATAAAATCATTTCCTGCTGCAATTCCATTGTAGTCGAGGAGAGCCGCGACTTCGAGCGCCGTCTCGTCTCCTGAAGAAATCAATTGGACGTCTGGTCCGATGACTCGTCCAATGACATCTGCGAGCAGCGGATAATGGGTACACCCTAAAATTAACGTGTCCATGTCGTACGAAAGCAATGGACGTAATGTATTGGCGACGACACGTTCGACGTAAGCACCTGTCGTCTGTGAGGACTCGACGAGCGGGACGAACGGCGGACATGCAAGTGATTCGACAACAACTTGCCCTTCGACATGTCGTAATGCCTTTTCATAAGAATTGCTCTCGACCGTCATCTTCGTCCCGATGACACCGATTCGTTTCGATCGCGTTACCTTGACTGCCGCCCGTGCTCCTGGGTCGATGACGCCAATGACTGGAATCGTCAATTTTTCCCGTGCTTCTTTCAGGACGACTGCCGTCGCTGTATTACAGGCGATGACAATCAGTTTGACATCCTGCGCGACAAGATAATCAATCATCTCCCATGTAAATTGCCGGATTTCTTCTTCCGGTCGTGGTCCATAGGGACAGCGTAATGTATCCCCGACATATATGATTTGTTCATGAGGAAGCTGCCGCATCAGCTCACGCGCGACCGTCAAGCCGCCGACCCCAGAATCTAATACTCCAATTGGTTTGTTCACGTCATATCTCACCTTCCTATCCTCTATGGTAACAAAAAAGGACGACGGTGCAAGACCGGCGTCCGAGAATGTAGATAAAAGGATTACTGAGCAAGACCTTCGCTTGTCAGCATGTCTGAAAGAGTCGTGATTGCTTCAGAAGCATCGTCACCGTTTGCAACGATTTTGATGTCTGAATCTTTAGCGATACCGAGTGAAAGTACACCCATGATCGACTTAAGGTTAACAGTCTTTCCGTTGTACTCCAAGTTGATATCTGATTGGAATTTTGAAGCTGTGTTGACAAGTTGTGTTGCAGGACGAGCATGAATGCCTGAATCTGCGATGACTTTGAATGTTTTTTCCATGATTAAGAAATCTCCCTCCACTAATAACGTACTAGTGAGTCGTTTTCGAATATGTGAACTCATTATCAAATGATAACGGATTCGAATCGATTCTGCAAGGAATTTTTATAGGCTTCATCCCATGGAAAAGCATTCCCAGCACGATCGATTTGTACCATCGACGTTCGTCCCGTAAACATCAGTTGCTCTTCGTCATCGAATGCCGCGTAATGGACGTCACACGAGGCTTTTCCGACTTGAACAGGATAGGCGTAGACTGCAAGCCGCGTCCGTGGATAAACTTGACGGATGTAGTTACACTGCGCATCTGCGACGACGACGATTCCGTCATCTGCTAACGAGTAGCCTGTCTCTTCAAGCATCAACGTCCGGACATCCTCAAAATAGACGAACGGGACCCGATTATTCATATGACCGTAGGCATCCGTCTCAGCGAAACGAACCGCAACATCGAGTCTCGTCCCGTGTTTCATTTGACTTAACCACCCATCTAAATCTTCGATATAACTAGGTACACGCACGTAAATTCCCTCCTGAATATAAAAAGAAGGAGCAGCGCCCCTTCTTTTTTATGAATTAATTGCTAACCGCTTCTCCTGTACGACCTTCGTCGCTACCGAAGAATTTTTTGAACGAGTGTAATGTCGTCTGACGGTTCATTGCCGCAATCGATGTCGTAAGGGGAATCCCTTTCGGGCAGACCTCAACACAGTTTTGTGCATTACCGCATTGCATGATGCCCCCATCTTCCATCAATGCTTCCAGGCGCTCTTCTTTATGATAGGCACCTGTCGGGTGTGAGTTGAAGAGACGAACTTGTGAGATCGACGCCGGTCCGATGAAGTTCGAACGGTCATTGACGTTCGGACATGCTTCAAGACAAACGCCACATGTCATACATTTTGAAAGTTCATACGCCCATTGCCGTTTGTTCTCTGGCATCCGTGGTCCTGGACCAAGGTCATACGTCCCATCGATCGGAACCCATGCTTTTACTTTTTTGAGTGCGTCAAACATCCGTTGACGGTCAACTTGTAAGTCGCGCACAATCGGGAACGTCTGCATCGGTTGCAAACGAATCGGTTGTTCGAGCTTATCGACGAGCGCTGTACATGATTGACGTGGTGTCCCGTTGATGACCATCGAGCACGCACCACATACTTCTTCAAGACAACCCATGTCCCAGTTGATCGGCGTCGTTTTTTCACCTGCCGCATTGACAGGATTCCGGCGAATCTCCATCAATGCTGAAATGACGTTCATGTTCGGACGATACGGGACTTCGAAAGCTTCATCATAGGCTTTTCCGTCCGGTCCATCCTGACGTTGCACGATGAACTGAACCGGTTTTTGTTTTGTTTCTTGTTCGAGTGGTGTCGCCATTATGCTTTCACCTCTTTCTTCGACTTCTTGCTGTAGTCGCGTTTGCGTGGTGGAATCAGTGATGTATCGACCTCTTCGTAATAGATTTCAGGATGACCGTTTGTATAACGTGCCATCGTCGTTTTTAAGAACCGCTCATCATCACGCTCTGGGAAGTCTGGCTTATAGTGGGCGCCACGACTCTCGTCACGTTGAAGGGCACCGAGTGTGATTGCTTCCGCTAAATCAAGCATGTGATCGAGCTGACGGATGAAGGATGCGCCCTGGTTACTCCAGCGTGCCGTATCCGTCGCCGAGATCCGCGTGAAACGTTCCCGTAATTCTTTAATCTTCGTCAACGTCTGTTCGAGCTTATCGTTATAACGAACAACGGTTACGTTATCCGTCATGACTTCACCGAGCTCACGGTGGATTTGATACGCATTTTCTGTCCCTTCCATCGCCAAGATATCATTGAATCGATCGATTTCAGCGATTTTATGCGCTTCAACGACCTCTTCCGGCATATCATGGACAGAAGTTTCAAGTTCGTTCATATAGGCAATCGCTGCTGGACCCGCAACCATTCCGCCATAAACGGCAGAGAGAAGTGAGTTCGCACCGAGACGGTTTCCACCGTGCATCGAGTAATCACACTCACCAGACGCGAACAATCCTGGGATGTTCGTCATTTGATCGTAATCGACCCATAATCCACCCATCGAGTAATGGACGGCCGGGAAGATTTTCATCGGTACTTTCCGTGGATCGTCACCAACGAACTTCTCATAAATTTCTAAGATACCGCCGAGTTTGACATCAAGCTCTTTTGCGTCTTTGTGTGAGAGATCGAGATACACCATGTTCTCCCCGTTGACACCGAGCTTTTGATTGACACAGACATCAAAGATTTCACGTGTCGCGATATCACGCGGGACGAGGTTCCCGTATGCCGGATATTTTTCTTCGAGGAAGTACCACGGTTTCCCGTCTTTATACGTCCAGACACGTCCGCCTTCACCACGTGCCGATTCGCTCATCAGACGGAGCTTATCGTCACCAGGAATCGCTGTCGGGTGAATCTGGATGAACTCACCGTTCGCATAAATCGCACCTTGCCGGTAAACAGCCGCTGCCGCTTGTCCCGTATTAATGACCGAGTTCGTTGATTTACCGAAGATGACACCGGGTCCACCCGTCGCTAAGATGACCGAATCCGCTGCGAATGCTTCGATTTCCATTGAACGTAGATTTTGACACACCGCACCACGACAAATCCCTTCTTCATCAATGACTGCGCGAAGGAATTCCCATCCTTCATATTTTTCTACCAAACCTTGCGCTTCAAACTTACGTACTTGCTCATCAAGTGCGTACAGTAATTGTTGTCCTGTCGTCGCTCCCGCATAAGCCGTCCGGTGATGGAGTGTTCCTCCGAAACGCCGGAAGTCGAGTAAGCCTTCCGGTGTCCGGTTAAACATGACGCCCATCCGGTCGAACATATGAATGATTTTCGGAGCCGCTTCTGTCATTTTTTGAACAGGCGGTTGGTTCGCGAGGAAGTCGCCACCATATACCGTATCATCTAAATGCTGGTAGGGTGAGTCACCCTCCCCTTTTGTATTGACCGCACCGTTGATGCCGCCTTGGGCACATACGGAGTGTGATCGTTTAACGGGTACGAGTGAGAATAACTTTACTGGTACTCCTTGTTCTGCTGCTTTTATCGTAGCCATCAACCCGGCAAGCCCTCCACCGATGATGACAAGATTTTTGTTCGCCATGTTGTCAGTTCCCCTTTCCTTACAACACGCCTGCAAACGTTAAAATCGAGCGTACGCCTACAAACGATAAACCGATGAATACGAGGGCTGCCACATAAGACATCGCGCGTTGAGACGCTGGTGACTGTGTGATTCCCCATGTGATGCAGAACGTCCAAAGTCCGTTCGCAAGGTGGAATGTCGTCGCTAGAATCCCGACGATATAAAACGTGAGCATGAATCCGTTATCGACGATGTTTTGCATCATGCTTGCATTAACTTCCGTCCCCATTGCTGCCGCAATCCGCGTTTCCCAGACATGCCATGTAATGAACACGACGAGGAAGACACCTGTGAAGCGTTGTAAGACATACATCCAGTTCCGGAAGTATGTATAACGTCCTGTGTTCGCGGAACCTGTGAATGCGATGTAAACACCGTAGACACCATGCAGAATGATGGGTATGAAGATGACAAACACTTCTAGAAACAGTCGATACGGAACGTTCCCCACGAATTCCGCAGCCTTATTGAAGTCTTCCTCCCCTCGAACGATGAAATAGTTCGTCGTAAGATGAGAAAGTAAAAATAACCCGATTGGAATGACGCCGAGCAGTGAGTGTATTTTACGACTCACGAAATCACGATTGTTCGCCATCCAAATCCCCCCTTTTGTTTGCCAATCAAACGTTGGCGCATTTTGGTAGAAAAGCGCTTTCATAAGGAAATTCGTCTTTTCATCACTTATTCTACTCCTGTCCTTTTTATAAGACAACCCGAGCCGTTGCATTTAACTGCAAATTTTTTCAGGAAAACAATGACCATCGAGAATTAGCTCGCTATAATAGTTTCAGAGATAGGAGTGAATCATCATGGAATCAACACCAAACACTGCGCCAACATTCGGCATCGAACTGATCCGCGATTACGTGTTAAGCGATCTACTCGGTAACGATTATCGTCAAGTCATCTACTGGGCAGGTAAGCGACTTGCCCGGCAATTCCCCGTGTTGAACGAGGACGAATTAATTCCTTTTTTCGTAGAGGCCGGTTGGGGTACCCTCTCCCTTACGAAAAAAAAGGGGACGACTTTTTCTTTTGAACTTTTACCACCGGAATCAACTAAAGCCGAGCGACCGACCGGCTATTTTCAACTTGAGGCAGGCTTTTTAGCCGAACAGGTTGCCAAGTTGAACGGATTTGTCGCTGAAGGATATGCTGAGATGGGGAAAGAGTGCGTACATATTACCATCCAATTCGATCCGAAAGATCCTCTTGATCGTTCGAACTGATACGTATTTCTCTAAGACGATTCGTGTTAGCATGAAACTTTTTTCGTCACGTAATCGTATAAAGTAGTCGATCATATATTCGAGGAGGAATTACGATGTTCAAGAAATTAGCAGCAGACTTAACAGGATTCAGCGATATCGGTCAAGTCATTCATCCGGACGATTTTGATAAAGCCGCCGCCGACGATTACGTGCTCCATGAGGACGGCGAAAAAATTTATTTTTTAATCAAATCCAAAAGTGATGAGTACTGCTTTACGAATTTAGCATTGATTCACCTCGACGGGGAAAGCGCCGTCAGTTCAAAGCGTGTCCTCTATCGCTATCCGTACGCCCATTATCCGATTCGTCATGTCATGTTCGAAACAGCAGGAACGGTCGACTTGGATGTCGAGATCAAATTCGAAATCGGCGGAAAGCATTACTCGATCGACGTCGATAAAAAACAGCTCGAACATGTCAAAGACCTTTATAAAGCACTTCTTGCGATTGCTGAAAAGCAATATGAAGGACAAAAGATGCTCGAGTTCGCCAATAACTCGCTCAATCATTCCGTGACGATTCTCGGTGGCATCCGGCAAGCTGAAATGGATGTCCCGCAAGCGTTCAAGGACTTGTCGCAAGAGTCATTCGACTGGTTACAAGGCCATTATTACAGATGGAATCAAAAAGACTTCGGGGCGTTTTACGAAAAATATATTAACAATTAAATGCAGATCATCATACACACGGGATACTTCGTGTGTCTGATTTTGTATACGGAATGGAGGGGAAACATGAGCTTTTGGACGTGGTTGGCAATCGCAATTGTCTTAGTCACAAGCATCACTGTAGCAAATTCCCAGAAAAAATCCGATAAAAAACAGTACGCTGTTCTCGTGATTTTTTTAATCGCCGTCGCCGTGTTCTTAACCTGGTGGTTCACAAAGTAACAACATACACTTTTTCCAGATTGAATCCTGACGCCAAAAAATGCGAACCCGCTGCTTGTCTAAAAAGCGGGTTCGCATTTTTCATCCAATGATTTAAGAAATCAAAATCTATTCCTCATTCGCCTGACTGAGATATTCCGCAACCGTTTCCGCTAATTTGACGGGTAACCCCGCTTCCGTCAGCTGTTCAATGTTCGCTTTCTTTAAGCTGCGCATCGAACCGAAATGGCGAATCAACTGCTGACGGCGTTTTGGGCCGACACCCGGTATGTCATCGAGTACCGAGCGGGTCATCCCTTTCGAACGTAATGACCGGTGGAAGGTGATTGCAAAACGGTGAACTTCATCTTGCATGCGCTGGAGAAGATAAAAGGCACTCGAGCGCGGATGGAGTTCAATCAGTTGCCCACCTTCACCAAATAATAGTTGGCTCGTCCGGTGTTTATCATCTTTTTTGAGCGAACCGACGGGTAAATCCAAACCGAGCTCGTCTTGAATGACTTCCAGCGCTGCATTCAATTGTC
This sequence comes from Exiguobacterium sp. s80, assembly GCF_018618725.1. NCBI lineage: Bacteria > Bacillati > Bacillota > Bacilli > Caryophanales > Exiguobacterium > Exiguobacterium sp. s80. Next base: position 65,619 of record NZ_JACSMP010000004.1, on the reverse strand, counting down.
CGAGACCCCCATCAATCAACACTAAATCGGGAAGACGTGCCCCTTCTAGCAATAAGCGACGATAACGACGACGGACGATTTCGCGCATCGATTCATAATCATCCGGTCCCTTGACCGTCTTAATCTTAAATTTGCGATACTCTTTTTTAAGCGGTTTTCCGTCTTCGAACACAACGAGCGCCGAAACGGCGTCCGCCCCTTGGATATTGGCATTATCGATGATTTCAATTCGCGATAACGGATGAACATCAATCGCGTCAGCCAGTTCCTGGACTGCCTGGACCGTTTTCTTTTCATCACGCGCAATCAATTCAAACCGTTCTCCAATTGCGTTTTCGGCATTCTTCGTCGCTAGATCGAGTAACTTCCGCTTCGATCCACGGACCGGTACATGAACGCGAATTCCGACTGCCTCTTTCAATAACAGTTGATTAACGAGTGGCGGAACATACATCTCGCTCGGTTTGATATTCTTTTCGTAGAACTGAACGATGAAACTTTCTAATTCTTCCGCAGGTGTCCCGTAAATCGGGAACAGAGACACGTCTCGTTCAATCATTTTCCCTCCCCGTAAGAAGAAGACCTGGACACACATCCACCCTTTGTCGACGTAAATTCCAAAAACGTCACGGGACGTCAAATCTGCCGTAATCATGTTCTGTTTGTTCATGATGGAGTCGATGGCGCGGATTTGATCACGTAGTTCGCCTGCCCGTTCAAATTCCATCGCTTCTGCCGCTTCGCCCATCTTCGTCTGTAAAGATGCGACGAGCTCTTTTGTTTCTCCCGATAAAAAACGACGGATTTCTGAGACGAGTTCTTTCTGTTCCGTCTCTAAACCCTGAATTTCGCACGGTCCAAGACATTGTCCGATGTGGTAATAGAGACAAAGCTTCTTCGGCATCGGCTGACACTTACGTAGCGGATAAAGGCGATCAAGCAGACGCTTCGTCTCGTTAGCGGCATACGCATTCGGATAAGGTCCGAAATAATGTCCTCCATCTTTTTTTAACTTCCGGGTCGTAATCAGCCGCGGATACGTTTCATTCGTAATTTTTAGGTACGGATAGGACTTATCATCTTTTAACATGATGTTGTATTTCGGATCATGTTTTTTAATCAGCGTCATCTCGAGGAGTAACGCTTCGAGTTCGCTCCCTGTGATGATATATTCAAAATCACGGATATCCGCGACAAGTCGTTCTGTTTTCAAATCATGCGCTCCTGTAAAATAGGACCGGACCCGATTCTTTAGATTTTTGGCTTTTCCGACATAAATGACTTCTCCAAATTCATTTTTATGCAAATAACAACCTGGTTCGTCAGGTAAGAGGGATAGTTTCGCCTTGATATGTTCTTGATGGCTCACAAAAATGTCTCCTTCCACCGTTTTTAGTTTTGCCTTATAGGGTAAACATCTTACAACGATTATGACACATGGAGGATAAAATATGCGTACATATGATTGCATTATAATTGGAACAGGCTCTGCGGGGAATCAAGCAGCTTATAAATTCGTCGAGAAAGGACTTCGCGTCGCGATAATCGAAAATTTCACTCCAGGTGGAACATGCGCTCAACGTGGGTGTGATGCAAAAAAAATTCTTTTGACTGGCAGTGAAACGAAAGATGCTGTCGAGAGATTGCTCGGTTATGGTCTTAAAGGACTCATCTCCATCGATTGGCGTCAATTGATGGAACGAAAAAATGAATATACACGTGCCATCCCGGAACAAACACGTGCGCGTTATGACGAGATCGGAATCGACTATTTCCACGGTGAACCCCGATTTCTCTCGAAGGAACGGATCGTAGTCGATGACACTGAACTCGAAGCGAAACACTTTTTGATTGCCACTGGCTTACGACCACGCGAATTGTCGATTCCAGGAAGCGAACGCTTCTTGACGAGCAATGAATTTTTAGAATTACGAGATGTCCCGCGGCGCCTTGTCTGCATCGGCGGCGGATATATTTCATTTGAGTTCGCTCACCTCGCCCGCATCGCCGGGGCAGAAGTCACGATCGTGTTACGGTCCCGTCCTTTAAAACAGTTTGAACAGGAACTTGTCGAAGTGTTGCTCGAAGCGACTCAAGCACTCGGGATTAAAATCGTGCATAGTGCAGAAGCTGTCTCCTATCATGGCACGACGCTTCAACTATCAAATGATACGACGGTCGAAACCGATGTCGTCTTAAATGCTACCGGTCGTGTCGCGAGCGTCGACCAGCTCGACCTAGAAAAAGCAGGCGTCGAATACGAAGAAAAAGGCATCCATGTCAATGAATACCTCCAGTCGTCTACTTCAAACATCTTTGCTGCAGGTGATGTCGCGCTCAGTGGCAATCCTGCCTTAACCCCGTTTGCAGGAACCGAAGGGAGTCTTGCGGCACATAACATGATTGAAGGACCTTCTCGAAAACTGGAGTTATTACCGGTGCCGAGCGTCGTCTTTACTGCACCGAACGTCACGCAAGTCGGGCAAACGGAAGCGGCTTTGAAAAAAGCCAACATATCTTATCGCGGTCACTTGATCGATACCTCTTCCTGGCAGACGAATGTCCGCATCAAAGATCCCTTCGCGCGTGCTAAAGTACTGATTGGTGACGATGATCAAATTCTCGGCGCTCATTTCATCGGGGTTCACGCCGCTGAACTTGCGAACTATTTTTCATTCGCAATGCAACACCGAATCCCAAGTTCCGCCTTGCAACAAACGCGTTTCGCTTATCCGACACCCGCTTCCGATATTTCTTCGTTACTCGTTGATTAAATTTTTGTCAGGAGGTTCCGATGATTCGTTACGGCTATACGATCCTTTACATTGATGACCCCAAACAGACATTGATGTTTTATCATGAATTATTAGGTCTACCAATCAAAGCGCAGCATGGAAGTTATGTCGAATTTGACACGGGCACGACGACACTCGCCTTTAATACGAAAGAAGATGTACGAACGCTGATTGCGTACGACATCCCGGACAAGACCGGACCGCAGTCACTCGAAATCGGATTCGTTACTGATGATGTTAAGGACGTATACGAACGAATCACCGTAGCAGGATTCCCTTCAATCCTCGTTCCAACGGTTAAACCGTGGGGACAAACCGTCGCTTATGTGCTTGATCCGGACGGTCACCTCGTCGAGCTTTGTTCACCGATGTCTTGACAATGCGCCGTTAGACAATCGTCAGCGACATCTTTCGGCGGGGATCGTCCCACTCGTTTAAACGAACGACCAAAAGAGTGCCTCCGTAGTTCAGGAGGCACTCTCTTTGCGGCGTATGGACAAACTCTTATGAAGCTACAGCAAAGCTGCAGGGTCGCGACAGCTTGCAATCTAAAGCGTCTGTAAGCATGAGTTTCCTTCACGGTATGACCTAAAAAGCGTCACGTTTCGTTGACTCCTACGGGAAAACGTGCGTTTTCAACGCACGTTCAGAGGCAGGCAAGACCCTGCTCGTTGTCCGTGAGGACCAAGGAGCAACGGCTTGCGCCTCGCCCGAGGAAAGCAACGAAAAAAGACGCTGGATCTTCCAATATCACGTTGTTTACAGTCTGAAAAAAGAGTGCCTCCGTATTTCAGGAGGCACTCTCTTCTTTATGAAACATTCAACGAATTAGTTTGATTCAACGAATTCTTTTAATGCATCTTTAGGCATGAAGCCCATTGTTTTATTAACCGGCTCACCGTCTTTGAAGAGAACGAGTGTCGGGATACTTTGTACTTGGAACGCGCCAGCGATTTCTGGGTTAGCGTCGACATCAACTTTAACGATTGTTACGTCTTGCATGTCCGCATCGAGTTCTTCGAGAACTGGAGCGAGCATACGACAAGGTCCGCACCAAGTTGCCCAAAAGTCAACGAGGACGAGTCCTTTTTGTGTATCTTCTTTAAATGATTGGCTAGTTGCGTGTACGATTGCCATAAAATATTACCCCCTAAATTTTAGATTCATTTCATGTTTGCTACAGCAAAAGTGAAATCAACCTGTTTACTGATTTGAGTATAGCACAGCGATGTCGTTCGATAAAAGAAACTGCTCACGACGATTTTTACGCCGCCCACCGTGCAGAAAAAGAGGAGCAGAGGATGATTCCTCCGCCCCACTTTTTAAATTAATGAACGAGCATTTTCTTGAATTCTGCTGTCAATAATGGCACAACATCAAACAAATCTCCGACGATGCCATAATCTGCGACCGAGAAGATATTCGCTTCCGGATCTTTGTTGATGGCGACGATGACTTTCGCATTCGACATGCCTGCCAAATGTTGAATCGCTCCGGAAATGCCACAGGCGATGTAGAGATCCGGTGTAACGACTTTCCCCGTCTGGCCAATCTGTAACGCATAGTCACAGTAATCAGCGTCACAGGCGCCACGAGAAGCACCGACTGCCCCGCCAAGTAAATCCGCTAATTCCTGTAACGGTGCAAACCCATCGGCACTCTTGACACCACGTCCACCCGCAACGATGATTTTCGCCTCTGATAAGTCGACCCCGCCCGTTGCTTTACGAATGACTTCAGAAACGATGGTCCGTAAATCTTTTAGTTCGACCGTTACTGCTTCAATCGATCCGTCCGAACTGCCTTCCGCTAACGGTTCGATGTTATTTGGTCGGACCGTAAACAGTGTTTTACCTTCTGTGACTTTTACCTTTTCAAAGGCTTTCCCTGAGTAAATCGGTCGGATGAACAACGCATCCGCTCCGCTTCCCTCGATTGATGTGACGTCACTGATTAAACCGGCTTCGAGCTTCGCTGCGATTTTGGGTGACAAATCTTTTCCGAGCGACGTGTGACCGAAGACAAGTACGTCCGGTGACATACGGTCAATCAGTTGCATGAAGACTTGTCCATAACCGTCCGGTGTATAGTGAAGAAGACGTGCGTCCTCTACGACGAGAACCTGGTTCGCCCCACGCGTCGCGAGTTGTGCCGCATCTTTTGCTACGTTTTCCCCAATCAAGGCGACGACGACTTCATCTGCTACAAGTTTCGCGGCCGCAATCGCTTCAAACGAAACATTTCGTAAATTACCATCACGTGATTCTGCAAGTACAAGTGCTTTTGACATATCGTTCATTCCCCCTTAGACTACTTTTGCTTCGTTTCGTAATAGCGTAGCGAGTTCTTCGACTTGTGTCGAGATCTCCCCTTCGAGCACTTTACCAGCGGCTTTGTTCGGTGGTAAAAAGCGTTCGACTGTCTCGAGACGTGGTGCTAGTTCATCTTCGTCCAGTTCAAGATCTGAGAGATCTAATTCTTCGAGTGGTTTCTTTTTCGCTTTCATGATGCCAGGAAGACTAGGGTAACGCGGTTCGTTTAACCCTTGTTGTGCCGTGACGAGTAACGGTAACGACGTTTTGATGACTTCCGTGTCCCCTTCCGAGTCACGTGTGACGACAGCATCCGTTCCGTCGATTTCTAACTTCGTGATCGTCGTGACATATGGTATGTCAAGCAACTGTGCGACACGTGGTGCGACTTGTCCGCTTCCCCCATCAACCGCTACGTTCCCGGCGATGATTAAGTCAACGTCTTGTTCCTTCAGATAACCTGCAAGGACTTCAGAAACCGAGAAATGATCCGCTTCTTCTACATCGTCCTCAATCGAAATACGAACCGCTTTGTCAGCCCCCATTGCAAGTGCTGTTCGTAATTCTTTATCCGCATCTTCCGGTCCTACTGTTAAGACGGTTACGACTCCCCCTTGTGCATCCCGCACCCGAATCGCTTCCTCGACCGCATACTCATCATATGGATTGATGATGAACTCTGCTCCGTCTTCCTCAATCTTACCGTTTTCGAGCTGGATTGCTTCTTCCGTATCAAACGTCCGTTTTAATAACACATAGATTTCCATCACTAGCTCCCCCTTGTCAACTTCTATTCACCATCACCCGTTGTATCCGCTTACAAAAAGCTTGTCTTGAAAAGGGCTTAACTCAGCCCTTTGATCAGCATTCGATGAATACCATGTTGCGTTTCCAATAAATCATATTTAAAGCCACTCGCCATCCAACTCGTGACGACTTCATCAATCGTCCCGAAGACCATTTGTCTCGCCAACCGATAATCCAGTTCGGCTGAGAACTCGCCTGATGCGATCCCATTGTGAATGACACGGTCAATTAAATGAAGATATGGTTTGAGGACGGTCGCAATCTTTTGCCGCATCTCTTGATTTGACTGCCGTAACTCGATTTGTGTGACGACGGCCAAATCATAATCGACGGATAGTTGCTCCAAATGTGCCTCAATCAATGCAGCGAGTTGTTTCGTCGCTGATTGATGATTCGCGATTTGAGCTTCTGAATACTCGATGAAACTCCCCATCTTCGCTTCGAACAAAGAGATCAACAGGTGTTCTTTGTTTTTAAAGTAAAGATAAATCGTCCCGTCTGCGACACCTGCTTCTTTCGCGATGGCTGTTACTTTCGCGCCATGATAACCGTTCTTTGCAATCACTTTGACTGCTGCATCAATGATGCGATCACTCTTAGACATTGTTCTTTTCATAAAAGATATCTCCTAACAAATAAAATGAATGATGGTTCATTCATATTTATTCTACCATGTCTTTCTTTACTGTCAACTGCTTTCTTCCAGCTGTTTTGCCCGTTCTTCTTCGACTAGGACACGGCGGAGAATCTTCCCGACAAATGTTTTCGGCAACTCTTGTCTAAATTCGTAGCGTTTTGGTACTTTGAACGATGCTAAGTTTTTTCGACAGAACTGATCAAGTTCTTCCTCCGTCACGCTCATTTCATCTTTGAGGACGATAAAGGCCTTCACCGTCTCACCTCTATACGCATCAGGTACACCAATCACGACAGCCTCTTTGACTGCAGGATGTTCATATAAAATTTCTTCGACTTCACGTGGATAGATATTAAATCCTGAAGCGATGATTAAATCTTTTTTCCGGTCGACAATCCGGAAATAATGGTCTTCCCCCACATATCCTAAGTCCCCCGTGTGCAACCACCCATCACGCAAGACTGCCTGCGTATCTTCCGGACGTTTCCAATATCCCTTCATGACTTGCGGGCCTCGGACAAGAATCTCACCAATCTCACCTGGTGCTGCTAGCGTCTCACCATCGGCTTGAACGATTTTTGCGATCGTGTCTGGAACCGGAATGCCAACTGATCCTGGAACGCGTTTATCCCAAATGCAGTTCGTATGTGTGACAGGGCTCGTCTCTGACAAACCATATCCTTCGACGATCCGTCCACCCGTCACACTTTCAAATTTCTCCTGGACTTCGACCGGAAGTGGTGCCGAACCGGAAATACAAGCCTCGATGGACGAAAGATCATATTTTTTCAGTTTCGGATGATTTAATAAACCGACGTACATCGTCGGTGCACCCGGGAACAAGTTCGGTTTTTCTTTATCAATCGTTTTCAGCACTTGTTCAATATCAAACTTTGGTAAGATGATTTGCTCATACGCATTAAAAATCCCAAAGTTTAAGTTGCAGGTCATGCCATACACGTGGAAATAAGGAACGACCGCTAATAATTTACGCCCATCACCGCGTGAATATTTATAGAACCAGTGCCCAATTTGTTCGACGTTCGCGCTTAAATTGAAATGCGTCAACATGACGCCTTTCGGTGCTCCTGTCGTGCCACCGGTATATTGTAAAACAGCAATATCTTCTTTTGGATCAATCTCGACCGGTTCAATCGGAGGGTGCTCTCGGTGTGCCAAAAAAGGAATGGATCCCGTCGTATCGACGATGATGTTGTTGTCCTTGCGTGATTTGATTGGATATAGTTTGTTTTTTGGAAATGACAGATAGTCTGCGATGCTCGTCGTCACGACCGTCGTCAAGGGCGTCGATGACTTGACTCGTGTCGCCTTCGGGTAGAGAAGATCGAGGGTGATGAGCATTTTCGCAGAAGAATCGACTAGAATTTGCTCGAGCTCACGGTCCGTATAGAGCGGGTTTACTTGGACGACCGTCCCACCGGCGTATAATACCGCATAATAACTCAGCATATACTGCGGGCAGTTCGGCAACATTAAACCGACACGGTCCCCTTTTTCGAGCCCAGCTTCTTGTAAAACGTGTGCTAGACTTCTTGCTTCTTGTCGTACTTCCTTGAAAGTCATTCGTTTCCCAAGAAAACTCAGTGCCCGTCGCTCCGGAAAATCATCTGCCGCTTCATCTAAAGCTTGGTACAACGGAATCTCACGATAGTCGATTGATGCGGGTACTTGCTCTGGATAATCCTTTAACCATACTGAATCCATTCAAATCCCTCCCTGTGACTGAATTACTATTCATTTTTATTATACGTGTTATTTCCCCTTTACGGCTACTATTGGCTAAAAAAAGTTAAAAAATTCCTCTTTTCATGAAGACAGGTTTTCTTATGATTAAGGACTTCATCAAAAAAAGCCTACCGTTCACAACATATGAACAATAGGCTTGAAACATAACATTTAATTTTAGCCTGACCTCGCTTCATCTTATCGTGAAGGATACGTAAATCCTTCTCCGATGACTTCACGTACTTTATGAATGACGACGAAAGCTCGTGGGTCTGCTGCTTCGACGATTTGTTTTAGTGGCGCGAGTTGGCGTTTATCGACAATCATATAGAGCATGTCATTTTTTTGTTTCGTAAAATGACCATGACTATGGATGACAGTCGCACTTCTTCCGAGTGTTTCCGTCAGCACAGTCGCAATCTCTTCTTGACGGTGACTAATGATTGTGACCGCTTCTCGAACATTCAAGCCTTCGCTGACGAGATCAATCAAATAAGAGCCGATGATGATTGCAATCAATGTATACAGCATCGTTTCTTCACCGAATAAGAACCCGGACGCTCCGACAACGATGACATCGATGATAAACATCGAGACTGCAATCCCGAGGTTCAAATATTTATTCATCAGACGGGCGATGATGACACCACCACCTGTCGTCCCCCCTGCGCGGATAACAAGACCGATTCCGACCCCGATCAAAATCCCTGCGTAAACTGTCCCGATCAGACGATTATCTGACGAAGTCGTGAATGATGCCGTCGTCGAGAGGACGAAGGATGTCACCGCAACCGAGATGACCGAGTAAATCATCGTTTTCCGACTTAAGAAACGATAGCCGATGATGAAGAGAATAGCGTTCGCAAGGAGCGAAACAAGTCCCGGATCCCAGCCATACAGGTAATAGAAGATCACCGTAATCCCAATTAATCCACCTTCAGATAAATCATTCGGTATCGTAAAGTAATTGACGCCAAATGATAAAATGGCGGAACCAACGATAATCCAAAAAATATCCTTCCACGAGATGGCTTGCATGGCTTCGAATGCACGTCGTCTCGTTTCATTTGTTGTTGTTTTTCTGACATTCATTCAATGTTCCTCCTTCATATGAAAAGTAGTCCTCACTCCATAAAAATTCCGCACTGAATGAAGTTCAGTACGGAATGATCACTTAGCAAAGCCAGTTCTTTTAATTCATAAAGATCCATAACAATCCGACGACTAAAAAAGCAATCGAGACACCAAACATAATTTTTGCTAACCGTTCTAACACAAGTTCACCCCACTAACGCAGAACCGATGACGAATGACATCCCAATCGAGAGAGCACACGCAATGATACCGACTGCGATGTTTCCTTTTTCGATTTCTCGGTCTACTGGGAGATTAGGTGTCAAGAACTCAAAAATCCAATAGGTCGAGATTAACAATAAAAATCCAAAGGCACTCTCTAAAAAAATTGCCCCGACACGTTCTTCACTTTGGACAGCGAAATGAACGATGTTTGCGAGTCCGATGATTTTTCCGCCTGTCGCTAGAGCAACAGCGATGTTTCCACTCTTGATATGTTCCCAGTTCCGATACCGTGTTGTCAACTCAAACAGTGCAAGACCCATGATAATTAAGAGACCCGCAACTGAATAGAGCGCCGTCGTATAGACGTAGACGTTTTCAAAGATGTTCATTCGCGTTTCCTCATTTCAATTCGATGATTGTCACGCCATGTCCACCTTCACCTTGACCACCGAGTCGAGACGTCTTCACGTGACGATTGCCACGCAAGTATTCCTGCACGCCTTGACGCATCGCACCTGTCCCGAGTCCATGAATGACACGGATATGATCATAGTTCGACAATAACGCCTGATCCATGAAACGTTCCAGTTTCGATAGACCTTCTTCTACCCGTACACCGCGTAAATCGAGTTCGGCTGACGGAGACGATTGTTTTGTGATACTTGAACTTCCTGACCGTTTCGTTGTCTTCTGGGTTGGTTTGGCTGCTCCGATTTTAGCGAGATCACCGGGCTTGACGTTGACTTTCATGATACCGACTTGAACCGTGTAGTCGCCGTTTGAGTTTTGATTGATGATGTAGCCTTTTTGATTGAAGGTCGTCACTTTGACTTCTTCACCTTTAGCAAACGTCGGCGTTTTATCATGTTTCGCTTTTACTTTCGCAATCCGCTGATCTTGTAAGGTCGGTTTTGCTTGTTCGAGCTGCTTGCGGGCTTCAATCAATTCATGTTCCTTGACGGCACCTGCATCACGGAGTTCTTTCAGGCGTTTGATAACGGCCTCCGCCTCTTTTTGAGCGCGTTCGACGGCTCGTGTCGCTTTTTCTTCTGCTTTCGCTAAAATTTCATTTTTCTCCTCAAAAATTTCAGCTTGTTCCTGTTCGAACTGTTCGCGCTCTAATGTCAGTCGTTCTTTTTCTTGTTGTAGTTCTTGCTCGAGCGATTCGGCACGTTGTTTCGCTTCCTCGAGTCGACCAATCATCGTTTCGACAGACTGAGCATCGCTTCCGACTTGACCGCGTGCTGCCTCAATCACCATGTCCGATAAGCCAAGTCGTTTCGAAATTTCAAAGGCATTCGAGCGACCCGGGACACCAATCAGTAAACGATAGGTCGGGCTGAGTGATTCGACATCAAATTCCATCGAGGCATTGACGACACCTTCACGATTATAACCATAAGCTTTCAGTTCCGAATAGTGAGTCGTCGCGGCGACACGTGCTCCGCGACGCTTGACTTCATCGAGAATCGCAATCGCGAGTGCCGCCCCTTCCGTCGGATCAGTTCCTGCTCCGAGCTCATCAAATAGGACGAGGCTCATGAAGTCAATCTTCTCCATCATCGAGACGATGTTCGTCATGTGTGAACTAAACGTCGAGAGATTTTGTTCAATCGATTGTTCGTCACCGATATCTGCATAAATCGCATCAAAGACACTCAGTTCCGTTTCGTCGGCTGCCGGCACGTATAATCCGGACTGGACCATCAGTTGCAGAAGACCAATCGTCTTCAACGTGACGGTTTTCCCACCGGTGTTTGGTCCAGTGATGACGAGTGATGTAAATTCGCCACCTAAGGAAACGGTGATTGGGACGACATCTTCATCCGCGATGAACGGATGGCGCGCTTCTTTTAAGACGATTCGCCGCTCTTCATTCAGCCGTGGTTCGACGGCACGGATTTGGTGACCATATAAGGCTTTCGCCATGATGAAATCGAGTTCTGCCAACACATCGAGATTAATCCGTAACGAATCTCCGACGGCACCGACAAGTGCCGATAACTGGGCTAAAATGCGTTCGATTTCGGCACGTTCTTTGAGACGCGCTTCTTGGATTTCGTTATTTGCGGCAACGACGGCTTGTGGTTCGATGAACAGTGTTGCACCAGACGCTGATTGATCGTGGACAATCCCGCCAAATGCTTGACGGTATTCTTGTTTGACCGGGACACAATAACGGTCGTTTCGCATCGTGACGATGGCATCCGACAACATCTTCGATTTACTGCGTAAGACACCGTCGATTTTCGAACGGACTTGTCCTTCGAGTGAGCGCAGCTGACTTCTTAACGACCGTAGTTTGTCACTCGCAGAGTCTTGGACGACGCCTTGGTCATCAATCGCATGACGAATCCCTTGTTCGATTTCGACGAGCTTCGTAATTTGCTCGATTCGGCTGTCGAGTGCCGGCAATCGTAAGTCGGGATTGTCCTCGTGCAGCCGTTCTTGAAAAGCTTTCACTTGGCGTCCGGAGTAAACGACGTCTGCTACAGCCAACAATTCACTCGTCGAGAGGATTGAACCAATCTCAGACCGTTTGACTTCACTACGCACATCCGTTAAACCGCCGAACGGATAACGGTCGCGTAGACGATAGACCGTCGTCGCTTCCGTCGTCACGGCTAAGAGTGCTTTGACTTGTTCATAATCTTCTGACGGTTGCATATTTTTGACGAACTGTGCTCCGAGCGAGCTAGCCGTTTGTTTGATGAGTAAGTCTTTCAATTTATCATATTCTAAGACGCGTAATGCGTTAGCATTCATTTAATCCACTCCTAAACGTTTTCGATCAAAGAAGGCACGCGCCTCCTGCGCCGTCCACGTATTGATGACATCTGTTGGTTCCAAGTATGCTTTACGTGCATGGAGGACTCCAAGTTTCATGTCTTCTAACATTTCTGGACGGTGTGTGTCCGTATTAATCATGATTTTAACACCCGCTGCCTTTGCTTTCGCGAGCGAAGCCGCCGTTAAATCAAAACGTGCCGGGTTCGCATTCAGTTCAAGCGCTGTCCCTGTCTCTGCCGCCAGTTCAATCAGGCGATCAACATTGACGGCATAACCTTCGCGCCGACCGATGATTCGTCCTGTCGGATGGGCAATGAGTGAGACATAAGGATTACGACAAGCATTTTCTAACCGTTGCATGATTTCAGTTTCCGTCTGATCAAACTTCGAATGAATCGAGGCGATGACGTAGTCCATTTCCTGCAAGAACTCATCCTCATAATCAAGTGATCCATCCGGCAAGATATCCATCTCGACACCACATAAGATTGTCATGTCGGGATGTTTCTTACGCGCGGCTTCAATCTCAACACGTTGTTTGCGTAAGCGATCTATCGTCAATCCGTTGACGAACTTCATGTATTGGCTGTGATCCGTGATGGCCATCCACGAGTAACCGCGCGCAGCACAAGCATCGACGAGTTCTTCGACTGATAAGGTTCCGTCCGACCACGTCGTATGCATATGGACATCCGCTTGGATATCTTTTTCCGTAATCAGTCGCGTCAAATCTTGTTCAAACTCGTGGCGCCCGCTACGTAACTCTGGTGGGATGAACGGCAAGTCATACCGCGCGAATAATTCATCCTCTGTTTGCGGTTGGAACAAACCGTCTTTCGTCTCGACACCGTATTCCGAAATACTCTCACCACGTTCTTTTGCGAGTTGCCGCATCCGAACATTATGATCTTTCGACCCTGTGAAGTGATGTAACGTCGAGGCGAATGCTGCGTCGTCGACTAAGCGGAAGTCGACTGCGATATAGTTCGTATCGCGTTTTAAGACGACCGATACTTTCGTCTCACCTGCCGCGATGATTTCATCGATTTGCTCAAGCTCGAGTAATTGTCCTTTGACGACTTCTGCTTGATCTGTCGACAAAATAAAATCAAGATCCTTGCACGTCTCTTCCGCGCGACGGAAACTTCCGCCAACTGCGAATCGGATGATTCCTTCAAATGCCGTTAGCGTCTGTTCGAGTTCACTTACGATTTTTCGCATGACACCGTACGGTAAACGTTCCGGTCGTGTTTCAAAGGTTTCGAGTGCCTTCACGTATTTTTCGACTGTCTTTTTCCCGAATCCCGGCATCGCTTCGACTGTACCATCCTCCAGTTTTTCGGCAAAGGAATCTGCATCGATGACACCGACATCATGTAATTTTGCGAGTTTCTTACCTCCGAGACCTGGAATCTTCAGTAGCGCAATCAGACCTTCTGGCACTTCTTGTTCCAGTTCCGAGAGTGCTGTACTCGTGCCTGTCGTCCGGAATTCTTCAAGGACCGCCGCTGTTCCTTTGCCAATCCCTTTCATCGCTGTGAAATCTTCAATGTCCATGAAATCGTGTTCTGCCGCTTCTAATATACTTGCCGCCTTACGAAAGGCATTGATTTTAAATGGGTTTTCACCTTTTACTTCGAGATAAACGGAAATCCGTTCTAAATGTCGAATCGCATCTTGAGTCGTTCGCATCGTCAATTCTCCCCTCAAAAAAAGCCCCCAGTTAACGGGAGCGCGTTATTTTATCAAACCGACTTTCGTCATGAGCCATTCCGCTAATAACGGTGTATGTTGAATCATGAATGTCGCCAAGCTCGAATTCGCAATGGCATCTTGAATCGATTGGACTGGCGCAAAGGCTGCCAAAAATAGAATCAAGAACACGAAAATATACATCTCGATGAATCCAAATATACCGCCGAGTAAACCTTTCACTTGTTTTAACACTGGAATGTTCGTCAAGGAATCAAACATCGATAAAATCATTGATAAAATGATTTTTGTCCCGAAAAACAGAACGATGAACCAAAATGCTTTATAAAATACTTCATCTAACCCAATTGAGCTCGGAATTGAAAACATCGTTAAATCAATTCCAGCATCGTCGAGTGTTGATGGATATGGAACCCATAATTTAAATTTTGCAGCTAACTCATCATAAAACGAGAGTGCCACGATGAACGAGATCAACAGACTCAGTAAATGTCCTGCTTGCAAGACAACGCCTCGACGGACACCTGTCATCGTTCCTAATGCGAGAAATAATAAAATAACAAAGGTAATCATAGTTTAAAGTTCACCCAAATTCTTTTTGATTTTTACGTAATCACTACCAATATTGAGAGCCGCTAAAACGGCAATTTGACGAACGTCGAGTTGTGGTGCTTGGTCTCGAATTTCCCGAATCTTTGTATCGACGAGGAGACCCACTTCACGTACGTGTTCTGGCGACTCCGTCCCGACAATCGTATAATCATTACCTGCGATATGAATCGTCGTCCGGTTCAGCCCTTCTGAATCAGCCATTATTCTGTCCTCCTCATACTTTGCTTCTTTCATATAGTACCATCATTTTTGAAATAGGAAAAGAAGTCCACCATCGGTCTAGAGGATGGTATGCTTGTTGTCTGAAAGGATGATCTATTTATGGGAACCGTCGTTTTAAAATTACCAAAGGATAAACAAGAAGTCGTTATTTCTGATTTTCAAGCTTCTCGTATCACATCGCCACCATATGCCCGCTTTGCTGCACGCACGAAAACCTGTGTCGTCACCATCTATAATTCAGGAAAAGTAATGTTCCAAGGCACAGAAGCTGAGGCGATTTCTGCCCGTTACGGAGCCCCGCTCTTAAAGAAAGCCCCTTCTACTGCGAGTGGACTGCTTCCGAGAGACTTCTCGACTTGGTCAGTCATCGGTAGTGATGAAGTCGGGAAAGGAGACTTCTTTGGTCCGCTCGTCGTCGTTGCCGCCTATGTAGATGCACAACAAATCGAGCTCGTCCAAGAACTTGGTGTCCGTGATTCCAAAAATGTCTCGGACATCGAAATCCGAAAGATTGCCCGCGACCTTCATGCCGTCATTCCGTACGAATTCCGAATCCTTCATAATCCAGACTACAATCGGATGCAGCGTACGATGACACAAGGAAAGATGACGGCACTTCTACACAATTCAGCGCTTGGTGGTCTGCTCGAAAAGCTCGAAGCCACTCCAAAAGCGATTCTAATCGATCAGTTCGCAGAAAAAGCGACCTATTATAAACACTTGTCTGGTGAAGTAAACCAAGTCAAAGAGAACGTTTATTTTTCGACGAAAGCAGAAGGACTTCATGTCGCTGTCGCAGCAGCATCCATCCTCGCCCGCGCGATCTTTTTGAAAGAGATGGATGTACTCAGTCAACAAGCGGGTACAGAAATTCCGAAAGGTGCAGGTGCAAAGGTCGATCAAGTCGCTGCATCACTTTTATTGAAACACGGTCCAGATCAATTAAAGAACTGGACAAAATTTCATTTTGCTAATACAAAAAAAGCGACACAATTAGCTGAAAAACGAAACCGACCATCATCCTAAGGAGTGGTCGGTTTTTAAATGGCTGACTCTTTTCCTTTCAAACGCCCTAACTCCGCGAGAAGAATTTTCGTTTCATTGAACGGGACACCTTCAGTCCCGATTCGCTCGATTTCTTCGTGTCCTTTTCCGACAATTACAACGCGTTTTCCTTCGAGCGCAATTTCAGCTGCCGCGAGCAAGGCATTTTTTCGATCTACGTGACAAGAAATGATTTTATCAGACGAAATATCCACGCTCAGTTCATCAATAATTTGTCTTGGATCTTCTCGTCTCGTATCGTGAACCGTGACGATAATTCCTGCACAATATTGTGCTGCAATTCGTCCCATTTCCTGACGTTTCGTCCGGTCACGTTCACCCGCTGCACTTAATACGACGTATAATGCCTCATTCGAAACGGATAGCGCTTCTAAACATTTTCTTAACCCGTCTGGAGTGTGCGCATAATCGATATAAATTTCCGTTCCTTCAAACGATAGCCGCTCGAGTCGCCCTTTGGGTAAACGAAGCGACGGGATATGTCGAATTAATTCATACATGTTGACCTCGCCTGTTTTCATCAATCCGATCGCGGCTGCTAAATTGGCCGCATTAAAGTTTCCGAGTAGCGCGATTGGGACTTCAGTAGTCGTTCCGTCAATTCGAACATTTACAGATTCCTCTCGCCACTCGACTACAATTGATGCTTCCGATTCTATCTTTGTCGAATACCACGTGACAGGAACATTTGTCCCGGCCCGCTCCATGACGTGACTCGCCGCATCTTCCTCATTTAAGACGAGTCCCTTCCCGTCATTCCTCGCTACTTGTTGAAACAACATGCCTTTCGCTTCCGCATACTCTTCCATCGATTGATGATAATCCAGGTGGTCATGTGAAAGGTTCGTGAACGCCGCTGCGTGGAAGGATACACCTTCTACACGTCCCTCAACTAACGCATGTGACGATACTTCGAGCATGCAGTCCGTTACGCCATTGTTGACCATTTCGTGTAATAAACGATGTAAGATGACAGCTTCCGGTGTCGTATTTGGTGTCTCAAAACGTTGCCCATCAATCAGAGCACCTACCGTACTGATCATTCCCGTTCGTCTTCCGGCAGCTCGAAACAAGTCGTAGGAAAGTTGCGTCGTCGTCGTTTTCCCATTTGTTCCAGTAATACCGTAGACTCTCATCTTTTGACTCGGATGGTCATAAAAAAAATCAGCAATCTTTCCTGCTGCTTGTTTCGTATCCGGTAAGAGAATCGTTGGAATCCCTACTACCCCGACTTGTTTTTCAGCAAGAATCGCAACCGCTCCGTTATCTTTTGCTTCTTGTACATATTGATGCCCATCTACCGTATAACCACGAATGCAAATGAACAGGCTCCCCGGCTTCACTTTGCGTGAGTCCGTTTCAATGCTTGTAATCACTGGGTTTTCTTCAGTCGTTAACTGGAAAGGCGAAAGCAAGTCTGACAGTAATTTGTGTTGATGATTCATGGTGTTCGCTTCCCTTCTATGTTCAAAATCCGAATTTGATTTTGATCCATTCTAGCATTTTCTAAACAGTCTTCCAGTAATCTTCAGTTAAACTTCAGGTAAGTATGCTACAACTAAAGTTGAGGTGAAAACTATGACACATATATTAATAGCAGAAGATGAATTCGACATTCGTGAACTGCTTACGGAATTACTTGAATCAAGTGGATATAACGTTTCCTGTGCCACAAATGGGATGGAGGCATTAAAGTTATATCAGTCCGATTCATTCGATTTAATCATTTTAGATATCATGATGCCCTATTTTGATGGTTTTGAAGTCGCACGCAACATTCGAAAGCAATCACAAACACCAATTATTTTTTTGACGGCCTTGCAGGATGAGGAAAATCAAGTGAAGGGATTTGACCTTGGAATCGATGATTACATCGCCAAACCCTTCTCACTTCGGATTTTACTACGAAGAATTGAAGCGATCATCAGACGAATCCAAACGAACTCTGAAGAACATCTCTCTTTTCGAGAGATTACCCTATTTCCGTCAAGCTATAACGTTTTAATTTCAGGAATTCAAACGACGTTGACCCTCAAGGAATTTCAAATCCTTCATTTATTACTTGAAAATCCTGGACGAGTCTTAGAGCGCGAACAGTTGATTCAACAACTTTGGGGATTCGATGCATTAGGAGATACACGTTTTTTAGATACACATATTAAAAATTTACGTAAAAAAATTGATTTACCTTACATTCAAACCGTGAAAGGGGTCGGCTATAAACTTGAAGCGACTAATTAAACGTCCACGCATCACGGGAAAACTTTTTTTCCTGACGATGAGTTTGTTGATTGTGGCAGTTCTTTCGACGATTGGTTTTTTATATGCGACATTACCTTCTTATTATCAAAGTTATCGGGAAGAGCAATTTCACGCGACGATGGCTTCTCTTCAAGAAGAAAGCACGCATCTCTCGAGCGAAAATCTCCTTCCGTTGCTCGATCAGTTAACGGCAAAAGGGATTCGTTTTTCCTTATGGACGGAAGAAGATCAATTGTTATACGCACCTGGTTTTGGACGTGGACCGGTTCGACGAACTGCCAATACTTCTCCTGCTGGAATGATTCAAGATTCAATTCCGCTTCAATTAGTAGACCAAACTGTCATTTTAGATGTCGATCAGATGATTCAGCCAATCGATGAAGTGAAAAGCGTTATTTTAAAATTAGCGCCCTATATCGTCTTACCCTTGCTTCTGCTAGCAGGTCTTGCCGCCTATCTGTATTCGCGCATCATCTCACGCCCACTCTTAACAATTAATCAAGCAACAAAAGAACTGGCGAACTTGAATTTTTCCGTCCGAACCCATCATACTTCTGCCGATGAACTGGGTGATTTGTCACGAAACATTAACCAATTGGCGACTAAACTTGAAGTCACGATGGAGTCGCTTCAAACATCCAACGAACAATTGCGGTTCGAGTCCGAAAAAGACCGTAAGCGCGATGCGGAACGTCGTCAATTATTCCTCGCCATCTCACATGAACTCAAAACACCCGTCACCATTGTGAAAGGTCAAATTGAAGGAATGCTGTTAAACCTCGGTGCCTATCGTGACCGGGATCATTATCTAGCTCGGGCGGGGCACGTCATTGAAGATATGGAGCGACTCATTGCCGAATTGTTAGAAGTCGCTCGTGTTGAGCAAATGAATCTTCAACTCACACCAATTAACCCACTCACATTAATCAAGCATCAATTGCAACAGTTCGATCAGTTAATTGTCGATCGCAACCTCGACATCGTCCTCATAGAAAACGAGTTGACTGTTCAAACCGATGCCCAGTTACTTGAACGGGCACTCCATAATCTCTTGATGAATGCGATTTCCTATACCGCTGTTAATGGAACGATTCATATCGAGTTCGAACAAGGAGACGAGTTGACGTTGCGCATTACAAATTTCCCGACGACCCAAGATTCGAGTGAGACCGCTGCCTGGTTTAATCCTCTCGAACGCTCTGAGCAATCCCGAAATCGTATGCATGGTGGCAGCGGGCTCGGACTTTATCTCGTTCATCAAATCATGGAACGACTAGACATCGATGCTACTCTTCAAGGAAGTCCCAATCAGGTTCAATTTGCAGCACGGTTCAAATCAATCGTTTAAGATTTCCTCCTTGCCAAACACTAACTTCATTCGTTATACTCCTTTAAGTTAACTAGTTAACTTAAAGGAGGTTTTTTAATGTCATCCCAACAAGAAGATATTCTTGGTCAACTTTCAAAAGTGGCACGGCTCGTCAAACGAGATATCGACGCCGTCCTTGCCCAACATTCTTTGCACACTGGTCAATGGGCATTGTTAAAAGCAGTCTCCTTACTTGAACCGGTGTCGCAAATCACCCTCTCGAAATACTTAATCATCGAAAAACCAGCTGTCACGAAAACGGTCGTTCGCTTAGAAGAACTAGGCTTCATCTCTCGGAAATCCGTCGGACGACAACGCCTTGTTGAATTGACACCACAGGCAAGAGCTGCTTTCAATGGTATCGATGAAGCAGTCCAGGCAGCACATCGCTTGTTCCTAGGTGAACTATCAAAAGAAGAACAACATTCTTTAGAGATTTTGATGACCCGTCTGCTGGCGACCCACCGTCCTGTCGAACAGGAGGAATCTTCTTGAATCGTTTATTCCACCGTCACTATGTAACGACACTCGTCGTCAATCTACTGTTGTTCATCACCTTCTATTTATTGAATGCTTCCTTACCTTTACTGGCCGCACAACAGTTCAATGTTTCTCAAAGTTCGCTCGGTTGGGTCGTAACGGCATTCATTTTAGCAACGGTTTGTTCACGTCCTTTAATCGGACATTGGCTCGATCGTTATGAACTCAAACGAATGTTACTGCTGTCCGCTACATTTTTCATGATTGTCAGTTGCTTATATCTCATCGTCTTACCGCTCGAATCATTCAGTCTGTTGCTCATCATTCGCATCTTACATGGTTTTAGTTTCGGAATGATTTCTTCTTCACTGAGTTTGAGTGTGACGACCTTGATTCCAAAGCCGCGTCAAGGAGAAGGAATGGGCTATTTCGTCCTCTCGATGAACCTTGCTTCCGTTCTCGGGCCGGTCATCGGATTGACGTTGATTGCACACGATGCGCTCGTCTGGTACTTCGTAACGATTGCCCTGCTTGCGATTTGTTCGTTTAGTTTCATCTGGCGTTTACCATTAACGAGTAGTCACGTTACGAGTTCCGCACCATTTCGTTTACGGCAGTCGTTATTCTTATCAAGTCCTGTCTTACTTCTTGCAACTGTTCTTGCTGGTATTGCGATTTCAAGTACATCCGCGTTCATTTCGCTGTATGCAGATGCGATGGACCATGTCACTTATGCCTCTTACTTTTATGGTCTTGCTGCACTCGGCATGGTTGCCATTCGTCCTTTTGCCGGTAAGCGGTTTGATCGACGCGGACCAGCCTCTGTATTGGTGCCATCGTATGTTTTATACGCCGTCGGTTTTTTAGTACTCGGACTGTTCCCGACACTTCCCGGATTATTGTCCGCCGCCCTCATCATCGGAATTGGTTCCGCTTCGATTTTCCCAGGGTTACAAACTGTCATGTTGACCTATGCGGCTCCCGCACAAAAAGGCAAGGCGATTTCGACATTCTTTCTCGCTTACGATAGCGGGTTCGGAATCGGTGCTTTTCTTTTGTCAGGCATCGCCGCGAAAGTGGGTTACTCAAACATGTTTTTGATGTGTAGCCTCATCGTCGTCAGTAGTGGACTCTTATACGGTTATTTCCGTCGATCAACGTTGCTTTCAACTAAACAAAATATTGCTTCTTAAAGCGCTCAAGGAAAAACTCTCCCGTCTACAGACGCGAGAGCTTTTTCGGATCAACGTGCAGGAACGACCTCGCCTTCTGTAACACGTTTCTTCTCTATAAAACGCTGTTTCTTCAATTCAATGATATGATCGGCAGCACGGGCGACTTCCGCAGAGTGCGTCACCGCGATGATGCAACGGTTAGAACGGTGAGCAAGTTCTTGAAATAGCCGAATGATGTCCGTCGCAGTTTTTTCATCGAGCGCTCCCGTCGGCTCATCTGCAAGAATGATTGGGGCTTCCGTCGCAAGGGCACGTGCGATGGCGACACGTTGCTGTTGACCACCACTCAACTGCAGTACATTTTTTGTCGCATGGGCTTCGTCGATTCCGACCTGTTCAAGGAGATTTTGGGCATGTTTCTTTTTTCCTTTTATGCGTTGTCCACTCAATTCGAGTGCGACAATCACGTTATCCAATGCGTTCATATACGTCAATAAATTAAACGATTGAAAAACGGTCGCAGCATGTCGTGAACGATACGTCGTCAATCCGATTTTTCGAATATCGCGACCTTGATACGTAATCTGTCCTTCTGTCGGTGAATCAAGTCCACTCAACAGACTGAGAGCCGTCGTTTTCCCGGAACCTGACTCACCGAGAATTGCATAAAACCGTCCGGCCTCGAACTGCATCGAGACATCGTTCAAGATCCGTTGTTGCTTGCTTCCTGATGTATAGGCATAGGTGACGTTCGTCATTTCTAAAGTCGTCATAGTATTAATCCTCCCGTAATAGAATTTCTTTTGGATTCATCCGTAGTAAGGCAAGTGAAGGTAACAAGACAGATAAAAAGACGATTAGACTTCCAATTTCGATGACTTGAAGTAACGTCGTCCAATCAATCTTCGTTGTCATCTCTGTAATTTGTGGAATGCTATCTAACACTTGTTGTCCGCCGCGTCCACCCGGACCATCAAAACCAGTCTGCGTTGCGACCGAACTAGCCGCTTCCGTCACCTCGCGGTTCAAAAGTTGATCTGTCATGAATTGTGATGTCATGCCACCTGTCGCATACGTGACAAGGAAAGCAATTGCCGCAATCGCAAACGTTTCAATTAGTAATTGCCCCATTAATTTCGAGCGTTTTTCACCCATCGCCAGTAAAATACCCATTTCTTTTCGACGTTCCCGGACGGACAATAAAATCAACAGCGCTAAAATCAAACCACCTGCGATACTAACAAGATAGACGACAGATTTTGAGAAGGACGCGACTTGTTCAATCGGTCCAACCATTTTTTGATAAGCAGCATCATTCGCATCCAGTGTGAACGTATCCCAGTCGAGTGGTGAGACAGCCATCGCTTCTTTTTTGAACGTATTGATTTCAGATGGATCTTCTAGCGCGTAGACGACACTCGATACACTGACCGTTCCTTCTTCAGTCGAGAAGCTCGCGAGTGTATCATTTGCAATGTACATCTGGTTCATCGGGTCCATAAAGCCTGCCGCTCGGAAATTCGCATCGGATGTCGCTTCCGTCGATGCCGATAACCCAATGATCGTCACTGTTACGGAATTTTCGGTCGTTGTCGATGTCAGCTTAAACGTATCCCCGACTTTGAGATCATTTTCAGTCGCTAAGTTTTCATCGATGACAACACTTTTTTCTTTAGCATCGGTAGTCAATGCTTCTCCATCCACGATTTTCAATGTACCGTTCGTGTATGTATCAAGTAGTTCCATGTTCGTCACACCATTTAAAGAGAAATCTGGCATCGTCATCCCTTCAGGCATCTCTCCCCCTCGCCCACCACCTGAGTTCGTTGATTCACTCTCAATCGGTGTGAGATCACTTGATGTCGCTGTCGTTTGTGCCAGGTAGTTGACGGACTTGACTTCATCTAGTTGTTCGATTGCTTCAACATCCGTCGTATCAATCGCTACTTCTTCTGGTCGTCCACGTTCACCTGACGCTTGTCGTTCCTGCATTTGCTTTTGTCGATCGACTTGTAGTGTCACTGTCGCCCCTAACTCTTTTCTCGCCTCTTCTCCCGCCGATTTAGCAGCATTCTGAATCGCGAATCCTGACAGTACGAGTGATCCGATTACCGTCAAAATAATCAACATGATCATCGTCTTTCCCTTTCGCGCTACAATACTTTTTCCTGCCCGCTTCAAAAAATTCATTTTTCGTGTTCCTCCTTTAATCTTCTAAGCTCATCTTATGCAACGTATCTGTAGTCTAGCTGTAGTTCGACTGTATCTTGAACGAAGAAACGGCCGAAACGCAAAAAAAACGAGAATGACAGTGACGTCATCCTCGTTTTAACTCATGTGATTCGATTGACCGGTTACGCACGAAGTTCTGCGTCGAACGCTTTTGTTAAAGCCGATACGACATGTTCGTGTGCTGCTGTGACTTCTTCATCGACCAAAGTCCGTTCCTTATTTTGATAACGGAGCGAGAAGGCGAATGATTTTTTGTTTTCACCGACGTTATCGCCCGTGTAGACATCAAATAATGTGACATGTTGTAAAAGCGGACCTGCTGCTTGCATGATCACTTGCTCCACTTCGCTTGCTGTGACCGATTGATTGAGGACAATCGCGATGTCGCGCGTCATCGATGGGAAACGGGACATCTCTTGATAGACGACCGGCTCTTTCGAGTGAAGTTTCATGGCATCGAGTTCAAAGACGTAGACTTCTTTTAAGCCATACTGCTCTTTCGAGAGTGCTGGATGCACTTGGCCGACGAACCCAATCGCTTCACCGTCCATCAGTACACGTGCCGTCCGACCTGGATGCATCGAATCGATGACCGCCGCTTCGTATGTCAACTTGACATTGAATGCCTCTGCTAACGTTTCGACGATTCCCTTGACAACGAAGAAATCCGTTTTGACCATTGTGCCATGCGCACGGTGTTGTTCCGCTAGTCCGACAGCGACTCCGGCGACCAGTTCTTGTTCGATCGGCAACGTCTCAAGTGACGCATCACGCTGGAGGTAAACGCTCCCCAGTTCGTAGTAAGCGAGGTCGGCATGTTGACGTGCGACATTGTGTTGCGCGACTTCGAGTAACCCTGGAATCAATGATGTCCGAAGTGTCGAACGTGCTTCGCTGATCGGCATCGCCAACTTAACGGGGTGGAGATCTGTTTGTTCATTGAATTGCATCGCACGTTGTTCACTCGTCAGTGAGTACGTGATGGCTTGCGATAAACCGGCACCTTGTAAGAGACGACGGATTTGACGGCGATGTTGATTCCGTTTCGGCAAGAACCCGCGGCTCGCTTCTTGCGGTAAGCTCGATGTCAATGCATCATACCCATAGAGTCGTGCGACTTCTTCCGCGATATCAGCCGGAATCATCAAGTCTTGGCGACGTGTCGGTACACTGACCGTTAGTGCATCTCCTGATAACTCAACTTCGAGTCCAAGGCGTTCTAATAACTCTTTCATGACCGTACCTTCGATTTCCATTCCGAGACGATGATTGATATACGAGACACTCGCTTCGATTAAGTGATCATCGAGTTGAAGTGTACCTGCTTGGACCGTTCCAGCAAGGACTGTTCCACCAGCAAGTTCAGCAATCAATGCGGCTGCCCGGTCGAGTGCTAACAAGACACGACGTGGGTCGACCCCTTTTTCAAAACGTGAACTGGAGTCCGAACGTAGTCCAAGGACACGACTCGTCTTCCGGACAGATGTCGGTGCGAAATAAGCCGATTCGAGGATGATTGACGTCGTTGTTGCGTCGACTTCTGTATTTGCACCACCCATGACACCTGCAAGTGCGACGGGCTTTTCGCCATCTGTGATGACGAGCATCGAAGGATCGAGTGTCCGTTCGACTTCGTCAAGTGTTTGGAAGGACTCTCCCGTTTTCGCTTGACGAACGACGATTTGCTGCCCCAGTTTTTCAGCATCGAATGAATGAAGCGGTTGTCCTGTTTCAAGTAAGACGAAGTTCGTCACGTCGACGACATTGTTGATTGGACGAATCCCGTTCGCAATCAAGCGGTTTTTGAGCCAAAGTGGCGACTCACCGATGACGACATGTTGGATTTCACGCGCCGCATAAAACGGACATTCCTCCGACTCAAGTGTGACAGCAAGTTTCGTTTTTTCTTCATCTTCCGTCACGTCGATTGCCGGGAAAACAGCCGTCGTATTTAAGATACCTGCTACTTCATGTGCAACTCCGTACATGCTCAAGCAATCAGAACGGTTCGGTGTCAAACCGAGTTCTAATACTTCGTCATGCAGACCAAGTAGTTCTAAGACGTCTTGCCCTGGTGTGACCGGCTCACGGAATGTATGAATTCCAGCTTGCTCATCTTCACGAATATACTTTTTCTCAAAGCCAAGTTCTTCAAGTGAACAAATCATGCCTTCAGAAACGACTCCACGCAGTTTAGCTCGCTTAATTTTAATGCCCGGAAGGCGTGCTCCGACACGGGCAACGATGACATCTTGTCCTGCTTCAATGTTTGGTGCACCACACACGATTTGGACCGGTTCTTCTTGTCCGATATCAACCGTCGTGACGTTTAGCTTATCCGCTTCCGGATGCTTTTCTTTTGTTAATACATGACCGACGACGATATTGTTCAAATCGGCGTCACGGACTTCGACACCCTCGACTTCGATCCCACTCTTCGTAATTAAGTCCGCCAGTTCCTCACCGGTTTTCTGACTGACGTCAACGAACTGCTGTAACCATTGTTTTGAGACTAACATCTGTTTTCCCCCTTAAAACTGTTCGCTGAAGCGAACGTCATTCGTATAGAAGTGGCGAATATCATCGACCCCATATTTCAACATGGCGATTCGCTCAATCCCCATCCCGAAGGCAAATCCAGACATTTTCGTACTATCATATTCTGCCATCTCAAGGACGTGCGGATGAACCATACCGGCACCTAAAATTTCAATCCAGCCTGTTTGTTTACAGATATTGCACCCTTTTCCACCACATTTAAAACACGAGACGTCGACTTCGACGGATGGTTCTGTGAACGGGAAGAAGCTAGGGCGTAACCGGATTTCACGTGCCTCCCCAAACATTTGCTTCACGAATGCTTCGAGCGTGCCTTTTAAGTCTGCCATTGAAATCGACTCTCCAACGACGAGTCCTTCCACTTGCATGAATTGGTGTGAGTGCGTCGCATCGTCTTCATCGCGACGATAGACTTTCCCTGGGCAAAGAATCCGAATCGGTTCACCTTTCGAAGCGAGCATCGTCCGCGCTTGGACAGGTGACGTATGGGTCCGCATCAGAATTTCATCCGTGATATAAAATGAATCTTGCATATCACGTGCCGGATGATCTTTCGGCAGATTCAACATTTCGAAGTTGAACAAATCTTGTTCGACTTCAGGTCCTTCTGCAATCGTATAACCGAGTCCAACAAAGATGTCCTCGATCTCGTCCGTGACTTGTTGAAGCAAATGCGCTTGTCCGACTTTTTTGGGACGACCCGGAAGTGTCACGTCAATCGCTTCAAGCGCTAGTTTTGCGTCCATTTCTTGTTGCTTGACGTCTACTAAACGTTGCTCGAGTTCTGTTTGGATGACACCACGAACCGCATTTGCGATTTCACCGACGACCGGACGTTCTTCTGCTGATAATTTTCCCATTCCACGTAATACTTCTGTGATCGGACCTTTTTTTCCGAGATATTTGACACGGACATCATTTAATTCTTTTTGTGTACTGGCTTGATTCACGAGTTGTAACGCTTCGTCGCGAAGTGCCTCTAATTGTTCCCGCATGCTCGTCACTCCTTTTTTTCAAATAAAAAACGCCCCTTCAGCAAATGCCGAAGGGACGATTTAATTCAATCGTGGTACCACCCTTGTTCGACTTGAATCCATCAAGTCCTCAAGTAGCGCGATAACGGGCGCTTCCCGTCACGATCTCTCGTGCGACTCCGGAGTGAATTCAGCTAGCGGATTCGTAAAGAAGCTTGCAGTCTAAGGCTTCTTCTCCCTAATCGAATCGTTCTCTAACCTACTCTGTTCCATCAACGTCTAATTAAATGTTCTACTGTAACTCACTTTAGCATGAACGCTTCAGTGATTCAATCGACCGGAGCAAAATGATACAGTAAAATTCCTGCTGCAACGGCTGCATTGAGTGATTCGGCTTTTCCGCGAATTGGAATGTAAGCACGTCCATCACATTGGTCGAGCAATTCCGGTGATACACCTTGTGCTTCATTCCCGATGATGAGTCCGATTGCACCAAGATTTTCGACTTCTGTATACGGATTGGCATTGCGTAGTGCCGTTCCGAGAACGAACACTCCTAATTCATGCAAGTCTTGAATCGCTTCATCAAGCGACATCATGATGACCGGCAAGTGGAAAATCGAACCTTGTGTTGCGCGGAGGACTTTGCTGTTATAGACATCAACTGTCCCGTGACCAATGATGACACCATCGAATCCAGCCGCATCGGCTGTCCGAATCATCGTTCCGACATTACCCGGGTCTTGCAGACGATCGAGTAACAGGTAACGGCCGCGCTCTAAGCGCTCTGTTTGCTCTTTCATCTCACAAACTGCGAAAATCCCTTGTGTCGTTTCTGTTTCTGACAAGACTTTGGCAACTGATTCGTCAATTGTGATTAAGTCAGCCGCATTTTTCTTCCAAGAACCCGGAACTTGAACATCCTCACGGACAATCAATTCTTTGATGATTCCAGCACGAACAGCCTCTTCAACTAAGTGTTCCCCTTCAATAAGGAAACGTTTCGTTTGCAGACGTCCTTTTTTTGTTAAAAGCTTTTTCCATTGTTTGACGATCTCATTCTTCGTAGAAGAAATATGTTTCATGGTTTACCCCTCGTAAATCGCTTGGACCGCTTGCGTATCTAAACGTTTCGTAACGGCAACGATTAAATCGACTGCTGCTTCGAAATCTGCTTTATGCATAATGGAAACGTTCGTATGCAAGTAACGGATTGGTACTGTCAATGCGAGCGAAGGAACTCCTGTGTTCGATAAATGGAATTTCGCAGCATCCGTCCCACCACCCGGTGTTAGGTCCAATTGATATTTAATGTTTTCTTCTTTTGCGACACCTGTGACGAAATCGATTAATCCACGGTGTGCGATCATCGTCGCATCAAACATGATGACTTGTACACCTTCTCCAAGTTTTGACAATGCTTCGCGATCCGTCATTCCTGGTGTATCACCAGGGATTCCTGTGTCAACAGCAAATGCAATCGATGGATGAATCAAGTTCGCAGCCGTTTGCGCGCCACGAAGCCCAACTTCTTCTTGCACCGTTGCTCCTGCAAAAATCGTGTTCGGATGTCCTTCTTCTTTTAAACGTTTGATGGCTTCAATCGCAATCGCGCAGCCAATCCGATTGTCCCAAGCTTTTGCCATCAAGAAATTCTCATTTTTCATCACAGTAAATTCGCAATGTGGAACGACCGTATCTCCTGGTCGGATTCCCCAACCTTCGACTTCTTCTTTTGAAGTAGCACCGATATCAATAAACATTTCTTTGATATCGACTGGTTTATTGCGCGCTTCCGGTGGTAAAACATGAGGTGGTTTCGCACCGATTACGCCTGGAATGACTTCTCCAGATGATGTCACAATGTTCATACGCTGTGCCAGAAGCACTTGTCCCCACCAACCACCGAGTGGTTGGAAGCGGAGAAACCCTTTTTCATCCACCTTTGTCACCATAAATCCAACTTCATCCATGTGACCGGCAATTAAAATACGAGGCGCATCATCTTCTGCCCCTTTGTGTTCCGCGAATAAGCTACCTAACCCATCTTGATGGAATGCTTCAGCGTGAGGTTCTAGATACTCCCGCATGAGCTGGCGTACTTCTTTCTCGTTCCCAGGTACTCCCGTTGCATCCGTTAGACGCTTCAACATATGTAATTGTTCATTCATCTGATTTCCTCCTCAGTAACCGTTGTCTTGGCGAACATGATTCGCCTCGTTTTTTGAAACATAAGCCTTGAAAATCATTTCTTGTGTAAAACCAAGTGTAGCACCTAATGCTAGGTATGCACCAATTAAAACATCGTAACTTTGTTCTGTTCTTGAAATCGCGAACACATTTGTTTTATTGTAAACATCTAAAAACGCGTCTGTCGCAGTCAAGTAATAATCCCCTTCAACGAATCGATCTTTCTTATAATCAAGAGCTAGACCGAGCGATAGGAGGAAATGGACGCCATCGACATATTCCTCAAGAATCGTAACTTGTGCTGATGGTCCCTTTGTCGACCAGAATTTAAAGCAACGTGTTTCATTCGCCAGTTCGCCTAACTCTACTAATAGGGCAAGCAACCGCTCATCAAACTGATTCCCGGTCAAATTATGTTCTGACTGGATTCGTTTATCTAACTGTTCCTGCATCTCAAAAAGTGTCAACCAGTCCATCTTAATTCTCCTTCTATCCAAAAAAATAAAACGTAGACATAAACTTCTGCCTATCACCTATTTTAGCATTCCTCAAAAAAAAACGCCGGAGAATTAAATTCCCCGACGAATTGTAGAACTTAAGCGTTCAATTTTGCTTTTGCTGAGTCAGCAAGTGAAGCAAATGCAGCTGAATCTGTAACTGCGAGGTCAGCAAGCATCTTACGGTTGATGTCGATACCCGCAAGTTTGAGACCATGCATCATGCGGCTATAAGAAAGACCGTTGATACGTGCAGCCGCATTGATCCGAGTGATCCAGAGGCGACGGAAGTCACGTTTCTTTTGACGACGGTCACGGTAAGCATACATGAGAGATTTCATGACTTGCTGTTTCGCTACCTTGAAGAGTGTATGTTTCGAGCCGTAATAGCCCTTAGCTAATTTGAGTTGTTTTTTACGACGTTGACGAGTCGTATATCCGCCTTTTACGCGTGGCATATAAATTCCCTCCTAAATCTGTGTACGATTGAATAAATTACTTCGCGATCATGTGACGGATGCGTTTGAAGTCACCCGATGATACCATGCTAGCTTTACGTAATTTACGTTTCGCTTTAGTTGATTTGTTACCGAATAAGTGGCTTGTGTAAGCACGACCACGTTTCAATTTGCCAGAAGCAGTACGTTTGAAACGCTTAGAAGCACCGCGGTGCGATTTCATTTTAGGCATGAGAGATTCCCTCCTACTTCGATTCGATTAGTCTTCTTTCTTTGGAGCAAGCACTAAGAACATGCTGCGTCCTTCCATCTTCGGTCTCTGTTCAACTACACCGAACTCGCTTAAATCCGTAGCGAGACGTTCAAGGACACGTCTACCGATTTCCGAGTGAGTGATGGCACGTCCGCGGAAGCGAATACTCGCTTTCACTTTGTTACCATTCTCCAAGAATTTCTTCGCATTACGGAATTTCGTTTGGAAGTCATTCTCCTCGATTGTTGGGCTGAGACGGACTTCTTTCATCTGAATCACTTTCTGATTCTTCCGAGTTTCTTTGTCCTTCTTTTGCAACTCGAAGCGGTATTTACCGTAGTCCATGATTTTACATACAGGCGGCGTTGCTTGTGGTGCGACCATGACGAGGTCAAGGTCAGCTTCCTCAGCGAGACGCAATGCCTCAGTGCGTGATTGGACTCCAAGTTGTGCACCATCCGCTCCGATAAGACGAACTTCTCGAGCGCGGATGCCTTCATTGATTAACAGATCTTTGCTAATGGTTAGCACCTCCATCGTGCAGAGCACGAAAAATGAATGATATAAAACGCTATAAAAAAAGCGTCGGCAGTTTTTCCCGCCCACACTCATAAAGACTACAATAGTCAGAGAACACTCTACTATCATATATCATCATGATGGACCAGCACAGCAACCTGTACATGGTGAGAAGCGGGATGCTTCTGCTTTGTTGTCATTTCACTTTGCTATCATAGCACTTACTTTCCCGTGATGTCAAGCCGCTTTATCAGTTCAATTAGAACGTTGCTCACATACTTGATTATAATAGCAATCCTAAGTTCGTTTAGCAAGAAGTTTCTGATTAGAAATGAATGGGTAAATTTATCTTGTGCTAAAAATTATTTATTTGAATAGTGCTTATTTCTTTATTTAGAATGATTATTGTTTTATAATTGTTTTAATCTTACATAAGGGGGAGTTAAAATAATGAATGAAAACGAAAAGAAATTAACGACGAATCAGGGTGTGCCGATTGGGGACAACCAAAACTCACGTACAGCTGGACGTCGCGGACCTACTTTATTAGAAGACTATCAATTAATCGAAAAAATTGCTCACTTTGACCGTGAGCGCGTACCGGAACGCGTTGTACACGCACGTGGCTTCGGCGCACACGGTGTCTTTAAAGTAAAAAATTCGATGAAAAAATATACAAAAGCGGCTTTCCTACAAGAAGAAGGAACGGAAGTCCCTGTCTTTGCCCGCTTCTCTACCGTCATTCATGGTACACACTCTCCTGAAACACTCCGTGATCCACGCGGCTTCTCTGTTAAATTCTATACAGAAGAAGGAAACTGGGATTTCGTCGGTAACAATTTACCGGTCTTCTTCATTCGAGATGCAATGAAGTTCCCGGATATGGTTCATTCATTAAAACCAGATCCACGGACAAACATCCAAGATCCTGATCGCTACTGGGATTTCATGACACTCCGCCCTGAATCAACGAATATGTTGATGCACCTCTTCACAGATGAAGGAATTCCAGCAAGCTACCGTAAAATGCGTGGTTCTTCTGTTCACTCATTTAAATGGGTAAACGCACACGGTAACACGGTCTATATCAAATTACGTTGGGTACCAAAAGAAGGCGTTCATAACCTGTCTGCTGACGAAGCAACAGAAGTTCAAGGAAAAGATTTCAATCACGCATCAAACGATACATTCCAGGCTATCGAAAATGGAGACTTCCCAGAATGGGACCTCTTCGTTCAAGTACTCGACCCTGCTGATGTCGAAAACTTCGACTTCGACCCACTTGATGCTACAAAAGACTGGTTCGAAGATGTCATTCCGTTCCAACACGTCGGAACAATGACATTAAACAAAAACGTCGACAACTACTTTTCCGAAACAGAATCAGTCGGTTTCAACCCAGGTGTCCTTGTACCAGGTATGTTACCGTCTGAAGATAAATTACTTCAAGGTCGTTTATTCTCTTACTCTGATACACAACGTCACCGGATCGGACCGAACTATCAACAGCTTCCAATCAACTGTCCGTTCGCTCAAGTCAACAACTACCAGCGTGATGGTGCAATGCCGTTTAAGCAGCAAACAAGTTCAGTCAACTACGAACCAAACCGTTACCAAGATGAACCGAAACAAACACCTGAGTATACGGAAGACACACAGCCACTCCATGATGACATTCATGGCCGTCTCGAAATCGAGAAAACGAATAACTTCGGACAAGCTGGTGAAGTCTACCGTCGTATGACGGAAGAAGAACAGATGGCCCTTCTCAATAACCTTGTGAATGACCTTCAACAAGTACGTCACGAAAACACGGTCTTACTTGCAATCTGTAACTTCTACCGTGCCGATGCGTCACTCGGTGAAAAGTTATCGGAAGCATTAAACGTCGATATCAAACCGTTCTTGCAACAAATGCAAAAATGATAAGCCGTATAAACGAACAGCCTACTCCTGAATCCGGAGTGGGCTGTTTTTAATTATAGAAACACTACTGACGGAAGACTTTTACATGGGATGACCCGTTCTTTTTTTTGCAGCAACCATTTGTCACACTTCGCTTCAATCCGGAATTTATATGCTTCATGGGACAAAATTGAACCGTTCTGATGTCTCTACTGAAAAATCATTCAATTTCGAATAGAGTACGACTTGCCCGACGTTGACTTGTTTGATTTTATTTTTACGAAAATTCAACTTTTCAGCATCCGTAAATCGATTATAGACGGGTTTAAATCCATTACTTTGATGTGGTTGCATTTGAATCGCACGATCTGTATTTTCAATCTTATTACCTTTGATGATTCCACCAACGACACCACGTCCGAGAATCGCGATTGCCTTTCCATCTGCTCGATGAACGTTTCGGATTGTATTCATTTGAACGATCGGCTTCTCCCAATTCATCATCGAAATCGCGTGATCTTTCGTACCATCAATCGTATTGTACTCAATTCGAATATTCTGATGTGGACGGTCTTGCGAGTATTGGTGGGTACCGACTGCGACATTTATGTTTTTGAACGTATTGTTTCGAATCACAATGTTTTGATTCGGTGTCCGATCCTGCGCAGACCACTTCCATCGAAATCCTTGTGTTACCGGATCAGGTGTATCTAAATTAATTGATTCATTGGGTCCCGTATTTTTAATCATCGTCGCATTGATGAATGCCATATTTTCTATCACAGCATGATTCGTTGCATCTAACTCAATCGCGTGTGAACCGTTTTGGTTACGAATCGTCAGTCCACCGATGTAAAGATTCGCGTTATGGGCGATCGCAAAGGCTGCGCCTCTAGCGAGATGACTTAAGTCGATTTGTGCATTGCCCTGACCTTCAATCGTCACATGGTTCGAACCGTTATATTTTCCGACCGTTGTCTTCAGACGCAAAACGGATGGTGGAACGAGGTCGAAGACACTTGTTGTTGCTGCGATTTTCGTCGTCCCGGTATCGAATGTCTTTTTAATGATGACACCATCCTCTAAACGAATCGTCGTATTCGACGGAACCCCCACACGAATCGGCGACAGATACGTTCCTTTCGCTAAGATCAGTGTCCCACCGCCTTCCGCCTCGATTTTTTCTAAATAAGATCGTAACGTATAATAGTTTTTTGTTTTTTCATTATATGTCGAATACTTTCGTAAAACAGAATCAATCGGCTCCGTCCGAGGTGTAATCCGGTATGTTTTCATACTTTCGACTCGTTCGATGTCCGGCGCAATGAAGGTAAACGACATCGCACAAAGACACACTATAATTAATTTCTTCAACCGTTCCACTCCTCTCATCCATGTATCGGCCGATTCTCAAAAACTATGTAGATACAAAACGGGTGGACTCGAAAATTTCTCCAAAATCCATCGGGGTAAGCTACGATTCCTCCCGGATGCAAGAAAAAGCCAGCTTTCCCGTGCCCGCGACGGACAGGAAAGCTGGCTTGTGTCGTGCTAACCGATTCAGCTTATTATTGATTACTTCGAACGGTTGGCGATTTCTGCTTCTAAATCAGCAACGAATTGCTCAAGCGAGGCATTGCTCGAATCTTTTGAGCCATAACGACGGATGTTAACTTCCCGTGACTCCACCTCTTTATCCCCGAGTACGAGCATGACCGGGATTTTGTTCATCTGTGCTTCACGGATGCGGTAACCGAGCTTCTCATCGCGGAAGTCCGTTTCAATCCGGATCCCTTTTTTCAAGAGCATCGCTTTAATTTCACGTGCATAGTCTTCCTGTGCCCGTGAGACCGGAATCAATTTGACTTGGACCGGTGCGAGCCATGTCGGGAATGCCCCTTTGTATTCTTCGATCAAGTACGCAACGAAACGTTCCATTGTCGAAACGACACCACGGTGCAAGACGACCGGACGATGGTCTTGTCCGTCATTTCCTTTATACGTCAATTCGAACCGCTCCGGTAACAAGAAGTCGAGCTGAACTGTCGACAGTGTCTCATCCTTACCGAGTGCTGTCCGGACTTGAACATCGAGCTTCGGACCGTAAAACGCGGCTTCACCTTCTGCTTCGAAATACTCAAGTTCAAGTTCATCCATCGTTTCTTTCAACTCACGTTGCGCCATTTCCCAAATCGCATCGTTGTCGAAATACTTTTCCTTATCTGCCGGGTCACGGTAAGACAGACGGAATTTATAATCAGTAATCCCGAAGTCCGTGTAGACTTCTTGAATCAAGTGAACGATGGCTTTAAACTCATCTTTCATTTGATCCGGACGGACGAATGTATGCCCGTCGTTTAGGACCATATAACGCACGCGTTGTAGCCCAGTCAGTGCACCTGACATTTCATAACGGTGCATGCCACCAAGTTCTGCGACACGGAGTGGTAAGTCACGGTATGACCGTGGTTCATTTTTATAAATCATCATGTGGTGCGGACAGTTCATCGGCCGAAGAACGAGTTCTTCATTATCCATCTCCATTTTCGGGAACATGTCATCTTGATAGTGATCCCAGTGACCTGACGTCTTATACAACTCAACTGAACCGAGCACAGGTGTGTAGACATGTTCATAACCCAGTTCGAGCTCTTTATCGACGATGTACCGTTCGACAGTACGACGGATGGCCGCCCCTTTTGGTAACCACATTGGTAACCCTTGACCGACGTCTTGCGATGTAAAGAACAAATCAAGTTCTTTTCCGAGTTTCCGGTGATCACGTTCTTTTGCTTCTGCCAAGAAGTGTAAGTGTTGTTTCAGTTGGTCTTTTGTTGCCCAGGCTGTCCCGTAAATCCGTTGCAGCATTTTATTTTTTGAATCACCACGCCAGTAAGCACCTGCGATGCTCATCAATTTGAAGACTTGTAGCTTCGCTGTCGCCGGGACGTGTGGACCACGGCATAAGTCGAAGAACTCGCCTTGGCGATACAGTGTCAAATCTTGATCGGCTGGAATCGACTCAATCAATTCGATTTTAAGCGGGTCATTCAGTTCCTTATAGATGTTTAAAGCTTCGTCACGCGAAACGACTTCCCGTTCAATGGACAAGTTTTCTCCCGCAATTTTATTCATCATCTTTTCGATGACCGGAAGATCTTCTTCTGTCAAACGACGTTCCATATCGATGTCATAATAAAAGCCGTTTTCAATTGTCGGTCCGATTCCAAGGTGAATCGTTTCATCCGGGAAAAGACGTTTGATCGCTTGCGCCATCAAGTGCGCAGACGAGTGACGAATCAAATCGAGTCCTTCTTCTGAGTCTGGCATGACGAGTTCGATGACACCGTCTTTTTCAATCGGACGTCGGTAGTCGATGACTTCACCGTCTAGTTTTGCGGCAAATGCCTTTTTACGGAGTCCTGGACTGATGGAAGCCGCGACTTCTTCAGCAGTTGTACCGGCTGCGAATTCTTTGACCGCGCCGTCTGGAAATGTAAGAGCAATAGTTGACATGACTGTTTCCCCCTTAAATTAAATAAAAAAAAGACCCATCCCTCTAAAAAGGGACGAGTCTTCATCTCGTGGTACCACCCTCGTTCCCGAACATGTTTCCATGTACCGGCTCGAACACGCGATAACGGGCGTGAGACGCAAACGGATTAGCCCCGTCTGTGCTATGAGGGAGTAAAGAAAACGAATAGAGTCCATGAGAAGCTTTCACCATCCTTCTCTCGCTTGTTTGGTCCAGTTCGTCCTTCGTATCCTCAATCTTTGCAATTCACTATACTGATTGTGCACTAAGTATAGCGAAAGATGAAGTTCTTTGACAAGGAAAATTAATAACGCCGGCGATTTTCACCTAAAAATTCAACTGGATTCGTCGTCGTCCGGATGCGTTCCATCAATCGCATCGCTTTCAATTTATCTCCTTGATCATTCGTAATCCCGAAATGAAGCTCGAGTTCATCATAGGATAAATTCGAACTGAACAATGTCGGCAAGCGATGCATCATCCGGTACTGCAAGATGATCCCGAACAGTTCGTCCCGGACCCACGGGCTGATCGACTCCGCCCCGATGTCGTCAATCAATAAAACGGGCACCGTCTGAAAACTCTCGAGGAACGTATCAAAACTATCAGACCGGATTCGGCGTTTCGCTTCCGAGACAAATCCCGGCGCATGGACAAGAATTGTCGCAACACGCTCTTTTTTGAGCGCATTCCCGATTGCTGCGAGCAGGTACGTTTTCCCGACACCGAAACTCCCGTGCAGATACAGTCCTTTGACCTGCTCTTTCGAACGAATCGTATTCAAAAATTGTGATGCTGCCCGCAAGGCAAGTTTTCGATCCGTCGTCGTCAAATCAAAGTCACTGAAGTTCGCGTCCCGTACTTCATCCGGTAAAAACAAACTTTTGAATTTTTTCTCGAGCGCCCGTTCATTTTCACGATCTTTGAGTGCTTGCGTTTTTTCATAAGCGACCATGATTTGACCTTTTTCTAAATGCAGCACGGGCTGATAGCCTTCGATAACGGCTTTTTTTTCAATCACTTGATGACCGTCCATCTGCTCGGCATATTCATTGAGCTTTAACATCCCTCGCTCAATCGTCCGTTGATCAATTTCAGGATGTGTCCTTAAAAAGACGATGACACCTGGATGCGATAGGACTCGCTCATGAATGGCGCGCACGGATGCTGCGACACCTGGACGATTCAAGATTTTTTCAATCGATGATTGGATATGTTCCATCTCACTACTCCTTTACTTCCCCTTTAGTTCACGCAGAATCCGTTCCATCTCTGCATCATCCGGTACTTCGGATTCAAAACTCGCTTTTTTAGTCGCTTCATATTTTTGTTGTTTCTCTTTTTCTTCTTGTAGCCATTTCGGATTCGGTCCAGTCGAACTCGGACGCCCTCTTCTGCCGCCAACCGTTTGGCGTGACCGTTCTTGCTTTTGATCCTGTTTCTTTGCGATTAATTCGTCTTGGTCTTTTGTTTTCGCTAATGCTTCTGCTGCTGTCGCGTAACCTTTCTGTTTCCAATCGTCGACAATCGACAGCAAAAAGTTTTTACTGAAGCGATTGTCCTTTTTCATGACAAGTGCGTAATAATAGGCAGCATTGACGATTCCCGACGACATTTCATAATCGATGATCAATTGCTGAATCAATTCTTCATCCCGTTCAGAAAGTGACTTCACCTTACGTAACTTCGCGACATAGTGCTTCGGATGAGTCCCTTCCATCGTCTCACTTTCACTTAAATCACCGACTTCGACTTCTTCGAGGACAGCGACCTTCGCTTTTTTATCACGACTGAGCTTTTGTTTCGCCGATAACATCATCTGTTTACAGCGCTCTTGCTTCTCACTGTCCGTCATTGGTAGGTACGCTTCATGCCGGAAGCGGGCATTCAACAGTTCCGCCATCAAGGTTTCATTCGACTGTGTGACGTAAGCTAGCTTCAGCAACAATTGGTCAATCGATTTCGTATAAAAGCTTCTCGGGAGAAAACGATCGGTCTGACGCTTCATTTCTTCTAAGTCGAATGAATAATCAAATTCATAGGCGGCACGTTCTTGTTTCGCATACGATTTTGGTTGATGGGCAGAAGCAAGTCCTGCTTTGACATCAAACACTTGATCAAAACGAACCGTCCGGTCAACGACATTTTTCGGTAGCTGCTCCGTCCGAAAACGATTTTGAAGTGCTCGAAAGCGGATTTCTCCGACACGATAAAACAGTAAGCTTGATAAGACACCATCATTCAAGAACGTATTCGGTGCTAACGGGACGCGAATTTGATAAACATAACGATAGGCAGCTTGTTTCGCCTCAAATGTTCGAATCAATCCAATTCCTTCGAGCTTAAAAAGCTCCTCTTTAAATTCATCAACAGAAAATCCTAACAATGTTCCTAGTTCTGCATGTGAGATATATTGTGATTTCGTTTTACCAGGAATCATCTCACTCCAAAACGTTTGGTACAGACCAAGAGCTTTTACACCGATGATCGGCTGATATAAATAATAGAGGGATTGATAAGCTTCACGATCGACGACACCATTACTCATGATTAAACATAAGTCCGTTCCCGATACATCACGTTCCAACATCTGTTTCGTCCCTTCTTTCGTGAGAAAAAGAGAGGTGCGTTCTGACCTACAGACGACCTCTCCTCGATTACGTTAAATTTTCACGTTCATTTTCTTGATGGCGTTCCATTAGTTCAGATAACTCTTGGAAAAAGACATTGATGTCTTTGAATTGTTTATAGACACTCGCAAAACGGACGTAAGCCACTTCATCAACAGAAGCGAGTTCATTCAAGACGAGCCGGCCGACCTGTTCACTCGGAATTTCATGTTGTGCCGTTGCCCGTAAGGCTTTTTCGACACGACTGACGACCGTTTCGAGTTGCTCAATTGAAATCGGACGTTTTTCACATGCACGGACGAGTCCACGTAAAATTTTATCACGATTGAATTCGTCACGGGTCCCATCCTTTTTCACGATGATGAGTGGTGTTTGTTCAATCATCTCGAATGTTGTAAAACGATAACCACATGATTCACATTCACGACGGCGCCGAATCGAGCCAAAATCTTGCACAGGTCTCGAATCGAGAACCTTCGTCCCGTTATAATTACAGGCTGGACAACGCATGCCGCACCTCCGTTCACGTAAATTCTTTTGTTCCAATCATTTTCAATCGGTATGTCGCATCTAATTCTTGATAGATTGTTTCAATCCATTGCTCGAGGTCCGGACCAAGTAATCCTTCGCGATGCAAAAATAGATCAACAGCTGTTCTACCAGAACCGACCATGATGACTGTCGCTAGTCCATCTAACCCAGTTCCTTGAAAAGATAATTCTCCTCGTTCAACATCAATTCGTTTAACGGTTCCGTGTTGCTTCGCCACGACAGTCTCAAGACCTGTAAACAACATCTCGGGAGTCGCAGCATAATAGTGCGTTCGTAATTTTTCGTTTTTATGCGTATCAGACGTTTCAAGTTGTTTTTGCAAACGTTCTTTAAATCCCATCCGCCATCACCTTTTCTGTTTTCTTCTACTATTAAGAATAACAGACGTCAGACATATTAAAAAGCCCTCGCCATAAAGACGAGGGCTGGTAGTTCGTGTTTTTGTCAGTTAACGTGCTGAATCGTAGCTGCCGGAACTTTAACTGGTCCCATGCCACGCGGAATTTCGACATTTTCACGGATTTTTGCATCTAATGCGTCAGCGATATAATTCGCTGCGATTGCTGGATCGATGCGATCCCCACACGTAAAGACATCAACTGATGCATATCCGTGTTCTGGGAAGCTATGAATCGTCAAATGCGATTCAGAAATGATGACGACGCCGCTTACTCCGTGTGGAGCAAACTTATGGAATGCGACTTCGCGTACCTCTGCACCTGCTTGAAGTGCTGCGTCAACGAAGAGTCGTTCGACAAACTCCATGTCGTTTAATTTTTCAGGATTGCAATCCCAAAGTTCTGCAATAATGTGTCTTCCCATAGTATCCATTAGTGGATCCCCCCTACATTCAATGGTCTTCAAAGTATAGTCATGATCACTTACTTTGCGCCTGAGTCTTTCGCACCCACGGGGGAAAGTTAGTCCAGAGAGGTCCTAACCCTTTAAGCTGCGATTGCCAGACCGATTGAAGTTCACGATTTGAATTATAGCGAGTATCAAAAAGATACACAAGGATAAATTTTAAATTTCAGCGCCTATTTATTAAAAAACCGCTCTATCTGTTGGTATAGAGCGGTTTAAAAAATATAAATTATTTTAATTCTAATTCCTTTTCAACCGTTGTCGCCTCAATATGTGCTCCAATCATCTGAACGAGATCGACGACACGACATGAATATCCCCATTCATTGTCGTACCAAGCAAGCACCTTCACTTGGCGTCCACCCATGACCATCGTCGATAGGCCATCGACGACCGTCGAACGGACTTCCCCGTTAAAATCAATCGAAACGAGCGGTTCCATCGTCAACCCTAGAATCCCGTCTAACGCACCATCAGCTGCTTTCACGAACGCTTCATTTACTTCTGCGACCGTCGTATCACGACTCACTTCGACGACGAGGTCA
This sequence comes from Exiguobacterium sp. s80, assembly GCF_018618725.1. Classification (NCBI taxonomy): domain Bacteria; kingdom Bacillati; phylum Bacillota; class Bacilli; order Caryophanales; genus Exiguobacterium; species Exiguobacterium sp. s80. The sequence goes on along the minus strand of NZ_JACSMP010000004.1, from coordinate 24,622 downwards.
ACGAGCGACACGTTCGGTGTCGGAACACGGAGCGCAAGCCCGTTCAACTTCCCTTCGAGATGCGGTAAAACGAGCGAAATGGCACGTGCCGCACCAGTGGATGTCGGAATAATCGATGATCCACAAGCCCGTGCCCGACGTAAATCCTTATGTGGATTATCAATATTATTTTGATCATTCGTAAAAGCATGAATCGTCGTGACGAGTCCCGTCTCGATTCCGAATGCTCGATCGATGACTTGAACAACAGGGGCAAGACAATTCGTCGTACAGGATGCATTCGAGACGACATGATCGTTCTCATGATCGTACATCGCATCGTTGACCCCCATTACGATTGTCCGAATGTCCCCTTTCGCCGGTGCCGTGATGACGACTTTTTTTGCTCCCGCCAACACATGTTTACTTGCGCCGTCTTTCGAATTGAACTTTCCTGTTGCTTCGACGACGACATCAATCTCAAGTTCCCCCCACGGTAATAACTCAGGATTACGTTCGCTGACGATTTTCACGAGTTGTTCATTAATCATCAAACCACCCTCGACAATCTCGACCGGGTATTCAAACTTTCCATGGACCGTATCGTACTTAATTAAGTGCGCGAGTGTTTCCGGTGGATAACTTGCATTAATTGCGACGACCTGACTTTTCCCCTCAGCGATTAATCGACGGAACACCATTCGACCAATACGCCCAAACCCGTTAACTGCCACCTTGACTCCCATGTGCGGATCCCCCTTCAATGTGACGGATAATGCTCCGTTTACAGATAGAACTATATCATGAAATGTAAGCGATTTCATTATGTAACCAAAAAAAAGTTGAGAGAAGTCATCAACTTCTCCCAAAACGATACTTCTGCTTCTTTAATTTTGTTTCGCTCCAAACCTCAACGCGTGACAGGTAACGTTTTTAACCACTGATCGATTTGTCGGTATAACGCTTCGACTGTTCCTTCGTTGACCAACACATAGTCAGCGAGGAGACGTTTCTGTTCAATATCGAGTTGAGATTGCACACGTGATTGCGCTTCCTCCCGTGACATTTGATTGCGTTTCATCAAGCGATCCAATTGTAGAGAAGCGTTACAATAGACGACCACGACTTGATCGACAAGCTGTTTCCAATCTCCTTCTAATAAAAGCGGGATATCAAAAACCACTAAAGATTCTTCTTGCTGTTCCAATTCGTCTGCCCGGGCGAGCATCTGTTGTCGAATCTTCGGATGCATCAACTCATTCAGTAAATTCCGTTTTTCACTATCGTGAAAAATAATTTCACCAAGCTTGGCTCGGATTAATATCCCCTCTTCAAATGCTTCCGGAAAGGCAGCTTTCACATCTTGATAAGCCGTTCCATCCGGTTCCATGACTTCCCGCGCGATCAAATCAGCATCGATGACCGGAATCCCATTCGTTTGTAGATACGTCGCGACGGTACTCTTTCCCGTCGCGATTCCTCCCGTCAAACCGATTCTCATAACGCGACCTGCTGACAGTTCGGGCAGAAGTGTGTCCCACGTCCACCAACCTTGATTTTTTCAATCGCTGTCCCGCAACGCGGACACGGGACACCTGTTTGACCATACACAGCAAGTTGCAGTTGAAACTCCCCTTTTCCGGATGGCGAGACATAACTTCGAATCGTACTGCCGCCACTTTCGACGGCTTTTTGTAAGACATCGACACCTGAGACGTGAATCCGCGAAATATCGTCAAGCGTCAAGGCCCCTGCTTTCGTTAACGGATGAACCCGTGCCGCGAACAACGTCTCATCGACATAGATGTTCCCAAGTCCTAAAAAGATCGATTGATCGAGCAATGCTGTCTTGATTGGGCTGCGTTTTTTGCGAATTAGATTTTCGGCTAAGACTTCCGCCGTGAACGTCGGATCAAACGGTTCCCGCTCGAGTTGGGCAAGTGGTGGGACCTGCATCACGGTCGCTTTTTCCCGCAGCTCCATCGTCCCGAACTTTCGGACGTCGTTATAATGCAACTCTGAGCCGTCTGTGAATCGAAAGATGACATGAGTATGCTTATCTTTTTCAATCGCTTGGGGATACGGAAAATACTTCCCTTCCATTCGTAAATGACTGACGAGATAAAACTGTTCAAATGCAAATAAAAGAAATTTCCCACGCCGTTCGACCCGTTCGATCCGCTCTTGCTTCAAAGCGTCGACAAACGGTGCAACTTCCATTCCCCGGATCATCTTCGGATGGAAGACCTTCACAGAAGAAATCGTTTTTCCAGAGACCGTCCGCTCCAGATTGCGTCTGACGGTCTCGACTTCAGGTAATTCAGGCAAACTAGCTCCTCCTCTAACAGATTATTTCGTTTCGTACCATGAATGCCCCGCATCCCCGTCAACGCGTAACGGCACTGACAATTCGACCGTCTGCTCCATCGCTTGTTTGACGAGTGCTTTTAAAGCGTCCAGTTCTTCGTCTGGTGCTTCAAATATCAATTCATCATGTACTTGAAGCAATAAACGCGCCTTGAGTGGTGACGCTTCAAGCGCAGCATGGACATCGAGCATCGCTTTTTTGATGATATCTGCCGCCGATCCTTGAATCGGTGTATTGATTGCCGTCCGTTCTGCAAAACCACGTAAGTTAAAGTTCTTCGAATTGATGTCCGGGATGTTACGACGCCGGTTCATCAATGTCTCGACGAATCCATTCGCGCGTGCTTTCTCGATTGCAGCATCCATGAATAACTTGATTTGCGGGAACAACTCAAAATAACGATCGATGAAGTCTTGTGCTTCTTTCCGACTGATGTTCAAATTTTGTGAGAGTCCGTAATCACTGATACCGTAAATGATTCCGAAGTTGACAGCCTTCGCTTGGCGACGCATGTTTCCTGTCACATCACCCGGATCGACCGAAAAAACACTACTCGCTGTTTGCGTATGAATGTCAGCGTCGTGCAGGAATGCATCGACCAGCGTTTTATCTTCCGACATATGCGCCATGACACGCAACTCAATTTGTGAGTAGTCGGCAGCGTACAGTGACCATCCGGCTTGACTCGGAACAAACGCTTTACGAATCTTACGTCCCTCTTCAATCCGGACAGGAATATTTTGCAGGTTCGGGTTAACGGAACTGAGTCGTCCTGTTTGGGCAATCGTCTGAGCGAACCGGGTATGGATTTTCCCATCTTCTTTGATGACTTTTTGTAAACCTTCGACGTACGTCGATTGGAGTTTTTGCAGTTCACGATATAGCATGATGTGATCGATGACCGGATGGAGTGGTCTTAACTTCTCTAAGACATCTGCTGCCGTCGAATAACCCGTCTTCGTTTTCTTAAAGGCAGGAAGTTCGAGTTTTTCGAACAGGATGACGCCAAGTTGTTTCGGTGAGTTGATATTGAACGCTTCACCCGCTTGACCATAAATCAATTCCTCAAGATCCGTTAAGCGTCCTGCAAGATCATGTTGCATCTCTTGCAACGTCGCGACATCAACACGGATGCCGGTCCACTCCATTTCAGCAAGCACACCTGACAAAGGACGTTCGAGCGTTTCATACAATTCGAATTGTTGGTTCGCTTTGAGCTCTTCTTGTACTTTCGGGAACAACCGCTCAATCATCCGTGCTTTTTCTGCCAAATAAGGATGCAACAGTTCGTCTGTCGGCACGCTACGCTTTGCACCTTTTCCAAGGACTGCTTCTTCACTCGGCGCCATCATCGCATAATGACCGGCAATCGACGCAAGTGTCGTCCCACCGCTCAAGTTCAATAAGTATCCAGCGAGTAACAAGTCATCGAAGGCTTGCAGTTTTAAACCATGTTTCCGTAACGCAAAAGCAGCTTGTTTCGCATCGAGACAGATTTTTTGATGGTCCGACTCGATCCATTCGCGAAAAGCAGGATCCTCGACCAATTCACGAGAAGCGACATAAATTTGATTCGGTGTCGCGATACTAAAACCGATGATGTCTTCTTCCATATAGTCTTCGCGCAACTGCTCGACGACGAGGACAGCATCCTGCACGTCTGAAGGAAGTGTCGTAATCGTCTCGACGTTCAATTGTTCCTTGTCCTCTTCCTTGATGACAGGAGCAAAACGATTCGTTAACGATTTAAACCCGAGCGATTGGAATAACGAATACGGTACTTGTGTGTCGACATCACTGATTTGTAAATCAGGCAACGTGACGTCGAGCGGGACATCGAGTTTGATTGTCGCAAGTTCTTTCGACAACCGGGCAAGGTCTTCGTTCGCCATGACCTTCTCTTTTTGTTTTCCTTTTAAGTCTTCGACATGCTCATACAGTCCTTCGACTGAACCATACGCAGAAATTAATTTAATCGCTGTTTTTTCGCCGATGCCAGGAATCCCGGGAATGTTATCCGATTTATCGCCCATCAGCCCTTTTAAATCAATCATTTGAATCGGCTTCAGTCCACCGTACGTCTCGGCAAATAAGTCTTCCGTCATACACTGAACGTCCGTGATACCGCGCTTCGTGATCAATACCTCGACTTGATCGGTGACGAGTTGAAGTAAATCTTTATCACCCGTGACGATCCGTATCCGGTCTGCCGGCATCGTCCGCGCTAGGGTTCCAATCAAATCATCTGCTTCATAACGATGAAGCTCCATCATTTGAATACCGAGCGCTTCACAAATATCACGTACAATCGGGAACTGCTCCCGTAGTTCAGACGGCGTCTTTTCCCGACTTCCCTTGTATTCTTGGTACACATCGTGGCGGAACGTTTCGCTCGAAGCATCAAACGCGACTAACATATGCGTCGGTTGCTCCTCTTCAAGTAATTTAAGTAACATCATCGTAAAGCCGTAAGCGGCGTTCGTGTTACGTCCTTGTGCGTCCGTCATCGGCGGCAAGGCAAAAAAGGCACGATACGTTAGTGAGTTTCCGTCAATCAATAAAAGTTTGTTTTCCATCGTCTCCGCTCCTTTGGAAGAATTTCTGTTCTTATTGTATCACTCTACACACATTTGTTCGCTAAAAACGCCATAAAAAAAGACGATTGGCTGTGAAGCCAATCGCCTTGTGGTGTACGACATGGGAGCTGAACCAGTCGTTCCACAGATGATGAAGAAGGTATCTTTAGCATACAATCGCTCTGTAAAGAGAATATGAACTCACGGTGAAGTTCAGCCTTTTTTCGGTAAACGTATCGTAAAGGTCGTTCCTTGTTGCTCCTCCGACTCGACATCAATCGTTCCATGATGCAAATCGATGATGTGTTTGACGATGGCAAGACCTAACCCTGTCCCACCTGAATTACGACTTCTCGCTTTGTCAATCCGATAGAAACGTTCGAAAATCCGTTGCGTTTCTTTCGGATGTATTCCGATCCCGTCATCCTTGATTTGGAGCGTGACCATCTCTTCCCCGTCTTCTAGGCTGACCCAGACATTCCCACCATTCGGCGTATAATTCAAAGCATTGGCAACTAGGTTGACGACGACTTGTTTCAACCGATTCAAGTCTGCCCGGATGAAGACTTCCTCTTCCGTCTCGATATGGATCGTCATCTCTTTTTCTTGCGCCTTATGATGCAGCAACGCCTCTGTCTCGTTAATCAGACTCGTCACATCGACAATCGTCGTCTCAAGTTGATAGTTATCTTGTTCAAGACGCGATAACTCCAACAAGTCCTCTACTAATGTCTGCATCCGCTCAGACTCATCGTGAATGATATTCAAAAATTGTTCGCGGATTTCCGGTACGTCTTGCGCACCGTCAAGCAAGGTTTCCGCAAATCCTTTAATCGACGTTAATGGTGTCTTTAACTCGTGACTAACATTTGCGACGAAGTCTTTCCGCATCTGCTCCAGCTTCTTGATTTCCGTGATGTCATTGAAAACGACGGTCGTACCTTGGACACGGCCATTCTTACCGAAGATTGGTGCCGCACTGACCATGAACGTCCGACTATTGATTCCAAAGCGGACACTCGATTGTTTCCGGTTCGGTTTTTCCGTCAAGTAAACATCTTCAATGACTTGACTCATTTTCTCATTTGGCAACACACGATAATACAGTTGACCATTTGATTTACCATGAATGTTGAACATTTCCCGATACGTCCGATTGACGAGGAGAACGTAGCCTTTTTCATCAATCAACATCAGACCGGCACCCATGTATTCAATCAACGACTCAAGTCGCGCGCGTTGCATCGCTTCACCGGACGAAGCATTTTCTAAGTTGCGTGCGAGTAAATTGATCGACTTCCCTAAGTCCCTTGATTCATCTGGTGAATTTAACTCATAGACACGGGATTTATAGTTTCCGTGCGATAGTTCACGCAAAACTTCCGTCGCTTCCGCTACAGGACGTAAGAACCGTTTCGTCGAGCTGTAGACGGTAAAGAAAATCATAAACAAGGAGACGATGAGCGAAAGAACGATCACCGTCCAAATGCGTGAGTAGATGACATCTAAGTCTTTCGTATAACGAATCAAGCTGAGGTACACTTCATTTCCACTAGCTGTCTGGACAGGTTTCGTGAACTGGAGACTCGTATCATCGGTCTTCGATTCGAACGTCCCATCCATCGGAATCGCTGAGAAATTGATTGCCCGCACATTTAATTTCGTAACATCAACAGGTGTCCCGGCAATGATTTCTCCCCGTGAGTTAAATAAAATCATATCGAAATGCGATTCTGCGTACAATTGGTCGACATACGCAGCCATCTCTTCTAACGATCGACCTTGTAAAATCGTTTCAACGAGTGATGTTTCATCCATCAACTTTTCTTTTTCGTTATTCACATAAAACTCTTTAAACGATTGTCCTAACAAAAAACCAAGCGCAATCAGCACAAGACTGATGAAGGACAACATTTTTAGTATGAATCGTTTTCGGTATTTGCTCATTCCACTTTCGGCTCCTCCATCTTATATCCGAGCCCACGGATTGTTTTAATATAGATCGGTTTTTTCGTATTCGGTTCAATCTTTTCACGTACGTGACTGATATGCACATCGACAATTCGCGTATCTCCGACGAAATCATAGTTCCAAATCGCAGATAGGAGTTGATCACGTGTCAAAACCCGACCTTTATTTTTAGCGAGGTAAACGAGCAACTCGAACTCTTTTGGTGTGAGCTCTAGGCGTTCCTCTGCTTTGAACGCTTCATAGTTATCCGGAACGATTTTGACGTCCCCGATTAAGATCGTCCCATCCGTCGTTTCTTCCGTCGCGACTTGCTGATTCATTCGGCGAAGAATCGCCTTGACACGGGCTACGACTTCGCGCGGACTAAACGGTTTCGTCAAATAATCGTCTGCTCCGAGTTCAAGTCCCAGCACTTTATCAAATTCGTCATCTTTTGCCGTCAACATCAAGATTGGCGTGTTGATTTTTTGTTGGCGAAGTCGTTTACAGACTTCAAGTCCATCCAGTTCCGGTAGCATTAAATCGAGTACAATCAATGCGGCATCTTGCTTTTCCGCTAATTTTAAACCGGACATGCCATCGTGGGCAGTCTCTACAATAAAGCCAGCTTGTTCTAGATTGAATTTCAAAAGTGTAGCGATCGAGAGTTCGTCATCAACAACAATTATTTTATCTTTCAAAACAGTCGGCCTCCTCGGCAAATCTCATCTTCGAATGCGGAATTCATTGGAATCCACTTCTTCTGTCTTCATCTTAACGACTTTTCCTACTGAATCACAAATCTTTCTTACCTTTCTTTACACAATCTTTAAGGTCAAGCTACGTCGAAAGTCAGATTTCCGTGTAAAAGCCCATCAATTCGGGAAACAATACTGTATCGTCAATGAATCTGGAGGAATAGACATGGAATGGAATAGCCCTTTACTCGCTGCATTTACCGCATGGTTTATCGCACAAGCCGCAAAACTCGTCACAGGTGTCATCAAGAATAAAACTTTTGATCTTGAAATCATGTTCGCGTCAGGCGGCATGCCAAGTTCACATAGTTCGACCGTCGTCGCCCTCGCCGTCGTCATCGGCTTCCAAGAAGGCTTCGGTTCGTCGCTGTTCGCTCTCGCGACCATCTTTGCAGTCATCATCATGTATGACGCGACAGGCGTCAGGCAGGCTGTTGGGTTACAGGCAAAACTACTGAATGACTACTTCAAGGGAATCCGTCATGACACGCCACTATTAAACGAATTAGTCGGACACACGGAATTCCAAGTATTCGTCGGCATGTTGCTTGGTTTAGCAGTCGGTTTCCTATGGCCCGTCCTTTTCTTTTAATTCAAAGTACAGGAATGTTGGAGAATTCTTCAAAAATTGAATACCAAACTCAACATTAAAACAAAAACTGAGCACTCCTTCTTTCTGAAGGAGTGCTCAGTTTTTAGATAAAACGGAAAGACAATCTTCCATAGAAAATTCTCCATCTTCGTAACAAATTTTCTATAACCTAAATAGCTGACTAAAAGCGAGGATATCTCTCACAAAAAAATGATTGTTGGAAATGCCCATCAAAATGGGTACTTATGGTTTTAGTATCACCTTAATGCAACCGTCTTCGTGATTATTAAAGGTTTTATAAGCTTGTGCGGCGTCTTCTATACCAACCTTGTGTGTAATAATATCAGTCGGGTCGAACTCCCGATTAATAATTTTTTGAAATAACCCCGGCATCAAATGGACAACCGGTGCCTGTCCCATCTTCAACGTAATATTTCGCGTGAAAAAATCGCCAAGCGGGAACTGATTGTATTTTTCTGCATACACACCTGTTAATTGAACGGTTCCGAACTTACGAACTGCATCTTTTGCAATATTGATGGCACTCAACGTTCCGCCCTGCAATCCAATTTTTTGTTCAACCTTTTCAAGCGAAGACATTTTTCCATCCAGTCCAACACAATCAATGACAACATCTGCTCCACCTTGCGTCAACTCTTTTATATACTGTCCAGTTTCTTGATGATCTTGTAGATTTACAGTCTCGACATGGTTTGTCATCTTCGCATGATTTAAGCGATACACTTGTTGATCAACAGCGATCACTCGCTTCGCACCCTGCAACCACGCAAATTTTTGAGTCATTAATCCGACCGGACCGGATCCGAGAATTACGACGGTATCACCTTTTTTCACTCCACTATTCACAACACTCCAATATGCAGTTGGAATAACATCGGATAAAAAGAGTAGAGCCTCATCTTCTAACTCACATGATTCAGGAATAACGAGTGGCATGAAGTTTCCGTAAGGCACTTTTAAATATTCCGCCTGACCACCGGGATGGTCACCAAACGTTTCCGTAAATCCAAAGTATCCACCTGTATCAACGTGAGGATTCCCATTCGAATTATCACATTGACTTTCCATATCATGCTCGCAAAAGAAACAATGACCACAAGCAACGTTAAATGGTAAAACGACTCTGTCTCCTCGTTTTACCTTTGTTACTTCAGGACCTACTTCTTCAACAATTCCCATTGGCTCATGACCGATGACATAGTCTTTTTTTGCCGGCATCGTTCCTTGGTAAATGTGTAAATCCGAACCGCATATTGCTGTCGATGTAATTTTAACAATAATGTCATCATTCTTTTCAATCGATGGATCTGCTACATTTTTTACTTCAATATTCTTTGCCCCTTGATAGGTTACAGCCCGCATGTTGTTTCCTCCCTTTACTGAGAAATAATATGCAATGAACGTACCTTCCATTTATACCCTACTAAAAAAATATTAATACACATTCCTTGTATTCGTTTGATATGTTCCTTAAAATTTCTAATGCCTGATTGTACATATACTCAATATATGCGAACGATTTATAAAGTCTGAAATTATTCTGATTGAGGAACGATATGACATCCTCCGTTCAAAATTTTACGTTCCTACTAAGGCAGCTACATTCCTTTTAACGCAAACACCACGCCTTCCCGAAACAGTCAAGACTGTCTAGAAAGGCGTGGTGTTGTAATTTCACATTCATAAAATCGTCAGGACAGATCGAACGGTCTCCGCCGAACGGTCAAGCGATTTTTGTTCGTCTTCTGTCAACTCAAGCTCGATAATCTGTTCGAGACCATTCCCACCGATGATCGTCGGAACCCCAAAGTATAGATCGTGATAGCCATACTCTCCTTCAAGATACGCGATGGCTGGTAAAATCCGTCGCTGATCTTTTAGGATTGCCTCTACCATCTCAACGATGGCAGCTGCTGGCGCATAGTAGGCAGAGCCGTTTCCAAGTAACTGGACGATTTCTCCGCCCCCTTTGCGTGTCCGTTCAACGATTGCCGCGAGGCGATCGGAAGAAATGAGTTTCTCGACCGGAATACCACCGGCCTGTGAATAGCGAAGTAACGGTACCATGTCATCACCGTGTCCGCCGAGGACAAATCCTGAGACATCCTTAACGGAGACGTTCAATTCCATAGCGATGAACGTCCGGAACCGTGCCGTATCGAGTACACCCGATTGACCGATGACCCGCTCTTTCGGAAATCCTGACTCCTGAAAGACTGTATACGTCATCGCATCAACCGGATTCGTCAACACGATAATGATCGATTCCGGTGCATGGCGAACGATTTCTTTTGTCACCGATTTCATGACAGTTGCATTCGTGCTGACTAAGTCTTCCCGACTCATTCCCGGTTTCCGGGCGATACCTGCCGTAATGACGACGATATCTGAGTCACTGATGTCCTTGTAGTCAGACGTTCCTTGAATCCATGAATCAAATCCTTGAATCGGAGCCGTTTCCTGTAAATCAAGTGCTTTGCCTTTTGTCGGATCTTCCAGTTGCGGCATATCGACGAGTACGATATCTCCAAGCTCTTTTTGAGCAAGATAAAGTGCTGTCGTCGCTCCCGTAAATCCACTACCGATGACTGAAATTTTCTTCCGCTTGTTCATCTTCCCATACCCCCTCTAATCCGAGATTACATGTTTTTGATGAGTTCATCCGCGAATTCAGAACATTTCACTTCTGTCGCGCCATCCATGAGACGTGCGAAGTCATATGTGACCACTTTTTCTTCGATTGATGTTTCCATCGACTTGATGATTAAATCAGCCGCTTCGTTCCAGCCAAGGTGACGGAACATCATTTCTCCTGAAAGAATGACTGACGATGGGTTTACTTTGTCAAGACCAGCATACTTCGGTGCAGTACCGTGCGTTGCTTCGAAGATTGCATGTCCTGTGATGTAGTTGATGTTTGCTCCAGGAGCAATTCCGATTCCACCGACTTGTGCTGCAAGTGCATCTGAAATGTAGTCTCCGTTTAAGTTCATTGTCGCAACGACATCAAACTCTTTTGGACGCGTGAGAATTTGTTGTAAGAAGATATCTGCAATTGAATCTTTGACGATTAATTTGCCAGCAGCTTCAGCTTCAGATTGTGCTTTGTTTGCTGCGTCAGCACCTTCTTCTTCTTTGATGCGGTCATACTGGTTCCATGTGAAGACATGCTCTGCGTATTCACGCTCAGCAAGCTCGTATCCCCAGTTTTTGAAAGCACCTTCTGTGAACTTCATGATGTTTCCTTTATGAACGAGCGTCAATGAAGCACGTTTGTTTTCGAGTGCATATTCGATTGCAGCACGGACGAGGCGTTCTGTACCTTCTTTTGAAATCGGTTTAATTCCGAGACCCGATGTTTCTGGGAAGCGAATTTTGTTGACACCCATTTCTGTTTGGAGGAAGTTAAGTAATTTTTGTGCACCTTCGCTACCTTCTGCATATTCGATTCCTGCGTAGATGTCTTCTGTGTTTTCACGGAAGATGACCATATCAGTATCTTCAGGACGTTTAACAGGTGACGGAACACCAGTGAAATAACGTACCGGACGGAGACATGTGTACAAGTCGAGTTCTTGACGAAGGGCAACGTTCAGTGAACGAATTCCACCACCGACTGGTGTCGTGAGTGGTCCTTTGATTGCGATGATGTGCTCACGGATTAGGTCAAGCGTTTCTTCCGGAAGCCAGCTACCTGTTTTATTGAATGCTTTTTCGCCTGCATAGACTTCTTTCCATTCAATTTTCTTTTCGCCGTTGTATGCTTTTTCGACTGCAGCGTCAAATACGCGAACTGCGGCATTCCAGATATCAGGTCCAGTGCCATCACCGATGATGAAAGGAATGATTGGAGCGTTAGGTACGTGCAATGTTCCGTTTGTTACCGTGATGTTTTCGCCTTGAATTGTAGCCATGTGTAAAATCCCCCTTGAATAATAGTTAACGTCAAAAAGCAGGAGAGGATTGCTCCTCTCCGTCGCTTAACGTTCGTTCATAGACACGTATGTCCGGTGCGTTTCACCAATATAATCTGCGCGTGGGCGAATGAGGCGATTGTCACTATATTGCTCTAAAATGTGCGCTAACCAACCTGACATCCGACTAACAGCAAAGATTGGTGTAAACAATTCTGTCTCAAGACCAAGTGCATGGTACGTAGAAGCAGAATAGAAATCAACATTTGGTTTCAATCCTTTTTCCGACTGGACGATTTCGTCAACCTTAACTGACATCTCATACCATTTCGGCTCCCCGATTTGAGCAGTCAATTGACGGCTCATCTCTTGAAGGTGCTTCGCGCGTGGATCACCATCTTTATAAACACGGTGACCGAAGCCCATGATTTTTTCCTTGTTCTTAAGTTTATTATGAACATACTCGTCAACCTTTTCAACCGAATCAATTTCAGTCAACATTTTCATGACCGCTTCGTTCGCTCCACCATGAAGTGGACCTTTAAGTGCACCCATTGCTGCCGTCACACCTGAATAGACATCAGAAAGTGTCGCGACACAAACACGTGCTGTGAACGTCGAGGCGTTCAACTCATGGTCGGCGTGAAGCACAAGCGCTTGGTTGAATGCTTTTTCAGCAACTTCTGTCGGCTCTTCACCTGTCAACATATACAGGAAGTTCGCAGCGTACGAAAGACCGGATTTTGGTGCAATCGGATCGTGCCCCTTCTTGATACGCGCGTACGCCGTTACGAGCGTCGCGATTTGTGCTTGGAGTTTGATGGCTTTAGCGTAGTTCGCCTCTGTCGACATATCTTCAGCAGACTCATCATACAATGCAAGCTGTGATAAAGCAGTTCGGATGGCTGCCATCGCATTCGCTGTTTTCGGAGCTACTTTTAACGTCTCAAGTACAGCCGGTGCAACTTCTGCTTCAGTAATTAAAGCTTCTGAAAGTTGCTTTAACTCATCTTCTTTTGGCAAACGATCGTTCCAAAGTAAGAAGACGACTTCTTCAAATGAGGCGTGCTCCGCCAAATCATCAATTGTATAACCACCATACGTCAACTGACCATCGATAATCGAACTAATCTTCGATGCTGTCGCGACGATTCCTTCTAACCCTTTTGTTTGAGTCATGTAAAAATCCCCCTTTTTTTCCCCCAGAAATTTAAAACGCTTTCATTTCCGTATTGAAAAAAAGACGTCTACTCAAGAAATCCCCTTGCTGAATCGCTTGTTCTTGAATAGACCATCTTGTTTCTGTCCTTAGTATAAACAAAATTAACCAAAAAGTGAACGAACTTGCATACTATTATCAAAAAATTAATTCGTTTGCGTTCATTTAAGTCACTTAGCCACTAAATGCTTTTGATATAACATCCCACATTCCAATGACGAGTGCAGCGATTCCCGCTCCTATCAATGGACCTACGGGAACACCTCTGAATAAACCGACCGCAAGAATTGTTCCGGCAAGCAGTGCCGTTGTGACGAGTGGATCTTCCTTCATCAAACCGACCCCGTGGGCAGCAACGATTGCGACGAATATTCCCGCTAAAAATGAAATGATTCCGATATGACCCCGGATGCTGTTTAACAATTCCTTAAACCCGATGTCCCCTGCCGCAATCGGCACGAGAATTGCAGCCGTGATCAATGTCACGCCCCAGGTGATCCCCTTCGCCTGCAACGATGGGAAGAGGCGACTATCTAATCCAATCGCTTTGACGATTAACAAGAAGGCAGCTGCGATGATGAGTGACTTATTTTGCGCAATAACTCCGATTAAAACGAGACCAATTAAAAAGAGATAGGCTTCCATGACGACCCCCATGTTTCGAAAAAACGGACATGGCTTTCGCCATATCCGTTTCATTGATTATGCGTTGTACAATTTCCCTGTCAATGGATCGATTGAAATCATTTGACCATCTGTAAAGATTGTCAAAGCATTTTCAACACCGACGATGACTGGTTTGCCGAGTGAAGGACCTACGATCCCAGCATGGCTTGTCAATCCGCCATCTACTGTGATCATTGCAGCTGCTAACTCGATTGCAGGCATCATGTCACGATCGGTTGAGTTCGTAACAAGAATCATACCTTTTTTTGCTTTCGCGTTTGCTTCTTCAGCTGTGTGCGCGATGACGACTTCGCCAACGACACCACGTTCGCCGATTCCGCGACCGTTCGCGATTTCTTTACCAACGATATGAATTTTCAACATGTTCGTTGTACCGGCAGTCAGAGCAGGGATCCCAGCAGAGATGACGACGAGGTCACCGTCTGTGACGAATCCAGCATCTTTTGCTGTATCGGCAGCAAGTGTCAACATATCATCCGTGTTGTCCGAGAGATGATCAACGACGATTGGGTACACACCCCAGACGATATTCAACTGACGCGCAACACGCGCGCTTGGTGTGACCGCAACGATGTTCGCCTCTGGACGGTATTTTGAAATCCGTGATGCCGTGTAGCCTGATTGTGTCGGCGTCAAGATTGCTTTTGCGTCCAAGTTGATTGATGTATGCGTAACCGCTTGAGCGATTGCATCCGTCACCGTGTGCTCACTACGCGTTTGACGATCTTTCAATAATTTTTTGTAGTCGAGCATTTTTTCTGTCCGCTTCGCAATCGTATGCATCATTTGAACAGACTCGATCGGGTAATCCCCTGCTGCTGTTTCGCCTGAAAGCATGATTGCATCCGTTCCATCAAGAATCGCATTCGCGACGTCTGATGCTTCGGCACGTGTCGGACGTGGGAAACGTTGCATCGAATCAAGCATCTGTGTTGCTGTGATGACTGGTTTACCATAGTGATTACAAATTTTGATGAGGTCTTTTTGAGCTGGTGTTACTTCTTCAGTCGGAATCTCGATTCCAAGATCACCACGTGCAACCATCAAACCGTCTGAAATCGCGATGATTTCTTCGATGTTGTCGAAACCTTCTTGGTTTTCGATTTTCGGGAAGATTTTGATGTGGCTCGCGTTGTGTTTTTCAAGTAATTGACGAATCGCCACAACGTCAGACGCACGACGGACGAATGAAGCAGCGATTAAATCGATGTCACTCTTGATTCCGAACTCGATGTCTGCGATATCTTTATCTGTCAAAGCAGGTAGGTTAACTTTTACGTTCGGTAAGTTAACACCTTTTTTCGTTTTGATGATACCTTCGTTTTCGATGTCACAAAGAAGTTCACGGTTCGCAAGTTTCTCCGCAACACGAAGTCCGATTAATCCATCGTCTAACATGATCATCGAACCGACTTCGACATCATCATACAAACCGTCATATGTCACAGAGAATTTATCTGCTGTACCGACGATTTCATTTGCATCACCGCTGACGACGATGACTTGTTTGCCACGGACGAGAAGCGCTTTTCCTTCTTCAAACGTATGCGTCCGGATTTCAGGACCTTTTGTATCTAAAAGGATTGTTACTAATTTGTTTGCTTCTTCAGCTGCGCGACGGATATCCGTGATTCGTGCGCCGTGTTCTTCATAGTCACCGTGTGAGAAGTTCAAACGAGCGACGTTCATTCCTGCTTCAATCATTTCTGGAAGACGTTTTTCTGACGCCGGTCCAATCGTACATACAATTTTAGTTCTGCGCATATTCCATAAACCTCCTACAATGTTTGGCCGTTTGTCAACAGTGCCAATAAACCTAACCAAAATGACCTCAAGTATTAAAGATATATTAGATTGAGAGTTGTTTCGACAATTCTAAGATATCAAGATCGAGTACATGTTTGTTTTCATCTAATGCTTCGTCAATATCAAGATCCATCATTTTACCACCCCGAACGCCAACAACACGTCCCTGTTTACCTTCAAGTAAAATGTCGATTGCGTAAGCGCCCATCCGGCTCGCAAGTACGCGGTCAGCAGCTGTTGGCGCTCCTCCACGTTGAACATGACCTAACACGGTAACGCGTGTATCAAGCCCTGTTTCTTTCGCGATTTGATCCCCAACATCTTGCGCCCGACCTGCACCTTCAGCGACGATGACGATCGAGTGTTTTTTACCACGATTGACACCACTTTGAATACGATCGAGGACTTCTTTTAAATCTTCTGGACGCTCTGGAACAAGAATCGACTCCGCCCCACCTGCTAATCCAGCATAGAGTGCGATATCTCCAGCATCACGACCCATGACTTCGATGACATATGTCCGTTCATGCGAAGATGCCGTATCCCGGATTTTATCGATTGCTTCGAGCGCTGTATTGAGCGCTGTATCAAATCCAATCGTATAATCCGTTCCTGGAATATCATTATCAATCGTTCCCGGAAGACCGATTGTCGGGAAACCAAGTCCCGTCAGTTTTTGAGCACCACGGTACGACCCGTCGCCACCTACGACGACAAGTGCGTCAATTTCGAACTTCTTCAAGTTGACGACTGCTTTCGCACGTCCTTCTTCTGTGCGGAACTCAGGACAGCGAGCTGAACGAAGGAATGTTCCTCCACGCTGAATAATGTCCCCAACTGACCCAAGGTTCAATTGGACGAGATCTCCATTAATTAAACCTTGATATCCATTGTAGACACCAAATACTTCTAGGCCATGAAAAATTGCTTTACGTGTAACAGCACGCACCGCAGCATTCATCCCGGGTGCATCTCCACCACTTGTTAAGACAGCAATCCGTTTTAAACTCACGTTAATCACCTCTCTATTAATCTGAATCTAAAATAGCACGTTGTTTTCTTGTTTTACAACAGGGCAGATTGCATAAACTTGAACAGACAGTTTGTTCAGCCTATCACGAAATAAGGAATCCCAACCATGATAGCGATTACATGCCCCTTATGTGCCAATCCGGTGATATTTTTCTGTGCGCTTCTCAATCAGCTGTTCTGATGTTAACTGTGTAAGATACGCAAGCTTCTGTTCTAGTACAACTTTTAATTTGTCCGCCTGTAATGAAACATCTAAGTGTGCTCCACCAATGACTTCAGGAATGATTGCATCCGCAATCCCTAGACGCAATAAATCGGGTGCAGTAATTCGCATTGATTCCGCCGCTTGTTCTGCAAGACTTGCATCTTTCCAAAGCAAAGCAGCTGCACCTTCAGGTGATATGACAGAGTACGTTGAGTTTTCGAGCATCAACAGTTCATCACATACACCGATACCAAGCGCTCCACCAGAACCGCCTTCGCCAATGACGATCGAGATGATCGGCACTTCCATGCCAGCCATTTCAAAGAGATTTTTCGCGATCGCCTCGCTTTGGCCGCGCTCTTCCGCTGCACGACCCGGGTAAGCCCCTTTCGTATCGATGAACGTAATGATTGGACGGTTGAACTTCACGGCTTGTTGCATGAGTCGTAGTGCTTTTCGATATCCTTCCGGATGAGGCATTCCAAAGTTTCGGCGGATGTTTTCCTTCGTATCCTTACCACGCTGATGGCCGATGATTGTTACAGGTCGACCGTTCAGCATCGCGATTCCACCAACGATTGCAGCATCATCATATCCATGCCGGTCGCCATGAAGTTCGATGAAGTCGTCACAAATCCGCTCGACATAATCAAGCGTCGTCGGTCGTTCAGGATGACGTGCCAACTGCACACGGTTCCACGCTTTCATATTCCCATAAATATCGAGTTCTAATCGACGTAATCGTTCTTCGAGCAAATTCAGCTCTTCTTTAAAATCGAGACCTTGCGTTTCCGCCATGTCGTGAAGTTCTAATATTTTCTCGCGTAACGCGATGACTGGTTGATCAAATGGTTGCATGATTTGTTCCCTCCGCGTGCATCATCAGAATTCGTTTATAGTAGGTCTTCAAATCGTGTCGTGATACGACATCATCGAGTTGACCCGCTTGTAGTAGAAATTCCGACGTCTGAAAATCTTCCGGCAATTTTTCTCGAATCGTTTGTTCGATGATCCGTCGTCCTGCAAATCCAATCAACGCACCCGGCTCTGCAATGTTGTAGTCTCCAAGCATCGCAAAACTAGCTGAGACACCACCTGTCGTCGGATGAGTCATGCATGAGATGTAGAGGAGTCCGGCATCCGAATGTTGCTTCAGGAATAAACTCGACTTCGCCATCTGCATTAAACTGACCATGCCTTCTTGCATCCGTGCCCCACCTGAAGCAGAGAAAATCGTTACAGGCAATCGGTGTTTCGTTGCATACCGGACTGCTTCTGCAATCGCTGCTCCAACTGCCGCCCCCATCGAACCCATCCGAAAGCGTGCATCCATCACACACGCAACGAGTGGATAACCATCCACCGTCCCGACACCACAGACGATGGCTTCTTCAAGACCTGTCCGCACTTGATCCCCCTTCAATTTTTCTGGATAATCTTGAAATTGAAGCGGGTCTGCTTTTACGTTCGGAAGATCAAAATATGTGATGCTACCGTCATCAAATAGTTGCGAAAACCGTTCCTGCGCCGTCAAAGGATGGTGATATCCACATGTACAGACACGCAAGTTGGCTTCAAGTTGTTTCGTATATTGGATTAATTTACATTTTGGACATTTCGTCATCAGTCCGACTGGGACGTCGACCCGTTGCTCTTTCGTCGTCAACGTCACGAACTTTTTAGGTTTTCGAAAAAATGCTTGCACGTTAGTTCCCCCTTGTAGTTCCTAAGAGCGTTTCAGGAGTGCTTCCCGTTCCGCTCGCGTATAGAGTTCCCCTTGACCAAAACTTTGATAAAATGCATTCACTTGTCTCCAAATCCGCTCGAACAAATCATTTTTCACCGTATTGATCAACGTTTCTCGAAACGCAGTATCTGAATCGAGATGTTCTTCCAGAAACGTATGATCGTCCAACTGGGCAATAGCAGATTGTTCAAGTAAGCGAAGTGTTCCTGCTAAATCTTCAAATTTCGAGTCGCCGGTCACTAAAAATTGGGCAATGATTTGAATATAGGTATGGTCGTCACGATTTAAAAGAAAGCTTCCTCCACCATGTCTCGTCTCGATGATTCCGAGATAAGCAAGCGTTCGCAATGCTTCCCTGACGGACGGTCGGCTGATTGCTAGTCGATCAGCCAACTCACGTTCAGATGGGATCCGATCTCCCGGAACTAATCCATCCTGCTCAATCATCAATTTAATTGCCGCGATGTTCATTTCAAAAGCGTTTCGCTTTTTCTCCATTTTTACGGCACCACCTTTCTGACGTACCCGTCATTACATAAAATTAGGTGGCATTGGTCAGACCAATTACCCCTTATTATAACAAATCTTATTACCTACTACTAGTTTGATCGGGGGACATTTTTTAAGATGATGTTCGCTTCACCAAATTGAATCCGTAATTGCGCGAACAGCTCTTCTTCATGACGAATCGCATATAAACCCGGCAACGTCTTTGTTTCGTTCGTGTCAGCATAGCGGACGACGACCGGAATGTCACCCGGTGCGATTTCAAGTACACGTTCAAGAGGAGCCAGCTCATTTTTAGAAGGTAACTTGATGAACAAGACATCTTGACCAAGCGGACGCAACCGCTCTAACACGAACTGCCGTTCACCTGCCCGGTCTTGCACCTTCACTTCGATCAACAACACGTTTCCGACATACAACGATCGTTTATACATGTCGTACTGTTTCGGGAAAATGACGACCTCTTCGTTCGAATACCCATCAACGGCTTGCATGACGCCCATTGATTGTGCACGCTTCGTCTTAAATTCCCGCAGCTGCTCGATATAACACACAAGGTAAACGGATTCTTCCATCTCGCTTGAAACATCATGAAAGTGCGTCGTCTCGACTTGGGGTGTCATCGCTGTCATCAAAGGTGAGTAGGTTAACCAGAATCCAAGTGCTTCACGTTCGAGCCGCGCCCAGTCCGTCGCAGTACGTGTGACGGCTTTTGTCGTTGCCCGCTTACCGAGGCTTGCTAATTCGTCCGGTAAGAGTGTATTCGAAGCCATCGTAAAGTAATCAAGGACTTCTTGTTCTGCCAGTCCGCGGTCGCCATGTGTCGCGCGGTCGAACGCCCCACCATAGAGTAACAATTCGATTTTAGCGCGTTCTTTTTTTCCCCAGCCGACGGTCGTCAGTAACGTCGTGATTGTCCGCGATGATTTCGCTGCTTCTTTCAAAGCTTTAAAATCGCGTTCCGATATTCCACGTAACACTTGAATCCCGAGTCGGATGCCTTTTCCTTCCAAAGTCGAACGATAGTCTGAAATCCAAATATCAGGTGGTAAGGCAGGCAAACGCTTGTCCCGCATCGCCCGGACGAGTCGTTCCGGTTGATCGATCGACACAAGGGAAAAAACTTGTGGATAGTGAGCTTTCATATAACCTAACGCATAACTAATCTTCGTATAGGCGACTGCGTGACTCCGGTTAAAGCCATAGCCCGCGAAACGTTCGATTTGATTATACAGTGTCTCAGCAGTCGTTTGCGCAAGACCATTCTGAACGGCACCTTCTAAAAAACGCACTTTCTCTGATTCGACCGACGCACTATTTTTTTTCGATATCGCCCGCCGTAATAAATCTGCCTGCGCCAGTGTAAATCCGGCGACCCGACGCGTGATTTCCATGATTTGCTCTTGATAGACGATGACACCATATGTCGTCTCTAGTACTTCCGCTAAAATCGGATGAACCGTTTGATAAGGTTGTCCCGCCTTGCGTTTCGCATATAGATCGATGAATTTCATCGGCCCCGGCCGAAAGAGTGACATCGTCGCGACTAAATCTTCAAAACGGGTCGGTTTGACTTCACGTAACGTCTGCTTCATCCCGTTCGATTCAAACTGGAAGATATAATCCGTATCCCCTCGTGCAAATAAACGCAGGGTTGCCGAATCTTCTTCCGGAAGCTCTTCCATCGAAAAATCGGGACGTTCCCGCCGAATCAACTGTTCCATTTGTCGAAGACGCGTCAAATTCCTGAGTCCTAGTAAATCGATTTTCAAGAGACCTTGTTGTTCGAGTGCTTTCATCAAATATTGGGTGACGAACCGCTCGCTCGATCCTGTATCGAGCGGCGTCGTCTCAATCAAGTCTTCCGAGCCGATGACGACACCGGCTGCATGAATCGACCGCTGTCTTGGCAATCCTTCGATTGCTTGGGCGAGGTGTAACAATTGGCGCCGCTTCTCACTTCCGGAGAACCAGCGGTAGATGTTTTGCTTTTGTTCGATTCCTTGTAAGGTCGTTTCTTTAGCGATTTGCTTCGCCGCAGCATCCGTCTCATCTTTTGAAAACTCGAGGACACGGGCGACATCTCGAAGTGATGCTTTTGCACCAAGGGTCGACAACGTCCCGATTTGACCGACGTGACTTCGACCATATCGGTCAACGAGATAATCCAGTAGCTCCTCGCGGCGTTCGTCCTCAATATCGATATCGATATCCGGCATCGTGATGCGTTCTGGGTTTAAGAAACGTTCGAACAGCAACCCATATTTCAACGGATCAACCGTCGTAATGCCTAATGTATAACTGACGAGCGACCCGGCAGCCGACCCACGCCCGGGACCGACACGAATGCCGACCGCTTTCGCATGCCGTACTAAATCCTCGACGATTAAAAAGTAGTCAGCAAATCCAGTTGTTTCGATGACGTCGAGTTCGTAACGGAGTCTCGCCTCCGCAGTCTCATCAACTAGACCGTGTGCCAGTAATCCGTCGCGTGCAAGCTGACGTAGTTTCCCCATTGAGTCATCCGCGACACGTGGCAACGGTCTCGACTGTTTCGGTAATGTAAGTGTTTCTTGCGTCTGCGCCCACTGTTTCAAGAGACGTTGTTCGTGCTCGGTAAAATGTTCGCGTAATTCCTCATCCGACTTGAGATGTGCTTGTCGATTCACTTTTTGTTCTTGAAACGGCGTCCCTTCGTCAATCGCCCGGAGTGCTTGGTAGGCATCTGCGTCGTCACGACGCAAGTAGCGGACGGGATCGATCGGGATGGTTTCCAGTCCTAACTCTTGGGCAACTACCCGGTAACGCTCCCTGCTGTCCCGTTCGACAGTCGAGCGCGCCATTTTCACACCTAAATAGACCGTCGCATTTTTGGCATACCCCATCCAATTCACGACTTGACGCCGAAGTCGCGTTTCATCTTCTGTCGCTTGACGTTTCGGCTCAAGGATTGCGATTAATTCGCTGCATTCCTCTGTTTCCTGTCCACTGGCTAATCGGTATAATATCTGTAATCCCCGACCTGTTTTGGCATACCATAAAATATTGAATTCATCGATTTCCTTCATGTCTTGTTCATAACCGACGACCGGAAGCAAATCCCGTTTTTGACATTCAGAAACGAACGCCGGAACCCCCGTTAGCGTCGTCTCGCAAATCGCCGCAGTTGAGGCTCCCCTTCGCTTCAACTCGTCGAGATACGGTGATAGACGAATCATACTCTGCAATGGGCTGTAGGCCGTTCGTACGTTCAATTGCATCATATTTCCTCCCTCCTTTTCTACTTCTTTCATCCATTATAAGTTTTTGCATGGTAAAAGTTTTCAGAACATTCATATCTAGCGACTCCTGACTATCGCCTTCTTACTCAATATTCGATACAATAAGTATAGAAATATCATGACGCGGAAGGAAGGAGTGTTTCTGATGATTTTAAATCGTAGCCAGATTGCCCGTGAAAAAGTCGAGCAACTCAAACTCGGTGTCACTGCCTTTACTGAAACAGAAGAAATCGCCGAACGCATTCGGAAGTCTGTTAAAGAGTTAGAACTCAATGTCATCGAAGACCATACAGAACGCGGAACTTGGTTTATTCCGCAAGAAGAGACAACGACGCACTGAGACCACAAAAGGCTGTCCGCTATGTATCCGAATCTGGATGATAGCGAGCAGCCTCTTTTCATTCGAAGCGGAAGTCTCGTGCGACTGCGTCGAGACGGGCGACGACTTGATCCACTTCTGACAAGTGATCGATTGTCGCGCCGGACGCCATCGGATGTCCACCGCCCCGGAACTCCTTCGCTACTTCGTTGATGACGGGTCCTTTTGAACGAATGCGCACGCGGACCTCTTTTTCCGTCTCGAGGAATAACGCCCAACTCTTCATTCCTTTAAGGCCGGCAAAACTATTGACGAGCAATGAAGCTTGTTCGACCGTCGCATCGAAACGTTTTAACGTCTCTTGCGTCAAGACGACATAACCGACGCCTGCATCCGTCAACTGGATATGTTGCAAGACATATCCTTGCAAATGAAGTGCAACGAGTTCCGTTTGATACATGTTTCGATAGAGCCAGTCTGTATCGATTTCGAGATCAAGCAGTTGTGCTGCGACGGCAAACGTTTTGCTCGTCGTCCCTCTAAATTGGAAGCGTCCTGTATCCCCGACGATTCCTGCATAAAATTGAATCGCCGCTGCCGCCGGGATAGGATATCCCCAGTCATTTAACAGATGGACAAGTAATTCCGATGTCGAACTGACGGTCGGATCGACGAGTTGGACTTTTGCATAAGCATCTTCGTCCGGGTGATGATCAATCTTAATGACGTGACGCCCTGTCATCGCAACATGACCGTCGATTCGTGCTTCATTCGCCGTATCTAAAATGACGACGAGTGCTTCTTCATACATTTTCGGTTCCACTGCGTCGAGCTTCCCCATGAACGATAGGGAGTCTGCCATCTCACCGACGGCGTAGATTTTTTTCTCCGGAAATTGTTGCTGCAAGACTTCACGTAACCCGAACTGGCTTCCAAGCGCATCCGGATCCGGTCGTTCATGCCGATGAATAATAATCGTCGATGCGTCTTCAATCAATTGTCTGATTTGTTCTTTCACAGTGCACAGCTCCTCTAAATATTGATATGATACAAACAGATACGAAAAAGAAAGGAAGGTCATCCCCATGCAATTCGTTCTAATCTTGTTAATCGTCTTGTCGCTAGGAGGCTATTTACTCGCTAAGCGTCGTGCATTCCATACGAAGAGTACGAATCGGAAATTTTTATTTAACACCCAAGCAAGCATTTGGCTCAGCCTATTCGTCATCTTGTTCGCAGCCAATCAATTTCTGTCTGGCGACGGATTGACGACGTTGACGGGGAAAATCGTCTGCTCGATTTTAATCGCAGTTGGTCTCGCCTCATTCATCGCAGGTTTCATTCGTTATCGAAAAATCTATCCTTATGTTGTTCGCGAAATGGAACAATCGTAAAAAAGACGGATCCTCCGTCTTTTTTATTTGGTCATTTATCAAAATCAGGCGAGAATACACCCACTTCTAAACGATCCGGGTGAAGCCCGAGTGAAAGTGGGAGATGAATCGCCACCCTCTCTTTCGGGTATATCCGTTGTAAGGAGGTGAACATCATGTTGACTCACAAGGCCTACACATTCAGAATCTACCCGACAAAAGAGCAGGAAATCCTGATCGCGAAGACGATCGGTTGTTCGCGCTTCGTCTTCAACCACTTCTTGGCGA